>JALHJB010000051.1 GCA_022839745.1 Actinomycetes bacterium
AGGAGTACCAGATTGTGTTTGGCTGCACGGCGAGCGAGTGCCTGTCGTTCGCGATCGGCCTGTTGGCGCTCGTACAGTTCCTGCGATTGCATCACGTACTCCTCGCCCTTGGTGACGAGGTCGTAGATGAGGCGTGCCAGCTTGTGCGCGGTGGCCGTAATGGCCTTGGGCGGTCCCAGTTTGCCCCTCATGCGACGGAGGAATGCGCCGATGGCCGAGTCGCTGCGATGGAGGCTCTGTGCGGCAATTCTGAGTGCCGTGGCCGCACGGTTGGCGGATGGATTGGTTCGACGGCGATGCACCTTGCCGCCGGATATCCGGTTGTTGGGGCAGAGCCCGAGCCACGAGCAGAACTGGGCTCGTGTCGGAAAGGCCGCGAAATCGGTACCGCATTCGGAGATGACCTTGAAGGCGGTGAGTGCGTCGATGCCCTCAATCCGTGTCAGGTCTACTCCAACGAGCCGCTTCAGTTCGGCGCGCATGTTGAAGTGCGGCTGGCTCTTGCGCCGATACCTGCGCACGAAGGATGAGACGAAGGGGCTGCTGGGCGGCTGATCGCCGTCTCGCGAGATGGAGCGGCAGAGCTCTTCGATGGCGCGATCGCACTCCATGAGCTGGCGCTGGTAGTGGTCGTACGTCGCCAATGCCTGTGTCAACGCGAAGACGTGCTCGGTCCGGTAGTTCCCGGTCAGGGAGTCGGCGATCCGATCACGAGACGCCTTGCAGCCGCGGTCTCGCAGATCCGCCAGGGCGTACGGGTCGCGCTCCCCTGCCACGATCGCCCGGATGATGGACATCCCGGTCACGCCGCTGATGTCCGACACAACCTTCGCCAACTGGATGTTCATCTGCTCGAGGGCCTTCTGCATGCGACGTATCTCGTCCGCCGCGCGGTTCACTATGGTGTCCCGCTGGCGAGCGTACGTGCGCAGCGCAGACATGTCATGATCGGGGACGTAGCACGGGTGCAGTAGACCGTAGCTGTGCAGGGTGCGGATCCACTCCGCATCAGCCACGTCCGTCTTCTTGCGCCGCTTGGCCTGGCGAGGGTCAAAGACCGTCACAGACAGGCCGGCGTCCTCAAGGACCGCGTGGATCGGCACCCAGTACACACCGGTGGCCTCCAGCGCGACGCTCGTGACGCCATGCCCCTGGAGCCAACCGGCCATCTCGCGCAGCTCCGGTGTCGTGCACCCGAAACTGCGGATCGGCTCTTCGGCCAGGTCCGGAGAGATCGCCACAACGTGCGTCTCGGAGCCCACATCAATCCCGGCCACATCCGGGTTCGTCACCGTCAGGTTGCCTCGGCCGGCAGCCACATCCCGGATCAGCCGCCGGGTCTGTCGCGCATCGGGTCTGCTCATCTCAAGCTCCTGGGATAAGAGGTGACGCGCGCCGTGCCGACGGCGGAGGTACACAAACGCTCCTAAACGGGATGACCGCGGTACAACAATCCGGGTCTCACCAAACACGCACTCAATACGCCGTCGAACCACACTCGCGACCGGGCACATGGCACCAAAGGGGTAACGGTATCACTGCAACGGCGCGCGCTATGATCCGTCATACCTTACTCAACCCCGCTTTCTTACACACCCACCGCGGCCACGCCGCGTCCGAACTCGCGATGACGTGGGGTGCGCATGGCGTGCATGAGCTGTTCGGGATCGCTTCGCTGCGCTCGCGATGACGTGTGTGCAGGGCGTTCGTGGTGATGGGACGCGAGGCGGCATACCCGGCCCTGTAGGCCGGGCTGAACACTGGCGGCCCTTCAGGCCGCTTCGCCGCGGAGCCCATACGTCATTGCGAGCGAAGCGAAGCAATCCCGAGGGCTTTCGGATATCTCATCTGGCGATACCGATATGCCGATCGGCGTGAGCTGTTCGGGATCGCATCGCTGCGCTCGCGATGACGTGGGGTGTGCAGGGCGTTCGTGGTGATGGGATGCGACGCGGCATACCCGGCCCTGCAGGCCGGGCTGAACACTGGCGACCTTTCAGGCCGCTCCGCCGCGGCGCTCACACGTCATTGCGAGCGAAGCGAAGTCCATACGGATCCGTACCGGACAATCCCGAGGGCTTTCGGACATCTCATCTGGCGATACCGATATGCCGATCGGCGTGAGCCGTTCGGGATCGCTTCGCTGCGCTCCTAAGAAAGCACCACTCCTGTAGCCGGGTCTAGGAGTACCAGATTGTGTTTGGCTGCACGGCGAGCGAGTGCCTGTCGTTCGCGATCGGCCTGTTGGCGCTCGTACAGTTCCTGCGATTGCATCACGTAC
>JALHJB010000028.1 GCA_022839745.1 Actinomycetes bacterium
GTGCTCGCGGGTCTGGGCCATGGGGCCGTCGGTGGCGGCGATGACGAGGATCGCGCCGTCCATCTGCGCGGCACCGGTGATCATGTTCTTGACGTAGTCAGCGTGGCCCGGGCAGTCGACGTGCGCGTAGTGGCGCTTGTCGGACTGGTACTCGACGTGGGCGATCGCGATGGTGATACCGCGCTCGCGCTCCTCGGGTGCCTTGTCGATCTTGTCGAACGGCGTGAAGTCCGCCATGCCCTTTGCCGCACGACACTTCGTGATGGCAGCGGTGAGCGTGGTCTTGCCGTGGTCGACGTGACCGATGGTGCCGATATTCATATGGGGCTTGGTGCGCTCGAACTTCTGCTTGGCCATGAGTGCTTCCCCTACCCCTGCGGAGCGACGCCGGACTTGGCGACGATCTCTTCAGCGATCGATTTCGGTACAGGCTCGTACGCCTTGAACTGCATCGAGTAGGCGGCACGACCCTGTGTGCGCGAGCGCAGGTCGGTCGCGTAGCCGAACATGTTGGCCAGCGGCACCTTGCCATGCACGATCTGCGAGTTGCCCCGCGGCTCTATGCCCTCGATGTGCCCGCGGCGACCCGACAGGTCGCCCATGACGTCGCCCATGTACTCCTCTGGCGTGTCGACCTCGACAGCCATCACAGGCTCGAGGATGATCGGCGCGGACTTGCGGAGCGCCTCTTTGATGCCCATCGAGCCGGCGATTTTGAACGCCATCTCAGAGGAGTCGACCTCGTGGTACGAACCGTCGACAAGCTCGACTTTGATGTCCACGACGGGGTAGCCCGCCAGCACGCCGGTGGTGATGGCCTCCTGGATGCCCTTGTCGACAGACGGGATGTACTCCTTGGGGATCGAACCGCCGACGATCTTGTTCTCGAAGACGTAGCCGTCGCCGGGCTGCTGCGGGGTGACGTTCAGCACCACGTGGCCGTACTGGCCTCGACCACCGGTCTGGCGTACAAACTTGCCGTGGACGTCGGTGACCGCCTTGCCAGCGGTCTCGCGGTACGCCACCTGCGGCTTACCCACGTTGGCCTCGACCTTGAACTCACGCAGAAGGCGGTCGACGATGATCTCGAGGTGCAGCTCGCCCATGCCGGCGATGATGGTCTGGCCGGTCTCCTCGTCCGTGCGGACACGGAACGTGGGGTCCTCCTCGGACAGCTTGGCGAGCGCGGTTCCCAGCTTCTCCTGCTCGGCCTTGGTCTTCGGCTCGATGGCGATGTCGATGACCGGATCCGGGAACTCCATAGACTCGAGCAGCACGGCGGCGTCTTCAGCGCACAGCGTGTCGCCGGTGGTGGTGTTCTTCAGGCCCACGGCCGCGACGATGTCGCCGGCGTAGACGGCGTCGACGTCCTCACGGTGGTTCGCGTGCATCTGCAGCAGGCGGCCGAAGCGCTCCTTGTGACCCTTGGTGGCATTGAGCACGTGCGAGCCGGATGCCATGGTTCCGGAGTAGACACGGAAGTAGGTGAGCTTCCCGACGAACGGGTCGGTCATGACCTTGAAGGCCAGCGCCGCGAACGGCGCATCGTCGGATGCCTCGCGGGTGATCGGCGAGCCGTCACGCACATCCGTACCTTTGACGGCCGGGATGTCGAGCGGTGACGGCAGATAGTCGACGATGGCATCGAGCAGTGCCTGGACGCCCTTGTTCTTGAAGGACGCCCCGCACACCACGGGAGTGACGGCGCAGTCGATGGTCGCCTTACGGATGGCGGCCTTGAGCTCGTCCTTGCTGATCTCCTCGTCGCCGAGGAACTTTTCGAGGAGCGCGTCGTCGTACTCGGCGGCAGCCTCGACAAGCTCGTGACGGTGCAGTTCCGCCTCGTCGCGCATGTCTGCCGGGATCTCCTCGACGGTCGGGTTGATCCCCTTGTCGTCCTCATTGAAGTGGATCGCGTTCATCTCGATGAGGTCGATGATGCCGCTGAACTTGTCCTCGGCGCCGATCGGGAGCTGCAGAAGCACCGGGCGAGTGTCGAGGCGGTCCTTCATCATCTTGATGACGTTGAAGAAGTCAGCACCGGTGCGATCCATCTTGTTGACATACGCTATGCGCGGAACGCCGTAACGATCGGCCTGGCGCCACACCGTCTCGGACTGAGGCTGGACACCACCTACGGCGCAGAAGACAGCCACGGTACCGTCGAGCACGCGAAGCGAGCGCTCGACCTCGACGGTGAAGTCCACGTGGCCGGGCGTATCTATGATCTGGATGCGATGGTCCTTCCAGAAGCACGTGGTAGCGGCAGACGTGATCGTGATGCCGCGCTCCTGCTCCTGCACCATCCAGTCCATCGTAGCCGCGCCATCATGGACCTCGCCGATCTTGTGCGACTTGCCTGTGTAGAACAGGATGCGCTCGGTCGTCGTGGTCTTGCCGGCGTCGATATGCGCCATGATCCCGATGTTCCGGGTCTTGGCGAGTGATGTCCTCTTTGAAGCCATGAAGTCTACTCGTCCTCTTCCTCGGTCCGGCTACGTTACTACCAACGGTAGTGGCTGAATGCGCGGTTGCTTTCGGCCATCTTGTACAGATCCTCGCGCTTCTTCACCGAAGCGCCGAGACCGTTCGCCGCATCCATGATCTCGGACGCGAGCCGCTCGGCCATCGTCTTCTCGCGACGCTTGCGCGAGAACCCGACGATCCAGCGGATCGCGAGCGTGGTCGAACGTCGTGAGTTGACCTCGATCGGCACCTGATAGGTGGCGCCACCGACACGCTTCGGCTTGACCTCGAGCGTCGGGCGCACGTTGTCCATCGCCTTCTTGAAGACCGACAGCGGGTCCTGGCCCATCTTCTGCTCGACGATGTCGAACGCACCGTAGACGATGCGCTCGGCGACGGACTTCTTACCGTCGAGCAGCACCTTGTTGATCAGCTGGGTGACCAGCCGGTTGTTATAGACCGGATCCGGCAGCACCTCACGGCGCTGCGCGGCTGCACGCCTTGGCATACTTCACTCCTCTACTCACACGACACGTCCACCTGTCATCCAGGCGGACCGGGGGACGTCAGGACCTACTTGGGCTTCTTCACGCCATAGCGCGAGCGGGCCTGGGCACGCTTGTTCACGCCGGCGGCGTCGAGAGCACCACGGATGATCTTGTAGCGGACACCCGGAAGATCCTTCACGCGGCCGCCACGCACGAGCACGATCGAGTGCTCCTGCAAGTTGTGGCCGATGCCGGGGATGTACGCCGTGACCTCCATCTGGTTGACCAGACGGACACGGGCGACCTTACGGAGTGCGGAGTTCGGCTTCTTGGGCGTGGTGGTGTACACGCGAGTGCATACGCCGCGCTTCTGGGGGTTGCCCTTGAGCGCGGGCGTCTTGCTCTTGTCGACGGCCTGAACGCGGCCCTTGCGCACCAGCTGGTTGATGGTGGGCACTACTCATCTCCTTCGTTCGATCACAATCGAGCTCTATGTCACGGCGCCCGTTCCTTGGCGCCGAGCGTAGTCGCAACGCGTAACTCTAACAAGCTACCTGGGGCGTGTCAAACCACGCACCCGGGCGTATCTAGCTCCCCTTGCTTGCCGGACCGGAAGCCGACACGCTCCGGCCCCGGGATCTGAGCGACCCCGGGGCCGGCAAAGCAGTCTCAGGCGTCCGAGCCCTGCGCCTCGAGCTTGGCGTGAACGCCACAGAAGTGACCGTCCTTCGCCTTGTTGGGGCACGGAGTGCCATCCACGCGGAACGCACGGCACAGACCGTCCGAATCCGCGAGCTTGGCATGCACGCCACAGTAGCGCGAGCCCTCTTTGGCCGGATGGGTGCACGGCGCACCGTCGCCGAACGTCGCCTCGCAGAGGCGGACCTCAGGCTCGTCGGAGGTTGCCGGAGCGGGCTCGTTGGGATCGAAGACCACGCCCTCGAAGCCGCTGACGTCGATGACCTCATCGGTGGCGTCGAGATCGAAGTCCGCGAACAGCGCGGCGGTCTCCTCTTCGGTGAGGCCACCCTCATCGAGGGCCGGACCCGGGAGCATCGCCTCGAGCTCGAGCAGCTCGTCAGGGGCGAACTGCGGCAGCGGTCCGCCACCCTGCTCGGCGTTCCACTCAGCGGACTGACCACGGTAGGTGAGCTTGACCGAACGGTACCGCTTCATGCCAGTGGCCGCGGGGATGAGCTTGCCGATGATGACGTTCTCCTTCAGGCCGAGCAGCTCGTCGGACTTGCCGGCGATAGCCGCGTCGGTGAGCACGCGCGTGGTCTCCTGGAAGGAGGCTGCCGACAGGAAGCTGTCGGTCGCAAGCGACGCCTTCGTGATACCGAGCAGCACCGAAGAACCGACAGCGGGTTCGCCGCCTTCGGCGATGACACGCTCGTTCTCGGTCTCGAACGACAGGCGGTCCACAAGCTGGCCGGGCAGGAACGTCGTGTCTCCGGCCTCGAGCACGGTGATCTTGCGCATCATCTGTCGCGCGATCACTTCGATGTGCTTGTCGTTGATATCGACGCCCTGGCTGGCGTACACCTCCTGGACCTCGCGCACGATGTACGCAAGAACGGCCTTAGGCCCACGCAAGACCAGCAGGTCGTGCGGGTTGACCGAACCCTCGGTCAGCTGCGTCCCCGCCTCGATGGTCGCGCCGTCAGCGATGCCAGGACGCAGGCGAGCGCGGCGAGAGATGGTGTAGACCTTCTCCTTGCCGTCCTCAGCCGTGACCGTGAGCGTGCGCGTCTTGTCGCCCTCCTCGATCGCGAGCGTGCCGCTGATCTCGGAAAGCTGCGCCTGGCCCTTCGGCTTGCGGGCCTCGAAGAGCTCGGTGACACGGGGGAGACCGTGGGTGATGTCTTCGCCTGCGACACCACCGGTATGGAAGGTCCGCATCGTCAGCTGGGTGCCCGGCTCACCGATCGACTGGGCGGCGATGATGCCGACCGCGGTGCCGATGTCGACGGGACGCCCGGCGGCGAGATCGTAGCCGTAGCACTTCTGGCAGATGCCATGGGTCGCACGGCACGTCATGACCGTGCGGGCGAGGATGATCTCCACGCCGGCATCGACCAGCCGCTGCAGGTCCTTGTCGTTCTTGATGTAGTCGCCGGCGTCGATCAGGACCTCGCCGGTCTTGGGGTCCACGGCCGGCTCGAGCAGGCAGCGCCCCACAAGATCATGGTCGACCTGACCCTTGTCGTCTGCCACGCGGAACTCCATCGCCTCATCGGTTCCGCAGTCGCCTTCACGCACGATGACATCCTGTGCGACATCGACCAGACGGCGGGTAAGGTATCCGGAGTCGGCAGTACGGAGCGCTGTGTCGGCCAGACCCTTGCGAGCACCGTGAGTGGAGATGAAGTACTCAAGCACCGAGAGACCCTCTCGGAAGTTGGCCTTGATCGGGCGGTCGAGGATCTCGCCCTTCGGGTTGGCCATAAGGCCACGCATGCCGGCCAGCTGACGGACCTGCTTGATGTTACCCCGGGCACCCGAGTGAGCCATCATGTAGATCGGGTTGAACTTGTCGAAGCCGGCCGCCATCGCGTCTCCGACCTCGTCAGTCGCACGGGTCCACACGTCGACGATCTGACGGTGCCGCTCTTCTTTGGTGATCAACCCACGATCGTACTGCTGCTCGATCTTCTCGACCTCCGCCTCGGAGCGCTCGATGATCTCCGGCTTCGCCTCCGGGACCACGGCATCGTAGACGCCGACAGTCACACCGGCGCGGGTGGCATAGTGGAAGCCAAGACGCTTCACCTCGTCGAGGATGGCGCCCATCTGGGTGGTGGAGTAGACGACCGAGCAGTCCTCCACGATGCGCGAGATCCCCTTCTTGTCGACCTCATGGTTGATGAAGGGGTAGTCACCCGGTAGAGAACGGTTGAACGTGATGCGCCCGACCGTGGTCTCGATTCGCTCGCCAGCGGCCTTCTCCTCGAACACTCCGGCCGCCGTCTCAACGACGATGTCGCGGGCCAGCCGCACGCTGACGACCGCCTGCAGATCGAGGTCGGCACGGCTGTCATAGGCAAGCTGCGCATCGTCGAAGCTCGCGAACACGCGGCCCTCGCCGGCGGCACCCTCGCGAACCGTGGTGAGATAGTACAGACCGATGACCATGTCCTGCGAGGGGACGGTGAGCGGTCGGCCATGGGCCGGACTCTTGATGTTGTTGGTGGAAAGCATAAGCGTGCGGGCCTCGGCCTGCGCCTCCGCTGAGAGCGGCAAGTGGACGGCCATCTGGTCGCCGTCGAAGTCCGCGTTGAACGCGGTGCACACGAGCGGATGCAGGCGGATGGCCTTGCCCTCGACGAGGATCGGCTCGAACGCCTGGATGCCGAGGCGGTGCAGGGTGGGGGCGCGGTTGAGCAGCACGGGGTGGTCGGAGATGACCTCCTCGAGCACGTCCCACACGATATCGCGACCGCGGTCGACCATACGCTTGGCGCTCTTGATGTTCTGCGCATACTCCATGTCCACAAGGCGCTTCATGACGAACGGCTTGAACAGCTCGAGCGCCATGACCTTAGGCAGGCCGCACTGGTGGAGCTTGAGCTCCGGACCGACCACGATGACCGAACGGCCGGAGTAGTCGACACGCTTGCCGAGCAGGTTCTGGCGGAAGCGGCCCTGCTTGCCCTTGAGCATGTCGCTGATGGACTTCAGCGGACGGTTACCCGGGCCCGTGACGGGGCGGCCACGACGGCCGTTGTCGAAGAGCGCGTCCACGGCCTCCTGCAGCATGCGCTTCTCGTTGTTGACGATGATCTCGGGAGCTCCGAGATCGAGCAGCCTCTTCAGGCGGTTGTTGCGGTTGATGACCCTGCGGTACAGGTCGTTCAGGTCGGAGGTCGCGAAGCGGCCGCCGTCGAGCTGCACCATCGGGCGCAGATCCGGCGGGATGACCGGGATCGCCTCGAGGATCATCCACTCGGCGCGGTTCTCCGAATGAAGGAACGCCGAGACCACCTTGAGGCGCTTGATGGCCTTCTGCTTCTTCTGGCCCTTGCCCTCATCGATCTGCTGCTTGAGCTCATCAGAGAGCGCCTGCATGTCGATCTGCCTGAGGAGGTCCTGGATCGCCTCGGCACCCATGCCGCCGCGGAAGTAGTCGCCATAGCGGAGCTTCATCTCGCGATAGAGCGTCTCGTCGTTGATGAGGTCCTTGACCGCAAGCTTCTGGAAGCGGTCGAATGCCTCGCGAAGCAGTTCGCGCCGCTCCTCAAGCTCCTCCTCCAGGTCCTTGATGTCACGGCGCGTCTCGGCCTCGAGCTTCTTGATGCGATCGGCGGGATCGACCTCCTCGTCGAAGGACTCCCCCTCCTCAGGCTCAAGTTCGCCCTTGGCGACCGCGATGAGGCGGTCGCGCTCGGCGATGATCTGCTCCTTTTCCTCGAGCACCTCGCTCTCGAGCGCCTGAAGATCGGCCTCGAGCTCGTCGCGGAGCATGTCGAGATCCGCCTCGCGGTCCTCATCGTTCACCGAGGTGATGATCGAGGACGCGAAGTAGAGCACCTTCTCCAGGTCGCGCGGGGCGATGTCGAGAAGGTAGCCCATGCGGCTCGGCACACCCTTGAAGTACCAGATATGCGAGACCGGCGCGGCGAGCTCGATATGGCCCATGCGCTCACGGCGGACCTTGGCGCGCGTGACCTCGACACCACAGCGCTCGCATATGATGCCTTTGAAGCGGACACGCTTGTACTTGCCGCAGAAGCACTCCCAGTCCTTGGTAGGACCGAAGATCTTCTCGCAGAACAGGCCGTCCTTCTCAGGCTTGAGCGTGCGGTAGTTGATGGTCTCAGGCTTCTTCACTTCGCCGCGTGACCACTGACGTATCTGCTCCGAGCTGGCAAGCCCGATGCGGAGCTTATCGAAGTTGTTGACGTCGACGTCGAGCAACGTTCATTCCTCCATCCGGTGAGCGCCCGTGGGGTGTGGGCGCCTACCCGTTCGTCCCGACCGGGCCCTTACTCGCCGCCACCAAGGGCGGCGTCATCGTCTCCATTGAACTCGAGCGACAGGTCGATCTCAGAGGTGTCGAGGTCATCCAGACCCTCGCCCTCGTCGAGGGCCCCGCGGTCACCGGAGCGCGGTGGCTCCTCCATGCCCGTGAGGTCCAGACCAAGCTCCTCGGCGGTACGGAACACGTCGTCCTCGTCCTCCTTGAGCTCGATCTCCTCGCCCGTCTCCGAGACGATCTCAACGTCAAGGCAGAGCGACTGCATCTCCTTGACGAGGACCTTGAAGCTCTCCGGGATACCAGGCTCGGGGATGTTCTCGCCCTTCACGATCGCTTCGTACGCCTTCACACGCCCGAGCACGTCGTCGGACTTGATCGTGAGGATCTCCTGCAGCACATAGGCGGCGCCGTACGCGTAGAGGGCCCACACTTCCATCTCACCGAAGCGCTGACCACCGAACTGCGCCTTACCACCGAGCGGCTGCTGGGTGATAAGAGAGTACGGACCGGTCGAGCGAGCGTGGATCTTGTCGTCGACCAGGTGCAGGAGCTTCAGGATGTAGATCATGCCGATGGTCACCGGCTGACGGAACGGCTCACCGGTGCGACCGTCGAACAACTGCGTCTTGCCCTCGGCGTTGATCGTGGGAACGACAGGCTCGTAGACGTGCTGGCCGTAGCGAGCCTTGGCCTGCAGCTTGAGGTTGCGGTCGGCCTTCACGAGCGTCTCGGAGATCTCATGCTCCTTGGCCCCGTCGAACACCGGTGTGGCGATGTGGATCGGGCCAGCCACCGGCTCCGACTGCTTCGCGTCGTCGCTCCAGCCGACACGTGCCGCCCAGCCGAGGTGCGTCTCGAGCAGCTGCCCGATGTTCATTCGGCTTGGCACACCGAGCGGGTTGAGGATGATGTCGACCGACGTGCCGTCCGCAAGGAAGGGCATGTCCTCAACGGGCAGGATCTTGGAGATGACGCCCTTGTTGCCGTGACGGCCGGCAAGCTTGTCACCTTCCTGGATCTTGCGCTTCTGGGCAACGTACACACGTACGAGCTCGTTCACGCCCGGGTTCAGATCGTCACCTTTGTCGCGGCTCATCTTGTGGACCGCGATCACGCGACCGGTCTCGCCGTGCGGCACCTTGAGCGACGTGTCGCGCACTTCGCGGGCCTTCTCGCCGAAGATAGCGCGCAGCAGGCGCTCTTCGGCGGTGAGCTCGGTCTCGCCCTTCGGGGTGACCTTGCCCACGAGCACGTCGCCGGGGAACACCTCGGCACCGATACGGATGATGCCGTCCTCGTCGAGGTTGGCGAGGATGTCTTCACCGACGTTGGGGATCTCGCGGGTGATCTCCTCGGGTCCAAGCTTGGTGTCGCGTGCCTCGACCTCGTACTCCTCGATGTGGATCGAGGTGAGCAGGTCATCGCGCACCACGCGTTCGGAGAGGATGATCGCGTCCTCGTAGTTGTAGCCCTCCCATGGCATGAACGCCACGAGCAGGTTCTGGCCGAGCGCAAGCTCGCCGGCCTCGGTGGAGGGGCCGTCGGCCAGTACCTGGCCCTCGGCGACCTGCTCACCGGCGGCCACGAGCGGGCGGTGGTTGATGCACGTTCCCTGGTTGGAGCGCATGAACTTCGGCAGTGTGTACGTGTCGACACCGTCTTTGGTGGTGATCTCGATACGCGTGCTATCGACGAAGGTCACGGTGCCGGCGTGCTTGGCGATAAGGATCTCGCCCGTGTCGACCGCCGAGCGATACTCCATGCCCGTGCCGATCAGCGGGGCCGACGGCGTGAGCAACGGCACCGCCTGACGCTGCATGTTCGAGCCCATGAGGGCGCGGTTCGCGTCGTCATGCTCGAGGAACGGGATGAGCGCCGTGGCGACCGACACGATCTGCCGGGCCGAAACGTCCATCAGATCGACGCGCTCGGGCTCCACGTCCTCCGGGTTACCGCCCTTCGTCAGGCAGAGGACTCGCTCGTTCAGAAACCGGCCGGTCTTGGGATCGATCGGCTCAGCCGCCTGCGCGATGATGTACGCCTCTTCGGCATCAGCAGTGAGATACACGATCTCCTCGGTGACTCGCCCGTTCACGACCGTGCGATACGGCGTCTCGATGAAACCGTAGTCATTGATACGGGCGAATGTCGCGAGCGAGCCGATGAGGCCGATGTTGGGGCCTTCAGGCGTCTCGATCGGACACATGCGGCCGTAGTGCGACGGGTGCACGTCTCGCACCTCGAAGCCCGCACGCTCGCGGGACAGGCCGCCGGGGCCGAGCGCGTTCAGGCGGCGCTTGTGCGTGATGCCCGAAAGCGGGTTCGTCTGGTCCATGAACTGCGAGAGCTGCGAGGACCCGAAGAACTCTTTGATGCTCGCCACGATGGGGCGGATGTTGATCAGCGACTGCGGCGTGATCTGCTCCACGTCCTGCGTGGTCATGCGCTCGCGGACCACGCGCTCCATGCGGGCGAGGCCGATGCGGAACTGGTTCTGGATGAGCTCGCCCACGCTGCGGATGCGGCGGTTGCCGAAGTGGTCGATGTCGTCCACCTCGTACAGCCGGTCATCCGCGCCCAGGCGGATGCTGTCGTACTTGGCACGCAGGGTGGCCAGCACGTCTTCCGTGGCATGCTCGCGGTAGTCCTGCTCCCACAGGCCGAAGAGGAACTTCAGCATGCCCACGACGTCCTCGTTCGTGAGCGTGTGGATCTCCTCCGGCACGCCGAGGCGCAGCTTGCGGTTGAGCATGAAGCGGCCGACCTTGCCGAGGTCGTAGCGCTGCGGGTTGAAGAACAGCCCGTCGAGCAGCGAGCGCGCGGACTCGACGTTGGCCGGCTCGCCCGGACGCAGGCGCTTGTACAGCTCGATGAGCGCCTCTTCGCGGGTGGTAGTGTGATCGCGCTCAAGGGTGCGGCGCACCACGAAGCTGTCACCGAGGACCTCAAGCATCTCTTCCTCGGTCTCGGCGACGCCGAGCGCGCGGATGAGCACGGTAGCGGGGACCTTGCGCTTGCGGTCGACGCGCACATATGCCTCGCCGAACTGCTTGTCGGCCTCCATCGGACGGCCGGAAGCCACCCATGAGAACCACGGGCGGCCGATCTCGAACTCGAGCCACGCGCCACGGCTCGGGATGACCGAACCCACCGCGTAGCTCTTGTTGTTGCGGATGTCCCACTTGAAGTAGGCACCCGGCGAACGGACCAGCTGCGAGACCACGACACGCTCAGTGCCGTTGATCACGAAGGTGCCTCGGTCGGTCATGAGCGGGAAGTCGCCCATGAAGACCTGCTGCTCCTTCATCTCACCGGTCTCTTTGTTGATGAAGCGCACCTCGACGAACAAGGGCGCCTGGTAGGACATGTCCTTCTCCTTGCACTCCTCGACGGAGTACTTGGCGTCACCGAACTCGTACGCGCCGAACTCAACGGCGAGCGTATCGGTGAAGTCACTGATCGGAGATATGTCCTGGAACGTCTCGTACAGTCCCTCTTCGAGGAACCACTTGAAACTGTCGGTCTGGATCGCGATAAGATTCGGGACATCCAAGATCTCCGGAATCTTTGCGAATGAGCGTCGCTGGCGAGAGCCAGCGGGAGCGGGGGAACCTGCTTCGCGCGGCACCAGGTGATTCCTCCTTATACCCGAGCGGCGTACTGAGAGTCGCAAACGTTCAGTTTACCGAAGGGTCCACCCCCGGTCAACTCTTGCTTGACACTGATCGTGTGTTGTGGCCGGTGACGCATCCGCGCCACCGGCCACGAACCATTCGGGTCCGAAAAGGCACCCGGGAATGGCCGGTGTTACTTGACCTCGACGCTTGCGCCGGCCTCTTCGAGCTTGGCCTTGGCCTCCTCGGCCTTCTCCTTGTTGACACCGGTCAGCACGGCCTTGGGAGCGGAGTCCACCAGGTCCTTGGCCTCCTTCAGGCCCAGGCTGGCGTCAAGCTCGCGGACGACCTTGATGACCTGGATCTTGGTGCCACCAGCGGACGTGATGACAACGTCAAAGCTGTCCTTCTCCTCCACAGCGGCAGCCTCGCCGGCGGCCGGAGCGGCGGCAACGGCGACCGGTGCGGCGGCCGAGACACCAAAGACCTCTTCCATCTCCTTGACGAGCTCGGCGAGCTCGAGGGCCGGAGCCGCCTTGACCCACTCGAGGATATCTTCGCGCTTGAGATCAGCCATTTCTTCGTTCTCCTTCTGTTGTCCGGGACCGGGCGACCTATCGCCGGTCCGCATATCGTGTTCCATGTACGCCTATGCGGCGGCCTTCTGGTCTGCCACAGCCTGGACGGCACGCGCGAACGCGCCGACCGGAGCGTTGGCCATCGCCATGAAGTTGCGAAGCGGGTTGAGCATCGTGCCCATGAGCTTCGCGATGAGCTCGTCGCGGGACGGGAGCGACGCGATCGCCTTGACCGCCTCCGCATCCACCACCTGTCCGTCGATGAGACCACCCTTGAAGCTGAACACCTTGTGCTCCTTGGCGAACCCAAGGAGGCTCTTGGCGGTCGCGACCGGGTCTTCGGGAGTGAAGACGAAGACGGTCGGGCCCTCCAGGAACTGGTCCATGTTCGGCAGTTCCAGCTCGCTGATCGCGATCTGGGCAAGCGAATTCTTGTACACCGTGACAACGGCACCGCTGTCACGGAGCGCGGTCCTCAGACCACGCATCTCTTTCACCGTCAGACCACGGTAGTCAGCCATGATCACACCCGCGGAGCCCGTGAGGCGCTCCTTGATCTCGGCCACCTGCTGCTGCTTCTCGTTCGTCGGCATACACTCACCTCCCTTCCGGCACGCGACCACGCCTGCGGGCTGCGGTCGCGGTGTCGGAAACGTGATCCGAAATGCGACGTGGCCCCCGCCGGTGAGTGCGGAGGCCACGTGACGAAGACGCCGATGCGTCAGACGTTTCAGGGTCGCTCCACCTCGGCTGGCGGGACCAGGCCCGGTCCCTTTCGACCCGGATGCCTCCGGGTACCTGCTGTCTACGGCAGCGTGCGTGCGTGCGTTTTCAATGACGAGCGGACGTGATTATCCACGCATCCGCCCGATAGTACAAGCCCTCAGAAGGACTAGGCTTCCTCGAGCAGGTTGCGCGTCTTGAGCGGATCGACCTTGATCCCAGGACCCATCGTGGTCGATACGGTGATCGACTTGATGTAACGCCCCTTCGAGGACGACGGCTTCGCACGAAGGATCTCGTCCAGCAGCGCGGCGTAGTTCTCAACAAGCGCTTCAGGCGTGAACGATTTCTTACCGATGCCTACATGCGCGATGCCATACTTGTCGGCGCGGTACTCCACGCGGCCGGCCTTCAGCTCCTTGACCACGCGCGCCACATCCATGGTGACGGTGCCAAGCTTCGGGTTCGGCATGAGGCCGCGGGTGCCGAGGATCTTACCGAGACGACCGACCTTGGCCATCATGTCCGGGGTCGCCACGGTTGCGTCGAAGTCCAGGAATCCACCCGAGATGCGCTCGACCAGATCGTCGGCACCGACAACGTCAGCACCGGCCTCTTCGGCCTCCTTGGCCTTCTCACCCTGGGCGAACACAGCGACACGAACGGTCTTGCCGGTGCCCTGCGGGAGCGAGACGCTGCCACGCACCTGCTGATCGGCCTGACGCGTATCGATCCCGAGACGGAAGTGCACCTCGACGGTCTCATCGAACTTGGCTGGGGCCACTTCCTTCGCGAGGCGAATGGCCTCGAGCGGCGTATACAGACGATCACGATCGACGGCGCCTGCGGCCGCCTCGAACTTCTTACCTCGCTTCATGGTTCCTCCTCGTGGTCAGCGGGCTGCGAGGGCCCTCCCACATCGTGGCCGGAGTCCGGCCGGTGCTTCAGCGTGACCGGCCGAGACAGCCGGCAAAGCCACTATCCCTCGACAGTGATGCCCATTGAACGCGCGGTTCCGGCGATGATCTTCATCGCGGCATCGACGTCGTTCGCATTGAGGTCGGGCATCTTGGTCTCGGCGATCTCGCGAAGCTGCGCCTCGGTGATCGTCGCGACCTTCGTGCGGTTCGGCACGGCCGAGCCCGACTCGATGCCGACGGCCTGCTTGAGCAGCACGGCAGCCGGCGGGGTCTTGAGGATGTAGGTGAACGAACGATCCTCGTAGACGGTGATCTCCACAGGGATGATCGTGCCCATCTTGTCCTGCGTGTCGGCGTTGAACGCCTGGCAGAACTGCATGATGTTGACCTGGTGCTGACCGAGAGCCGGTCCGACCGGAGGCGCAGGATTGGCCTGGCCGCCCGGGATCTGCAGCTTGATGAATCCGACGACTTTCTTCGCCATTCTGATCCGTCCTCACTCCTCGGCGCTCTGGCGCCGCTCACATGCCCATCCAACCAAGCGCGCGCCTCGCGAGAAGCCCGGCGGATGCATCCACCGCCAGCACGATGCGCGTCGCGTATCTACAACTTTGCGACCTGATCGAAACTGAGCTCGACAGGTGTCTCGCGGCCGAAGATCGAGACCATGACCTTCAGCTTGCCCTGGTCGGCGTTGACCTCGGCGATCACGCCGTCGAAGTCCTCAAGAGGCCCGGAGGTCACCTTCACCGGCATCCCATCGGTGAAGTCGGTCATGGTGCGCGGCTTCGCGGACGCCGCGACCCGGCCCTTGATCCGCTCGACTTCCGCGCGCGATAGCGGCACAGGCTTGGCCTGTGCGCCGACGAACCCGGTCACGCCAGGCGTGTTGCGGACGACATACCAGGAGTCGTCATCGAGCTCCATCTGCACCAGGATGTAACCGGGGAAGACCTTCTTCTCGCTCGTGACCTTGCGGCCGCCGCTCTTGAGATCGGTGACCGTCTCCTTGGGGATGAGCACGTCGAAGATCTTGTCCTGCACGCCCATCGACTCGATGCGGTGCCGCAGGTTGGTAGCTACCTTGTTCTCGTAACCTGAGTAGGTGTGGATGACGTACCACTTCTTCGCCATATCGTCCTACCTGCCGATTCCCGCGAAGATGTCGATGAACACAAACGACGAGATGCCGTCGATGACCAGCGTGAAGAGCACGAAGAAGATCAGCGTTGCGACAACGATGCCGCTGGAACTGATGACTTCCTGGCGGGTCGGCCAGATGACGCGGCGCAGCTCGGTCCGCACGTCTTTGAAGTACTTGCCGAGCCGCTTGAACACACCGGGCCTCTCGGCGCTCTTGTTGCCCTGGGTCATTCGCTTCACACCTCTTCCGCCCCGCCGATGCGGGACCGGTATCTCATGCCGCCGAGGCGACCGATCGGTATCTGGCAGGGCAGGAGGGATTCGAACCCCCAACATCCGGTTTTGGAGACCGGCGCTCTACCGTTGGAGCTACTGCCCTGTTCCGCGCGTATCGCGCGATGTCAACCGACCCGGCTAGCGGGTCTCCTTGTGGAGCGTGTGGGTCTGGCACCACTTGCAGTACTTCTTGTACTCGATGCGCTCCGGGTTGTTCTGCTTGTTCTTGTTCGTGGTGTAGTTGCGCCGCTTGCACTCAGTGCATGCCAGCGTGACGAGCGTTCTCATCGTTCCTCCTCACGACCATGCGCCGGAGTCTCCGGCTACCGGCCGCACGGTAGCGTAATCTAACACCCGCCCACGGACACTGTCAAAAACCGACACCGGACGTGAGCGGCGAAAACGGGGCCTGGCCAGGAGCCAGGCCCCGTCTCGTTTCTTGTGGGGCAAAGACCTACTTGATGATGCTGGTCACACGGCCCGAGCCAACGGTGCGGCCGCCCTCGCGGATGGCGAAGCGCAGACCCTCCTCCATGGCGATGGGGCCGATGA
>JALHJB010000011.1 GCA_022839745.1 Actinomycetes bacterium
GGGCTTCACGAGAGTGCTGCGTGACATCTCGGGTGCCCGCAAGGCAGACTACTGATGTCGGCGCTGGGTGGTGCTGCCCCCATTTGCCTTACACGAACCGCGAAGCGGGCTCGTGTAAGGCGAATGGGGCTGGCGCAGCGCCTGCCTACCGCCGGCTACGCCTCCAACTTCACGTGCAGTGCCCGCAGCGCGGCGCCGCGATGGCTGATCGCGTTCTTCTCGCCGAGCGAGAGCTCGGCCATGGCGCGGCCGGGCACCGCATCGGGCAGGAACAGCGGGTCGTAGCCGAAGCCGCCGGTGCCGCGCGGCTCGAACCCGATCGAGCCCTCGCACGCCCCATCGGCGATCGTCTCGGAGCCGTCTTCGCCAACCAGCACGATGACGCTCCGGAAGCGCGCGGTCCTGCGCTCGTGCGGGACATCGGCGAGCGCGGCGAGCAGCTTCTCGTTGTTGTCCGCGTCGGTGGCGGTATCGCCGGCGTAGCGCGACGAGTACACGCCGGGCTCCCCGCCAAGCTCGTCGACCTCCAGACCGCTGTCGTCAGCAAGCGCGGCCAGACCGAACGCCTCGTGGTACGCGCGTGCTTTGAGGCGGGCGTTGTCGAGGAACGTCTCGCCGGTCTCTTCGACCTCGAGCCCGTCGGCACCCAGATCGGCTGCCGTCACGAACTCCCAGCCCGGGAAGTCCAGTGCGGAGCGGATCTCATCGAGCTTGCCCCGGTTGCCTGTGGCAACGATGATCCGGCGCATCTCAGGCACCGTCCTTGTAGACCTCGATGTCGCCGGTGATGACCTCACGCTGGATCGCGACGAGCCTCTCGATGCCGAGCGCAGCAAGATCGAGCAGCGCATCGAGTCGCGCGCGATCGAACGGCGTGCGCTCACCGGTGCCCTGCACCTCGATGAAGCGCCCCTTGCCATCGCACACCACGTTCATGTCAACCTCGGCGATGCTGTCCTCGCTGTACTCAAGGTCCAGACGGGCCACGCCGTCCACCACGCCTACCGAGGTCGCGGCCACGTTGTCGAGCACCGGGATATCGGAGATGCGTCCGGCCTCACGCCACGTGGCGAACGCGTCCACCATCGCGATGTACGCGCCGGTGATGGCCGCCGTGCGGGTGCCGCCATCCGCCTGGATCACATCGCAGTCCAGGTTGAGCGTGCACTCTCCGCCCATCGAGCGCATGTCTACCACCGTGCGGAGCGAGCGGCCGATGAGTCGCTGGATCTCGTGTGTGCGCCCGCTCGGCGCGCCCATGCTCACCTCCCGGCGACTGCGGGTGTGCGTGGAGGCAGGCAGCAGCGAGTACTCCGCGGTCACCCACCCGAGTCCGCTCCCCCGTCGCCAACCGGGCGCTGAGTCGGCGAACGTGGCGGCACAGAGCACCTTCGTGTCGCCGAGCTCGAACAGGCATGATCCATGCGCATGCCGCAGGTAGCGGCGAGTGATCGTGATGGGACGCAGCGCGTCGTTCGCGCGGCCGGACGTTCGGCCCACAGGCGGTCTCCTCCTCAGTCGATGTCGAGAGCGGTGAGCTCGTCTGCCACGATAACACGGCCGCCAAAGTGCGAACCGGCGTCAGCAAGCGCCTGTGCGCGATCGACCGTGGGCCACAGATGGGTGAGCACGAGCGTTGTGGCCCCGGCATCGGCCGCGAGCATGCCGGCCTCGGCGGGCGTCATGTGCGGGGCGCGGCCCGCGAACTCCTCGGGCAGCGTGGCATCGGCGAGGACGGTGCCGGCGCCGCGTGCCGCCCGGCGCACGGCATCGCCCAACCGTGTGTCGCCCGTGTAGCAGAGCCGCGAACCGTCGGCCTCGATCGCGAACGCGCACGCACCCATCGCGTGCTCCACCGGGTGCGCCACGACCGAGAGCGCGCCCACCTCGATCCGCGCACCGGGGCCCACCTCGTGGACCAGGAAGGCCTCCTCGAGCTCGCGCGCGCCCCTCTCACCGAGGAGCGCCTGCATCCGGCCGAACAGTCCGTCAGGGAGCCACACGGGCACCGGCGGCACGGGGCCGGCAGGTGCGTACCGCAGCGCCGCCTGCAGCGCGAAGATGTCGGCGAAATGGTCGATGTGACCGTGGGAGACGATGACCCCGTCGAGGGTGACCGGGTCGATCACGCGGCCGAGGTTCGACAGCACGCCGTTGCCGCAGTCGAGCAACACCGAGGTGCTGCCCGCCTGCACGAGGTGTCCCGCGCACGCGCGCCCGGGCGCCGGATACGATGCGCCGCTGCCGAGGACCGTGAGTCTCACGCGATCTCCGCCTCGAACTCGGCAAGCGCTGCGGCCAGCCCGCTATCGAGGAGCACCTCGAGCTCGGCCGGTTCCACATGCTCGACACGCTCAGGCTGCCGGCCCAGGATGCGAGCGCCCAGACCAGCGAACTCGGCCGCGTCACCGGTGGTGGCGAACAGCTCGGTACGGTCCATGCCGTCGGCACGATGCCCGCGAGCGGTGAGCGTGTCGGACACCTCGCGGGCCGTCTCCTCCGCGGAGGATATCAACCGCACCCTTGGGCCCATCACCTGCTGGATCGGGGCCTGCAACAGCGGGTAGTGCGTGCACCCCAGGACGAGCGTGTCGACGCCGCTGCGCTTGAGCGGATCGAGGTAATCACGTGCCATCTCGTAGAACGATGAACGGATGTAGACGTCGCCCATCGGGGCGAGCCACTCCTCGAGGGAGTCATCGCCGAGGCGCAGCCCCTGCTCCACCAGATCGACGAAGCGTGGCGCAGCCGTTGAGAACACCGTGACGCCCGCATCGAGCGTGCGCACGGCGGTGCTGTACGCACCCGATTCGATCGTACCCACGGTACCGATGACGCCCACCCGGCGGTTGACGGTCGCCTTGACCGCGGCGCGTGCGCCTGGTTCCACAACGCCCACGACGGGGACGTCGAACACACGCTGCGCGAGTGCAAGCCCCGCCGCGGTCGCGGTGTTGCAGGCAACGACGATGAGCTTGACGTCGCGCAGCGAGAGCCATCGACCGATCTGCAGCACGAACTCGCGCACATCATGCTGCGGGCGCGGCCCATATGGACAGCGCGCGGTGTCTCCCAGGTACACGATGCTCTCGCCGGGAAGAACGCGCATGATCTCCCGGGCGACCGTGAGGCCGCCGAGGCCGGAATCGAATATGCCGATAGGACGTTCTCGCATGCTACCGAGTATAGGCGTGCCGGCCGACTCAGGCACCCGCCATGATCTCCTCGATCGCGCCCGCGATCTCGTGTACCGGCAGCACCATGTCGGCGGCGCCGAGATCGATGGCGGCCTTGGGCATGCCCCACACCGTGCTGGAGAGCTCGTCCTGACAGATGGTCCGCGCCCCGCGGTCATGCATGGTCTTCAGCCCCGCCGCACCATCGGCGCCCATGCCCGTGAGCAGCACACCTATGGCCCGTCCGTGAAAACTCGTGGCGACCGACTCGAACAGCGTATCCGCCGACGGGATGTACAGCTGTCCGGCCTTGGGCTTGGTGAAGCGAAGCGTCATGCCGTCCGCCTCCATGTTGCTGCCCGTCGTGGCCATATACGCTACGCCCGGACGCATGACGTCGCCATCGGCCGCGGGCACCACGCTGATCTTGGAGCCGGAGTCGAGCCACGACGCCAGGCCGGGCACGAATCCCTCGGCGATATGCTGCGCCACGACCACCGGCACGTGCAGGTCCTGCGGCAGACGGGCGAGGACGTTCAGCAGCGCCGTGGGACCACCCGTGGACGAGCCGATGGCGATGATACCCACCCGGCTGCTTCGCTCCTGTGCGAGGCGCGCGGGCGGCTGGTCCCCGTACAGCGCGGAACGCTTGCCGCGGATGTGGGTGATCACCTTCACCCGCGAGAGGATCTTCACCGTCCGGATGATCTCCCGCGCGATGCTGTCGAGCGCCGCCCAGTCTTTGGGCTCGGGCTTCTTGATGACCTCGAGCGCGCCTATCGCAAGCGCGTCGAACGCCCGCCCCATGCCCTCGCCATACACCGACGAGGAAACCACCAGGATCGGGGTCGGAGTGTACGCCATGATGCGCTCAGTGGCCTCGAGCCCGTCCATCTTGGGCATATGGATGTCCATCGTGACAAGATCCGGGCGAAGCCGTGACACGGCGTCGACGGCCTCCTCGCCATTGACCGCCGTCCCAACGACCTCGATACCCGGATCGCTCGCGAGAATCTGCGTGAGCATCTCGCGCGCCACCGGTGAATCGTCAGCGACGACGACCCGTATCGGCTCCCCCTCGGACCTCTCTGCCACGTGCCCCCCTACGATCATCGAATGAGCCGCTCGACCGTCTCCAACAGCGTGTCCTGGTTGAACACCGACTTGGTGATATAAGCGTCGGCACCCGCGTTGATGCCCTCGGCCTTCTCCTCGTCACGCTCGAGCGAGGTCACGATGATCACGGGGATGTGTGCCAGCGTCTCATCGGACTTGATCGCCTTGGTGAGCTCGAAGCCGGTCATGTTCGGCATCTGCACGTCGGTCACCACCGCATCGGGGTTGAGGCCTTCGCGCAGACGCGCGAGGCCCATCGCGCCGTCGGTAGCGGTCTCAACGTCGTAACCGGCCGCCTCGAATATCGACCGCTCGAGTTCTCGGGTAGTGAACGAATCCTCGCAGATGAGGATCTTGCGCGGGCCCGCCTGCTTCTCCTTGACCTGTCCGGTCCGGCGCATTCGGGCCCCTGTGAGCTGACGCCCGTTGGCCATCAAATCGGGCACGCTGAGGATCGGCACGACCTCACCGGCGCCAAGGATGGTGACGCCGGCGACGTTGTCGACGCGCTTCAGGTGCGTGCCGAGCGTCTTGATGACGATCTGCTGCTCGCCTACGAAGGCATCGACGATGAGCCCCAGGCGGTGCCCCGAGAACGCGAGCGTGGCGACCGGGATCTTGCCGCCCTCGGAGTCCTGCTCGATAGCGTCGAGCCCGAGGATGTCGCGGAGCGGCACCAGCGGGATCGTGCGACGCTGCCGACGGATCACTTCATGGCCCTCGACCTTGATGATCTCCGAGGGCTCCACGCGCGCCGTCTCCTCCACCGATGACGTTGGCAGGGCGAACGTCTGCCCGCTCACGCGAAGCAGCAGCGCACGGATGATCGCGAGCGTGAGCGGGATCGTCAGGCGGAACCTGGTTCCCTGACCGAGCTCGGAGTCCACATCCAGGGAGCCCTTCAGGCGCTCCACCACGAACTCCCGCACGACGTCCATGCCGACACCGCGGCCCGAGATCTCCGTGATGATGGCCGCGGTGGAGAAGCCCTTTTCGAAGATGAGGTAACGGGCTTCGCGATCGCTCATCGACTTGGCCTCGGACTCGGTGAGATAGCCCTTGCGGACGGCCGCGGCCTTCACGCGCGCCGGGTCGATTCCCGCGCCGTCATCGGAGACCTCGATCACGATGTGGTCGCCCTCCTGCCGCGCGGATAGCTTGATCGTTCCCGCGGCGGGCTTGCCAGCCGCGACGCGCTCCGCAGCAGGCTCGATGCCGTGGTCGACGGCGTTGCGCATGATGTGCACGAGCGGGTCGTTGATCTCCTCGAGCACCTTCTTGTCGAGCTCGGTGTCTCCGCCCTCGATGATCAGCTCGACATCCTTCTTGTACTGCCGGGCAAGATCGCGCATCGCCCGGGGGAACGAGTTGAACACTGTGCTCACCGGGAGCATGCGCAACTCCATCGCCTGTTCCTGCAGGTCGCCCACCACCGCGGACGTGCGGGACGTGTCGTCCGCATACGCCTTGGCGATCGAGACGAGCGAGCGGCGCTGCGAGCCGAGCAGGTCGTCGAAGATCCGCATATCGGCGTCGAGCATGTTCTGTTCATCGATCGGCAGCATCGACATGGTGGAGCGGATCCGCGACCAGAGCTGTTGCATCTCCACGGAAAGCCCGGCAGCCATACGAAGGTCGCGCACGCGCTGCTCGTCTTTGATCTGCGAGATCACGACCTCGCTCACCAGGTTGAGCAGGCGGTCCACCTGGCTCGTCTTGATGCGCACGGTCGCCTGGGTCTTCATCTGGGACTTCTCGCCCTGACGGGCCGGCTGTGCCTCTGCCGAGGACGAGCTCTCGCCCACGGAAGCCGCATCGTCGTCATCCGAGTGGATGTCGTCCTCGTCGGTCGCCTCGTCGTGCTGCACGGCCTCGGAAGACGCCGACGTTTGTGGAGCGGCGGCGGGCGTAGCGGGCTCCGCGGCGCTTGGGGCGGATGCCTCTGAGGCGGACGCGGAGGCCTCCTGTGGCGGCTCAGCGACGCTGGCGGCCTGCGGGACGCCCGTTGCGGCAAGCCCCGCAAGGCGCGAGGTGAGGTCGTCGATGTCGAACTCCGAGGCAGCCGGCTTGCCGGCGTTCTCGGCGAGGAAGACCACCGCGTCGAGCGCCTCGAAGAAGCTGTCGGTCATATCGGGCGTGTACGGCATCTCGCCGTCACGCACCTTCACCATGATGTCTTCCATGCGGTGGGCGATGTCGGAGATCTCGATCAGCCCCACCATGCGCGAGGAGCCCTTGAGCGTGTGGGCGTCGCGCAGCCACTGGTCGATGAGCGGACGGTTCCCTGGCTCCGCCTCGAGCGTGATGATCCCCTCATTGAGCCTCTGAAGGAGGTCCGTCGCCTCCTCCTGGAACTTGGCTATGAACGCCGAGCGGTCGAACTCGACCATTTCGTCTCCTTCGTGCAGGACTCCGCCGTGCTAGTTGACGATCGTGAATGCCGAGCCGATCTGCTTCGACTCGTTCGCGAGTGACGTGAGTCCCTCAGCGGCTCCGGCGACCTGACGGGACGCCGCCGCGGTCTGCTGCGCGACGGAGGCCACCTCACGCATCGCCTTGACGACCTGCTCGGTCGCGCTGCGCTGCTGCTGCGTGGCGGCCGAGATCTCCTTGGCCGCAGAAGTCGTCTGCTCGATGGTGTCGAGGATCGACTCGAAGCTGTCACCGGTCGACTGCGCGAGATCGACGCCGCCCTCGACCTGCTTGAGCTCCTGCTCGGTGGAGATGACGAGCTCGTTGGCGGCGCTCTGGATCTCGGTCATGATCGTCTCGATCTCGCCGGTCGACTGCACCACGGACTCGGCGAGCTTGCGGATCTCGACGGCGACGACGCTGAATCCCTTGCCGGCCTCGCCTGCGCGCGCAGCCTCGATAGCGGCGTTGAGCGCGAGGATCTTGGTCTGGTCCGCGATGCTGTTGATCATCACGAGCACCTGGCCGATCTGCTGGCTGCGCTCGCCGAGCTGCAGGATCTTGCCTGCCGAAGCCTGCGCCCGGGCCTTGATCTGCTCCATCGAACCGAGCGTGCTCATCACCGACTGCTGTCCGTTCTCAGCGCTGCCGAGCGACGCCTCGGCCATCTTCACGACCTGGTTGGCGTTCTCCGCGATCTGACGGTACGTCGCGGCGAGCTCCTCCATCGTCGCCGTGGTCTCGCTGATCGACGCCGCCTGCTCCGCGGCGCCTGAGGCCTGCTGCTCGGTGGCCGAGAGGATCTCGCTGGAGGTGCCGGCCAGACGCGCGGAGGAGTCCTGCATCTGGCTCAGCAGATAGATGATGAGGTCGAGCAGCTGGTTATACGAACGGGCGAGGATGCCGAACTCGTTGCGGGAATCGGCGGTGACCTTGTGCCCGATCTCGCTCTGACAGGCGCGCTTGATGCTGTCGACCACCGCATACAGCGGCGCCATCATCCGCCGCCCCACGGCTGATTGGATGATGGCGAGCAGCACCAGCACCGTGACGAAGACGGCCAGGATCGAGAGGACCTTGAGAAGCAGTCCTTCCGAGTCCGCGAGGCTGTCGCCAAGGATGAACCACGCCGCCAACAACTGCACGGTATTGGCGATGGCAACCATCGTGAGCGTGATGAAGGTGTACTCGAGCAGGAAGTTGCTCCGTACCTTGCTGATCCATCCTTTGATCATGATGCTCTCCCGTCACGCGACTCGCCGATGGGTTCCAGTATCTTGTCGATGTTGACAACACCGATAAGCAGGCCGTCGATGTACACGGATCCCGCCATGTACTCGGCCTGCGCCTTGTCAAGCGTAGATAGCGGGGGTTCGATCGCCCCGTGAGCGACCTCGATGATGTCGCCGATCTCATCCACAACGAGCGCCGACACGCATTCGTCGTTGGCCACGATGATGGCCGAGGGCAGTTGCCCGTCGATATCGAGTTCCGATCGGCTCGGCACCCTGATGAGGGTGGCCAGATCCGTGACCGACACGATCTCACCACGCACGTTGATCACGCCCAGCACAGAGTCGGGAACGCGCGGGATACGGGTGACCACATACTCGTTATGGATCTCGCGCACTCCCGAGATCGGAACGGCATACCATTCAAGGCCGAGCCGGAACTTGAGCAGACCGGTCGACTCACCCGAATCCTCATCGACCGGCGCCTGAGCCAGGGAGGCCGCGCGCTGGCGCAGGATCTCATTGGCTCGCGAAGTCATCAGCGCGTTCGCCGCGGTAAGATCATGCATGCTCATTCGGCGCTCACCTCCTGCGCCTCGGCCAACATCAGTGCCGCCGCCGGCACCAGCCGGTCGACATCGAGGAGCATCAGCACGCCCTGCGGCAGTCTCACGGTCCCAAGCATCTTGTCCGCGAGCGCGTACACACCCGATGGCGGCTGGACGCTCTGCGGCGGAAGGTCTACGACATCCTCGACACTGTCCACTATCAGACAGATCCTGTGCGATCCCGCCGTACAGAAGACCATCGGCGTCTCGAGCGTGTACGGCACCCCCTCCAGGCCAACGAGCGTGCGCAGATCGAGCACCGGGATCACCGCACCCCGCAACTCGATCAGTCCCACGAGGGCCGGGTCATCGTCCGGGACCGGCAGAAGCTCGGCCAGCTGCTGGATCTCGTCGACCCGCTCGATCGGCAGGCCATAGAGTTGTCCGGCGAGCCGGAACGCTACGGCGCGATCGATATCGCTCAGCGAGGGCGCCGGTGCGGCGCCCTCAGCGAGCGTGTCAGCCTTGGCGTCGGAGCCGATCGCGTCGATCACATCATCCTGTGTGTGCTCATTGCCCAACACGCGAACTCCTTCACCCGGTGAAGCGCAGGACCCTGTTCAGTTCCTCGGCACTGACCTCACCATTCTTGACCCTCAACAGGCCCGCAGCCGCCAACGGACGCATGCCAGCGGCGGTGGCCGCCGCGGAAATATCACTGACACCGGTGGCACGGCCCACCGCGGCCCGTACGGGTTCGGTGAACGGCAGCACCTCGTGGATCGCGATGGCGCCGCGGAAGCCCGACTTGCCGCAGTTGGGACACCCCGACCCCGCTCTGTCGCGGAGCCCCGCCGGCGCGCCCGGGATGCGGGACGCCAGCACGCCGTCGGTCTCGACCGAGCAGTTCGGGCAGTTGAGGCGCACGAGCCTCTGTCCTACGGCAAGTGTGAGGGCCGCAGCGAGGCTATGCGGTTCGGCGCCAAGGTCGAGCATACGCCAGATACCCGAGGCGATATCCGCCGCCGCGAAGGTGGCCACCACGAGCTTGCCCATCCCTGCCGCCTCGACCGCGAGGTGCACGTCCTCGACGCTTCGCAACCCGTCGACCGCGATCACATCGGTGTCCTGACGCATCCCCGCGGCGATGTACGCTGCCGAGGACAGCCCGCCCGGCTCGATCATCACCTGGGCGACCGCCGGGATCTCATGTTCGATCGACTGCTCAACGGAGTACACGGTCTTGCCGGCCCCCGCGGCATGGGCGAGCAACGCGTAGTACGTTGCGCTCGCACCGCCCGCCACGGGTGCGCACACGAGCAGGATCCCCCGCCCGCGCTCGACCATCGCCCTGAGCGCACGCGCCTCGGCCTCGGAAACGCCGAGCTCCTCGAGCCCCCGCGGCTCAGCCTTGAAGGCGGCAAGCGAGACAACGAGGCGCTGCCCCGCGATCGTAGGCACGACCGAGATCGTGAGCACAAGGTCCTTGTCGGCGATATGCGTGCGGACCCTTCCGAGCGCCGGCCGCGTGGCCGGAACGCCGCCAAGGTGCGCGTACTGCTTGAATCCGTCCACAAGCCCGTTCTGCAGAGAAAGCGGCGCCGAAGCGATCTTCTCGAGGCTTCCCCTGACGCGATAGACCAGGAAGAAGTCGTCCTTGTATGGCAGCAGGTGTATCCGGCTCGCGCCTCTGGCGACCGCGTGGTCCAGGATGTCGGCCACGAGCACCGCGACCTTGCGGGTGTCAGCCACGGCGAGCACATCAAGGTCGATCGCCGCCGGCCCGGACTGCACCGCGGACTCGGCGGCCATCTGTTCCATCGTCTCGCTGATGGCCACCGCCGCCCGGCTCGACGCGGCCTCGTCCACGGGAGCGACCGGAACGGCCGCCGTTTGATCGAGGGGCTCCTCGAAGAAATCCGAAGCCTCGACGACCTCGGTGTCGACATCGGCCGGAACACCCGGCGCCTGGGCGGCCGCGGAATCAGCGTGCTGCGCAACGGCCGCGTCGGTGTAGTACTGGCCGAGGGCGTTGTCCACTGACACCGGATCGGCGAGAACAGCCTCGACCTCCAGGCCGATGCGCTCGGCCACGGTGTCAAGGGCGAAGACGTCCATCGGGTCACCGACAGCGACGGTCAACATACCCTCGATCTCGAAGAGCGGCAGCACGCGGAACTCGCGCGCGACCGGAGCGGGCACGAGTGCGATGGCGTCGTCTTCGGGCGCATAGCTCGCCAGGTCGACCTGAGGGACACCCATCTCGTGCTCGAGCACCGACATCACATCGAATGGGCTCACATAGGCGCGCTCCATCAGGATCGCACCCTCATGGGTGCCCGCGGACCGCGCGGCATCCACCACGCTGCCCGCCTGCTCCGCTGTCATCAGCCCGGCCTCGACCAGACCGTCGAGGACCCGGCGTGAGATCCCGCTTGCCGGCGACATCCGCCGCCCCTAACCCTGTACCTTGGACAGCTCTTCAGCGACCGCCGCCAGCAACGTGTCCGGCTCGACGGGCTTCGTCAGATACTGGTTAGCACCGGTGCGGATACCGGTGGCCATAGCCTGCTCCTCGGTCTTGGCCGTGAGCATGATGATCGGGATCTGCTTGTAGTTCTGGTCGAACTTCAGGAGCCGACAGACGCGATAGCCGTCAAGCTTGGGCAGCATCACGTCGAGCAGGATGAGATCGGGCTTCTCGGCCCGGGCGGTCTCGAGCGCCTCGGCACCGTCAGATGCGGTGATCACGTCGTACCCACCCGCAAGAAGGATCGCCTTGATCATCTCGAGGATGGTAGGGCTGTCATCGACCGCGAGGATCCGAGCGCCTGCCATACGAGTCTCCCTCCCGATTGCCCGCGGAGCGCGCCGGACCCCCGGCGCATCACCGCATCCGGTCCCATTATCCCTTGCCGGCCGCTTTCCGACACTCTATCAGACTACGTTCACACGTCCTGATCAGCAGATCCGCCTGAAACCCGCCAGAGAACTCGGTCCAGTCGCCCTCGGGACTCTTCCTGAGAGCACGTAGGGCGTTCTCGTACTCCTTGGCCGCCGCGTCGAACTGGCGCTGCGCCTTGTAGATATTGGCGAGGTTCAGGTGCGCCAGCGCGAAGTCGGCGTCGATGTACACCGTCTTCTTCAGCTCGCTGATGGCACGCACCGCGTCGCCCTGCCGCTGGTGGATGATGCCGAGGATGTACCGTGCCACCGGCAACAAGGGGTTGATCGCAAGCGCGCGATTGCACTCCGCGAGGGCCTCGTCGTAGTCACCGGTGTCCGCATGCACGTAGGCGAGCAGCAGGTGCGCGTCCGCGTTGTTCGGATCGAGCTCCAACACGCGTCGCGCCTCATCCACTGTCTGCTCCGGACGACCTTCGCGCAAATCGGTGCGCGCTCGGTCGAGGATGGCAGCCACGTCGCCCGTTGCCGCCGATGGCCGGGTCCCGGCGCTGCCCGGGGATCCCGCCGCCGTTGCGGCAGGCGTGCCGGATCCGGTCCGGGCTCGTGAGGAGCGTGCAGCGGACGCCGCCGGTTGCTGTGCGGTCGCGGCCGCACGCGCACGTTCTCTGCGGCTGTCACCGGCCCGCGCGCCATGCGGCGCCCGCGGATGGCCCGGCACGAACAGCGTCTGTGCCGCGGGCTTCCGATACAAGAAGACGTCGCCGACCTCAACAGCCTCGAAGTCGTCGCTGATCGAAGTGAGTGTCTCCGAGTGGCCGATGAACAGATAGCCGCCATCGTTCAGGCTGTCGTAGAAGTTGCGCACCACACGGCGCGTGGATTCGATCCTGAAGTAGATGGTGACATTGCGACAGAAGATGATGTCCCAGTTGCCCATCACCGATAGCGGATACGGCTCTTTGATGAGGTTCTGATAGCCGAAGTCCACGAGCGAGCGCACCCGGTCGTTCACGCGGTAGTCGCCGGTGGGGGTCATCTCGAAATGCCGCGCGACCATGTCGGGCGCCACGTTGGTCATCGCACGCCTGCCGTACACGCCAGCACGGGCCCGTCCGAGCGCCTTGGTGGACACGTCGGTCCCGAGCACCTGGGGATTCCATCCGCTCGCGCTGAGCGCCATATCGTTCAGCAGCATCGAGAGGGAGTACGGCTCCTCGCCCGTGGAACATCCGGCGGACCATATCCGCAGGTCGCGATTGCCGACGGGTTTCGAGGCCATGATCTCCGGTAGCACCTGGTCCCGAAGCGCGTCGAACTGCGCCGGGAAGCGGAAGAAGCTGGTCTCGTTGATGGTCACGAGGTTCAGCAGCTCATTGAACTCACGGTCGTCCTTCTCAAGAGCGTTGTAGTACTCATCGAACGTGGTGTAGCCGAGCCGCGTGGCCCGCGTCACGAGCGAGATGCGTAGCGAGTCGAGCTTGGACTCCTCGAGGTAGATGCCCGAGTGCCGGTGGACAAGGTCCCGGAAGCGGCGGAACTCCTCGAGGTCGAGGTCCTTGGCGAGTCCCTCGTTCAGCATCCCGTCACCACATGAGTGCTCATCACGCAGGGACCTCGATGCGCTCGATCAGACCCGCGGCGTGCATGCCGTAGAGGATCTTGGCGGTCTCAAAATCGTTGTAGCCGGTGAGGTCGACGAGCTCTTTGACCGACCGGCCACCGTGCAGGTAGCACAGCAGCATCCATTCGCGCGGCTTGAGGTGTATCTCCATCGACTTGTCGCCGGGAGCCGAGGCCATGACGAACTCGGTCTCCATGTTCGGGATCTTCTGCTTGATCCTGCTCCACAGTTCGAGCCTGCGCGACGCCTCCATGATGATGTTCTCGACCGAGACCGAGATGCCGATGTCCTCATCATCACAGGTCTCGTCAGGCTCGAAGCGCAGTTCTCCCTCTTCCCAGCGGAACAGGTCGAACAGCGTGTCGTTGATCTGCTCCTGGATGAACGACTCCAGCACACGGCCGTCGAGGTAGCCCTCATCCACGAGGATCTGTCCCAGCCTGCGCCCGGCCTTCTCCTTCTTCTGGATCTTCTGGAGGCCAAGCGCCTGCCGGAGCTGCTTCTCGGAGATGACACCCGCCTTCACCAAACGCCTGCCCAGCGACTCACGATGCCAGTTGGAGCTCGCGAAGAACACGCGGCCCTTCTTGAAGCAGACTTTGCCCTGCGCGTCGGGCCGCTCCAGATACAGGGTGCCGGTCTTCCGGCCGGTGGCGAGCAGACGGAACATGTCCGCAATGGAGAAATCTCTGAGGTTGCCCTCGAGCGCCACAGGTCGCACCCCTCGTATCGCGTCAACGCAGCGGGAGTATCGGTTCAGCCGGCCCCTCGGGCGGCTGCCACTCAATCGTAGCACGTCAGACAGGTCGCTCAAACGTTTGCGGATTTGTCCTGAATCAGTCTTGCGCACCGCCTTAAACTAGCTTACGCTTCATCTTGTAGTACATGCGCATATTCGAATGTACTGGAGGAATTGTGGATCAGAGCGAGTTCTTCTGCCTGCACTCGGATCTCTGCAAGACGCTCGCGAGCCCCAAGCGGCAGATGATCCTGAGCGCACTCAGAGACGGAGAGTCGGCCGTCAATGAGATCCAGGAGCGTACCGGCATCCCGCAGGCCACCCTCTCCCAACACCTCGCGATCCTCCGCTCGGCGGGCGTCGTCCGCACCAGGCGCGAAGGCAACCGCATCTTCTACGCGATCACCAACCCCAAGATCATCCAGGCGTTCGACCTGATCACCGAGGTGATGCAGGAGATCATTGACGGTCGTAAGGACGCTGCGAACGGCGCCGAGGGCTGAAAGCGGTCGCGCGCGACTGCCGGGGATAGCACGGACTACCGACACGAGGGAGGCATCAGTGGACGAGAACGGAAAGAAGAGCCTGGCGATGGTGGTGATGAGCGGCGACTTCGACAAGTTGACAGGCGCATTCATCATCGCAAACGGCGCCGCCGCAATGGGCATGGACGTGACGATGTTCTTCACGTTCTGGGGCCTGCGTGCGCTGAAGAAGAACGTTCGCACGGGGAGCACGTTCTTCGGCAAGATGGTCGGCCTGATGTACGGCGGGGGCATCGAGAAGTCCCACCCGTCGAAGTTCGCCTTCGGTGGCATGGGCCGGTGGATGTTCAACAAGATGATGAAGAACCACGGCGTGCAGTCGCTGTCCGAGATGCGCGACCTCGCCCTCCAGCTCGGCGTCGGCCTCTACGCCTGTCAGATGTCGATGGACGTCATGGAGATCCCCCAGGAGTCCTTCGTAGATGGCGTGAAGGACCCGGTCGGCGTGGGCTTCTTCCTGCTCAAGGCGCAGAACGCCGACATCCAGTTGTTCATCTAGCGACACCAGGCTCGGAAGTATCCGCCCGCCCTGATGGCGAGCGGTGGGGATGGATCGCGCGCCACCGGGCGCGTGACTGACAGAAAGGAACCACACCATGTCTGACGAGACCAAGATCGACCTGGAGCTCGACCTCAAGGGCCTCCTCTGCCCGCTGCCGATGGTGAAGGTCAGCCAAAACATCAACAACGTGCCGGTGGGCGGCGTGATCCGCGCCGTGGCGACCGACCCGGGTGCCATGGCGGACATCCCCGCGTGGGCACAGTCGACCGGCAACGAGGTCCTGTCCGCCGACAAGGAAGGCTCCGAGTTCGTCTTCCTCGTCAAGCGCGTCAAGTAGCGAGGGGTCCTCACCAACAATGGAAACCTATCTCTGGATAACCTCGGTATGGGGGGTGTACCTGGCCCTCGCGGTCTTCATCGTGGGGATCGGCCTCCGGATCTACCAGTGGGCGACCACGCCGAAGTCAGCGGTTCGGCTCGGGATGTTCCCCAAGCCGGCCACAAAGTCGGGCCGCTTCTTCAAGATGCTGAAGGACACGTTCATCGCTCCGCACTCCGCCAAGATCGAACCCACGATGTGGCTCTTCTCGATGATCTTCCACGTGGCGGCGCTCGCGGCGTTCGTGGGGCACCTGCGCATCCTCGGCGAGTACCCGATCCTGCCGGGGCTGCTCGGCGGCGAGCACGCCATGAACAACTTCGCCGCGTACGCCGGGTCGATCGCCGGCACGCTCATGCTGGTAGGCGTGGTGTTCTGGATCGCACGGCGCACCTTCGGCCCGTACAAAAACCTCTCGGTGCCGGAGGACTACCTGCTGCTCGCCCTGCTCTTTGGCGTGATCATCATGGGCGACCACCTGCGCTTCGTGTACGGCGGCTTCATCCACGCCGACACGTACCAGGAGTGGTTCAAGAGCCTGCTGGCCTTCAAGCCGATGTTCCCTGAGAAGCTGCTCTCGGGCAACGTGGGCTGGTCGCTCGGCACGCACATGCTCTTCACCGACCTGCTGCTGATGTACTTCCCGTTCAGCAAGCTCGTGCACACCATCGGGTCATTCGCCGCGAACTACGTGAGGAGTGAGTGACGATGGAGAAGGTGCAACTCGAGACCCTGACGGGTGTCATCGACAAGAAGATGAACCGGCAGCTCAAGCAGTACATCGACATCTGCGCACGCTGCGCCATCTGCAAGGATGCCTGCCACCAGTACGTGGGCACCGGGGACTTCAAGTACCTCCCCGCCCGCCGGGCTGAGCTGATCCGGCAGATCTACAAGAAGTACTTCGACAAGGCGGGCCGCTTCGTGCCGGCGCTCTACGAGGCGCGCGAGCCCGATGACAACCTGCTCGATGAGCTGTACGACTCCACGTACGCCTGCACCGGCTGCCGCCGCTGCATGTACTACTGCCCCTTCTCGATCGACACCGCGTGGATCCTCTCAGTGGCCAAAGCGATCCTGATCGCCGCCGGTCGTGGGAACGAGATGCTCGGCCAGCTCGCCGACGCCGCGATCTTCAAGGGCGACAATGCGGCGATGTTCGAGGGCGTGATGCTGAGCGGTTTCGACGACATCTCGGAGGAGGTCCGCGCTATCACGGGCAACCCCGAGCACAAGGTGCACGTGAACAAGGAGGGCGCGGACGTCCTGTACGTGGCGCTCGCCGGTGCGCACTCGATCCGCCCGGCCGCGGTCATCTTCGAGGAGGCCGGCGAGAACTGGACCATCTCCATGTTCGAGGCGGCCAACTACGGCTTCTTCTACGGTGACACGGAGAAGGCGCGCATCATCACCAAGCGCTACATCGACGAGGCCAAGCGTCTCGGCGTGAAGGAGATCGTGGTGCCCGAGTGCGGACACGCCTACCGCGTGGCCGAGTTCTTCTACGAGGCGTGGAGCAAGGAGCCGATGCCCTTCAAGGTCAGCCATATCCTTGAGAAGGTCGACGACTACATCAAGTCCGGCCGCATAAAGGTGGATCGCGGCAAGATCGCCGGTAAGGTCACCTACCACGACCCGTGCCAGCTCGGCCGCAACGGCGGCAAGTTCGAGCAGCCGCGCGACATCGTGAAAGCCGTCACGAGCAACTTCGTGGACCTCACGCCCAATCGGGCCGAACAGTGGTGCTGCGGCGGAGGCGGCGGCATCGTGGCTATGGAGGAGTTCAAGGACGTCCGGCTGAAGTCGGGCATCAAGAAGGTCGAGCAGCTCAAGGCGAGCGGCGCCAGCGTTCTGGCGTGCCCCTGCGAGAACTGCCGCCTGCAAATCGAGGAACTCAACGACGTGCACGGCCTTGGTCTTGAGATCTGGCAGGTCATCGACCTGGTGGTGGCGGCTATGCCGCTTCCGGGCAGCCAGCGTTCAGTCGAGGCCGCCCCCGCTGGGGAGGGCGCCAACGCGTAACCGGCTCGCGGACGCGCGAAGGCACGCAGGGGCGTCGGGAAACCGGCGCCCCTGTCGCATTCCTACGAGGAGCGTGCGGCTGTGAGCGCGAGGGCGAGATGCCGCACCTCATCGCGCGTGGTGATGCCGCCGTCATCGGCAACGAGCAGCCCCCCGGCCTGCGCCGCCACGCCGATGGTGCTGCCGATGGCCTCGGCGCGTGCGGGGTTACCGAGCTCGCCTGTGAGCAGCCCGCCGATCACGGCGAGTCCGGCCTCTCGCGCGGCCCAGAACAGCCGGTCGAACCGCTCGAAGTCGAGCCCGCCTCCGGCGTGGACAGCCACGAAGCCGGCACGCGCGATCGCGTGGAGCAACGGCCGTACGTCGCCGTCCGAGTGCAGCACACAGGGCAACCCGAGGGCGCCGGCGGCCTGTACAAGACGCGCGTACCGTGGCAGCAACTCGGCTATTGCGAAGTCGGGTGCGATGAGCGGGCCGCTGGTGCCCGCAAGGTCCTCGGCGAGCACGATCGCGCGAACGCCTGCTCGCGCCCCGTCCGCCACCTGCTGCAGTACCCCATCCAGACGCGCCTCGATCGACTCCCCCACGCGCTCGGGGTCGGTGAGCGTCGCGCGGAGACCTTGCAGCTCACCCCGCTCGAGCACGACCGGCCACAGCGGCCCGTCGACCACCCAAAACGGTGCGACACCGGCATCAAGAAGCGCGATGACCGCGTCGCCGGCCCAGGGGGCACCGGACGGTACGAACGCGAACGAGGCTCCGAGGGCGACACACGCGGCCACAAGGCGGTCTGCGGGGGTGTCGTGCGGCGTTGGCGCATATCCCGGCACGTCGAGCATGTCGGGCGACACGAACGTGAGACCGAACGGGAAGGGTGACCCACTGACTGGCAGCCGCTCCATGGCTACATGCTGCGTATGCCGAAGCCCACGGCCTCGGACAGCACCCATACCACGAGGAATGCACCGGTGACGCCAAGAGAGACGGACAGGAACGCACGCTTGGGCTCCATGTCCAGCAACCACGATGCGGCCGTTCCGGCGTACGCGCCGGTACCCGGGAGCGGTACCGCCACGAACAACGCGAGGCCCCAGAACCCGTACTTCTCCACGAGGGGATGTGCCTTGGCACGTATCTTCTCGAACTTGCGGTGGAACCAGCCTTCCTGCGGGAAGCGCTTATAGACGAACTCCAGGAAGTAGTAGCCCGGCCAGAAGATGGCCAGGCTCGCGAGCCAGATGATCGGCAGGTAGACCGTCTCACCGGCTGCCACCGCCCACGGGATCGCCGCCCGAAGCTCGATCGTCGGGATCCAGGAGACGAAGACGTACTTGAGCCACTCGGGCAGACCACTCAGGAACTCGGGCATCAGTTACCTTTCGGGCGAGAAGACGTCGTAGATCCGCTCCACCTCGGAGCGCCAGTACGCCTCCGGATCGGAGACATCACGGCCGAGGCGCGCCGCGTTGCGGAAGTAGCCGCCGCCGGGCATCCCGGAGTCGGCGCGCACCACGAGCGAGGCGAGCATGATGCCATGCTCGGCATCGGCCTCGGTGCAGATCTCGTTCAGGAATCCCATGATCGCCCACGACCGCGGCTTGAGTACGATCGCGCTCACCGCGCGGCAGATCTCGCCGTAGGTGATCGTGCCGCGCTCGCGCGCGCGCTCCTGCAGAAGCGCGTTCGCCTCGGCCTTCGCCGCCTCCCACGCCTCGATGGGGAATCCGTATCGGGTGTCCTTGGGCATGGGGGAAGTATGCCATACGCGCCACGACCGCTCCGCGCTCTGTCACGCGCCCGTTGCCCCGGCGCCGCGCTGCGGCCTCGCGTATCATGAGCGCATGGACGACACCCGCTACGACATCCCCGCCGATGACACCGATCTGCTTGCCGAGTGCGACGTTTGGGTCTTCCGCGCCACCGGACCGGGTGGGCAGGGCGTGAACACCACCGACAGCGCGGTACGCCTGCGTCACCGGCCGAGCGGCATCACGGTAGTGTGCCGTCGGGAGCGCAGTCAGCTCCAGAACAAGCGTGCGTGTCTCGAGCGCCTGCGCGAAAAGCTGGAGGAGCACAACGCCGCGCTCGACGCCCCCAAGCGCGTGCCCACCCGGAAGAGTCGCGCGGCCAAGGCACGGCAGGTGGAGGCGAAACGATACCGGGCGCGCGTTAAGCGCGCGCGGGGACGCGTGGACCGCGGCGAGGAGTAGGGGCAGCATCGGTGCCGGGAGCCTACCGGATGCCGCCATCTCCGGACACGCAAACGCGCCCGCCCGCGGGCGCGGACGAGCGCGTGGTTGCATGTGGTGGAGGCGAGGAGAATCGAACTCCTGTCCACGACAGCCCCCTGGGGAGCATCTCCAGGCTCAGTCACATCTTGGCGTTCGGTTCGGGCGACACGGTGTGACGAGCGTGCCCGTTCCTAGCTGGTTCGGTCTTTCGCACAAGCATACCGGCTACGTCTTATGCGGCAGTCCCCTGAGTGACGTCAGATCCGGTGACGGGGACTCGCACCGGGAGACGTCGCTGCGCTATTTAGGCAGCGAGAGCAAAGTCATTGTCGACGTTTGAGCGTCGTGTGCCCCTGTTTAGCGAGGTAAGGCGACCTCGGCCTGCTTCTCCCCTCAGAACTCCCGTGTCGAAACCAGTCGCCCCCGGAAGGTGAGGTATGTGAAGGTGCTCCCGCGCAACGCCTCATCGCCTGCGGGTCTAGCAGTATAGACGGGGAGCACGCGGCGTGCCAGTGCCGTGCGAGTGTGTGCCCCTGACGCGCCGGGACGGCGTTTGGGGGTATCCTGTGCTCAGGAGCACCACGCCCAGGCTGCCGAGAGGAGCCCCCGATGGACCAGAACGAGTACCCGCCTCCCCCGTCTGCACCTGAACCACCCCCGGCACCAGTGACTCCTCCTGAGCCGCAGCCCGCCCCTCCGGCTGAGCCCGCACCCCCCGCACCCCCCGCGCCGCCGGCGCCCGAGATCCCGCCGCCCCCGGCCCCGATGGCTCCACCGCCACCGATGCCCACCGCGGCACCGGTCACGCCGCCGGCAGCCCCTCCCCAGGCAGCTCCGCCTGTGGCGCCTGCGGCCCAGTACGCACCACCGCCTCCACCCGACGCGGGCACGCCGGCCTATGCCGCGCAGGCCACTCCCCCGCCTAAGAAGAGCAAGACGCTCGTGATCGTGCTCGTGATCCTCGGCGTGCTGCTCCTCTGCTGCATCGGCTCGGTCATCGGCGGCCTGACGATCTTCTCGAGCACGGTGGACGAGGTCAGCAGTTCCCTTGAAGACGCCGGGATCGATGTGGAGGTGCCGGACACACAGACCGGTGATACCGGCTCCGGTGATGTGACCGGAGGACGGGCCGAGTGGGAGGCATTCCAACCGCAGCTCGTCGACGCATCCATCTATGCCGAGCCGACCGCGGCGCAGTCGGCCCTGATAGAGGAGATCCACAACGAGCTGTATCCGGACTTCATAATCGAAGACACGGTTGCCGAGCCGGGAATCGAGGACGCCGAGTCGTACCATCCGGACATGCTGTACGTGAAGGCCTCGCTGGCACGCGACCCGGATGTCCGGATCGCCTACTACCTGTGGACCGATTCCGAGGCATCGAAGGCCGGAGGCGTCCACTTGACCGAGGACCAAACCGAGACCTACGAGACGCTCGCGCAGTCGTCGGACGGCACGTACTACATCTACGATCATGAGAACCTCATGGACCTGATGAGCGGCTCGGTCGACGACGATCTGGTATCGGTGCTCAAGCAGGCCGAGGTGGACTTCCCGGGTTACGTCGCCATCATGGCGGGCGACGATGGCGACAACATCGGTGTCGTCGTCACGCGCTGGGAGGCGTTCCCGGACCTGGAGGAGGGCCTTGCGGTCACGTTCTCGCCCGACGGGAACGGCTGGGCCGTCCAGGACGTGACGGACTGGTAGTACGCGCAAACCGAGTGCCCTGTACCGCGCACTCGCCTCAAGACACGCCGAAGGGCCGCCCGCGGGCGGCCCTTCGCGGCATCGCGCCGAGCGCCGGATCCTACTCGCCCTTGTTCCGGTCTCGCAGCGCGCGTTCGACATCGCGCTTCTGGTCGCGCTCGGCGATCGCATCGCGCTTGTCATACAGCTTCTTGCCCCGGGCCAGGCCGATCTCGACCTTCACGAGGTTCCCCGGCGAGAGGTAGACCTTGAGTGGCACGAGCGTGTACCCGCGCTCTTTGGTCTTGCCGAGCAGATACCGGATCTCGGAGCGGTGCAGCAACAGCTTCCGCTCCCGATCGACCCGCACGTTGCTGCGGTTCCCATGGCTGTATGGCGAGATGTGGACGTTGTGCAGCCAGACCTCGCCTCGCCTGATCGTGGCGAAGCTGTCGCGCAGGTTCGTCTTGTTCTCGCGCAGCGACTTGACCTCGGTGCCGGTGAGCACGATGCCGGCCTCGAACGTCTCGTCCACGAAGTAGTCGTGGTACGCCTTCTTGTTGGTGGCGATGATCTTCTCTTCACGGGCCATGCGGTGCGTGGTTCCTCTCATACTATGCGACGTGCTGATGCTAGCATGAGCGTGAGGATGATCCGCGAAAGGACACGACATGGACACGATGGGCTACCAGCAACCGGCACCCGCTCAGCGGAACGACCCCCAGTACATCGCGTATCTCGAGCAGCGTATCGCCGCACTCGAGGCACGTCTGCCACGCACGAAGGTCGTCGCACCGGGCTTCTGGACGCGCGCGTTCGCTATCTGGGGCCATGGCCTCGCGGCGCAGTTCGTGGTTGGCGCCGTGCTCGGCATCGTGTTCACGCTGATCAGCCTCGTCTTCGCAGGCGGAATGGCCGCCATGCTCGGGCCCGTCCTCGAGAACGCGACGTACTACTAGCACGCACGCGACGCGCGGAAGAATAGACGAAGCGGGCGGGCCCGATGGCCCGCCCGCGCACGACGTTCCTCGAGCTGATGCCTACTCCCATTACCAGAGCTGGCCGGAGTACCTGCTTCCGCCCTTCGCGTCGGAGAGGTCCCCGACAAGGTCGATCCCCTCGGTCACGTCCACGCCATCGATGACGACGGAACCCACCACGTCGGCCATGCGGAAGCGACCGATCGAGCGGTCCATGAGTCTGTAGTCGGCGGTCTACCCCCTCGCTGACAGCGACCCCCCGGTCGCCCCGTCTGACGAGGTGAGTATGCCCCCGCTCGGGGTGAACAGGAACACTTCATGCACAATAGTGGCAATTGGTGCCATGGATACTCTCATGCGCGAGAACGGCAATGGGCGCCCCAGGGGCGCCCATTGCCTGTCAGTCACCCGTACCCGCCTGGATGGCGGAGCACCTGTCTACATCACGGCGTGAAGTCGGTTGCGGGATCGAGCCTGAGCACGAACGCTGCCAGCAGCCTGGCGGTGTTCTCCACGTCCTCGAGCGCCAGCACTTCGGTGGGGGTGTGCATGTACCGGAGCGCCACGCTCACCAGCGCGGCCGCCTTGCCGCCACGCGACAGCTGGATCGCGTTCGCGTCGGTCCCGGTGCCACGGGGCGCGCCCTCGACCTGATACGGGATGCCCTCGGCCTCTGCCGCCTCGACAAGCAGGTCGAACACCCGCGGATTGATGTTGGGGCCGCGGCTGATCACGGGGCCCTTCCCGCAGACGACCTCGCCGAACTTGCGCTTGTCCACGTCCAGGTAGTCGGTGGCGTGGGTGACCTCGACCGCGATACCCACGACCGGGTCCTGGCTGTACGCCGAGGTGGTGCCGCCGCGCAACCCGATCTCTTCCTGCACGGTACCGGCAGCGATCAGATCGCCCGCGGCGCCACCGGCTTCCTTGACCAGACGCATCGCCTCGGCGCAGATCCACGCGCCCATCTTGTCATCGAACGCTCGGGAGACGGCCATGCCGTCGCCGAAAGTCTCGAGGCCGACACCGTACGTCACCTGGTCGCCGATGCGGACCTTCTTCTTCACGTCCTCGCCGCTCATGCCGAGGTCGATGAACATGCGGTCTATCTTGACGACCTTCTTGCGGTCCTCGTCCTCGAGCAGGTGGATGGGCAAGCGGCCGAGCACGCCACGGAGCACGCCCTCCTTCGCATGCACGTCGACGCGCATACCCGGCAGGATCTGCGGATCATGCCCACCGATGGGAGCGAACGCGCAGTACCCATCATCGGTGATGTACGTGACCATGAAGCCGATCTCGTCGATGTGACCGGCGAGCATGACGCTCGGTCCGTCCCCCGTGCCCTTGAGCACGGCATGGACCGATCCCATCACATCGGTCGCAACCTCGTCGGCGAGCGGGGTCACGTACTCGCGGAAGACCCGGGCGGCCGGCTGCTCATAGCCGGACGGAGACGGGGCCTCCACAAGCGTCTTGAAGAACTCGAACGATTCGGGACGCATAGAATGTCCTCCTCAATGGATACTGGAATGAATACTCAGTCTACCGCCCGACCTGCGATGATGCCAGGTCTCCCACCGCCCCCAGAGCACAAGATCCCGACTCGGACGGCCGATCACTTCCTCGCGTGCGTAACCAGTGAGGTCCAGGAACGCCTGGTTCACCTCGTAGACGGCCGCACCGTCCACGCGGGTCATCACAAGCGCACTGGGAGTCCCGTACCCATGAACCATGTGCGGCTCTGATGCCAGAGCACACCGGCGATCGCAGCGCACGCACCGAACAGGCAGACCATCGCCAGCAGTGCCGTCCTCATATCAAGCGCTGCCACGCTGCTCCCTGTCATCGCGCGGGCATGCCTGAACCCTGGAGTCGCTACGCCAGCTCGAAGTCCAGCCGGCGCTCGCTCACGCTCGCGTCGAGGACCCGGACCGTCACCTGTTGGCCGAGACGATAGCTCGTACCCGTGGCCTCGCCTCGCAACAGGAAGCGTTCCGCGTCGAGCCTGTAGTAGTCATCGGCCATCGTGTCCACATGCACAAGACCTTCCGCTGTGTTTTCCAGCTGAACGAACAGCCCGAACCCCACGACCCCGGTGATGATGCCGCCGAACACCTCGCCGAGGTGCCGTGCCATCAGAGCGACGAGCTTCACCTTCTGACTGTCGTCCTCAGCGGCTTCCGCCTCGCGCTCCATCGTGGACGAGTGCTCCGCGAGCCACTCGAGCTCCGGCACCATCAGCGAAGTGGGCGGCATGTCAAGCGTGCGCGACAACTGCGCTTTGAGCAGCCGGTGCACGATCAGGTCGGGATACCGGCGTATGGGGCTGGTGAAGTGCGTGTACGCGGTGCTCGCAAGACCAAAGTGCGGACCCAGGTAGTCCACATAACGAGCCCGCTCGAGCGCCCGCAGCACGAGCGAGTTGATGAGCCGCTCTTCCGGCCTGCCGTGCGCGAACGCGACGATCTTCTGAAAGGTTGCGGGTGTCGCTCCGTGCAACTCCTGCACGGGGTAGCCGAACTCCTTGAGGATCACGGACACCTGCGCGAGAGCGTCCGCGTCGGGGTCCTCGTGGATGCGGTAGACCATCGGCGCCTTGGCTGTCGTCATGTGCCGCGCCACAACCTCGTTGGCGGCGATCATCGCCTCCTCGATCATGTTCGTGGCTTCGGTGCGCGACCGGAGCACCACGTCGATCGGCTCCCCGCGGTCGTCGAGCGTCACCCGTGCTTCGACCGTGTCGAAGTCGAGACCGCCTCTCGCGATCCGTCGCTCGTGGATACGAGCGGCCACGGTGCGGAAGTCCGTGAGCGCGCGCTCGCTCTGCTCGTCCGGGAATCCCCCGCCGTCGAACCAGCCCTGCACCTGGTCGTAGTCGAAGCGACGGTCGCTCCTGATGACGGACGGATAGCATTCGTAGCGCTCCACGAGCCCCGTCTTGTCGAGCACCATCTCAACGGTGAACGTGAGCCTGTCCTCCTGTGGATTGAGCGAGCAGATGACGTTGGAGAGATGCTCGGGAAGCATCGGCAAGACACGGTCCACCAGGTACACGCTGGTCGCCCGATGCCGCGCCTCAACGTCCACCACCGAGTCCCATGGCACGTAGTGGCTCACATCCGCGATGTGCACCCACAGGCGGAACCCCTTGCCCTCGCGCTCGATGGAGATCGCGTCGTCGAAGTCGCGTGCGTCCGCCGGGTCTATCGTGAACGTGAACAGGTCGCGGACGTCACGCCGCCCTCGCGCCAACTCGCCGTCGATGTCCTGACGCAACGCCTCGGCGGCCTCGATGACATCCGTGGGGAACTCGGTTGCCAGGCCGTGTTCGCGGATGATGATCTCCACGTCCACACCCGGAGCGCCTTCGGGGCCGAGCACTTCGGTCAGCACACCCTGCATCGCGTCCCGCCTGTCCGCATATCGCGTGATACGAGCGACCACGATGTCGTTAGGATGCGGCGACAGCTCGCTTCTGGGCAAATCTATGAACAGGTCCCCGCGGATGCGCGGGTCGGTGGGTACCACGATCCCGAGCTTTCCGTGACGCTCGAACCGGCCCACCACCTCGGTCACGCCGCGCTCGATGATCTGCACGACCTCGCCGGACCTGCCGAGATGCGACCCGCGCGGATCCACTCGCACGCCCACGGTATCGCCGTGCATCGCGCCGTTCATGTCCCGCTTGCCCACGTAGATGTCGCCGAGCGGAGAGCTCACGAACCCGAAGCCCCGACGGTTGACCGAGAGCCGCCCCACCACCAGGTGCCGCTCCTTCAGTGGGAGGTACATCCCGTTCCCCACGTCGGCGACCAGGCCGGACTTCTCGAGTTGGCGCAAAACGTTGGCCACGCGCTCGACATCGAGCCCCGGCCCTCCGCCGAGCTCTACGGCGCCCGCGACGCCGGCGGCGTCAAGCGGAGTCGACGCCGAACGCAGCGTCTTCAACACGAGCTTGTCCGGTCGCATCGCTCCTCCGCTCCCCGCGCCTGGGCCACCATTCGTCGAACGGCCCCCGCCGCGGGTTGTCTCGGGGGTAGAATCAACGTATGGTGCAACCTTACCGCAAGCAGCAGCATCAGGAGTCGTGATGGAACACCCTCACCCTCGCCCCGCGTTGCTCATCCGCGACGGCACGCTCACAAACCCCCGCGATATCGTCCGTGCGCTCGAGACGATCGAGGCGTTCACGTACCGGTACGCGGTCGACGGCGCCGAGATCGCCACCGGACGGGCCACGCTGGTGCGCATCATGCTCGACGACTTCTCGGCTACCACGCTCGTGAACGGTTGCCTGTTCCTCAACGTGGCGAGCTTCAACTACCTGAACTTCACCACTGATGCGAACGGACGAAGCCATCTGACGCTCTTCAACGACGGAGCAAGCTTCGAGCTCACACCCACCGACGACCCCGAGGGCCGTCCTGGTCAGCGCGGCGCGATCCGGCTGATGGAAGAAAGCGTGTTCGAGGACAACATGTTCGTCTCACTCGACGACGAGGACGACGACGAGTAACCCGCCGGGCACGACCGGTGACGTCAGCGCATCTTCTCCCGCAACACCTCGAGCGCCCGCTGGAGCTGGGTATCGGTCTCTCGCTCGGCGATCAACTCGTGATCCATCTCCACAACGACGTCCGGTGAAAGCCCGACCCCGTTGATGGCCGTGCCCTTGGGTGTGAGGTAGTGCGCGATCGTGAGCTTGACGGCGCCTCCGAACGTCAGCTCTTCGATCTGCTGCACGCTCCCCTTTCCGAAGGTCTGCTCGCCCACGATGGTGGCACGGCCGTGGTCCTTGAGCGCGCCGGCGACGATCTCGCTCGCCGAGGCGGAGTTGCCGTTGACCAGCAACACGAGCGGCGCGTCGGTGGCGGTCTTGCCGGTGGCGCGGTATCGCTCCGGCTCGCCGCTACGGTCCTCCACCGAGACGATCACACCGTCGGAGATGAACAGGGAGCTCACCTCCACCGAAGCCGACAACAGGCCCCCGGGGTTGTTCCGCACGTCCAGGACGAAGCCCTCAGCGCCCTCGGCGGTCAACTCCTCGATCGCCGAGCGGACCTCGGTGGCGGCGTTCTGGTTGAAGCCCTCCAGCTTGATGTAGCCGATGTCGCCCTCGAGCAGCTCGCTCTTGATGTTGGGGACCTCTATCTTGGCACGTGCGATGGTGAACTCGAGCAGGTCATCGGCGCCATCACGTCGGACACCAAGGCGCACGGTGGTGCCTTCTTCGCCGCGGATCCGAAGGACCGCCTCATCCACGTCCCAGCGAGGCCGTGCCTCGCCATCGATCTCGATGATGAGATCGCTCGGCTTGAGCCCGGCCTCAGCGGCCGGCGTATCCTCGATCACCGAGTTCACCACGAGGTCGTCACCGTCGTTGGAGATCGTGATGCCGATCCCATAAAACGCGCCCATGCTCTGCTCGTTGAAGTACTGGTAATGCTCGTCGTCGAAGTAGACCGCGTGCGAGTCTTCCAGCGACTCGAGCATCCCTCTGATCGCACCAGCCGTCAGGGACTCCTCCGACGACGGGCGCAATGCGAGGTCGTCGATGATATCCGCCACCTCGCCAACGGCGCTCTCCACATCACCAGACGCCGATGGATTGACGGCCATGCGCTCAGCCTGGCCGAAGTCGCCTGACGCGACCCTGCCGACCAACACGCCACCAGCAAACGCGGTGATGAGGAAGACCGCCGCGATGACGACTGCGGCTACGACCTTGAGTGCTTTGCTCATTGGGTTCCTAGACTCTCAGGTAGCGCCTCATCGCGAGCATGGCGCCGGCAAGGCCCATCGCCACACCGGTCACCACGAGGATGACCGAGACCTGCAGGGCATCTCCGCCGGTCATCGACAGCGGCAGGAACGTCATCAGCTCACTGAGCTTGGGCAGGATGTAGAAGTACAGGACGCTGAGGGTGCCGATCGCGAGCAGTGCGCCCACCAGGCTCTGGAGCGTGCCCTCGAGGAGGAACGGCGTGCGGATGAACCAGTTCGACGCACCCACGAGCCGCATGATCGCGATCTCCTTGCGCCGCGCGTAGATGGCGATGCGGATGGCGTTGTTGATGAAGATCATGCTGATCACGGCAAGCATGGCGACGAAGACGATGCTCACGATCCGGATGATCCGGGTGACCGTGAAGAGCTTCTCGACGACTTCCTGGCCGTACTCGAGCGACTTTGCGGGGTCGTCCGGACGATCGGCGACCGCCATGAAGTTGTCGCTCGCGACGATCTGCTCGACCACCGTGGACACGTTCCGCGGGTCCTTGAGGTCGATGTCCAGCGATGCGGGCAGCGGGTTGCCCGGCAGGTTCTCGATGACCTCGGGACTGTCCTCCATCAGGCGCGCCTTGAACTCCTCAAGCGCCTGTTCCTTGGACGTGTAGGCCACGGTGGCGACCATCTCGTTGGCCATGAGCTCGGCCTGCATCGCGTCGACCTGCTCGGCGGGGGCGCCGTCTTTCAGGAATACCCTGATGGACACCTTGTCCTCGAACGACTCGACGACCTGGCCGAGCAGCATGCCCGAGCCAAGCGAGATCCCGACGAGGAGCAACGACAGATAGATCGTGATGATGGCGCCGAGGCTCATCACCCAGTTGCGGCGGAAGCTGGTCGCCGACTCCTTCATGAAGTAGCCGAAGTTAATCGCCATAGCCGTAGACACCTCGGTCCTGGTCACGGATGACCTTGCCGCCCTCGAGCGCGATGACGCGCTTGCGCATTGAGTCGACCATCTCCCTGTCGTGCGTGGCCACCAGCACCGTGGTGCCGGTCTTGTTGATGCGATTGAGCAGGCTCATGATGCCGAGCGATGTGGCGGGGTCGAGGTTGCCGGTGGGTTCGTCGGCCAGCAGGAGCGGTGGCCGGTTCACGAATGCCCGGGCGATCGACACGCGCTGCTGCTCACCACCGGAGAGCTCGTCGGGATAGCTCTCCATCTTCTCCTCGAGACCCACCAGTCGCAGCACCTCGGGCACCTGGGTGCGGATGACGTGCTTGGAGCGACCGATGACCTCGAGCGCGAACGCGATGTTCTCGTACGTGGTCTTGTTGGGGAGGAGCTTGAAGTCCTGGAACACGCAGCCGATGTTGCGGCGCAGGTACGGGACCTTCCAGGGCTTCATCTTCGTGAGGTCCTGGCCCGCGACGACGATCTGGCCGCGGGTTGGCAGCAGCTCCCGCAGGAGCAGCCTGATGAAGGTGGACTTGCCTGAGCCGGAGTGGCCCACGAGGAATACGAACTCGCCCTGCTCGATCTCAACGTTGCAGTCATCGAGCGCCGGGGGTTTGTTCGGAACGTAGATCTTACTGACGTTCCGCATGGATATCATATGGATGCTCCATATCTGTGCGACGTTACCCGGGCGCTAGTCTAGCAGAATGCGCGCCGTTCACACTCCGCCGTGACCCGCCTGTCACCGAATCCATGAGTTCTCCAGAAGGTCAACGTGCACCACGAACGAGGCGTGTGACACACGGAGGCCCGCCGATGCGACTGGATCGGGATGCGGTCCTACCGCCCGGCAGCGCTCAGCGCACAGAGCGGGAACGCGCGGAGACACTCGATGAGCCATGGCGCGTATGCGTCAGGCTGCTCGCGGATGGCGAAGTCGAGCTCGGCGAGCCGGAACGCCCGTACCTCGTCGACCTCGGCGGGATCGGGGCGAAGTGAGCTGGTGGCCCGCCCTACGAACACATGGCACAGCTCCTTCTCGCTGCCGAGGCCGGGAAGCTCAGCATGGTAGAAGAACGTACCCACGCTCACGAGATCAGCCGAGCAGCCCAGCTCCTCGCCGATGCGCCGACGCGCGGCCTCGGCCACGTCCTCACCAGGATGCGGATGGCCCGCACAGCTGTCCGCCCAGGCGAGCGCCCACAGTCGCTTGAACGCGCTGCGTCGCGCCAGGAGGAGCCGCCCCTCGTCATCAACGAGCAGCGTCATGAACGCCCGATGCAGGAGGCCGGCGCTGTTGTGAGCGATCGTCCGTGACACGTATCCCAGCTCGCAATCGTTCTCATCGACCGCGACGACCGGCTCGTCGTACTGCCACGCGGCCTCGGCGGCGGTCGCCCGTTGAGCGACGGCACGGGTGTCAGGAGCACCTGTGCGCCCGACAGCACCGGGGAGCCGATCGTGCGAGCATGTTGCAGCCTGGCAGTCGCGCATGGTGCGAACTCTCCGTTCCGCTCGTTCATCCCGCCGCTCGAGGGCGGGCCTACCGGGAAAGCGCCCCTCCCGGTGAGCGCCGGGAGGGGCACCATGAGGTCCTATCCGCCGAACAGCGAGGGAGCCCACTTGGCTGGGTCGACCTCGAGGAAGGCGGACCGCTTGAACCGGTCCTTCAACTCGAACGGCACAGTGCAATCGAAGATCGCCTTGCAGGAGATGCCGCGGTCGCGCAGCGCCGCGTTGTACTCGGGGCCCTGCGACGGGTCGAGCGGGTGGCACCTCACGCCGGGGATCATGATCGTGTCAACATCGCCCTGATAGCGGGTGTTCAGCGCCCACAGCACATCGTTGCTGTCGAACGGATCGACGTCCTCGTCCACGAGTATGACGTGCTTGAGCTCAGAGAACGCCGAGAACGCGAGCAGCGCGGCCTGGCGCTGTCGGCCCTCGTCGCTCGGGATGCTCTTCTTGAACTGCATGACGGCCATGTACTTGCCGCCGCCGGCCGAGTGCGCGTATACGTTCTGCAGCCGGCCCGGCATCGCGCGATCCACCATCTGGATGATGCTCGCCTCGGTCGGGATGCCGGCCATGCTCACGTGTTCCTCGCTCGGACCGATCACCGTCTGCATGATGGGGTTCGTGCGATGCGTGACGGCCTTCACCTTGATCACGGGCAGCTCGGGGTTAGCCCGCCCGGTGTACCCAGGGAATTCGGGCATCGCTTTGCCGGTATCGGTGTTCTGGTCCTCACGGACGCGAACGTTCGGCAGCAGCTCTCCCTCGATCACGTACTCGGCGTTGGCGATCGCCTTCTCCCCTATCGTAAGGCAGTCGACCATCTCCACAGCCGTGCCGCGGATGGCGCCCGCGATGCTCAGCTCGTTGAAGCCGAGGGGTGTGGTCGGCGGCTCGAAGCACGCCGCTATCTCGATCGCGGGGTCCACGCCGATGCTGATCGAGATCGGCAGCGGCTTGCCCGCAGCCTCGGCCTTCTCGCGGAAGACCGTGAGATGGCGCGCGCCCGGTACGAAGTACATCGAGATCTCATCCTTGCTCTGCAGGCAGAGCCGGTGGATCGTCACATCGGACTCTCCGGTCTCGGGGTCCGACGCGTAACACATGCCCATCGTGACGTACGGGCCCGCGTCCTCCGGTGTGTTGGTGGGAGCGGGGATCAGCTTCCGGATGTCGAAGCCGGGATCCTCGGCCCGGTGCACGACCTCCTGGCACACGGCCTCTGACTGTGGGACCGTGACCGGGTCGATCGGCGAGGCCACCGCGTCTTTCAGCAGGTAGCCGAGGCGCCTCGGGTCGGTGTCGAGCATCAGTCCGACACGCTCGCGGCTCGCCAGAAGCCCGATGAGGACGCGGGCGCCTTCGTGCCCCTTCACGTTGTTGAACACCATGGCGGGGCCGAGCTGCGTTGGCCGCATGACCGTGCCCCATGCACCCACGTGGCGGTACACGCCGGACAGCTCTGCATCCGGGTCGACCTCCACGTCGGTTTCGAGCAGCTGCTCGGGATGGTGCGCGAGCAGATCCAGCATCGATCGTAGATCGGGATACTTACCTGACATGCGTGTCTCCTTCGTCTTCATGGCCACGCTCCTTGCGGAGCAGCCCGATGACTCTGTCGAGCACGATCCGGTGGTTCTGCGCCATCTCGACGATGTCGTCGCGTGCCGCGTCGTCCACATGCAGGCCGATCGACACGCTCACACGGCAGCCGAGCGCGGTGGCGAACTCCAGCGCGGCTGTGCGCGCGAGCTCGTCCTCTTTGTGGCCGGTCACGCACAGCACGCTCGCGGACGCAGACGGCGCCGAGGGGTCGGCCAGGCTCGGCCGGGGGATGCCGAGGGCGACCGCGCCTATGTGCGGCCCCTCGCCTCCCCCGAAGCACACCGAGATGTCGGGGCCGCACGAAACGACCACTGCCTCGACCCGGGTACGCCCGGTGCCGTGACCCTCGAACCATGCCTCCATCAGATCTCAGCACCCTTCCAGGACACGAAACGATCGTGCTCGAGCCCGAACTGCCGCAAGACCTTGCCGATGATGTGGTTGATCTGGTCCTCCATGGTCTGCGGATTGTTGTAGAAGGTGAGGAGCGGCGGCACGATGCTGCACCCAAGATCGGCAGCCTCATGCATGTTGCGCAGATGGATCTTGCCGAACGGCATCTCTCGTGGCACGAGCACCACCCGCCGCTCCTCCTTCAGACATACATCGACCGCACGCACGAGCAGGTTCGCCGCGTAGCCCGCAGTGATACCCGCAAGTGTCTTCATCGAGCACGGGCAGACTATCATGCCGTCGGTGACGAACGAGCCACTCGAGAGCGACGCGGCAAGGTTCTTGTCGCTGTGATACACATCGGCCAGGGCGGCGAGCTCGACGAGCGGGATCTCGCATTCGAGCTCCCATGTCTTCTGCGCGCCTTCGGTGACCACGAGGTGCACCTCGATGTCAGGGTGCTGCTTGAGCGCCGACACCAGGTAGTACCCCATCACCACGCCACTCGCTCCTGATATGCCCACGATGATCCGACGCATGATTGTGTCTCCTGTTATACGCGGGATGGACAGAACGCTACTTCCACAGGCCGATCACGCTGAACCACGGCACCATGACAACCATTGTCGTGAAGAACATGACCGCGATGAGCGGCACGCCCAGCTTGATGGTCTCCTTCTGCGAGTAGCCACCGGTGTCCTCGGCGGCACCCACGAGGATGTTGAGGTGCTGGAACGGCAGGATGTAGTGGGCGGCGATCGCCATGTACACGATCAGCGTGGGCGCGATGGGGTTGATCCCGGCGCCCGAGGTGAACGCGATGATGGCCGGAGCAGCCACGCCCATGACGGCGATGACGCTGCCCAGGACCATGTGCAGTGCGATGCCGATCACGGTGATCAGACCCGCGAGCAGGAACAGGCTGGTCGGCGCGGTGGACGGCAGCAGGGTCGCGGCGATCCAGCTGTTCATACCGGTCGCGCCGCCAACGGTCCCGATCGCGATCGCCGCGGTCAGGAACACGAGCGTCTGCACGGGCACGGATGCCCAGTCTTTGGCCGTGAGGACGTTGCCAATGATCGGCATGGCCATCAACATGGCGATGATGAGCGTAACCCAACCGATGTTGACGCCGTGGAGCGTGTCGGTCATCCACAGCACGATGGCCACCACGAGCCAGAACGCGGTCCGCTTCTCGATGCTGGTCATCTTGCCCATCTCGGCGAGCTTGACCTTGATCTCGTCCTTGTTGACAGCGACTTCCTGCGTCGGGCGGAACAGGACGAGAATGAGGATCATCGAACCACTCTATGAAGCCCATGTCAGAACCGGCCGCCTGCACGGCCAGCGGGTTGATGACCGCGTCACCGGTGAGGAAGATCAGCGAGACAGGAACGGACGCCGCAAAGACCGTGAAGCCGATCCTGATGGCGTCTTCTTTCGGGATGCTCGATGCCTTGATGATGACGGCCATGACCGACATGATCAGGAACGCACGGGGCCAGGGGTGCGGGATGAGAAGGCTCAGCACGAAGGTGAGCACGAAGATGCCTATCACGATGCTCTTGTAGTCCTTCACGAACTTGAGCATGTAGTTGTACGCGATGCGCTCGCCCAGGCCGGAGGTCTTCACCGCCGTGGCGATGAGGTACGCACCGACGATGAGCCACATGGTGGTGCCGGTCCACGACTTGAACACGAGTGCGGCGGTCGCGGCCGCGGCGGGGACCGCCTTGGCGGTCTCGGTGGCCGGGATCTCCGGCACGACGCCGAAGATCACCATCAGCGCAAGGAACACACCCGACGTGTACGCCGGTTGCGTAATCTGCATGGCCCACCAGACGACCGTCATCAGGGTGAGCGCGAGCATGACATGACCACCCTGGCTCAGGTCGGCTTCAGGGATCGGAATGAGATACACGACCAAGGCCACGACGATGCCGAGAACGAATCCGATCTCGCGCTTGTCGAAAGCCTTCTTCGCCTGTTCCACGTTTCCCTCCTTCAGTTTTGCTTGTAGGGATGGTGCCTGATGAAGACGGCCGGTCCGGAGCGGTAAGGGGGGCTCCGGACCGGCCGAGCAGGGGGGGCTAGTCGAGCGGCGGAACGGCCGGGATCACACCCAGCTCGCCGATCTTGGCCGGGTCGAGCTTGAACTTGTCGATGATCACCGGGGTCTCGGTCGAGCGCCACGAGTACCAGCAGGTCTCGCACACGTAGACTTCCCAGACGTCGCCAACCGGCGACTTGACCATCACACGGGCGGCGCTACCACAGCGTGGGCATTCCATGAAGTACCTCCTTCAGCGTTTCACTGATGCACGGTCCTGTATGCGGGTGCACGCAGGTGAGCAACCGGTCTAGGCTTCCATCTGCTTCAGCATGTCGCGGATGATGCCGTTCCACTTCTCGGTGTCCACCGGGTCCTTCAGCAGCTCCACCGGACGGGGGTTGGGCTCCGGCGCGACCGGTGTGGTGGCGTCGATGATGAGCTTGGTGGTCATGCCGGCCGGATAACTGGACGGGTCGAGCGGCATACCGGCCGCGTTCTCGATCATCGTGACGTCCTTGCTCGGCAGCACACGCGTGGTGAGCGCCCACATGACCTGCTCGAGATTGAAGGGATCCACGAAGTCGTCGACCATGATCAGGATCTTGGTGTACGGCATGCCGTGCGGCGTAGAGAGCAGGCGCATGGCCGCTCCCTTGGCGTGACCGCCATAGCGCGGCTTGATGGAGACGATGGTGCCGATGCCGTGCGTGTACATGGCGTTGACGGCCTGGACCTCAGGGAAGTCGGTCTTGAGCTGCTTGTACAGCGGCACGCTCGTGTTGAGCGCCATGAGGTAGTCGATCTCCGTCCAGGGCATACCCAGGTACAGGTTCTCGAAGATCGGGTTGTCGCGGTGCGTGATGCGCGTGATCTGCACTTCGCACTGCAGGCGGGCGCCGGAGTATGAGCCGGGGAACTCGCCGAACGGACCTTCGACCACGCGAGCGCGCGGGATGATGTAGCCCTCGAGCACGACCTCGCAGTGGGCGGGCACGAGCAGGTTGGGGTCGGTGTCGGCGGCCACGATGTCAGTGGGCACGCCGTCCTGCAGGGCGCCGACGAACTCGTACTCGTTCTGGGCATAGCCGACCGGGGTCGAGGCCATAAACGTCACGAGCGGGTTGTTGCCGAGCGTGATCGCAATCGGCAGCGGCTCGTTCTTGCGCTCGGCCTTGGCGAGCTGGATGGCGATGTCATGCATCGGCAGCGCCTGGATGCCCACGCGGTCCTTGTCCTTGACCTGGATGCGGTAGGTGCCCACATTCAGCTTGTCGAAGTCGTCCGGAACGTCGGGGTCGTAGGAGACGACCGAGGCCTTGGACAGGAAGAAGCCACCATCCTGCTCGTTGATGCGGTACAGCGGCAGCACCTCAAAGAGGTTGATGTCTTCGGTGATGGTGTTCTGCTTGCAGAGGGCTTCCTCACGCGAGAGCACGTTCGGCGGCACCGGGAACTTGTCCCAGCGGCGGTTGAGCTCGACAAACTGCTCCTTGGTGGGGGTGTCCTTGGGCATGCTCATCATGAGCGCGTGGTTGGCCCAGGAGCCGTGCGCGTTCGTGACGACCGTGCCCTTGTAGCCCTTGATGTTCTCGAAGAGCACCGCGGGACCGTCGGTCATGCGAGATGCGGCACGACCCGCGGCACCGATGTCGGGCTCAGGCATGACTTCGTCCTTCACGCGGACGAGCTGGCCCTCCTCCTCGAGAGCCGCCAGGAACTCCCGGAGATCCTTGTAGACTCTGGCCATCTGAACTCCTTCCTTCGTTCGCCTCGACGACCCTTTCCGGGCCTCCGTTGTCTGGTGACTGACCGCCCGATCAGGGCCTGTGTCGTACACCGGAGACCACGTTCGCCTGTCGTCAACGGTCAGACAATTCGGAGTGGGAACCGGAGGATGCCGGCCAGGAATAGCCGTGCGGCAACGTCCCTCAAGACGGGTGGCTTCGGAAACTGAAGATGCCTGAACGGAATACTGGCGGCGGATAACCGGACATGAGCAGGGTATATGCTGTGCATGGCGCCGTGAGTGACGGTGGTTGAGCATGCGGCGGGGGCACGTGCTCCGGGAGAGGCAGCGCCTCTTCGGCAAAGGAGACAGATATGAACTTCGCTCAACTCCAGTACTTCCTCGCGGTCGCACGTGAGGGGAAGTTCTCGGCCGCCGCCGAGAGTTCCTACGTGTCGCAGTCGTCCCTCTCTAAGCAGATCAAGGCGCTTGAAGAGGAACTGGGCGTGGAGCTGTTCGTGCGGACCGCCAAGGGGGCGACGCTCACGTCGGCCGGTGAGGTGTTCCTGGAGTTCGCCACGATGACGTACCGGCGCTACGAGGCCCTGCTGGTGCGGCTCGAGCAGTACAGCACCTCCGCCCGCCTGCACATCCGCATCGGAGCCCTGCCCCTCGTGTCCGACTACGGGCTCCACGGCGATCTCGCCGCGTTCCAGGTCGAGAACATGAACATCCAGATCGACTTCGTGGAGCGCAGCCAGCAGGAGATCATCCGTCGTCTCGAGCTCGATCGACTCGACCTCGCGATACTGCGTACCGACCTGTTGTCGACCACGGAGTACGAGTGGATCGACCTGGTGCGCGACGAGATCTGCATCGTGTGCTCGGCGCGGCATCGGCTGGCGCATCGGAAGAGCGTCAACCCCGACATGCTGCGCGATGAGCGGTTCGTGCTGCTTGATGAGCAGTCGGCGGTCACGGCCCGCTTCATCGACAAGTGCCGCCACGCCGGCTTCTACCCCAACATCATCTTCACGCACTCGCGCCACGAGCCGCTGATCGGCGGCGTGAGCCAGAACGCGGGCATCGCTGCATTGCCACGTGGACTCACCCGCCGCATCTCTCGTGACGCCTCGGTCACGCCGATCACATGCGTGCCGATGGAAGAACCGCTCTACACGAACGTAGGTCTGGTGAAGCGCCGCGGCCATGCGCTCTCACCGTGGGCGGAGAAGCTCTACGAGCACTTCAGGCGCGCGTATCCAGAACCGGTAGGCCCCGAAGAGATCAAGGGCGCCTGCGGCTGCTGATCGTTGCCGCAGGACCCCCCACTCTTCGCTCAGCGTCTGCCGATGACCGCCCGCGCGGCCTCCGCGATGTCGGCGCCCGTGAGCCCGAAGTGCTCCATCAGCTCGGCGGGTTCACCGGAGGTGCCGAAGACGTCGCGAACGCCCACCCGGGCAAGCGGCACGGGCGCGTGCTCGCCGAGCGCCTCGGCCACCGCCGAGCCAAGCCCGCCAATGATCGAGTGTTCCTCGCAGGTCACGACCACGCCTGTCTTGAGCGCGGAGGCCACGAGCGTGGCCGTGTCGAACGGCTTGATGGTCGAGACATCGATGACCTCGGCGTTGATGCCCTCGAGCTCGAGCTGCCCGGCCGCGGCGAGCGCCTGCTCCACCATCACGCCGCATGCGGCGAGGGTGACGTGCGAGCCCTCGCGAAGAACGCGCGCGCGTCCCAGCTCGAAGGTGTAATCGTCATCGTAGATGACCGGGACCGCGGCTCGGCCGAGCCTGATGTAGAACGGTCCGGGTGTGGTGGCGGCCACACGGATCGCGCCGCGCGCGGCCACGGCATCCGCGGGCACAAGCACCCGCATCCCCGGCAGCACGCGCATGAGCGCGATGTCCTCGAGCATCTGATGGCTGCCGCCGTCGGGGCCCACCGTGATGCCCGAGTGCGTTGGCGCGACCTTCACGTCGAGGTTCGAGTAACAGACGGTGTTGCGGATCTGGTCGTATGCGCGGCCGGTGGCGAACACGGCGAAGCTGCCCGTGAACGCGACCTTGCCCTCAACGGCCAGGCCGGCCGCTGTGCCGATCATGTTCTGCTCCGCGATTCCCACGTTGATGAGACGGTCGGGGTACGCGGCCCCGAACTTGGCGGTGGTCGTGGAGCCGGAGAGGTCAGCGTCGACCGCGACCACCGGCACGCCCTCGTTGGCGAGCTCGATCAGGGTGGCGCCGTATGCCTCGCGTGTTGCGCGCTTCTCGCTCATCGGGCGCCCCCTTCGGTCATCGTGGTCATTGCGGCGTCGAGCAGGGATCCAAGCTCGGCGAGCGCGGCGGCCGTCTGCTCGGCGCTCGGGGCCTTCCCGTGCCAGCCAGCATCGCCCTCCATGAACGAGACGCCCTTCCCCTTCACCGTGTACGCGATGATCGCGACCGGCACCGCGGGATCCGCCGGCGGCTCGGTGAGCGCATCGAGGAGCCCCTCCACGTCGTGGCCGCTGGTCTCACGCACTTCCCAGCCGAAGGCAGCGAACTTCTCGGCCACCCCGCCGAGGCACATGACCTCGTCGCAGGCGCCGTCGATCTGCAGGCCGTTGTGGTCCACGATGGCCGTGACGTTGCCGAGGCCGTGGTGCGGGGCGAACATCGCCGCCTCCCACACCTCCCCTTCCTGCAGCTCGCCGTCGCCGAGCAGGCAGAACACGCGAGCCGGGTTCTCATCGAGCTTGAGCGCGAGCGCCATGCCGTTGGCGATGGCGAGCCCCTGGCCGAGCGAGCCGGTGGAGACCTCGACACCCGAACACTTCAGGCAGTCGGGATGGCCCTGGAGGATGCTGCCGAGCTTCCGCAGTGTGACGAGGTGGTCGCGGCCGAAGTAACCCGCCTCGGCAAGCGCGGCGTACAGGACCGGGGCGGCATGGCCCTTGGAGAGCACGAAGCGGTCGCGCTCCGGCCAGTCAGGACGCGTGGGGTCATGGCGCAGCACGTCGAAGTACAGGGTGGCGACGATGTCGGCAGCCGAGAGCGAGCCGCCGGGGTGGCCGCTTCCGGCCTCGGCGATCATCTCGACGATGTCGTAGCGCATACGCGCCGCCTTGGCCTCGATGGCCGCGATCCGTCCCGCATCGGTCATTGACCCGCTCCGATCTCCTTGAATCCTTCTCCGAGTACTTCATGCACGTCGGCGATGACCACGAACGCCTTCGGGTCCACCGCATGGACGAGCGCCTTCAATGAACCGATCTCACGCCGCGAGACCACGGTGAACACCATCTCCCGTGCCTCGCCCGAGTAGAGCCCTTTGGCCACCAGACCGGTGGCGCCACGGCCGAGCTGATGCATGACCGCATCGGCCACGCGACCGGGCTCGTCGCAGATGATGAACGCAGCCTTGTCGACCGAAAGGCCTTCCTGCACGAGGTCGATCACCGCACCCATCACGAAGACCGCGACAGCACCGTACAGGGCAAGGTCCGGACCGAGGACCACGGCCGCAACCAGGGTGACGATAGCGTCGGCGATGAGCATGAGTTGACCGATGCCGAGGTTGACCTTCTCCACCAGCAGCTGAGCCACGATATCCGTGCCGCCCGTGTTGCCACGAGCCTTGAAGACGAGCCCCATACCGATGCCGGTGACCGCGCCACCGTACAGCACGGCGAGCAGCTGGTCGTGTGACGCGAGGTGCGGCGTGAACGGCGCCAGCGCGTCGACCGCTACCGACATGGCGATCATGCCGTACACGGTCTTGGCGCCGTAGTGCCAGCCCTTCTTGCTGATGCCGAGGACCAGGAGGATGCCGTTCATCACGAGCATCTGCATGCCGATAGGTACCGTGACGCCGAACTGCTCCTGGAAGAGGTAGTAGAAAACGGTGGCCAGGCCAGACACGCCACCGGCGGCAAGCTTGTTGGGGATGAGAAACGCGTTCAAGCCCCACGCAGTGATCAGGATGCCGACGGTCATGAAGGTGTAGTCACGGACTCGGCGGTGCTTGAGCACGGTGGCGGCGTTCGCCTTCGTGAGTATCCGCTTGACCATTATCCGCTCCCGACCCGATCCGGCTTAGTCGTCCGCACCCACTGCGACCGCCTGCTCGCCCGACACACGCCACCGATGATAGCCTAGTACGAACTCCTGGATGTCCCCATCGAGCACGCTGTTCACATCGCCGGTCTCGATCCCGGTGCGCACGTCCTTGACCATCTGGTAGGGATACAGAACGTAGTTGCGGATCTGGCTGCCGAAGCTGATCTCCTGCTTGTCGCCCTTGAGCGCGTCGATCTCCGCGGCACGCTTCTCCTGCTCGAGCTCGTACAGGCGCGAGCGGAGGATCTTCATCGCCGTCTCTTTGTTCTTGATCTGGCTCTTCTCGTTCTGGCAGGTGACCACGAGCCCGGTGGGGATGTGCGTGATGCGCACGGCCGAGTCTGTGGTGTTGACGCTCTGGCCGCCCGGGCCGCTCGAGCGGTACACATCGATGCGGAGGTCCTCGTCCCGGATCTCGACGGCAACGTCGTCGGGCAGCACGGGAAGCACCTCGACACGCGCGAAGGTGGTCTGCCGGCGCTTCTTCTCATCAGTGGGGCTGATGCGCACAAGACGGTGCACGCCATGCTCGGACGCCAGCATCCCGTAGGCGTTGCGCCCATGCACGGTGAAGACCGCACGGTCGATGCCAAGCTCAACACCGGACGGGGCGTCGTGGATGTCGACCTTCCACTTGCGGCTGCCGGCGTACTTCACCAGCATCTTCATCAGCATCTCGGCCCAGTCCTGCGCCTCAAGACCGCCCTGCCCGGGGAGTATCGTGACCAGGGCATCGCCGTTGTCGAACTCACCAGTGAACCAAGTGGACAGCTCAAGCTCGTTCGTGCGCTTGATGAGATCTTTGAGAGAGGCGGTCGTCTCGGCGGCAAGGTCGGCATCCCCCTCGCTCACAGCGAGCTCGTTGGCCACTTCAAGGTCGTCGATCCCGGCGGAGATCGACTCGTAGAGAGCGATCTCGTCACGCAACCCTGCCGCCTGCGCCATCACGCGCTGCGCGGTGGACTGAACGTCCCAGAAGTCGGGTGCGGTGGTTCGCTCCTCGAGCGTGGCAAGCTCCGCCCGCTTGGCATCAAGGTGAAGATACTGGCCGATCACCGTGACGCGGTCACGGAGTGATTGGATATCTGAACTGCGGTCTTCGATCATGGCGATCCATCCGGGTAGCGGGACGCCCGGGCGGACCACACGCGTCACGGAACACGCAGACCTCACGCCCACAGGCAGACGGATTGTAGCAGAACTACGGGCGATTGCTCTTCACAGGGTCGAGCACCGGCACCCGCGATGCCGCACTCAGGCTGGCGGAACCACCGCCGAGCGAGGACGGCCCCCACGTGCCCGAGATCGTGCCGCGGACGGCGGCCCTGACGGGCACGCTCACGGCGACGGTCCCGCCGAGGAAGAAGACATCCTCGATGGTGCGGCCATGCGCCTCGAGCACGCCTTTGGCGGCCGGCTCGAGCGCTGTCGGGCGGGTGAGCAGGATCGGCACGCCATAGCGGCCGAGTGCGGCGCCACCAGCAAGCGCATCCGGGAAGTCCAGCCCCGTCGTGACCGCCACCGACAGATCCACGCCGTACTCATACGCGATGGCGGCGGCGGTCTCGTACCGGTTGCGGCCGGCAAGCCTCCCGAGTGTCGTGATGCCCGCTTTCTCCGTCGCCGTCTGGACCGCTTGTGGCACCGCCCCGGTACCACCGAGGATGTACACCCTGTCGACGTTGACCGCCATCAGCGACTCTACGAGACCAGCGGGATCAGTGCTCGGATTGACCAGGAAGAACGGCACCGAGCCGGTGCTGCCCCACGATGAAGCTGAAAGCGCATCCGGGAATGCCTGGCCCGTGGCAACGAACGCGACGTACGGTCCCTCACTCCTCTCGCCGCCGAGCAGTGCGATTTCGTTGACAACGCGGTTGGCGATCTTCCGAGCGGTCTCATAACGGTTCGCACCACCGATACGCTCCACGTTGACATCGCCAGGCATGTCATTGAGGCCGTCTTCCACGGCCTGCGAGACGGCGCCTGTTCCACCGAGGATGATCGCCCGCGTGGCTCCGAGGTTCTCGACGATCTCAGTGGCCACGGCGGCAGGCAGTGCTGTCGGCTCGGTGAGCAGCACCGGGGCATCCAGGACACCGGCGAGCGCGCTGCCGCCGAGCGCGTCGGGGAACGACCGCGCCGTGGCGATGATCACGTACTCCGAACCCTCGGGGAACGCCGTGCGGGCAGACATGATCGCGGTTTCGATGCGGCCGACGCCCTCCATCGGGGTGACGTACAGGCCGGCGACCTCGTTCTCCACGCGCCATACGAGCGTGTAGCCACCCGCCCCGCTATATGCGTACACGTCGAGGTAGTATGTTCCCGGTCCCTCAGCGGTATAGTTGAGCAGCTCGACCGATCCGGAGGCGCTCGAGTCCGCGGCCAGGGGGTCGACCATCATGTCCGTCGAACCCGGCGGATACAGATAGAGGTCGAAGTCGGCGTTGCCCGGGCCTTTGAGCGCCACGGTGATGGACTGCCCCGTGTTCAGGTAGACGGCGTACACATCGTCGTAGTCGGCCGCTTCGCTCAGCGTGCCGGTGATCGGTGACGCCGGCATCGCGACTCCGGGCAGGTCGTCGTCTGCCGCACCCATCGCTGGAGGTGCGACTACCGGCACCGTCGCCGCCACTAGTAGCACCGCAATGGCCAGCCGGACTCCTGGCTTCGCGAGAATGCGAACGGCCCTGTACCTCATCATTCCGCCCCCCTTGTCAGCAGCTGCACTGCTGGACCGCCACCGGCCCGTAGATGATCGCCGTGTTCATGGTACGTACCCAAAACGGGAGTCACCACCGGACACGGCGCAGGCACCGCGTGGCCTTGTTCACGCTTGGGGAACGGTCACCGTGAGCGTGGCACCGACGTTTCCGCACGTGACACTCACCGTGCCAGCGCGAACTTCCACGCGCCGCTCGATCCCCCTGAGACCCGTCGAGCCGTCCGGTGCCAACGCGGCGCTGGTCACCGTGCAGCCCGATCCGTCGTCGGCGACCGTGAGCCTGAGCCCGCCTGACGCAAGCGGCGCCACGCTCACGCGCACTGTAGAGGCGCCGCCATGGCGTACGGCGTTGGTGATCGCCTCTTCAACGATGCACTGCAAGTCCCACCCAAGGTCCGGCGCGACAGGCGGCACGTCAGGCGCAACCTCGCACGACACGGTCACGGCGAGGCGCGCCGCCTGCGCTGCGCACACCGCGCCCAGTTGCTCCGCCAGCGGGGCATCCGCAAGCGCTGAGGACACATGCTGGACATCGCTTCCCAAGATCTGCTGCAGCTCCCCTACCGTCTGCCTGATGTCCTCGGCGACGTCCGTGAACTGCGCGCTCCCGTCATCGCTGTCATCACCCCCCTGCGCAACGCGCTTCGAGAGTGCCGAGCACGGCGGAGATGAGCAGCGCGCCGTATCCCAACCCGAGCGCAACCCGCGCGTTCCGGCCGACGAACCGCTGCCACTCGTACCAGGCGCTGAGGATCGCACCCGGCCGCTCAACCGGCATATCGTCCCAAACGACCATGAACAGGATGGTCTGCGGCGCGGTGCCCGCCGGACCAGGATTCTGACCGAGCACGCTGTGCGTCCAGTCCATCATGGCCAGGGCGCCCGCTGTGCCGCCGGTGAGCGCTGCCACCCGGTCGTTGAGCTCGAACGGCGTGGCATACGTGCCTTCGAACGTGTGCTCAAGGTGCGCGGACGGCCAGACAAGCTCGCCGAGCGCAGCTGCATCGTCAGTGTCGTGACCCTCAGGAGCGCGCAACGGCACGAGCTCGGAGCGTAGCGGACCGAACACCCAGACATCCATCTCGTGCTCGAGCGCCAGCGCGTCCAGCCACTCATCGTAGCCGTCCCCACGCGGATCGCGCGATGAGAGTGCCGTCGGCGGTGTCGGCCACGCCATGGGGTCGCTCGGGTCGGCGATCGACGACACCACGATGGCGCGCCTCGCGCCACAACCACGATGCGATCCGATCGGTGCCGTCGTCGGTGACGTCCGGGTAGAGGGGCTCCGGACCTGCGGTCGCGGGCATAAACGCGGGAGCCGGCCAGATCGGACTCAGCTCGGTGCGCGTGTCGCCCCGTCCGCGTGCCGATGCCACGAGCGGCGGCGTCTCGGGGGCGCGCGCCACCCATGCCCACACGTCCGCGCTGTGCTCGCCCCCCCACTCGAGCACCGGCGCGTACACCTCCGAGTCGGCGGCAAAGGGAGTTTCCGTGCCGGGCTGGAGCTCTGCAAGCACGGCGGGGTCCACAGTGGCCCGGAGCCACGTCTCCTCGGCGGCTGCTGAAAACGACGACGGATCGAACTCGCCGCCCGTCAAGGCGCGGCTCAGGCCCGCGTCTTCACTCAGGCGCACGGCGCGCGTCAGGTCGGCTGACCCCTCGATTCCGCCCTCGAATGCCTTGAAGGCCGCCACCGGCGTGGTCAGCAGCCACAACCCATGACTGACCGGCAGCGGGAGCGAGAGCACGATTCCGACCACGAGCGCCAGTGCGACCAGCGGGGAGAACATGGCGAGCCGCATCGACCAGCGCTTCTGCCGCCTCTCACGCATCGCGCTCACCCCCCCTCGGCCACGCTTCCGAGGATCGAGCGCAGCTCGGCCACTGTGGATTCGATGTCCTCAGACACACCGGCCACTCCTTCGGCCGTGGAGCTCGACGTCTGCGCCCGGAGCGCGTCCATGCGCGTGGAGAGCTCATCGAGCTTGCCGATCACCCGCAGCTCCGCCTCTCGCTGCACCCGCGCACGCTCTCGCTCCACCTCGATGCGCTCGCGGTAGAGCCGCTCGGCACGGAACGCGACAGCCGAGGCCACCACCGACGCGAGCAGCAGCACCGCAAGGGCGCCGAGGATGAACGTGGGGTACGTGCCCATCCACACCCGCGCCACGGTGATCGGCGAGCGCCCGATCCGCTCCCACAGCGTGCGTGCAGCCGGATGCGTGTCGTAGAGCGCGATGAGCGCCACTCTCGGCGCGCGCCCGCTGCCGATCAGTGCGGCCTCCACGAGGTCGGCACCAGCGGCGACGGCCGAGAGGTCACGGCCAACGCCGAAGGGCCCCTGCGTCATCGTCTCAAGGCGCCTGCTCTCGGCCAGACGCCAGAGCCCGGCCGTCTCGTCAGTGGTGAGGCCGCGGGCCGGCCTCACCACATGGTGTCCGGCGTCGATCGGGCCTACCACGAACGCCGCACCTTCTCCGGGGCGGGCGAGCGCATCGGCGGACTGCTGCACGGCCGGGTCGGTCACCGACTCCCACATCCCGGGCATGAGCGGCTGCCCCGCGTACTCGTTGTGGGCGAGCGCATGCGTCTCCCAGATGTGGCCATCGAGCGTGAACGCACTGTGTCCGATGAACCGGCCGTTGTACGACTCGAAGGTGCCACCGTTGAGCTCGTGCAGATCCACCCACACGGGGCCGGCGCTGCGAAAGCAGCACGGCGGATCGCCGCGATCCCCTCGATGCCGGCGCGCTCACCCTCGGCAAGCCGCACATCGAGCAGGACGACGTCCGGGTGTGAGAATCGGTCGGCCGACGTTGCGAGCACGCTCACCGCGGCCGGGACGCTGTCCTCGGCCCCCACACCCTGGTGCGCGCGTCGCGAGCCACGAGCGCCGACAGCGCATCGCGCGCGTAGAAGTCGTCGTCGACGATGAGTACCCGAACGGCCCCCGCTGCTGCCACCTGTTCCCCCTCGGTCAAGGTGTCCCCCGTGCGCACTCACTATCGCGCGCGGGGGCAGGTGGCGGCAAGGGCAGTTTGTGGTACTTCGCGGGTAGTGACGCGGGGCCGAGCAGCCCAGCGGCCGGCCCCTACGCTGCTCCGTGGCAGTGCTTGAACTTCTTGCCGCTGCCACAGGGGCACGGCTCGTTGCGGCCCACGTTGGCGTACGGGTCGTTCTTGTCCTTCACCACAGTAGCGGCTCCGGGTGTGGCGGGCTTGCGCGCGTTTGCGGCCGCAGCCTGCGCCATGGCTTCGCTGGCGCCACCGCCCACGGCTGCCGCAGCGGCCTGCATTCCTGCCGCGGCCTGCTCGCGCGCGCCGCCGAAGATCGTGGACTCCGTGGGCGCTGAGTACGTCACGCGCGTCGCCTCGGGCGCGGCCGGAGCCGGTTCCACCGCTACCTGGATGTGCATGATCGTGCGCAGGAAGTCGCGGTTGATCTCGTCCACGAGGAACTTGAACGCCTCGTACGCCTCGGCCTTGTACTCCACGAGCGGGTCGCGCTGGCCGATCGCGCGCAGGCCGATGCCGTCGCGCAGATAGTCCATCTCGAGCAGGTGGTTCATCCAGCGCGCGTCGATCACACGCAGCATCACGTAGCGCTCAAGGGCGCGCACCTGCTGCTCGCCAAAGGTCGCTTCCTTGGCCTCATAGAGCTTGAGCACCCTGGCGGAGAGCAGGTCAGCGAGCTCGAAGGGATTCTCGACGGACTTGGCTTCGGCATCGATCAGTCCCGCACCGGTGATCTCGTGCAGCTGCTCGGCAAGGCCGTCCCAGTCCCACTCCTCGGAGTAGCTCTTCTCGGGGCAGGTCTCGGCCACGATCCCGGCGACCGTCTCCTGGATCATCTCCTCCACGCGCGCGCGGATGTCCTTGCCGTCGAGGATGAGGTTGCGCTCGCCGTAGATGACCTGGCGCTGCTTGTTCATCACGTCGTCGTACTCGAGCACGTACTTGCGGCTGGCGAAGTTCTGCGCCTCTACCTGCCGCTGCGCACTCTCGATCGCCTTGGAGACCATGCCCGCCTGGATGGGCATGTCGTCCGGGATGTCGGTCTTGGCCATGAACGCCGCGATCCTGTCCATGCGCCCACCGCCAAAGAGCCGCATGAGATCGTCTTCAAGCGAAAGGTAGAACTGCGACACGCCCGGGTCGCCCTGGCGGCCAGAGCGGCCACGCAACTGGTTGTCGATGCGGCGCGAATCGTGCCGCTCGGTGCCGATGACGGCCAGGCCGCCCGCGGCCACCACCTCGGCGTGTTCGGCGGCGCACACGCGCTTGGCTTCAGCGAGCGCCTGGGCACGCTGCTCGTCGGTGGTCTCCGCCGGGTCGATGCCGCGGTCGCGCAGCATCTGCTCGGCCAGCGCCTCGGGATTGCCGCCGAGGATGATGTCGGTACCACGGCCGGCCATGTTGGTGGCGATCGTGACGGCGCCCTTACGGCCCGCCTGCGCGATGATGTGCGCCTCCATCTCGTGGAACTTGGCGTTCAACACGTTATGCGGGATGCCGCGCTTCTTGAGCGCTGCCGAGAGGCGCTCGGAGTTCTCGATGGAGATCGTACCCACCAGACACGGCTGCCCAGCTGCGTGGCGCTCGGCGATCTCCTGGGTCACCGCGTTGAACTTCGCATCGATCGTGCGGTAGATGAGGTCGTTGCGATCGTCGCGCACCATGGGACGATTGGGCGGGATCACCACAACGGAAAGGTTGTAGATCTCACGGAACTCCGCGTCTTCCGTGACCGCGGTACCGGTCATGCCGGCAAGCTTGGTGTACAGGCGGAAGAAGTTCTGCAGCGTGATGGTGGCGAGCGTCTGGTTCTCCTCGCGCACGTGCACGCGCTCCTTGGCCTCCACGGCCTGGTGCAGGCCGTCGGACCAGCGGCGGCCGTACATGATGCGGCCGGTGAACTCATCCACGATGAGCACCTCGCCGTCTTTCACCACGTACTCCACGTCGCGGTGGAAGAGGTACTGCGCCTTCAGTGCCTGCTGCAGGTGGTTGACCATCTGGCCGGACGGGTCAGCGTAGAGGTCCTCGATACCGAGCATCTGCTCCACGCGCGCGATGCCCGACTCCGTGGGGGCCACGGTGCGCTTGGCCTCGTCGAGCTCGAAGTCCTCATCGATCTTGAGGCGCGGCGCGATCTTGGCGAAGCTCTTGTACGTGTCCGCCGAACGGGTGCCGGCGCCCGAGATGATGAGCGGGGTGCGCGCCTCGTCGATGAGGATGGAGTCCACCTCGTCCACGATGGCGAAGTGATGGCCGCGCTGCACCCGGAGCTCGGGGCGGGTGACCATGTTGTCACGCAGGTAGTCGAAACCGAACTCGGTGTTGGTGCCGTACGTGATGTCCGCTGCATACGCGGGCTTGCGCGTGGACGGCTCCATGCCCGCCTGCACGAGGCCGACCTCGAGGCCGAGGAAGCGATAGACCTGCCCCATCCACTCGCTGTCGCGACGGGAGAGGTAGTCGTTCACGGTGACCACGTGCACGCCCTTGCCCTCGAGCGCGTTGAGGTACACGGGAAGCGTGGCCACGAGGGTCTTGCCTTCACCGGTCTTCATCTCGGCGATGGCGCCCCGGTGGAGCACGATGCCACCGATGAGCTGCACGTCGAAGTGACGCATGCCGAGGGTGCGCTTTGCCGCCTCACGCACCACCGCGAAGGCCTCGGGGAGCAGATCATCAAGCGTCTCCCCCGCCTCGAGACGGGCGCGGAACTCATCGGTCTTGCCGCGGAGCTCATCGTCTGAAAGCCGCTCGATCGAAGGCTCGAATGCGTTGATCTCCGCAACGATCGCGTCGTACTCGCGGAACTGCTTGCCCTCACCGGCGGTGAGGAGTTTGGTGAAGAAGTTTGCCATGGAAACGCTCCTTGAGGAGGCGTGATGTACGGGCCTGTGAACCTGGAGATTGTAGCATGGGGCCGATGACGCCGAAGGGACCAGCGAGCACCGACACATCATCTCCACAGAGGTGCGGAAGAGGCTGGGAGCCCGCAGGCTCCCAGCCTCTCAGCGACGGCTCCACAGACCCGCACGCTCGTTCGCCTCGCCAGTGCCCCTCAGGAGGTCTCCCGTCTCCTCACCGCTCCGCTCGCGTGCAGTGCGCCCTGGCCCTTAGGCAGTCTGTCGAACCGCTGCAAGGACATCCTACGGGAGGGTGCTGAACCCAACCTAAACGCGAAGTTAACCGTCTGATCCACCCTCCGATGGATCGCCGGAGCAATCATCTTCCATCGCAAGCACCGCCTGGAAGAGCCGATTGGTCTCTGCGCAGGGATCAATGCCCAGATCATCGACCAGGCGTGTGCGACACGTGTTGTACGTGTCGATGGCGCCACTGCGCTGACCCGAGTTGATCTGGCATCTCATCATCAACTGATAGATGTCTTCCCGCAGATGATCGATTTCCGATGCACGGTGCAGGAACGCCATGGCTGTGTCGTACTGGGTCAGGTCGAATGCGGCCTGCGCTCCTGTGACCATCGCGTCGCAGAACTCGCGACGCGTCCGGTTCCTCTCCTCCTCGAACCACTTCTCGTAGATATCTATCGGCAGAAGGTCGCCTCGGTAGATGTCCGAGAGGCGAAACGCGGTTGCCACAACCAACTCAGCGTCTCCGTTGATTCTGGCCGAACGCAGCGTGCGCAATTCGGTCTGGAACTCGTCCAAGTCGGACTTCACCAGGTCCGTAAGCCACAGCGCGTCGTTGTTCGACCCCGCGAACAGGTCGACCGGGACACCCTTGTTGCCGCAACAGAGCGTCTTGCGTAGGTTGCTCCATGTCACGTACAGATTGCGCAGCGCGCAATCCATTTCCATGTGAGACCAGAGGCGCTCCACCATCTCGTCTCTCGTCATCTCACGACCAGGATGACAGGCGAGCATCAGGAACATCAGCCGCCCCTTGCGCTTCCCCCACCCCTTCTCAGGAATCGCACCGAACGACGTTGTGACCTCGAGCCTGCCGAACATCCGCAGGTTGCAGAACGCCTCGGGGATGGCACCGCCCACGATAGGCGCGGATTCGCCCCCGACGACCGCGTATCGCCGGAGTACCATCGCGGCCTTCTCGGGCGGCAAGTCTTTCTCCGCCAGCCGCAACCCCTGGTCGACTACATCCCGGGGCAACAGGCGAACGACCCTCGATGGCAGAAGGGATCGCCCTAGTGCCACGCAGATCGGACCAAGGAGACCCGGGAACGCACGTATGTAGCAGGCCAGTGTCATGTTCGCTGACCCGCTCAGTATGTACTCCCTTTGACGCCTCAGGCGCGTGATCGCCTTCGCTGAGGCGCCTCTGCGCCTGTCGATCTCGGCGAGGATGAGGTTGCACCGCAACAAGTGCCCCATTGCGTCCTGCACGAGGGGCACTGCCATCACCCGTGCCACGCCCTCCTGTGCGGCCTCGACATCTCCGAGCGCAAGCTGGCTCGCAGCGATCTCGATCTGCGCCATGAGACGGATGACATCAGCCTCCGGGCCGTAGCCCTCAAGAAGAGCCTCGCTCCTGGACGCCAAGGTGAGAGATTCATCGTTCTCACCAAGCGCCCTCAGAGCGCGCGCGGCGTTGATATTGTGACCAGCCAGGCCATGGAAGTCCTGCGTGCTTTGGAGTATGCGAGCGGCGAGATCGTGCATCTCTTGCCCGCGGACCTCGTCGCCACCGATTCGCAACACATCGGACCAAGTGGACGCTGCATATCCCAACACAGAGTCGATACCGAGCTCAACACACTCTGATACGACTGCCTCGATTCTGCGACCTGCCTCCTTGACATCACCGAGCTCAGCCAGAGCGGTCGCGTAATTGGATCGAATGTGCGAACTCTGGATCGGCGCGATGTCGACGCGGTGCGCAGCGGTTGCTAGAACACTCGCTGTCGCACGCCAGTCTCCAAGACACAAACTCGAAACCGCTCCTATACAGTTGACGATGAAGACCGACTCATCAGAACCCTGATCGAGAGTCCCGACCACGTTCGCGAGTGCCTCGAGTCGCGCCCGCGCCTCGGCCAGCATGCCTGAACGGCCCTCGCTGACCGCCATGTACGCATCAGCAAGACAGCGCGCAGAGGAGTCCGATCCAAGTGCAGGGTGTTGAAGTATCCTGTCCAGCAGCCCCGACGACTGGGCTGGGAGTCCCCTGTCCAAATTGAGACGTGCAATGAGCAGGACTGCGGTGATGAGATTGGCGCCGTCCTTCTCCACCTCGGCAATGCGCATTGCCATTGTGGCGGACTCCAGCGCATCGCCGCTCAGGCTTAGTGCTCGCTGAACGTGCGCGCGGAGAAGCAGAAGCGGAGCGCTCGACGCGATACTCAGCGGAGAGAGTCTGGCTAGTAAGCGTCGAGCAACGGTGTGCCCAGCATAGCGAATGAACATCAAGCCCTCGCGCTGGCACCATGTGACAACGTCACGCTCGGTTCCGTGCAACTCCAGCGCGGACGCCAGACGAATGTAGTCATGGCATTGCGAGAGTTGCTCGAATGCCACACATCGAATCGCCTCAAGGTCGTCCTGGTCGAGACGGTCAAGTGCGACCCCCGCGGCCACGTCAGCTAGGACCGAATGGATGCGGAATGTCGCAACACCTAGGTCCCCTGCGGATACCGAGAGGAGAGGAACCCCTCTGCTCAGTAACCTCCAATCGACACTCAGGTCACATGCGGCACCGCAATGCTGCAGCATGCTTACGTCGCCCTCCCTCAGGATCGCCGCGAGGTAGAGTGCGGCAACCTCAGTCTCCGCAAGCCGGGAGACCAACCGCTCAGTCTGCCATATCAGATCCTGCGGCCGAGTGTCCACAGCCGGTGCACCATGTCGCACCATGATTCTGGTGATTGCTGGGTGTCCTGAGTAGCACTTGTGGATCGCCGTTGCGTACTCAACAGATGAGTCGCCGGATGAATCGGCGACAAGATCGCGCACCTCGTTCAGTGAAAAGGCCAAATCAGCCTCATCAAGCACCCAAACGGTGCCAGGATTGAGATCGCTGCCATGCTCAATGCGACGACACGCAACGACCACACGACTCGCCGAGGACGTGTACTGTCCCAAAGCGTCGACCAGCGACTCAAGCGCCGCGGGTGACGACAAGCAGTTGACCCCGTCAACCAGAACCAGAAGTCGTAGGCCGGAGTACTGTTGCAGGGCGCCACGCACCCTGATCGCGTCATCAAGTGAATCAGAGCCCAAAGGGCGGATGGCCTCCGAAGGCAGCTGACTCGCATCAGCCCCCTGCCTGTCGATTACGTCAGCCAACTGGCGCAGTATCAGATCTCCGCTCGCATCCATGTCGGGGATCTCGACCCAGATCACTACATCGAAACTTTCGTGCCGAGCGAGCTGCGTGGCGAGCACCGTCTTACCGTACCCAGCAGCGGCGCACATCAGCGTCAGCGGCGGCGCCTGACCAGCGAACAGCCCAACCAGACGACTGCGCAACAGCATTCCCGAAACGTCCGGAATGGCAGAACCCAGCAACTCCCCCATCGCCTATTCCCCCTAACTCGTGGCGCAGGAGACCCCCCAGGGACATCATCAAATCGCATCACATGCGTAATTGCAACGGTCTTCTCGTATTCAGATGGACTTCCATGCATCCGCAATCCGAGCGATGACCACTCAGCCCGCGACCCGGGATGCACCCCTCCGGCTGCCCGCGAACACCCAGCCGCCCAGCCCAAGTGCCAACAGCAGATCCCCCACGCTGACCACCGCGCGCTGCCACTCCGGCCCAGGGATGGCGATCACGTCTGCGAGCGAAGTGAGTCGCGTCTCGAGCACGAGCTCCTCATGGAGGCAGTCACGCTCGAACGCTTGTCGGGCTTCGCTCCGCGGGGCGCCCAGCTCCGAAACAGCCCTCATGCTTACCGGCATAGCACCGTTAGCAGCGATTACTGCGATGTTCAGCGCGATTCCCAGGGCAGCCACCGCAAGCACCCAACGTCGCCGCGCATTGACCGCCAGGACAGCGACAAGTGACACCATCATGAGGAGCCACACAGAAACGCTCACGCCGCAGCCGACGCCAAGCAACTGAGATACCTTCGGCCAGAGGAGCTGCAGCGGCAGGAGCACGAACAGCAGCCACTCTCCGCGAAGCCTCTCCTGCTCGAGATCACGCAGAGATCCACCGGTCACCAGCGACAGAAGCAGACCTACGATGACCGCCTCGAACAGGATCACGACATGCTCTTCGCTGGAACAAATCGGCCGCCATCCTTGGCGACCGTACGCTCGAGAACATCAACGACGCTTCGCCTGTAACCGTGCTCATCCGCAGCAAGCACGTCGAGTGCAGCCCGTGCGCCGTGGGACTTGCGCAGCCTGTCGTAGCGGCAGCACACACCCACGACCATCGCACCCCTCGGCACGTCACTACCTTCAGTAGAACCGTGATGTCTGATCAACGGACCCACGCCCTCCAGGAACGGAATCCCCGAGACGATCTCCGCGCCACGGTCGGGGTGTTCGACATCAGCCTCTGGCTGCTCGTAGCCGATTCGCCCTATGTCGTGGAGCAGAGCCGCGTAGCCCACCTTCTCCAACTCATCACTCGTCAACCCCATCTGCCGACCGACGGACACTGCAAGATCGGCCACACGCCTCGAATGACCAGTGTCCTCCGGTCTGTCGAGCTCCGCAGCGTGCGCAAGCGCCTCTATCGTCTGTGTGTACCCACGCCTAATGCGCAGGTAGAGATTGAAGCTGTTTTGGAGTATCAGAGTGAGCAGCAGAGCGGTGGCCAATCCCCACGAGCCAAGGGACGGGTGCACGCGAGCCGCTACTGCCGCCATGGCGATGTGAACCATGTACACAGACCCTAGCGGGCGCATGAGCAGCACAATTCCCTCAGCCACCGGCGCTCCACCCGAAAGCCACTGCTGTACCGCTAGCGTCAAAACATCCAAGGCCGCGAAGATCACGCCAGTCACGACAACGCCGACAAGCGGGCCGTCGCCCGCCAGCGTCATGATATCTGTGGGATCGATGTACAACTGCACGAACGACATGACTGCAAGCACGGCCATGCTGCGAATCGCATCTGCGATACTCTGGCGTACCGCATCCCCGTCATCCTGCAGGTATCGGTAGACAACGTCGATCATGCAGGCCACAAGTAACGCAGCCATCAGCTCGTCGACCCCGCGGAGCAGCAGCCCAACGAGCCCAACCATCAGCGTTATCCGGACACGATCGCCCTGCGGTAGCTGAATCGAAAGCACTCGGCCGATTATGAATGACAGTGTGAGGCCGAGAAGGTACACCACGTCAAACGGCGGACGCTCCACGTGCGCGAACACCCAGGCGGCGACTCCGACTCCCGCCGCAGTGAGTAGCAGCAGATAGAGTCTCTGGATCGCGCGGCGGGGCTCTGACGAGCTTCGAAACAGCGTCATGGCGCCATCGCCCCGAGTTCGTCACTCCGAAGGACCTCGACGAAGCTGGCAACGACGCGCTCATCCAGCTGCTCGCCGGCTACCCTGCGCAACTCCTCGATTGCCTGCTCGAACGGCATTCCTGGCCTGTAGGCGCGGTCCGATGTCATCGCGTCGAAGGAGTCGGCTGCTGCAAGGATCCTGGCAAGTAGCGGTATATCCTCACCCAGAATGCCATCCGGGTATCCTCCACCATCACATCGCTCATGATGGCATCGAACCACATCCACGATATCGTGCAGGAAGTCGACGTCTGCAATGAGATCCGCACCAAGCCCCGGGTGACGCCTGATCGCCCTCATCTCGTCTTCGGACAACTCATCGGGCGATACCAGCGTGTCAAGACTGATGCCGATCTTCCCCACATCGTGCAGAAGGGCCGCACGCTCAAGCATCTGAACATCAGGCTGCGGGAGGCCCATTTGCTCAGCAATGGCCTGAGCGTACTCGGCGACGCGCTCAGAGTGACCACGGGTGTACGGGTCCTTGGCCTCGATGGCGGTCACAAGCGAGCGGACGGTCGAACCATAGGCCTCAGTGAGATCCACGTAGACTCGAAAAGTCCTGCGCGCCGCCATGAACGGAAGCGTCAGCAGCAATAAGCTCGCCCAGCTCTGGATGCTCAGTAGGTGAGCAATCAGCAGACCAAGGAGTGCCAAGACCAGCAGACTGCTTCCGTATGACAGGAAGCCCAACTGGCCAAGCACCCGCCCGTAAGGTTGGTTGGTCATCAAACCAACGGCAAGGCTTACAAGCAGAACGTTGGAGACATAGAAGACGAGCGCAGATGCAATCGCCGGGACTAGGGTTGTAGAGACTGTGGCTGGTGCCTGAGAGAGCGGCGCACCGCCGGTCCAGAGAAAGACCGACCCTGATAAGCCTGCCGATACGACCAACTGCCCAGCGTTGAACAGCCTGATGACTACCGGCTTTCCTGCCCTGGCTTCCGCGAGATTCGTTGATGCGGCTATCGAGACGACCATCGCCGCAAGCGGTCCAGAATGCAGCATCGCTGCGAACGCGGCAGCAAACGACAGCGAAACAGAGCCGCTCAACGGGAGACTGAATGCGAAGTTCTCGGTAATCAGGACAAGTCCGACCAACAAAAGCACCGGCACGTGCCCACCGGGCAAGCCGAACGTCAGGAACTTCATAGCTAGGATGCCTGCCAGCAGACACACGCCAAGGGCGAGCACCTTCATGCCTCGTGAAGTCACTCCGTCCTCCTGCAGGCAGTGGGGCCAACGCCGTGGCATTCGTGGATCAGGCGCGGAACCAGGCACCGCCGCCGATAACGAGCGCGGCGATGGAGGCGAAAAACAGAGCGATACGCTTCATGTGAGAAGACCCCCTGTCGATGTGGTGTCTTCTCCCATCCCGCTAGTGATGGAAGAACCCTGTCCGCTCCGCTCACTCGTGTGCTGACAGTGTTCAAACCGTTAGTGTCCACGGCGTTGGCCCAAACTGATCTATGAGGTTGTCAAGAACCCGAGCCGCCTGTTGATCGCGTCAAGCGTGGCCCGGACGATGGAGTCTTTGTCGTTCTGGCGCACGAGCGCCGATCCGGCGAAGGCTTGCTCGCCAAGCGAGGTCACGAGCACCACACACGAGACGGCAACGCTCTCGCGTCCGAGGCGGATGATCTCTACGTCCTCGAGCGCAAAGGTGAACGCGCCTTGCAGGTACTGCGCGATGGCATCGAGCGTGGCCTCGGCCACCAGCCGTTCGCGTCCGGTACGGCTCGCCGGTCCCGTGGCCTTGCCCACGTAGAGCTCGCCCTCGAGGTCGAGCGACACGGCGATGTTCACATACACGCCAGCAACCTCGGCGTTGATGCTCTTGATCTGCGCCCTCGCGTGCGGCTTGACGACGTCCTCGGCCTGCGGCACAGACTTCTGGCCAAGCTGCGCGATGGAGATCTTCTTGTGGTCGATCGCGATACCAAAGGCGGCCATCAACGTGGACTCGATGTCGCGGACCAGCTGCTTGGGGGCCTTCGTGGGGAGTGCGAGCACGTGTACTTCGTCGATCACCCCGAAGTCGGAGGTCACAACGCGTGCGGCACGGATCTCTGAGACCTGTGCGAGTGCCGCTTCGATCTCGGCGATGAGCGAGGGAGTTACCACCGGGTTCATCCGGGCTCCTTGCTTCAACGTATGCTGCGACTGTGCTGCGACTAACCCGCTGCCACGGGTCCCACATCCATCACAGTAGCCACCACGAGCGCGGGCTGTCAACCGATGAGCGGCGCATTCCGGCAGTCGGAAACGCGAAAGACGCGGTGAGTGCCGCGCCTTTCTGCATCAATTCCGCGAGAAGTATGTATCACGCGGACGTGATCAGCCCGTAGTCGCCATCGTGTCGGCGGTAAAGCACGTTGGTGCCCTCCCCGTCCTCGGCGCGGAACACGAAGAAGTCATGCCCCAGAAGCTCCATCTGGAGCATGGCCTCCTCGGCGCTCATGGGCTTGCTCTCGAGCACCTTGGTCTTCACGATCGCCGGCTCGTCGTCTTCAACGGACGTAGCGACCGGCGCGGGCATCGGCGCGCCCTTGGTGTGCCGGTCGACGATCTTGGTCTTGTACTTGCGAACCTGCCGCTCCAGCTTCTCGCTCACAAGGTCGATCGCGGCGTACATGTCAGACGCCGCCTCCTTGGCGCGGATCGTCGGGCCCTTGGTGTAGATGGTGACCTCGGCCACCTGGCCCTTCTCGATCGAGCGGTTGCGCTCCGTGTAGAGCTCCACCTCGGCGCTCATCAGCCAGCTGTCGAGGATCTTGGCAACGCGCCCGACCTTACCCTCGGCATACTCGCGGATGGCAGGGGTGACGTCCATGCGCCGGCCCTTCACGATCATCTGCATACCGCATCCTCCTTCGTAGTGGTCCGGTCATTAAGAAGATACCCGCCGGGGCTTGCTTCCGGCGGGGTGCACCGCGATCTCCATAGAATACATACGAGCGGCTCCGCTGTGAGGCGGGCCGCTCGCATGCGTTTCTCCCCGTTGGTTACGAGATGTGACCCAGAAAGTCCTGCGTGCGCTCGTTCTGCGGATTGTCGAACACCTCGGAGGGTGTCCCCTCCTCCACGATCACGCCGCCGTCCATGAACACGGCACGGGTGGCGACGTCGCGGGCAAAGCCCATCTCGTGCGTGACCACAAGCATCGTCATCCCCGCGAGCGCCAGCTCCTTCATGACGTCGAGCACACCGCGCACCAACTCGGGGTCGAGCGCCGAGGTGACCTCATCGAAGAGCATCACGTGTGGATCCATCGCGAGCGCACGGGCGATAGCCACGCGCTGTTGCTGGCCGCCGGAGAGCTGCGAGGGAAAGTAGTCCACGCGGTCGGCCAAGCCCACGCGCGTGAGCTTCTCGATCGCGATCCGTTCAGCCTCGGCCTTGTCGCGCTTGAGCACCTTGCGCTGCGCAAGCATCACGTTGCCCTTGGCGGTGAGGTGCGGGAAGAGGTTGAAGCTCTGGAACACCATCCCGATCTTTTCGCGCACCTCGTTGATGTCGGTCTTGGGGTGGTTCACCTGCCTGTCCTCGAACCAGATCTCACCACCGGTCGGTTCCTCGAGTCGGTTCACGCATCGGAGCAGGGTGGACTTGCCCGAGCCGCTTGGCCCGAGGATGACCACCACTTCGCCCTTCTGGACGTCCATGTCTACGCCCTTGAGCACCTCGAGGGCGCCAAAAGACTTCTGCAGGTTCTTGATGCGCAAGATCGCATCAGCCATCGCGCTCACCTCGATTCGTGTTTAGCCGCGGAGTGTTCGAAGAGCTTCTGTTGCGGATCGCCGGCGGCTGAGCCCAGGCCGGGCGCCACCGAATCTGCCGGCGCCGGTGCACCCACGCCGAGGAGCACGCCGCGTTTCGCCCTGCCCTTTGGCGGCGACGCCGCGCCATGCTCGCTCTGCGCGAGCTTGGTCTCAAGCTTGCCCACTAGGTTGATGAGCGGGATGGTCACGATGAGGTAGTAGCCGGCCGCCACCATGAACGCGGTGAGGTTCGCGTTTCGCGCAACGTAGTTCTGCGAGTACATCATGAGCTCGAAGATGCCCACCGCCGCCAGAAGCGCGGTGTCCTTGAACAGCAGGATGAACTCTGAGGTCATCGTGGGGAGCACGCGCTTGACGGTCTGCGGGATGATCACGTACTGCATCGCCTGCCAGTAGTTCATGCCGAGCGACGACGCTGCCTCGAACTGCCCCCTGCTGATCGACTGGATGCCCGCGCGGAAGATCTCGGCGAGATACGCCGACGAGTTGAACGCCAAGACGGCCACCGCGGACGGGAAGTCGGGGATCCTGAGCCCCACCGTCCGGAAGCCGATGAAGACGACGAAGATCTGCAAGAACAGCGGCGTGCCACGCACGACGTTGATGTAGATCGATGCGATCCAGCGAACCGGCGGGACCTTCGCCATCTTCATGAAGGCGATCAGCAGACCGCCGACGATGGAGATGGGGAACGCGAGGGCTACTAGCGAGAGCGACTTGAGCCAGCCCTTGAAGAGCAGCGGCACGGCGACCACGAAATGCTGCGGCTTGAAGAAGATGTCGAAGAACTTCACCGAGGTCCAGGCCTCGACCCAGCCCTGGTTGTCGAGCCAGCGCGCGAGCGCCTCCTCCCGCGGGGGCGTATCGTACTTCACGGTGAGGCCCTCGTCCTGACGGGTCTCGGTCGAGCCGCCGGGCAAGACCGCCTCGTACTCGATCGGTATCTCGTACGTGCCGCCGGCCATAGGCGTGAACACGTCGTAGACCTCGATGAACAGGTTGCTCTTGGCAGGAACGATAGGATCGAACGTGATGCTGACCGCACCGGTCTCAAGGACCTCGAACTCATAGTCGGCCTTGATACGCCGCAGCCCGTCGAGCAGGGTGAGCTCGATGTAGACGTCGTCGGTGTCGAACCCCTCCGGGAAGAGGAAGTCGATGCGGCCGACACCAGCGTCTTCGTCGGCGGTTGCCTGGTAGGTGAACCGGGTGCGAGCGCCGCCGATCTTCTGGTCGATCGTGAGGCGGCTGGTGGTCATCGCGATCGCCGGGGCTGCCACCGAGAGGAGCATCACAAGCAAGAGGGCACCCACTGCGACCCTGTTGAGCCGCGTGGATCGTGCGAGGCGGTCACGCATGGGCGGATCCCCATTCCTGTCCGTGATGTCACGAGGGACCCCCTGAAGGTCAGGGAGTCCCTCGCAGAATACCGCATCGTCTGCTGCCTCTGCATCACTTTATGCAGACGCAGTGGATAAGCGCCCTACTCAGGCGCGATGCCGAACCACTTCTCGTAGATCTCGGCATAGGTGCCGTCGGCACGAAGCTCGGCGAGCGCCTCATTGATGGCGTCGCGGAGCGCGGGGTTGTCCTTGCTCACCGCAAAGCCATACTGCTCGCCCGTGGGAATCTGGGCGACGATCTCAAGACCGCGCGAGTCCTCCTTGAGGAGCTCGGTCGAGACCGGCAGGTCGTTCACGATCGCGTCGACGTTACCGGCGGCCGCGGCCGAGAAGGCCTCGGTGGCGTTCTTGAAGGGCACCAGCTGGGCATCCGGCACGTTCTCCTGGGCCCACGCCTCGCCGGTGGTTCCCGACTGCACGCCGATCTTCTTGCCGGCAAGGTCCTCAGGACCGTTGTATACGGAACCGGCCTTCATGACCACCGACTGGTTCGAGTCGTAGTACGGATCGCAAAAGTCTATCTCCGCCTGGCGCTCCGGCTTGATCGTCATGCCCGAGGCGATGACGTCGAACTTGCCGCCGGCCTTGAGCGTTGGGATCAGCGTGTCGAAGATCTCGGTCATGAAGACGACCTCGAGACCCAGCTTCTCGCCGATGGCGTTCATGAGGTCGACGTCGAAGCCCTCGGCCACGTCACCGTTCATCGACTCGAACGGCGGGAACGCGGTGTCGGAGCCAACCAGCAGCTTGCCTTCCTCGACCAGGACGAACTCCTCGGCAGCAGGCTCGGCGCCTTCGTCCGTGGTTCCTTCCGTGGTCTCTGGCTCTTCCTCGTCCGCCGCACAGCCGGTCAGCGCGAACATGCTGAACGTCAGTGCGAGGGCCATGAAGAGAGCTACGAACTTCTTCGCCTTGCTCATGGAGCCTCCTTTGACTGCCGGATGCCGGGGCCACCCCGTGTCCCCGTGTTACATCGATGCATAACTATACCGCACCGAGAGCACGCTGCGTGAATGCCCGGCAGAATATCCATGGATGAACGGCGAATATGCAGTGGTTGGCTACGCTGGCGGAACACCACCAGCGCGCCTATGCAGACAGCGTCAGTCGGCAGATCGTGACGGACGACCGCACGGAGTCAGCGTCAGTCGCCCGCCGGGGTCTGCGACACCGTGAGTTGCGGCAGGTCGCCGACCCACTTGCGCCTGATCGTCTGCAGCACGCCGTCGGCGGCCATCGCGTCGAGCGTGCCGCGCACCGCGGCCTCGAGCTCGGCCGCGTCCTTGCGCACCGCGATCCCGAGCGGCTGCGCGTCGCCGAACTGCCCGGCGAATGCGATGCCCGGATAGTCGCGCGCGATATACGCGCCGATGACAGCGCCGGAAGCGATCACGTCCACGTCGCCGGCCTTGAGGGCGTCGAAGGCCCCCTTGAGCGTGTCGAAGCCGGTCACCGCTCCCTCGCCCAGCTCGGCCTCAAGCGCCCAGAACGCGGCGCTCCCCGTCTGGGCGCCGACGCGCAGCGACGCCACCTGCTCGATCGTCAGCGTGGCGACCTCGGACCCCTCGGCAGGAGTCGTTGCGAAGAATGCGGGGCCGTCGACGATGTAGCTGCCAGCGGTGGTCACATCAGCCAGCACGGCATCGGTGATCGGCACCGCGCCGAGCATCACGTCAACCGTGCCATCGCCGAGCGCCGAGGCCATGCCCGAGGGCTTCACGTCCACGACCTCGAGCCGGAGCCCGAGACGTTCGGCGATCGCCGCTGCCACATCGATGTCGATGCCAGCGTTCACGCCGTCATCCGTGCCGGCGAACGGCGGATACGACAGGTCGACGCCCACTTTGAGCACGCCGGCATCGCCGATCACGGGCGGTTCGACCACCGGAACGAGTTCAGGTTCCTCGGTCTTGGGCTCACAACCGATCAACCCGAAAGCGAGCACGACCACTAGCAACGCGGCAACCGCACGAGATGGTTTCACCGGCCTGGCTCCCTCCGCACATGATCGACTTGCCCGCGTGCCGCCCCGTAAGGGGCGATGCTTTCACCCGGCTGACCTGGTCTTTGGCCCCACACCCGCATACCGGGGCTTCCGCAAGACCGCAGTCTCACTACCGGCCCTCTCGCCCGCATCGGCCTTGCGGCTGGTACGAGCGGTACGACTTACCCCTAAGGCGCGCCATGCTCACGACGAGGCTTGGCCTCGCGCTTACGTGGGTCCTTTCGGCCGCGCCTACCTTGGACTAGGGCGCTTGCGCGCCCGCAACCACAGACCCGGGTGAAAGCATCTGCAGTGTAGCAGGTGTCGCCGGGCCGCTTCACGCATCTGCTCGCATCGCACGGGCCACCACCAGCGCGCGCACCTCCACCACACCCGCCGCGCGCAGCACCCGTGCCGCGGCATCGAGCGTGGCACCAGTGGTGAGCACGTCGTCAACCAGCACGACACGCGCCGGGACCTCCGCCTCCCGCTCCCATCCCCTCGGCCGCGCGAGACGGAACGCGCCGGCTCGGTTCGCGAACCGCTCCTGCCTGCCGAGCGAACGCTGATCGGCCACGGGCGATGACTCGAGCAGGCGTATGGTGGGCATGCCCCTAAGCTCGCCGAGCGTCAGCGCGAGATCCACAGCATGGTCGAAACCACGCCGACGCACGGCCGCCGGCGAGGCCGGAACGGGCACGATCGCGCATGAGGGGTCGACCCATCCGTCCGCGCGTTCGGCAAGCAGCCCGGCGAGCAGACCCGCGTACCGGCGTTCACCGCCGTCTTTCAGGAGCACCACCGCGCGCGACACCGGATGCTCCAGCAGCGTTGCCGCGTACGCCGAATCGAACGCGAACGTCCGGCCACGGCACTCGGCACAACCCGATGGCCGGGCCACGGGCGCGCCGCACCGCACACACGCCGCGCGAGGATCGATCCGTCGCACCTCGGCAGCGCACGCATCGCACAGGAGAGAGCCCGGGCGATCGCACCCCGCGCACCGCGGCGGGAAGACAAGGTCGAGAAGCGCGTGCATACCGCCCCCTCCCGGGGCGGTATGCGTCATCCCAGCAGCAGCTGCATCACCGGGATCGTCACGATCGCCCCGAGCATCGTCATCAGGATCGCCGAGGCGATGAAGTCGCTGTCGAGCTCGTAGCGCTGCCCCATGATCACCAGCAGCATCATCGTCGGCACTCCGGCTTCGATCACGGCGACACGGTGGGAATCGGGGTCCTGCAGCAGCAGCGCACCCAGCCCCAGAGCCAGGAGCGGCAGCACCACGAGCTTCACGAGCGCGACCACCGACGCCGCACCCAGATGCCCCTTGAGCGCACGCGGCTTCAGACTCAACCCCACCGAGATCATGATCACCGGTATGACCACATTACCGATGGCGTCTAACCAGGATGTAACCAGATCCGGCAACGCGACCGGCTTCAGCAACAACGCCGCCGCCAGCGCCAGGAACGGCGGGAAGGTCACGATCTCCCGGAGCGGGTTCACCTTCACCTGTCGCGCACCGTAGCGGGCGGCAACAAGGGAGCCCACGGAGATCACCGCGGCGGTGTTGCCGAACACGTCGGAGAAGATGGCCCGCACCAGGCCCGCGTCGCCCATGAGCGCCGAGGCCACCGGGTAGCCCATGTAGCCGGTGTTGCCGAACACGCACGCCATGATGAACGCGCCTGCGGTGGGCCCTTCGAGCTTGAGCAGCCGCGCAAGCGCCCAGCCGATAGCGAGGCCGATGAACGCCACCACCCAGGCGATGGCCGGCAGCATCGCAAACCGCGCGTCGATGTCCGCGCGGTAGACCGAGCTGAAGATGAGCGCTGGCAGCGCCACGTACATCAGCACGGTGTTGAGCGGCCGCGCGTCCTCGGCGGACAGCAGCCCGGTGACACGCAGCGCTACGCCGATGGCGACCAGGGCGATCAGACCGCCGATCACGCCGATCAGGCCGCCGATGTCCACCGCGCTCGCCTAGCCGAGCTCGTGGAGCGCGCCAGTGTCGCAGCAGGCCTCGGCAAGCGACTCGCCGTACGGCGCCCGTGCGATGCCGCGCTCGGTGACGATCGCGGTGACGTACTCCGCGGGAGTCACGTCGAAGGCGGGGTTGTACACCTCGATGCCGGGTGGCGCGATACGCAGCCAGGCGTCGAACTGGTACGCCCCTCCCTTGCGGGTGAGCTGCATCTGGTGGCCTTTGGTCATGCCGAGGGCGTAGGTACCCGACTGCGTGAGCATGTCGAACGCACGCGTCTCCTCGGGCGTGCGCGGCTCGATGACGCCGGAGGCGGTCACACCCGTGACCTCGCGCTCGTCGCGCTCCTCGATGACGATCTCGTCGCCGGATGCCAGCGTGAGGTCCACGGTCGACGACGGCGCCGCCACGTAGAACGGGATGCCGTGCTCCTTGCAGAGCACGGCGAGCCCGTAGGTGCCGATCTTGTTGGCCACGTCGCCGTTTGCGGCGATGCGGTCGGCGCCCACGATCACCGCGTCCACCAGCCCGCGACGCATCACGCTCGCGGCCATGTTGTCGGTGATCAGCTTGAACGGCACGCCCGCCATCCGCAGTTCCCAGGCGGTGAGGCGCGCGCCCTGCAGCACGGGGCGCGTCTCGTCCACCCACACCTGCGCGACCTTGCCCTGCGCGTGCGCGGTGAAGATCACGCCGAGCGCGGTGCCAAAGTACGCGGTGGCGAGCGAACCGGCATTGCAGTGCGTGAGGATGCGTGAGCCTGGCTCGAAGAGCGTGGCGCCGTGCTCACCCATCGCCCGGTTGCGCTCCTCGTCCTCGTCGCGCACGCGTAGCGCCTCGGCGAGCACCAGCGGACGGAGCGCATCGAGTCCCGCTCCAGCGTTGGCGCGCGCGAAGCGCTTCATGCGCTCGGCGCCCCACATCAGGTTGACCGCGGTGGGGCGCGTGGAGGCGATCTCATCGGCCACGCGGTCCAGCTCGCTCAGATAGGTATCGAGCTCGGCGATGTCGACCCCGTCGGTCTCCGACCACAGCGCCACCCCGAGCGCCGCGGCCACACCGAGTGCGGGTGCGCCACGCACCGCCATGCCGGAGATAGCCGTGCATACGCCCTCGTAGGTATTGCAGACAAGCAGGTCGCCCACCAGCGGCAGGCGACTCTGATCGATCATGCGGACGGTACCGTCCTCCCACCAGATGGTGGGCGGGATGTTGCCGAGTGAGACCATGCTAGATCGTGCCCTCCTGCCAGGAGTTCAGGTACGTCTCCTGCTCATCGGTGAGCGTGTCGATCTTCACGCCCATGCTTGCGAGCTTGAGCTCGGCGATGGCCTGGTCGATCTCCACCGGCACCTCGTACACACCGGGCTCGAGCTCGGCGGCCTGGTTGACCATGAACTCGGCGCACAGAGCCTGATTTGCGAAGCTCATGTCCATGACGGAGGCCGGATGCCCCTCGGCACACGCCAGGTTCACAAGGCGGCCGTCGGCGAGCAGGAAGATGCGGCGGCCGTCGGCCATCACGAACTCCTCCACCAGCGGACGGACCTCGCGGGTCGAGACGGCCTTCTCGCGCAGATGCGGGATGTTGATCTCAACGTTGAAGTGGCCGGAGTTGGCGATGATGGCGCCGTCTTTCATGGCGTCGAAGGCACCGGAGTCGATGACGTTGATGTCGCCGGTAACGGTCACCCAGATGTCGGCCTGCGCGGCGGCCTCGACGGCCGGCATCACGCGGTAGCCGTCCATGACGGCCTCGAGCGCCTTGAGCGGGTCGATCTCGCACACGATCACGTTGCCGCCGAGGCCATCGGCGCGCATCGCGATTCCGCGACCGCACCAGCCGTAGCCGGACACGACCACCGTGCGGCCGGCGATCAGGCGGTTGGTAGCGCGCACGATGCCGTCGATGGTGGACTGCCCGGTGCCGTAGCGGTTGTCGAAAAGGTGCTTGGTGTTGGCCTCGTTCACGGCGACGATCGGGTACTTGAGCGCACCGTCGTCGGACATCGCCGCCAGGCGGATCACGCCCGTGGTGGTCTCCTCGGTACCGCCGATGATGTGCTCGATGACCTCGGGATGCTCGGCGTGGATGCGGCCGACCACATCGGCGCCGTCATCCATCGTGATCTGCGGCTTGTGGTCGATCGCCGCGTCGATGTGTGCGTAGTACGTCTCGGTGTCCTCGCCCTTGATGGCGTAGGTGCGGATGCCGTAATGCTCCACAAGCGCAGCCGCCACATCGTCTTGCGTGGAGAGCGGGTTGCTGGCGCAGAGCACCACATCGGCGCCGCCGGCTTTGAGCGTGCGCATGAGGTTCGCGGTCTCGGTGGTGACATGCAGGCACGCGCTGATGCGAACGCCGTCGAGCGGCTTCTCGGCCTCGAAACGATCGCGGATGGTGGCCAGCACCGGCATGTCGGCGTCGGCCCACTCGATGCGCGCCTTGCCTGAATCGGCCAGTGCGAGGTCCTTGACGTGATGATCCATGGGGAGTCCTTTCGCGATGTGACACGCCGGACGCACCCGGCGGGAATGGCTACGACCTGGGTAGTATAGCAAGCATCAAACGCGTGAGATCGTCCGCGGCGGCGCGACCCGCTTCGAGTACCTCTTCGTGGCTGAGGCCCACCCCCGCGGCAACGTTCGTGACAAGCGAGAAGCCCAGCACGCGCAGGCCAAGCGCCCGGGCGGCGATCACCTCGTGGACGGTCGACATGCCCACCACATCCGCCCCGAGCCTACGCAACATCTCGACCTCGGCCGGGGTCTCGTACGCAGGGCCGAGAAGGCCCGCATAGACGCCCTCCGGCTTGATCGCCACGCCGACTTCGCCTGCAGCGCGCAGGGCGATCCCACGGAGTTCGGGATCGAACGCGTCGCGCATCGACACGAACGGGGTGCCGCCCTCGGGGCCCGGCCAGCCGATGAGCGGGCTGTCACCGGTGAGGTTCATCTGATCGGAGAGCAGGATGATATCGCCGGGCGCGAGCGATTCGTTCACGCCGCCTGCGGCATTGGTGACGACAAGGTCCGCACAACCGGCCGATGCGGCCATGCGTGCCGGCCAGCTCACGTCGTATGCGGTCAGACACTGGTACTGATGGAACCGGCCGCTGAAGACCATGACCTGGATGCCCGCCAACGTCCCGAACACAAGTGCTCCCGCGTGGCCGGCGACCGCATCCACACGGGGTGTCCCCGCAAGCTCGCAATACGGGATGACCTGCGGTGTCTCCACCATCGCCGACAATCCGGCGAAACCGCTGCCGAGCACGAGTGCGATTCGCGGGCTCACTCCTGATTCGCGCACTCGCGCCACGTCCTGCTCGGGAACCCCGAGGCCGACCGTTGCCATCGCGGACTCCCTCCGACACCGACTACACGCCACGAGAGTAACACCCCGAGCTGATGCGTAGCTCTGCTAGTACATCATCACCATATCGAGAGCGGTCAGACCCGCTGCGGAGATCGCCACCTCACCGCCGAAAAGCCACAGCTTATCGACGGTGTCGCGATGGGCCACAAGGAAAGCCTCCGTGTTCGCGGGGCACGCATCGGTCTGTGTGAGCAGCAACGGCCGGGCCTGAGCGCCGGCGAGCGTGCCGCCGGTCAGTGCGTCTGCGTAAGAAATGCCGGTGGCCAAGTACAGCGCGTCGGCAACGAAACCTTCCTGGCTGAGGCATCGCTCGGCAAGCCGAGCGGCCGTCTCGTAGCGGTCGTGACCACCGTCTCGCTCAACGCGACTCCCGCTGGCCTGCGCTGCTGCAGCCTCCACCGCCGAAGAGAGCACGGCCGTGCCGCCGACGAGTACTGTGGTGCCTGGCTTCTGCGCTGCGAGGAACTCGGCGGCGTTCCCGTCGAGCGAGTCCTTCTGCGTGAGCAGGATCGGGTAGGCCTTTGCATGGGCGAGGGCTGAGGCGGCGGCCGCATCGGCCCAGCCGGTGCTGCTCGCGACGATGGCCTTGTCGGCTCCGCCGAGCGATACAACGATGTCGGCCGCTCTGCGCGCGGTCTGGTAGCGATTCAAGCCCTGGACGCGCGTGACCGTGGCGCCGGGAAGCGCTGCCTTCACGGCCTCCTCCACCGGCATGGTCACGGCTGCCGTACCGCCCATTATGTAGACGGTGACCGGGGCGAGCCTCACGAGCTCGTTGCGCGTGGCATCGGGAAGCGCACCGGACGCCGTGAGCAACAGCGCGCCATCGGCGGCTCCAGCAAGCGCCGAGCCCGTGAGCGCATCGGCGTAGTCCTCCCCGCTCGCGAGCACCACCGCAGGCGCCGTAGACGGGAACGCGCTGGCTGAGACCCTGACCGCGGTGTCGTACCGGGTGTTCCCGTAGATACGCTCCATCGGGAAGCCGGTGAGGTAGAACCGGGTGGACCGGAGGCCGAGCCTGGAGCGGACCGTGTCGCCGGTGACGCGAACCTGTGCCCCGTTGGCAAACGTGAAGGTCACATACCTCGCATGGCCGCTCGCCACATGCTCCACCGATATCCCGGTCACGAAGACCGAGGCTGTGGGCACGCCCGAGATACCCTGCAGCTTCGCCGAGAGCTCGAGCCCGGTGTAGGTCTTCTCTTGGCCCGGCGGCCACGGGGAGTAGGGCGGGCTCGCAAGATGCTCGTAGGGGTCAGGTACGCCACGGAGCTCTGGATAGTCGGCCGCCTTTGCGGCCAGATCACCATCCTCTGGCACCCAGACATCTTCCACGTTGGCGGTATGTCCCCCCGATTGGGAGTAGAAGTATGTGCAGACCACCCGTGAACCGTACTTGACGACCTGGTCAACCGTGTCATTCACAGCCGTGTTGGTTGTCGCCGCCTCGCCTACCCATACACCTGTTGAGTTGAACGCGCCGAACCCCTGGTAGGCTTGGCTGGATGTTGTGCAGTAGAGCTCGGCACTGCTTACGTACGCGTACGAACGAGCAACAACGGCTTGCGCCTTCAGGGCCTGTGGATGCCAGCCGGACGGGCTCTCCCGGGGCACGACCCCGTAGAGATACCACTCCATCGGAAGCACATTCAGCAGCTTGATCTTGCCACCCGAAGCGGCGAGCGTGAGCGTGCCGCGGTACTTGCCATTGACCAACCCATAGATGCCAGTCCCCTCAGCAACCTGTAGCAGCTCGGGGTTGCCTCCCGTCGGTCTGACCGTGACCGTTCCCGTGAACGTCTGACTCGTGCCCGGGCCTGTGGCCGTGATGCTCGAGCCACTTGCGGTGAATGTGTAGGTGCCAGGCGACTTAGCCGTGTCGTTTATGGCGAGCGCGGCTCCAGCCTGACCCGGCCGGATGCTCCACGATGCACGCGTATAGCCAGCGTTATAGCTACTACTCTCAGAATTGTAGTTGGCCGTACGATCGAGATTGACCTTGATCGTCTTTGCTGGCGCAGTAGCGATGGTGACGCCCGAGTAGTAGTGTCCGATGATCCAATGGTAGTCCTTGCCGGCAAGCGCCGATCCCTGCGCGCCGTACTGACTCAACCCGATGCCATGACCCCAGCCGGACCCGCGGAAGGTGAAGGACGGAATCGCCTGAACGGACATGGCCCCGGATGCGGGCACGACAGGCATGAAGGTGAAAACCACGGCGAGCACCGCGAGCGCGGCTGCAATCCGGGTGAGGGGGCTACGATGCATGGGAGATTCCTCCACACTGCGTGGTTCGGGGGCTCATCCGGCATCACTATAGCATCGCGCCACACGTGATACCGGCGCACAGGGCACCTGTGGTCGAGCCGTCATAGAGTCAGACAGCCAAATCATCCATGTCTCAGAACCACCCGGGGGCGCTCAGTTCTCGTACTGCCGCTCCTGGAGCGTTGCGGCCACTTCCTGCACCACCGCGGGTGACATCGCCTTCTCCCCTCCAGCGATATACGTATGCATGACGCGATAGGCGTACGTATCCAGGAAGTACGCGGTCGACGGGGTGAGCGTGGCCCCCTGCGTGAGCACCACCGGTCCCCGAACGCGGGCCGCATAGGCACCACCCGCCAGGGCATCGGCGTACTGCTCACCGGTGGCCACCACGAACCGCCGCATGCTGAGCGATGGAGGCAAGTCGGCGAGGGCGTCTCCCTGCAGTCCGATGGTTGCCAGCTTTGCCGCTGTCTCGTAACGGTCGCCACCCGCCACACGCACCGCTCCGGGGAGCTGCCCATCAACCAGCCCCGAAACGGCCGCGGGGCCTCCCGCTATCACTGTCGTCGTGATGGTTGGCTGAGCGCGGATGTAATCACGAGTCACCGACGGCAACGCGCTCGAGTTCGCGAACAACAACGGCGCACCCTGTGTGGCCGCGAGCGGACCAGCCGAGAGGGCGTCGGCAAACGTCTCGCCCGATACAACGTACGCATGCGTCGGGTAGCCGCCTCGCTTCTTCTGGACCTCCGTGGCAACCTTCACCGCCGTCTCATAGCGATTGGTCCCCGCAATGCGCCTGGACGGGAAGCCCATGCTCCGAACCTGGGCATCCACCGCTGAAGTCACGGCCTCGCTCCCGCCGATGATCAACACCTGGGGTGCCGGCTTACGCGTGCCCCTCAGTCGCCTGAGCTCCGCCTCCACCGCGGGTGGCAGCCCCTGCGACGACGCAAGCAAGAGCGGCGCGGAGTACGCCTGGGCAAGCGTCGAGGCGGTCAGGGCATCGGGGAACGCTTCACCCGAGGCGACAACGACAGCGTCCGAGCCCAGCGGGAATCCATGCTGCGAGATGCTGACCGCCGTCTCATATCTGGAGTCGCCAGCCAGACGCTTGATGTTGGGGAAGAACTCCTTCCCAACCGTTGTGCCGTCTCCATTTCGCAGGTAGATTCCGTGAACGAAGTTGCCCGCATCGTTGTTCCACTCCGCATAGAGCAGTCGTGGCCCCAGCGGTTCGGCCTCGTGACCGAGGACGATCTGTGGATTGTTGAAGACTATGCCTCGGCCCACATCGGATCGGGCGATCGTGTGTTCCTTGGTCCAGCCGTGCCCGCTCCTCGCGTGCCACCACTCGATGTCTCCACCGCGAGCGGAATACGGATCGTAGTTGGCTCCGTCGCCAACCCCGGCCGCCAGAAACGCATCAACGTCTCCGTGGCTGTCGAATTCCAGCGTCCCCGCATCGAAGAACTGATCGGTAGCGGCGAGCGGCTCTGTGACCCACGCTTCGGCCCCCTCGTCGAACCTCGCGAAACGCCATTCGTACGGACCGAATCCGCGTCGGTCTTGGGCCTCCAGATAGAGCAGCCCCGCGCCGCCCGAGACTGGATCCTCAGCGCACGTCGCCTGATTGTGGAACGGCCCCGTGATGGGAGCGAACGGTGCGACAGTGCTGTTTGTGGCGGGAACCTCGAGTTCATGGAGTTCGACTCCCGCGGTTCCGCTTGTCTCGTACGCGGATGACGGGTCTGACGGCACTGGCGGTACGCCGGATGATGAATCCAGCGATCGTCCACTCGGACCACGCCACACCCCGCCGGCGCCGTCGCGATACATGTAGAAGATGCCGCTGCGATCGAATGCCGAGGACCCCGCGAACTGCGCCTGGACCGAAGCCACGGCGTGGATCCGACCATCGGCGCCGGGCTCGAAGTGCGCATACCACTGGATGGCCGAGACATCGTCTCGGTCCGGGCCGATGGCCGCGCTGATCGCCGGGGTCGCTTCTACCGACCAGCTCTCTCCGCCGTCATCGGACCGGGCCTGAAGCCAGCTGCCCTTGGATACCGAGCTGATCGCCGAGGAGTCGGACCGGAAGTAGACATACGCGGTTCCGTCCCCGGACTGAACGACCTGCGGGTACGTGACAGCCAGCGCCAGGCCCGGGTTCTCGATGACACGCGTCGACCAGTTGCTCACAGACCAGGCACCATCTCGCCCGATATCGTCGATGCGCGCCCGTGCCTGTTTCATCTGAGTTCCGTGCGCCCCGAAGAACACGTTCACGATACGGCGGTCTCGATCGATCAGCAGCGATGGGCCCCCGTGCGTATCGTCGGGATTCCAGGTACCCGTCAGCGGGTTCTCCCCTACCTTGTAGGGCCCCCTGGGTGCGTCCTCACCGTCTTCGAACACCACGAGATACGGATCGAGGTCGGCGCCCTGAAAGGCCACGTATACGGCATTCTCGAACCGAACAGCCTGGGGGTGGATCGCCATATCCTCATAGAGAGCCTGCCCGGACACGTCGCCCTCGAAGAAGTCCGCGACCCACGCCATCGCTGACTCGGCGCCCGGCCCGACAAGGAGCCCCAGACACAGGACAGAAGCAACGATCAGGCGCCGCACCCTTCTCAGGTGTACATTCACCAGACTCCCCAATCACTCGCCGCACCAGAAATCGTCATCCTACCATAAGCCGTCTCGTTGACGAGACCGGCCGATCAGCCCGCGAGTCCCGGATACCTGGCGCACAAGTGTGCGGCGGTCGCCTGCCAGTTCAGTCCCGACTCGACGAGCTCCCGACCCCGCTCCCCGAAAGCGCGCCGCTCCTGGGGATGATCGCGCAGCCACACGAGCGCTTCGCTGACGCTGGCCGGATCGTCGCCCTGAACCGCCAGGCCTACTCCCTGTTCTTGCACCCAGCTGCCGATCCACGTACCCGCACTCACAAGCACCGGCTTAGCGCACGCCATCGCCTCGAACACCTTCCCGGGCGTGCATACCCGGGCGTTGCCGATCACAGCGTCGTACGCCGCGTGCACAACATCGGTACATGCATAGAACGCGGGGATGGCCTCGTATGGTACCGGGCCCGACGACACGACCCGCTCACGCTCACGTGCGATCATGTCCACGGCCGCTGCATCTGGTCCTCCACCGATCAGATTCGCCATCATATCGGGGTGCGGCTGGATGGCATCCGCCAGCGCCTGAAGCGTGCGCGGATAGCGCTTCTGGCCGATGAATGTGACCGTGAACGGTCGATCGTCCGTGTCGCAGGCCATCGGCCGGAACAGGTCCGCGTCCGGAACATTTGGCACGAAGAGCAGCCTGTCACCAGCGCCCATCGACCTGTAGTGAGGCAAGACTCCCTCATTCGCCACGATGACGAGAGTGGCAGACGCGATGGCCCTGCGCTCCAGAGCATCCACCGCGCTCCGTGCGAGCACTCCCGTGACGCCACGTTGCGGAATCATCCGGCTCACGCGATAGAGCTCATGGAAGTCTACGACCAGCTTTGGGCTCCCGCCACGCCCGCGAAGCGTACGCACCGCGCGTAGCCCGGGCACGATGGTGTCGGTATCGTGGGCATGGACCACATCGGGGCTCAGGGAGACCACGCTTGCAGCCGCACTGCGCCAGAAGCCCCTGAACCGGAGGATCGATCGCAGTCCTCCCCCGTATCGGGCACGCGGGCCGATCCGATGGATCGCGAACCCTGAGCGGTCCTCACGCTCCGTCGCTCGGCCCGTGCGATCCCACGCGACGATGGTGACCTCGTGACCGGCGGCGGCGAGCGCGGCGGCTTCCTTCTCCACGCGAGGATCGGGGTCGACCGCGTTGCTCACTATCATCGCGACCCTCATCGAGAGAACGCCTCTCCGGCCCGACGACCATCGCGCAAAGGAACGTCGGCCCACGCGGCAAGAAGCTTCGGGCGCTCGACCGCCCAGACATGACGAGCCAGTGCGGCCCGCTGTGCGCGCAGACCGATCTCGCGCGGGTCTTCATCGCCTTCGAAGAGCGCGCGTACCGCTCCGGCGATCGAGTGAGGGTCCGTGGGATCCGGAATCAACGTTCCAACGCGCTCACCACGAACCACCCGAGCCATCTCGGCCAGGTCGCTCACCACCACAGGCACACCCGCTGCCATCGACTCGAACAGCTTGTTGGGCGCCGCATACACGTACGAGAGGCAAGCTCCCACGATCGGGATCACTGCGGCATCCGCCGAGGCGGTGAGAGACATCAACCTCTCGAAGTCCACCGGCTCCTGCACCGCCACCCGATCTGCGACTCCGGCCTCGGCGATGCGGGCCACGATCGACGGGGCGAGATGCCCGTGCCCGACGAATGCGAGCGCGTACCCTGGCAGTTCACGCATGGCATCAACGAGCTCCAGCAGGCCCCGATTGGCCACCAGGCCACCCGTATAGAGCAGCAGCCGTTCCTGTCCGCGCAGCGCGTCTTGCCGCCACACCGGGTCGGGCGTAGGAGGCTTCGTCACATCCGGAACGTTGCGGACGACCGCCGGACGAACGATCCCATACTCAGCAACGAGCACATCCGCGCGGCCTTCGTCGCTCGTGATGGTGGCTGCGGCACGCCTGAGATGGTATCCCTCGTAGGGCTTTGCCAGCAGCTTCCACCACCACGATCCGACCCACGGCCAGTTGCGGTACAGGTTGAGCTCGTCGGAATCGGCAACCACCGCGGCACGACGGCGGGTCGCGACAAGCTGCGCCACGAGCATCGGGTAGATATCGCGCGGATTATAGACGTCCGCGTCTTCCGCATAGGCGGCCCGGTACGTCTTGATGACAGCCTCGATCCACCTGGCCGGGCGTGTCCAACGGGGCCATGCGCGGCTCGTGATCTCCACGCGCTTCACCACGTATCCATCGCGCTGTTCAAGGGCAGGCGCGATGCCGTCGCCGATAGCGATGAGCACGACCTCGAAGCCTTCCTCGGCCAGTGTGCGTGCAGCCCGGTCGACGCGCGCAAGATACCGCGACGCGTTGTACTGGATGACGCATACTTTCGGCTTGGGGCGGTGTGTCTCTACCACAGGCAAATGACCTCCGAGGACGGCGCAAGCGACAGCGAGTCGCCGGACGCGTCCGTATCGTACACTAGCGCCGTACCACGCTGTAGCCTGTCGAACCGTCTGCGCGCGTAACGCCGCATGCCGAAGGAGCCGCCTCCTTGCGTCATATCGTGATGATCTCCCAGATTCCGCTGTGGTCGATGGGCAAGGCGGTAGGAGGCCCCGCATTCCACCAGACCGTGACCGGCTTGTCCCAGCGCTTTCGCATCACGCTGGTTCAGCCTCACCTGGGCTACGTCGACCCGGCGGACCTTCCGCAAAACGTCACGCTCCGCACCTTCGAGCACCGGCTGCACGGACTGTGGCGGTCCATCCCCAAGCTAGGCTGGATCACCGATACAGTGGGCTGGTACACCTTCCAATCATCGGCAAGGCCGGTCGTCCGCAGCGTGCTTGAGGAGCAGGGAGCGGACCTGCTATACGGCTACGAGATCTACGGCACGCCTGTGGCGCGACGCGCGGCCGACGCGGCGGGACTGCCGATGGTCTCGCGCTTTCAGGGGACGCTCATGACCGAGCGTCAAAAGATGCCGCTGTCACGGCTACGGTTCCACAAGCATGTGGCCGGGCTCTCGGTCCCGGCTGACCTGATCATCATGACAAACGACGGCACCCTCGGACGTGACTATCTGCTCAAGCTGCGACACCCGGCGGACAAGATCCGCTTCTGGATGAACGGTGCGGACCGGTCGATACTGGATTCGCCGACACGGGATGTCCGCAGCGAGCTGGGGATCCCGGCGGGTGTCCCCCTGCTTCTCACTGTGTCCCGGCTGTCCTTCTGGAAGCGCGTGGATCGCTCGGTGCGACTGATCGGTGAACTCAAGCGGCGCAACGATCCCTCACACCTCGTCATCGTGGGTACCGGTCACGAGGAGGCGGCGCTGCGTGAGCTCGCTGCGCGCGAAGGCGTAGCCGATCGGGTCGTCTTCGCTGGCGGTGTCACTCGTGATGACCTCGCGAGCTACTACACCACAGCCGATCTGCTGCTCTCGCTCTACGACTTCAGCAACCTCGGCAATCCCACCATCGAGGCGATGCTGCTCGGCACGCCACTACTGGCGTACGATACCGGTGGTACGACGGACCTGGTGCACCACGGCGTGAACGGGGTGCTCACACGGGCCCCCGACGACGTGTCGGCGTTGGCTGACGTGGTGCAATCGCTGCTTGCCGACCGGGCCGAACTGCAGCGTCTTGGGTCGTCTGCCCGCAGGTGGGCCGCTGAGAACCTGATGAGCTGGGACGAGCGCATCGCCATGGAGGCCGACGCTCTGGATAGGCTGATCGACGAGCACAGCACGCAGACAGGCTAGCTGTCAGACAGCATCCCTGCGATTGCGCCGGTTCGATGAGACCACCGCTACCGCCAGACCGACCACAAGTCCGGCAAGCGCTCCTTGAGCCGCGGCAACAGCCACATCCCCTGTGTACGACGTGGCCTTGACGCTGGGCTCACCGAACTCCGAGACAGACTGGCTGTACGTGAGCAGCCGCAGCCTCAAGTCGCTCACCGACACACTGAGTGAGAAGCGCTGCGAGCGCAGTGAGTTTGCCAAACTGAGAAGGGCGACATCATCCGGCTGAGCGGCCAGAGCCGCGTCCACCCTGACAAGCTCGCCATCTATCCGAGCCAGCTCCGCTGTGTACGCATCGACGCGCGCCCTGTCCGCTTCCTCCCACGATGAGAGCGGCTCCAGAGCCATGCTCGTGGCCGCGGAGCGGACGGCCGCCGCGAAGTCCATCGCAGCGTCACGATCTTGATGCACGGCGTAGATGTTCACAACGGCACGATCCTTGACCTCTACAGCGGAGGTGACCGCTCCCGCACCATCCGCCGCAGCGCCCAGTGCATCGAGCGCCACCTCACGAACCGACGGGCTCACCGCCGCGGCCGCGACCGTATCGGCGGTCGGCGCACTGGCATTGCCGGTGAGGTTCATCACACGGACCGACGCGACCCCTTCGAAGCCTGGCTCGGGAAGCGTGGCGAACGCGTAGGCTCCCATCGCCACAGCTCCAACAAGCATGGCTACGGCCACGACCGGCCAGAACCGTGCTGCCCCGTCCAACAGGACGCTGATCTCAGACCTCGAACCGGTCATCACTTACGCAACCTCCTCGGCGATCGTACGCTGCCATGCAGTATAGACGGCCATTCCCACAGCTATGCTGAGCCACCAGAACTTGTTCGTCTCGAAAGAGTATGTGAACGACTGGGCGATGATGCCGATGCCCGAGGCAAGGGCCCCGGCCGCAAGGGCGCGTATGACAGGGTCTGCAGCCTGGCGCCTCACCCACCACACACGGGTCACCGATCGCCACAGGATCCAGGTGAAGGCCAGGAGGCCGAGCACGCCGTACTCCACGATGAGCGTCAGTGGGGTCGTATGGGATTCGACAAGGTTCCACCGGGTGAATGAATCCCGATAGCGTGGATAGACGAGTGGATAGTTGTCCGCCCCGACCCCGAAGGGGTTGTCGCGAGCCATCCCGAGTGCAGAGTCCGCCATCGAGAAGCGGGTCCTGGTCGAGTCATCAAGCACGACTGTGGTCAGTTCGTCGACGATGACGGCCGGGTCAGGCACCGCCAGAGCCACGAGGAGCACGAGTGCCACCGCCGCGACCTTATAGAAGCGGTGCATGCGCGCCCCTAAGAACAAAACGACAACGCCCAGCAGCAGTGCGCCGAGTGCGCCCCGCGATGTGGACACCAGAAGGGCCAGACCGCACAGACCTGCACCCCCGACGACGATCGCCTTGGGCCACCAGCCACGCACGATCGTAGCCATCGGCAGCCCCAAGAGCGCGCTGACCATCAGGAAACTGCCGAGGTTGTTCGGGTCGGCGAATGTCACATGCGGGAGAATCACCCCGTCCCACTGGCGTATGGGGTCGCCGATGAAGAAGATGTTCCGCGACTCGAGCAGCGCCAGAACCGCGAACACGGCAGCGATACCGAGAACACCCAACACCAGCCGCACTAGCGCGGCAGGGCTGTCGGCGATCGTGGTGACCAGGTAGACAAGCAAGATGCTGGACAGCAGCGAGACCAGCGCAACGATCGAGCGGGCGGGGGAAAGAGCGCCGATCACTGAGACCGCAACGACAGCCACGAACAGCAATGCGGGGACGTCGATCGGGGTCCCCGCCAGGCGCGAGCGTTTTGTCCATACCCGCCATGCAGCATAAGCGAGAACGACGACCAGCAGCACCTGGTACAACGTGAGTGTTGCGGGGCCGACTTGACCGATACGCCCTTCCGCGTCGAGGGTTGCCGCCCCGATCAACGTCACGAGAGAGGCCTCGGGATAGCGCCGCGCCATCCACAGGGCAGCACCCACCATCAGCACCCCGCAGACCAGCAGGAACTTCCTGGGTTCAAGCACGACGAGCGCAAGGAAGACGAGCGTGAGGGCCGATGCGATCAGCACTGGCTCCAGCAGGGTCCCCCGCCAGGCGCGTCCAGCATCCCTCCCGATCGCACCGATCATGTGGCGAGTCCCTCGTACAAGTCGAGGAGCGCTTGCCCTTCGTTGGCAAGGTTGTATCGCTCGGCCACCGCGTTCAGGCCCGCCCTGGACGCTTCGTGCGCAAGGCGCGGGTCTGACAACTCGACGATCGCCGAAGCGATCGACTCAGGGTCACCCGAGCGGGCAACTACTCCGGCACCGGTCTCGTGAACCACACGTGCGAGTGGAGCGCAGTCCGTCACCAACACCGGAAGGCCCATCGCCATGTACTGGAAGAGCTTGTGCGGAATGGTCGAGTCGGTGTGCTCGTTAGCGAGATGCGGCACCGCGCCGACATGGGCAGCCGCCAACCGTGCACGCATCGCTTCCAACCCGATCCAGCCAGTGAACTCAACTGATTCGCCGAGCCCGAGTCGATCCACAAGCGCGCGGAGCTCCCCCTCCCCGCTTCCGGACCCCATCAACACAAGCCGCACACCCGGAATTCGTTCGGAAGCGATCGCGATAGCGCGCACGAGGCTATCGAGCCCTCTGTGAGGACCGAACCCACCCGCATACGCCACGGTGAACGCACCGTCGGCGGGCCGCCAGGTGGATACTCCTTCGGCATCATCGACATTGGTGAAAACGGTAGCCCGGGAGGGGTCGACCCCCAGTGCGAGCACCCGATCCCGTGACTCGTCCACCACTGTGACGACGCGGTCCACAGACGTGACCGCGGAGCGCTCATACCGACGATATCGCCCGGGTGTCTGAAGCAGGCGGGCAACCAGGCCCCGCGGCCAGAATCCGACTGCCGCAGGGTAGTTCTCGTGCATGTCGTAGACGACCGAGACGCCCCGCCGACGCCCGACTGCAAGCGCCGAGGCCACCGCGGGAAGATCGTGCACGTGGAGCGCCTGCAGTGCATGCTCCTGGACGTATCTGTCGATCGCCTTCTCCCATAGAGGCGATCTCCACGTTGCGTACGTGGCCAGCGCCGAGCACTTGGAGGCAAGCCAGCCCGCTCGCGCAGCGTACCGCCTGACGCGTACTCCATCCACCTCTTCGGCGGCCGGACGGCCATCCTTGTCTGACGTGAGAAGGAATACCTCATGGCCACCGCCGACAAGCACCTTCGCCTCTTTGGCGACACGAATGTCGGGCGGATAGGTACCACCCATGAGCAGCATGCCGATGCGCACAAAACACCTCCAGGCCTGTGTCGGCTCATGGTATCAGAACGTCCCTGCGTCTTCGCATCGCCAGGTTCGCGAACGCGCAAGTCGGTCCCCGCGGTGCGGGTCCGGGTTCTCCATCTGGTTGGAGTCGCTGACGCACAAGAACGCCACAAGCTCCCGGCTCGCCCCTCCTGTTGCGGTATCCTTGGGCGCACACCGGACAGCCAACGACGCAGGAGTGATCTTGAGCAACAACGAGAGGACCGGGGGCGCGGGGCACGATGCATCCACCGACGGCGCCCCTGCAGAGCAGCCGAGCATTCTCGAACGCGCCCTGAAGACCGCTGGGTCCGACGCGCTCAAGTACGCACCAGTGCGCTTCATCCCCGCTCTGACATCCCTCGTCACGGTCCCGCTGTTCACCGCGGCGATTTCCACCGAAGACTACGGCGCTTTCTACCTCATCAGCTCGGCCACCGCGCTGCTGGCCAATGTCGCCACCGGCTGGCTGTCGTCATCGTCGATCCGCTTCTACTGGATCTGCAAACGAGAGAGTCGTATCGACGAGTACACGTCCACGATCCTGTGGGCAGCTATCGGAGCCCTGTCCGCCACCGCCGGTGTAGCGCTGGTCGCCGTATTCCTGTTCGGGGATATGTTCGATCCACTGGTGCTTCGATTGGTGCCCGTTGCCTCCGTGTACTTCGTGGCGAACTTCCTCACCAACGTGTTGGTGCAGGTGCTCAGGGCCGCGAAGCGCCCTGGCGCCTTCGCGCGAATGCAGATCGGCGGCGCGATTCTCACCACCGTGCTGTCTATCGTCGCGGTGTGGTACGCGCGCCTCGGCTCCGCGGGTATTCTCGCCGGTGTCGCGCTTGGATGGACGCTCATGCTCGTCCCGATGTTGCGCGAGATCGGGAAGGAAGGGTCCCTCGCACCTCGAGCGGCGAGCCGGAGGCTCCTCGGCGAGTTCTGGTCGTACGGCGCCCCACTGGTTCTGGTGTCTGTTGCCACCTGGTCGCTCGTCCTGCTCGACCGCTGGGTCATCGGCGCATTCCGCGGCGCTGCCGAAGTGGGAGTGTATTCCGTTGTCTACGCTCTTGGCGACAAGATCATGCAACTGGTGACGGCTCCGCTGCTGCTCTCCATGACGCCGTCGCTCACAGAGGCCTACGAGATGCGGGGTCAGGCCCTTGCCGAGAAGGTGCAAACGGAGTTCCTGCGCTACTTCTCCATCGTCACCTTCCCGCTGATAGTAGGAATGGCGGTTGCGGCGCAACCGTTCATCCGGGTGTTCGTGGACCCGCGGTACGCCGAGGGCTGGACCGTGCTCCCACTGGTGGCTGCCGGGTCGATGCTCTCATCGTTCGCACAAGTCGCCGGTACCGGACTAGGGCTGCACAAGCAGACCAAGCGCATCATGCTCAACACTGTCACGGCAGCTGTGTCGAACCTCGCACTGAACCTCCTCACGGTTCCCCGATTCGGCTACATGGCCGCCGCGGTCAACACCATCGTCTCGTACGCGATCCTCCTGGGGCTTACCACCTATCAGTCACGCCGGTATATGAAGCTGATCATCCCCTGGAACCAGCTCCTTCGCATCGCCGGCGCGAGCCTCGGAATGGGTGCCGCTATCCTGCTCGTGTTCGGACGAACCGCACAGTCGGCGTCCCGCACGGCTTCTGTGGGGATCGTTGTTGGTGAGGCCGCACTTGGTGCGGCCGTCTACCTGATCCTGCTGGTCGCCTTTGGTGGTCTGCACCGCAAGGAGTTCGGCCTGCTACGCCGGCTCGCGGTGCGCATGATCAAGCGCGGCTGACCGGCCGGAGTGGGCCTCGATCGCTGAGCGGTAGACGCTGATGATGTCGCGCGTGACCACAGCGCTGTCGAACTCGAGGCTCGCCCTTTGAGCTGCCTCACCAAGGCGGTCAGAGATCGCGGGTGACATGAGCAGCCGCCCGATGCTCTCGGCCAACGCACCAACGTCGCCCGCTTCGACCAGCAGGCCATACTCACCGTCACCGAGCAGACTCGGGACCGCTCCAACGCGGGACGCCACAATGGGTCGACCCGCGGCCATCGCCTCCATGACCGTGCGTGACTGCCCCTCGCGCACCAGTGAAGGCAGAACAACCACGTTGGCCCGGCGCACCCACGCGGCAACGTGAGGGCCCTCCAGGTAGCCCGTAGCACGAACCGAAGATGAGTCGAGGCCGACATCCGACATCAGCGCCGCAACGTCGACATCCTCCTCCTGGCCTACGAGGACCAGTGTCGCATCAGGCACGGCCTGCCGCACGGTCGCGAAGGCCCGGATCAACTCTGGAATGCCCTTCTGCCGGGCGATCCTGCCCTGATACAGCACCACGGGGCCTGTCACGTCATCAGGCGGCATGGGTCCTTGCTGGAACAGCGACACATCGATCCCGTTGCCGATGACCACGGGAGCTGCCAGATCCGGAATCCGTGCACGGAGTGCCCGGGAGGTGTCGCCGCTCACTGCGATGACCGCATCCGCGCGCCGTAGGGCCGCCTCGACAGTGGCATGCAGCACTTCGTCCTCGAAGTCACGAAAGGCGGACAAGGAGTGTGCGGTGATGACTTCAGGCGCATCGATCCCGGCAAGCATGCCCCAGTACGGCCGCAGATCCGCGTGCTGATAGTGCACGACGTCCGGGCGTGCATGCGAATAGGCGTGCGCGAGCCCCACAGAATGCGCGATCACCGTACGCGTGCGGGACCCCATGCGAGCGGATCGATGCCTGTCAGCCCAGGCCCGCATGATCGTATGGAGTCCGCCTCGAGTCGCACCAGCAACCAGCGGCGCCATCCGCAACCTCACCGGGCCGAAGAGTGTGCCCCACTCCATATCCCGAGGACGGCCGGATCCTTGCGGCGTGTCGTCGGCGTACACCACGACCCGCCATCCGGAGCTGTGCAGCGCCCTGATCAACCCGGAGACATGCTGAGACACGCCACCCGGCGCGAGACCGCCATCGCCCGGCGCCACGGGCCCGACCACGAGCACGGTGGGGCGCTTGTCGCGCAGTTGACGATTCCCTGCGGATCGCGTCATCGGCCACCCACCCCTCAGACTCTCCTCACGACCCATGCGATCTTCTCGGTCACCGCGCGAGCGATCGTCGATCAGTTCCTCGTGATCACGTACGTTCCGAGCGGCACCTGCGGGAACAGCTCCAGCACGTCACTGTTGTACATCCTGATACACCCATGGCTGGCCTTCGAGCCGATGACCCAGGGCTCGCTCGTGCCATGGATGAGGTAGGAGGTGTACAGCCATCCGGAATCCGACTGGCGGAACAGTCGCATCTTGCGAGGACCGTAGACGCTCGCCGGGTCAGAGTGATACTTGGCGAGTATGCGCCACGTCCTCAGCGGAGTCTCCATACCCTCGCGGCCGATAGCGATCGGGTAGGCCTTCACGAGAGCGTTGTCCTTGATCCAGTACAGCCTGAAGTCGGACTTGTCGATGATGATACAGGTCGCATAGGGGTAGACCAGCCGGGAGACGGTCCGGGTCGCTGACGCCGTTGCGCCATCGGGATTGGTCGCCCTGACCTCGACCGTGCCCGACTTCGAGGGCGAGGAGACCAGACCGAAATCGTACGAGCCGTAGGGGACGACGGCCCGGCTTCCGATGCGCGTGCCGGCGACATAGAGGGTGACCTCGGTGGTGTTCGACGCTGCCCGACCCGCAACGCGCATGGTCTTGCCCACCCACGCTCCGGGTGTGGTTGCGTCCATGACCGGCCGGCCCGGAGCACCCTGCAGCTCGCGGAAGACACCATCAGAAATCGCGACGGGTCCGCCAAAGAGCACGCACTCCGGCCGCTGAGACATGCTGAGGAGTTGCGACCAGACCTCCGGCGACAACGACGAGCGGTCGGTCACAAGAAGGATGCCTCCGGAGCGCCCCAGCGAGGCGGCCCCCGCAAGGGCATCGGGCAACGCCGCGGCTATGCCGACAGTCGTTCCCGCCGACCATCCGCGATCCATGCTCTCACGTCCAACGGATACCGCGGTGGAGTACCGGTTCTGCCCCCACCAGCGGGATGTGCCGCCAAGGGCCCTGTAGGTGGCCGCGCTGACAGCCTGCTCGCCCCCCACGATGATGACCTCGGAAGGCGCGAGCGCCCACAGTGCGCTAGCCGCTGCATCAGTGGCCACATCACCACGCGTGAGCACAACCGGCACCCCCGTGGTGCGGCTGACCGCCGAGGCTGCCAGCGCATCGGAGAACCGTGCCGTTTCGGCCCCGTTGACCACGAATGCCGCGCTTGGCCTGCTGAGCCCGCGCGTTGCCGCAACACTGCTGATGCGCGCCGAGATCTGCCGCGCAAGCTGGTACCTGTCACCGCTCGTCCACGGCTGCTCGACGCTGGCCGTTGGCAGCGCGGATCGCAGTTCGTTCACGCGCGCTGGGGGTACGGCATACGTTCCACCCACCACCGTGACCGTCACTGTAGGGTTCACAGAGGCGATCGCGCGGAGCGCTGCGAGTGTGGATGAAGGCGTGCTGCCCCGGGAGGTCAGGAGCAGTGGCGCGTCGTATGCCCAGCACAGACCGGAAGCCGCAAGCGGATCCACTGCTGCCCGGTCATCACCGCTGGCGATGACCACATGGTCGACTCCCGCCCAGTCAGGGTATGCCGCCGCCGCCGCGGCCGCGGCCGTAGCGAACCGGTCCGCGCCAGCCTGACGGACCGCAGGCAGCTGGAGACGCACCGGGTCAGTGGGCCACGCGGCGAGAGCCTGCGCCGGCACCAGCAACGCGATCGAGATGATCGCAAGGGGCAGCCAGAGGTGTCGTGCTCGAGACTTCATGCGGTCGCTCCTTCTGTCGGTCATCAGGCAGAGATTATCAGAAGTCAGACGTGCGCAGGCCACGCCACAGGGGTCACCTTCATCTGTAACGGGGTGGTTACTGCCAAGTGCCCTCCCTGCACCCGCTATGCTAGTCTCGGTGGTGCCCGGGCCCACAGGTGAAACGAACGGCCCGGATCTTCCTCGAAAGGACCTCTTCATGGCCCGTGTCACTGTCATCGGAACCGGTTACGTCGGCCTCATCCAGGGTGTGTGCCTGGCTGATGTCGGCCATGATGTCATCTGCGTCGACACCGACGTTGAGAAGATAGCCATGCTGCGGGCGGGCAGGAGCCCCATCTTCGAGCGGGGTCTCGACGACCTGCTCGCCAAGACGATCGCTTCTGGGCGCATCACCTTCGCAACGCCGTCCGAGGGCTGGAGCCAGCTCTACGGTGACATCGTGTTCGTTGCCGTGGGCACGCCTCAGTCCGACAATGGTGCGGCCGACCTGAGCTTCGTCCGCGCAGTCGCCGCCTCGATCGCACAAGAGGCCACGCATCCGCTCACCGTGGTCATGAAGTCGACGGTGCCGCCGGGCACGGGTGCCACCCTGTGCGCGCGCGTCTTTGCCGACGCTGACGTGCGGATCGACTACGTCTCCAACCCGGAGTTCCTGCGAGAGGGTCACGCCATCCAGGACTGGTACGAGACCGATCGCGTCGTCATCGGAGCCGACGCGACCGCTGCCGCGGAGCGGGTGGCGGCGTTGTATTCGTCGCTGGGGAGCCCGGTGGTGATCACCGACGTGGCAAGCGCCGAGACGATCAAGTACGCAAGCAACGCGTTTCTCTCGACGAAGATCAGCTTCATCAACGAGATCGCCAACCTGTGTGACTGCATCGGTGCCGACATCGACGATGTCGCACGGGGCATCGGGCTGGACAAGCGCATCGGTTCGCACTTCCTGAACGCCGGTATCGGTTACGGCGGTTCGTGCTTCCCCAAAGACACCAGGGCGCTGGACTTCATCGCCACCCTGAACGGCTACGATTTCGACCTCCTTAAGTCGGTGATCGACGTCAACAACCGCCAGCGGCTGCTCCCGGTGATCCACCTCGCAAAGGCGTTCCCCGACCTGCACCGTCGTAAGGTCGCCGTGCTGGGGCTGTCGTTCAAGCCACACACCGACGACGTGCGCGAGTCACCAGCGCTCGACATCGTGCCGCTGCTCCTTCAGGAAGGCGCACGTGTCGCCTGCTACGATCCCATCGCGGGGAACGTCGAGCTCGGAGCGGCGGTTCGCGTGGACACTGTGTGGGAGGCCCTCGATGGAGCATCGGCTGCCGTGCTCACAACCGAATGGCAGGAATTCCGCGACCTTGACTGGTCGCGAGCGCGCGCACTGATGACCGACGAGCCGATCGTCTTCGACGGTCGCAACGCGCTGGATCGTGAAGCGCTCGTGAGCGCCGGGTTCCGCTATATGGCGGTCGGACGCCCGGGCGAGCATCGCGGATAGCAGGCCCATGAAGATCCTGTACATCCACCAGTTCTTCGCCACGCGCGAATCCTCGCTCGGCCTCATCCGATCCTACGAGTTCGCGCGCCGATGGGTCGGACAGGGCCATGAGGTCACGATGGTGACGAGCTCGTCTCGTCTGCCCGCCGGGTTCAGTGAGAAGCGCTACGTGGACGGTGAGATCGATGGGATCCGGATACGTTCGGTCCGCGTCGGTTACTCCAACTACATGGGCTACGTGCGGCGCATGTGGTCCTTCCTCGCCTTCACGTTCGGCGCAACGTTTCGTGCGGCGACCGCGGGTGAACACGACGTCGTACTGGCCACATCGACGCCCCTCACCGTCGGCATCCCCGGCTGGGTCGCCGCATGGCTCACACGCACGCCCTTCGTCTTCGAGGTCAGGGACCTCTGGCCCGAAGCGGCGATCCAGATGGGAGCCCTCAAGCGCACGGGCATCATCGCCCGTGCCGCAAAGCTCCTCGAGCGGTTCCTGTATCGGCGAGCTGCGCATGTGATCGCACTCTCGCCAGGGATGGCAGAAGGCGTGCTCGCCGAGGGCGTCGATCCCGGCCTGGTGCACATCGTCCCCAACTGCTCCGATCTCGACCTGTTCCATCCGGGCGACAAGGACCCGCAGATCGTCGAGCGATTCGGACTGGATGGTCGTCTCGTGGTCGGCTATACCGGCGCGATCGGCCCGTCCAACGGGCTGCACGACCAGATTCCCGAGGCCGCCCGGATCCTTGAGGAGCGCGGCCGGGACGACATCGTCTTCCTCATCGCCGGCGACGGCAAGAGCCTGCCGGTCCTCCGCGAACGCACGGCCGCCCGGGGCAACGTGCTGCTCGTCGGCTCCATGCCCAAGCAGGATGTACCGGCGATCACCCGCACAGCCGACATCCTGCTCACGCTCTTCGCCGACGTGCCCATCCTGGCCACGAACTCACCCAACAAGTTCTTTGATGCGCTCGCGTCGGGACGCCCCGTGATCGTGAATCAGCCCGGCTGGACGCGCGAGCTGGTGCTCGACAACGAGGCTGGCCTGGCCGTAGCGGCTGGCGACGGGCGTGCGCTCGCCGAAGCCATCCTCAGCCTCGCGGACGACGCAGAACGCCGTGAGAGCATGGGGCGCAACGCTCGAGCGCTCGCTGAACGGAAGTTCAGCAGGGACGAACAGGCGGATCGCGTGCTTAGCATCCTGAAGGATGCCGCGGGTCACGCGCGGTCGTGAGACCGATCGCGGGCTGATCGAGCGGCCCAGGCGGCTCGGCGACCGGGCAAGCCGGCCGGACTTACTCCGCCCACGTGGTGTAGTCCTTGCCCACGACCACCAGAACATCCGTGGAGAACTCATACATGCCACGGCTCTCCACCACGCGGGCTTTGGGCAGATCGGACGCAACCATCTCCGCAGCCTCCCGATCCACCGAGTAGACCACAAGCGTTTCATCGTAGACGAACTGATTCGCATTGCCGACCTCGGTGATCGCGTACCCCAGTCCGCTGAGTATCCCGCTCGCGGCGCTGGCGCTCCCCTCGATGCCGCCACCGTTACGTACAGCGACACTGACACTCGAGCGGTCGAACTGCTGGCCGGGCACCGTGCTCGTATCATCGAAGCTCCGGCCGGCCACCATGGCACTCACCAGCTGGTCCTTCATCTCCTCGTCCAGCCAGACATAGGGTGAACGCCATTCGCCCACGATCGTGGCTGTCTCGATGTTCGCGCCGCCGATGTCTGCGAGATCAACCGCCGCTTCCAGCATCTGGCCCACCGTCATGTCGGTCGTGAGGTACCCGGCGACGGTCTTGACCATGGATGGGACCTTGAACACGGTATCCATCTTGGTGGCCTGATCGGCCAGGGCCTTGAAGAACGTCTGCTGGTGCCTCATGCGGGTGAAGTCGGCATCCGGGAAGTCCCTGCTGCGCACGTAGGTCAGGGCCTGCGAGCCGTTGAGCCGCTGATAACCCGGCTCGATGTGAGGTTCCCTGTTCTTGACGCCGCTCGCGGCCTTCCAGTCGTCGATCTCCACATCCACATCGATCCATACGCCGCCAAGCGCATCGACCATCGCGGCAAAGCCCTCGAAGTCGATCTCGGCATAGTGGTTGATCGGAATGCCGGTGAGCTCCGTGACCGTTTCCGCCATGAGCTTCGGGCCGCCGTAGAAATGCGCAGCGTTGATCTTGTCCACGCCGACTCCGGGGATCTCGACACGTGAGTCACGCGGGATCGAGAGCAGCCACACGCGACCCTCCTCCGGATCGATGCGCGCCAGGATGATGGTGTCCGCGCGGGCGGCCGTCTCACCAGGGCGGTAGTCAGCGCCGAGAAGCAGGACCGTGTACGGTTGCTTCGGCTCACGCTCGGTAAGGGCCTCACCCATATCTCGCGGTTCGATCGTCCGCTCCTCGATGAGTCTTTCAGCGGCGGCGAACTCGGAGTACACATAGATCGCCCCAACGGCCACCGCCACGAGCACGAACGCCGAGAGGCCCACGAGCACTCGCTTGATCGCGCGGCGCCGCCGTTCATCGTGGATGCGCATGTGCGGCGCCTCTTCCACCACGCTGTGCGCCCGAGAGCGGCCGCTCGACTTGAGTCCTGTCGACCGGCCACGGGCACCAAGAACCCCGCGCTTTCGAGAATGTCGTCCCACTCGTGCAGTCTCCTTGGGTATCAGACGAACGCGTGGCGCTCGATCACGTCGACGATCGTGTCCGCGGCGTGGCCGTCACCATACACAGACGGACGTGCGATGGGTTTCGTTCGCGCTTGTGCCGCAGCCAGGATACGTTCCGTGTCGGCTCCGACGAGGGTGTTCCAGCCGAGCTCGACGGTCTCCACCCACTCGGTCTCGTCGCGCATCGTGACGCACGGCACGCCGAAGAAGTACGCCTCCTTCTGCATCCCTCCCGAGTCAGTGAGCAAAGCGCTTGCCGAGCACAGCAACGCGACCGTGTCGGTATAGGGAAGCGGCTCGATCGCGATGATGGATGGTGACGCCTCAACGACCGCGTCGAGCCCGAACGCCTGCAGGTTCTTGCGCGTCCTGGGATGGACCGCCCAGATGACGGGCCTGTCCAGAGCCGCCAACGCAGAGACGATGGCGGCGAGCTTCCCTGGATCGTCGCTGTTGCCGGCACGGTGCACTGTGGCGAAGAAGTACCCGTCCGGCTCCACGCCGTAGCGCGCGAGCACCGGCGCGGCGTTCACCGACTCAGCGAAGTACCGGGCGGTATCGAGCATCACATCGCCCACAAGGTGCACCCCCTCGGTGATCCCCTCGGCACGCAGGTTCTCAACGGCTGCCGTTGTGGGACAGAGCAGCAGCGCCGAGATGTGATCCACCAACACGCGGTTGATCTCCTCGGGCATGGCGCGATTGAACGACCGCAGGCCGGCTTCGACGTGCGCTACCGGGATGTCGAGTTTGGCCGCAGCAAGTCCGGCCGCGAGCGTGGTGTTGGTGTCGCCGTAGACGAGCACCATGTCTGGCTCGCGTTCGAGCAGCAACTCCTCGAGCATGCCAAGCATCTCGCCGGTCTGGCGGCCATGGCCGCCAGACCCGACGGCGAGGTTGTAGTCGGGCGCCGGGATGCCCAGCTGCTCGAAGAAGACGTCGGACATCCCGTAGTCGTAGTGCTGGCCCGAGTGGACGAGTATCTCCTCGTGGCGCCCCCGGAGTGCACGACAGACCGATGCGGCCTTTATGAACTGGGGACGGGCCCCTACGACGGAAACGACACGCATCAGTTAGCCCAGAGCCCCCTTGACGACGGCGACGACCTCTTCGATCTGCTCGCGGGTGATGCCGGGGAAGCATGGCAGCGCGAAGGTACGCGAGTCGCACGACTCGGCGACCGGAAGCGACGGGCGCACGTAGCCCTCGACCTTGTCGAACGCCTCCTGCTCGTGAAGCGCAAGCGGATAGTAGAGCGCGGTGCCGATGCCCGCCTCCTTGAGCGCGCCCATGACCTTCTCGGCGGCCTCGGCGCTCTCAGCCTTCACGATGTACAAGTGATACACGGCGTCGCCATAGTCGCGCACTACGGGAAGCTCGAGTCCGGACACGTCGGCAAACAGCTCGCCGTATACGGCGGCGCCATCGCGGCGCTCGCTGTTCCAGCGATCGAGGTGCGGTAGCTTCACGAGCAGGACCGCGGCCTGCAGCGCGTCCAGGCGCGAGTTGGTGCCGAAGGCGTCGTGGAAGTACTTCTTGGACGTTCCGTGGCTCGCGAGCTTGCGAGCGCGAGCGGCGAGCTCGGCGTCGTCGGTGGTGATCATGCCGCCGTCACCGGCAGCGCCGAGGTTCTTGCTCGGGAAGAACGAGAAGGCGGCGGCGCGGGCGAGCGAACCGGCGCGCTTGCCCTTGTAGGTGGCGCCGATGGCCTGGCAGGCGTCCTCGATCACGACGATGCCGTGGCGTTCGGCGATCTCGAGCAGCGGGTCCATGTCAACGCACTGGCCGAAGATATGCACAGGCAGGATTGCCTTGGTGCGCTCGGTGATGGCGGCCTCCACCTGCGAGACGTCCATGTTGTACGTGCCGGGCTCGATGTCCACGAACACCGGGGTCGCACCCACGTGGTGGATGCACTCGACGGTGGCCCAGAAGGTGAACGGCGTGGTGATGACCTCATCGCCCTTGCCGATGCCCAAAGCGGCCAGGATGAGGAAGAGCGCGTCCGTGCCGTTGCCACAGGCCACGGCGTGCTCGGTGCCGCAGTACCCGGCGATGGCCTCTTCGAGCGCCTTGACCTTCGGGCCGCCGATGAACGCCGCGTTGGCCATCACATCGCCGATGGCGGCATCGAGCTCTGCCTGAAGCTCGCGGTACTGGGCCTTGAGGTCGAGCAGAGGAACACCCATGGCGCACTCCTTCGTCGCGTGGTGCTTATCGTTGGATTCCGTCCGATTGTGACACGCGTGATGGGGCCACGCCGAAGCCGGTCCCATCCGTAACGCTTCCGTTCACTGGTTCTCCAGCAGCTCCTCGGCGGCGACATCGCGCACGCGGCGGGCCGGAACGCCCATCACCACAGCGTGCGGAGGCACGTCGCGCGTGACCACGGAACCGGTGGCCACGAAGCCCTCCTCGCCGATCTCGATGCCTGGCAGGATGTGCGAACCGCCGCCCACGCGGGCGCCGCGGCGCACGGTGCAGCCGCGCATCTCGGTAAGGCGCTTCTCCGTGCGACCCATGTAGTTATCGTTGGTGGTGACCACCATAGGGGCGATGAAGACGTCCTCTTCGATGGTCACGTACGCGGTGATGTACGCGCCCGTCTGGATGCGCGTGCCGCTGCCGATCGTGGTGTCGTTCTCCACTGTGACGTTGCGCCCGATGACCACGCGGTCGCCGATCGTGCAGCGCTCGCGCACACCGGCGCCGTCGGCGATCACGCAATCAGCGCCAAAGGTGGTACCGGCCATGAGCACGGTATGGTTGCCCACCACGCAGTTCTCGCCGAGCACAAGCCCTTCGAGCGGACCGCCCTTGGCGGTAGAAGACGCGGCGAGCTTGGGCGACTTGCCCACCAACGCCCCATCCCCGATCGTGGTGCCGCTCCCGATGCGCGCGCCCGGAAAGATGTGGACGAACGAACCCACGGTGACGTTGTCGCCTATGACGACGTCCTCGTCGATGACGCAGAACGGTGCCGGCAGGAAGCCCTCTCCCACCTTCACCGAGGGGTGTACGTATGCGGTCATCAGTCCTCCAGTCGTGTCTCGATCGGCGCGCCACCGGCGGCGATGGATTCGCTCACCGCCTCGAGCACACGAACGACCTCCAGGCCCTCGCGCCCGCTCGAGCGCGGACGCTCGCCGGTACGGCAACAGTCGAGAAAGTGCTGCACCTCGAGCGACAGCGGCTCCTCCATCTTGAGGAACGGCGCCTTGATCTCACCGAAACGGAGCGTGAGGTCCTCGCCGAAGCTCATGGCGTCGGTGGGGGCGCCCACGCCCTTGTCGTAGATCCAGATCTTCTCGGTGGCCTCCATGTCGTCGAACACGAGCATCTTCTTGGTGCCGACGATGGTGAACTTCCGCGTCTTGTGCGGGTCGAGCCAGCTCACGTGGATGTTGGCCATGCGGCCCGACGCGAAGTGCATGTTGGCGAACACCGTGTCCTCGACACCGTTGTTGATGTAGTCGGCGCCGGTGGCGGAGACACGATCGGGCGCCTCGCCGAGCAGGTAGTTCACGATCGAGACGTCGTGCGGAGCGAGCGACCAGAACGCGTTCTCCTCGGTGCGCACCTTGCCGAGGTTCAGGCGCTGCGCGTACAGGTACAACACGTCGCCAAGCTCGCCTGAGTCTATGACCTCTTTGATGAAGTTCACCGCCGAGTGGTACACCATCAGGTGACCCACCATGAGCACCAGGTCGTTCTCATCGGCGATCCGCACGAGGTCGGCCGCATCGTCACTGGTGAGTGTGAGCGGCTTCTCCACGAAGCAGTGCTTGCCGGCCTCGAGCACGGCCTTGGCCACCACGTAATGGCTCAGCGCCGAGGTGGCCACCACGACCGCGTCAAGCTCGTGCGTGGCGAGCATCGCATCCAGGCTGTCGCATGTGGGGATCCCGGGATACGCCGCCGTGAACTTGGCGAGGTTCGCCGGGGTCGCGTCGCACACGGCCACGAGCTCGGCGTCGGCAAGCTTATGCACGTTGCGGACGAGGTTGGGACCCCAGTAGCCGAAGCCGACGACGCCCACCCGGACGGGGGTAGAACCGCTCACAGGAGCACCACCTTGGGATCGTTGATGCCAGCCATCGCGTTGCGGGTGTCGAGCACCAGCTGCGCGTTCTTGGCAACCATGGCGTAGTCGATGCTCTTGTGCGCGGTGATGATGAGCACGGCATCGGCGGCGGCGACGGTCTCCGGGGTGAGGTCGACCGAAGCGACGGTCTTGCCTGAGATGCTGAACGATGGCACGTACGGGTCGTGATAGCTGATGTCGGCCTGCTTGTCGCGCAGCAGCTCCGCGACGCGGATGGCCGGGGACTCGCGCATGTCATCGATGTCGGCCTTGTACGCCACGCCAAGGATGAGCACCTTGGAGTCCGCAAGCGGCTTGCGCTGTTCGTTCAGCGCGTCCATCAGGCGGTCGATCACGTAGTACGGCATGTTCTCGTTGATGCGGCCCGACAGGTCGATGAACTCGGTACGGAAGTCGAACTGCTTCGCCTTCCAGGAGAGATAGAACGGGTCGATGGGGATGCAGTGGCCGCCCAGGCCGGGCCCCGGATAGAACGGCATGTAGCCGAAGGGCTTGGTCTTGGCCGCCTCGATGACCTCCCACAGGCTGATGCCCATGCGCTCACACAGCATAAGGAGCTCGTTCATGAGCGCGATGTTGACGCCACGGAACGTGTTCTCGAGCAGCTTCGTCATCTCGGCAACACGGGTGGAGCTCACCGGGACCACAGTGTCGATGTAGCGTTCGTACATCGCCACCGCGTGCTCGGTGCAGGCCGGCGTCACGCCGCCGACGACCTTGGGAGTGTTGCGCGTCTGGAAGACCGGGTTGCCCGGATCCACGCGCTCCGGGGAGAACGCGAGGTACAGATCGGTACCGACCTTGAGTCCACCGGCCTCAAGTATCGGCCGGATGACCTCCTCGGTGGTACCCGGATACGTGGTCGACTCCAGCGTGATCAGCATGTCCGCGTGCAGGTACGGGGTGACCGACCGCGCCGCCGTCTCCATGTAGGAGGTGTCCGGCTCCTTCATCTCATTGAGCGGCGTAGGCACGCAGATCGCGATCGCGTCGGTCTCACCCGCACGCGATAAGTCGGTGGTCGCCTCGATCAGGCCGGCACGCACGAGCTCCGCCAATTCGTCGGTTGGGACGTCGGGGATGTAACTCGTCCCGGCATTCACGAGCTCAGCCTTCTCTGCGGAGACCTCGAACCCGACCACATGATGACCGGCCTTGGCCATCTCGACCGCCAGCGGCAGGCCGACATACCCGAGGCCGACAACACCAAGCACCGCCTCGCCGCTCTCGAACCGTTCCCTGAGTCCCATCATCGTCCTCTCGTGTGTCATGCCCGGCGCGCGATTCGCACCCGGACAACCGTGTCATTCTACCGCGAACATGAGCTGGCCGGCGCACGCAAGGGTGTCGCCTACCAGCGCCTTCGCATCGCCGAACCCGATCTTCCCGCGCGACCGCGTGATCTCCACATGCATCGTGAGCGTGTCGCCCGGCACCACCTGCCGCTTGAAGCGCACCTGATCGATGCCCGCGAAGAACGCGATACGGCCCGTGTTCTCGGGTCTTGAGAGCAGCGCGACCGCACCCACCTGCGCCATAGCCTCGACGATGAGCACGCCGGGCATCACCGGATGCCCCGGGAAGTGTCCGGGCACCCAGAAGGCGGACTCGACCACGTCGAGCTCGGCGACGGCACGCACGCCGGGCTCGTACTCCAGCACACGGTCGACCAGCAAGAACGGGTCGCGGTGCGGAAGGATCGCCTGTATAGCCTCACGGTCGAGCATCGGTGCCTCCCCTACTCCCCGACTAGCCGGATATCGGCGCCGAGCGCCGCCAGCTTACCGGTGAAGTCCTCGTAGCCTCGCATGATGTGGTAGATGTCCGTGACAACGGTCTCGCCCTCAGCGACCAGACCGGCGAGCACGAGCGCCGCGCCGCCGCGGAGATCGGGGCATACCACCGGGGCACCCTGGAGCGAGGTGACGCCGCGAATCAGGGCACGGTGCCCCTCGACCTCGATATCGGCGCCCATACGCTTGATCTCGTCGGCGAACATGAAGCGGCTCTCGAACACGTTCTCCGTGATGACGGAGTCGCCCTCGGCAAGTGCCATGAGCCCCATGAACTGCGCCTGCATGTCGGTAGGAAAACCAGGATGCGGGAGTGTCGCCACGTCTACCGGGCGGATGGCACCCGCACGCGTGACGGTGGCCTCGCCGTTGCCGATGGCGAGCGTGCAGCCGGCAAGGCGCAGCTTGCTGATGAGCATCTCGAGGTGCGCCGGGTCGAACCCGGTCACCGTGACGGGGCCGCCGGCAAGCGCGCCCGCCACCAGGAACGTGCCGGCCTCGATCCGGTCGCCGATGGTGGTGTGCTCGGTGGGCTCGAGGCGATCGACACCGGTGATCTCGAGCGTGGATGACCCACGACCGGAGATGCGGGCCCCCATCGAGATGAGCATGTCCACGAGGTCGCTGATCTCGGGCTCGCGCGCCGCGTTGTCGATCACGGTGGTACCGCGCGCGAGCACCGAGGCCATGAGCAGGTTCTCGGTAGCGCCCACGCTCGGGAAGTCGAGGATGACCTGCGAGCCGGAGAGGCCACCGGGCGCAAGCGCGTCGATGTAGCCGTGCTCGAACGCGATCTCGGCGCCGAGGTGCTCGAGGCCATGCAGATGCATGTCGATCTTGCGCGACCCGATGTTGCATCCGCCGGGCATCGCCACGCGGGCCCGGCCGAACCGGGCCACCAGCGGCCCGAGCACCACGATCGACGCGCGCATCTGTGCGACAAGCTCGTACGGCGTCTCGACCGAGGTGATGTCCGATGCGTCGATGCGGACCGTGTGCCCCTCGCGGGTGATGCGAGCGCCCAGACCCTCGAGCACACGGGCCATCAGGTCGACGTCGCTGATCTCGGGGACGTTGTGGATGACCGACTCGCCGGACGCGAGCAGCGCCGCGGCCATGAGCTTGAGCGCGGAGTTCTTGGCGCCCCCCACGTGGACGGTACCGCCGAGCGGCCGACCACCGGTAACGGTGATCGAAGGCATGGGTGACGGATGTGTCTGAGCAACCATGCATAGCAGAGTAGCGGACGCGCTGCGAGGGTGCCAACGCACACGGCGCGCTGTTGCCGACCCGACACGGGATGTGGAGCGCCAGTCACAAAGCAGTGGCGGCCCCAGGCCACGAATACCGCTCCGCCACGTCACTACGGATCCGGAACGACCACCGGGTGACAGACCCAGAAGTCTGCCACCCGGTAAGAGTCCACGCTGACGCGACGACTATGAGCGCTTCTCAGCTACCTGCAGCTGGATCTCGCACCACTTCAGGTCCTCTTCGCACTCGGTCATGTCCTCGCGTTCCATGAGCGGCTTCTGCTTCATCTCCGCCATGCGCTGCTCGGCAAGCTCCTTGGCCTGCCGCGCGCGGTCGACGTCTACCCGCGAAGCGTGCTCGGCCGCGTCTGCCAGCACGATGACCTTGTCCTGGTGGACCTGGAGATACCCGCCGGCGACCGCGAACCACTCGACGTCCTTGCCATCGTTGTAGCGGACACGGAGCTCACCGGGCCGCAACACCGTGACCAGCGGGGCGTGGAGCGGCAGGATGCCGACCTCGCCATCGAGGGTCGGGGCGATGACCATCTCCACCTCGTTGGTGTAGACGATCTTCTCCGGCGTGACGATTTCGCACAGGAGGGTACGGGCCATGGTTATGCCGTCGCCTTCATCTTCTCGGCGGCCTCAAGGGCCTCCTCGATGGTTCCCACGTAGCGGAAGGCGCCTTCGGGGACGTCGTCGTGCTTACCCTCGATGATCTCGGCGAAGCCGCGGATGGTGTCCTCGAGCTTCACGTACTTGCCGGCCATGCCCGTGAACTGCTCGGCCACGTGGAACGGCTGCGACAGGAACTGCTGGATCTTGCGGGCGCGCGACACCACGAGCTTCTGCTCCTCGGTCAGTTCGTCCATACCGAGGATGGCGATGATGTCCTGGAGGTCCTTGTAGCTCTGGAGGACCTGCTGGACGCCACGGGCCACGCGGTAGTGCTCCTCGCCCACCACGGCCGGGTCGAGCGCGCGCGACGTGGATGCGAGCGGGTCGACGGCCGGGTAGATGCCGAGCTCCGCGATCGAACGCGAGAGAACGGTCGTGGCGTCGAGGTGCGTGAACGCGGTGGCAGGCGCCGGGTCGGTAAGGTCGTCGGCGGGCACGTAGATCGCCTGGACCGACGTGATCGAGCCGGTGGTGGTGGAGGTGATGCGCTCCTGCAGCTCGCCCATCTCGGTGGCCAGCGTGGGCTGGTAACCAACGGCGGACGGCATACGACCGAGGAGTGCGGACACTTCCGAGCCTGCCTGGGTGAAGCGGAAGATGTTGTCGATGAACAGCAGCACGTCCTGGCCCTGGTCGCGGAAGTACTCTGCCGAGGTCAGACCGGCGAGTCCCACGCGAAGGCGAGCTCCCGGAGGCTCGTTCATCTGGCCGTAGATGAGCGCCGTCTTCTCGATGACGCCCGACTCGGACATCTCGTTGTAGAGGTCGGTGCCCTCACGGGTACGCTCGCCGACGCCGGTGAACACGGAGGTACCACCGTGCTGCATGGCGAGGTTGTTGATGAGCTCCATGATGATGACGGTCTTGCCGACTCCGGCGCCGCCGAACAGGCCCGTCTTGCCACCCTTGATGTAGGGCTCGAGCAGGTCGACGACTTTGATGCCGGTCTCGAAGATCTCGGTTGTGGGCTCGAGGTCCTCGTAGTCGGGGGCCGCACGGTGGATCGGGTAGAACGCCTCGACCTCGGGCATGGGCTTGCCGTCGACCGGCTGGCCGACGACGTTCCAGATGCGACCGAGCGTCGAGGGGCCCACGGGCATCTGGATCGGCGCGCCGGTGTCGACCGCATCCATGCCGCGGGTGATACCGTCGGTGGAGGACATGGCCACGGCACGCACGAGGTTGCCGGGCAGGTGCTGCTGGATCTCGGCGACCAGGTGCACTTCACCGATCGCGGTCTCGCCGTCGACGACAAGCGCGGTGTGGATCGCGGGAATCGCGTCGGGCGCGAACTCCACGTCAATGACCGGGCCGACGACGCGAACGATACGTCCGACGTTCATGGGCGACCTCTCCTTGTTCTCTGCCATGCCGCTACGCCTCCTCGAGCGCCGCAGCGCCACCGACGATCTCAGCGATCTCGGTCGTGATGGCTGCCTGGCGTGCACGGTTGTAGCTGCGTGTCAGCGTGGTGATCATCTCACTCGCGTTATCGGTGGCAGACTTCATGGCGGTGCGTCGCGCGCCCTGCTCGGCAGCGGCGGACTCCATGAGCGCACGGTACACGAGCGTCTCGACGTACGTGGGAAGCAGGTGCTCGAGGACCTCGGCAGCGGTGGGCTCGAAGAGGTACTCGGCGTGCATACCGCCCTTCTCCTCCTCGGCCTCCATCACACGCTGCTCAATCGGGAGCAGCTGATAGGTCTCGGGCTTCTGCTCGGCCACGTTCTTGAATCGGTTGAACACGATGTAGGCCGCGTCGAGTTCTCCGGCCTCATAGCGCGGGATGATGTGCGCCGCGATAGCGCGTGCCTCGGAAAACGTCGGCTTGTCGGAGACGTCGCGGTACGACATGACCGGCTCGATCCCGCGGTAACGCAGGTAGCCGATGGCTTTCTTGCCGACGGCGATGACGTCCGTCTCGACTCCGGCGTTCCGCTCGGAGCGGATCACGTCCTCCGTGATGCGAAGGATGTTGCTGTTGAACGCGCCGCACAGACCGCGGTCGGACGTGATGGTCACGACCATGACGCGCTTGCGCTCCTCGTGCTCTTCGAGCAGCGGGTGCGAAGCGCCCTGCACGTACCGGGCGACGTTGCCCAACACCTCCATCATCGCGAAGGAGTACGGGCGCGCGGACTCGATCTTCTCCTGCGCCCTCTTGATCTTCGCGGTCGCGACCATCTCCATGGTGCGCGTGATCTGAGACGTGCTCTGCACGCTCGTGATCCGCTGCTTGATGTCGCGAAGGTTCGCCATACTAGGCCTGACCCTCCGTCTCGAAGCCCGCCTTGTACTCATCGATCGCCTTGGCGAGCGCATCGGCGGTCTCGTCGGAGAGCTTCTGCTCGGACACGATCGTACGGCCGATCTCCGGGTGGGCGTTCTCGAGGAACTCGAGAAGGCCGTCACGGAAGCGCTGCACGTCCTCGACAGGCAGGTCATCGGTGTAGCCCTTGGTGCCGGCAAAGATCGCCATGACCTGCTGCTCGACCGGGTACGGCGTGAAGCGGCCCTGCTTGGTCAGCTCGACCAGCCGGGCGCCACGGTTCAGTGTGGCCTGCGTCGCCTTGTCCAGATCGGAACCGAACTGCGAGAACGCGGCAAGCTCACGGTAGCGGGCAAGGTCCAGACGCATCGAACCGGCGACCTGCTTCATCGCCTTGATCTGCGCGTTACCGCCCACTCGCGAAACCGAGATACCCACGTTGATGGCCGGACGGACTCCCTGGAAGAACAGGTCCGTCTGCAGGAAGATCTGGCCGTCGGTGATGGAGATGACGTTGGTCGGGATGTACGCCGAGACGTCACCGGCCTGGGTCTCGATGATCGGCAGTGCGGTGAGCGAGCCGGCGCCGTTGGCGTCGGAAAGCTTGACCGCACGCTCGAGCAAGCGGCTGTGCAGGTAGAAGACGTCGCCAGGGTACGCCTCGCGGCCCGGCGGGCGGCGCAGCGTGAGGGACATCTGGCGGTACGCGACGGCCTGCTTGGAGAGGTCGTCGTACACACAGAGCACGTGGCGGCCCGGGTTGTCCGCCGAAGCGGGCTTGCCGTCGGCGCCCGTGTACATGAAGTACTCGCCCATCGCGCAGCCAGCCATCGGAGCAAGGTACTGCAGCGGGGCCGGATCGGACGCGCTGGCGGACACCACGATGGTGTAGTCCATGGCGCCGTGCTGCTCGAGGGTCTCGACCACCGCTGCGACCGTGGAGGCCTTCTGGCCGATCGCCACGTACACGCAGATGAGGTCCTTGCCCTTCTGGTTGATGATCGCGTCGATCGCCACGGCCGTTTTGCCCGTCTGGCGGTCGCCGATGATCAGCTCGCGCTGGCCACGGCCGACCGGGATCATCGCGTCGATAGCGGTGATGCCGGTTTGCACCGGCTCATGCACGCCCTTGCGCTCGATCACGCCGGGGGCGCGGAACTCGACGGGGCGAACGCCCTCGGCCGAGATCGGACCTTTCCCGTCGAGCGGCTGGCCGAGCGGATCCACGACGCGGCCGAGCATGCCGGGGCCCGAAGGCACCTCGACGATGCGGCCCGTGGTGCGCACGGCGTCGTTCTCCTTGATGACCGAGGTCTCGCCCAGGAGCACAGCGCCGACCTCGTTCTCATCAAGGTTCAGTGCCATGCCGAAGATGATCTCGCCATTGCCCGCGACGAACTCGAGGAGCTCGCCTGCCATGGCACCCCTCAGACCCTCGACCCGAGCGATACCATCGCCGATCTGGATGACCGTGCCGACCTCGCGTACGTCAACGGAGGCCTTGTACGACTCGAGCTGCGCTCGCAGCACGTCGCCGATCTTGCTTGCGGTGATCTCTGCCACTTACGCCTCACCTCCCTGACGTGCGGTCGTGAGCGCCTGGCGCACGCTATCGAGCTGGGACGCAACGGTCCCGTCGAACACGCGGCCGGCGACGTTGATGCGGATACCGCCGAGGATCGATCCGTCCACTTGCTCGCGCAGGGTGACCGGACGACCGACGGCTGCTGCGATCTGCTTGACGAGCTTCGCCCTCAGGGCATCGTCGAGCTCGATGGCCGTGGTGACCTCAGCGACGACGACGCCGCGCTCGGCTTCAGCGATCTCGCTGAAACGCCGGGCGAGCTCGCCGAGCTGGCCGGTCATACCGCGCTCGACCATCAGTGTCACGATTGCCAGGGTCTCGGGCGCGGCCGACTCACCGAAGATGTCGCGCATGATATCGCGCTTCTTCTCGGCGGGCAGGCTCGTGTCCGTGAGCGCCTGGTGCAGGTCGACGTGTCCGCGGACGGCCTTCACCACCGATGCGAGATCGGCGTCCACGGCGTCCACGGCGTCACTTGCCGTGGCGAGCTCGAAGAGGACCCGGGCGAGGGTCTCGATCGACTCGCTAGTTCTCATTCAAGCTCCCCACTTCCGCGAGGTACTTGTCGATGAGAGCCTCGTGATCGGCCTTCGTGATGCTCGTACCGAGGATCTTGCCCGCGACCGCCACGGAGAGGTCGGCGACCTCGCCCTTCAGCTCGGCCATTGCGGACTCCTTCTCGGCCTTGATCGCGGCGACAGCCTTGCTCTTCTCGGCCTCGGCCTCCTCGCGCGCCTTGGCGAGGATCTCGGCCTTCATCGACTCGGCGACTTTGCGGCCCTGCTCGATGACCTGCGCGGCTTCCGCACGCGCCTCGGCCATCTGGACCTTGTACTCCTCCAGAAGCCGCTCGGCCTCGACACGGGTGTCCTCGGCCTTCTCCAGCGACTCGCGGATCTTGTTGGCGCGCTCATCCAGCATCTTCGTGATCGGCGGGAACGCGAACTTCCACAGCACGACGAAGAGGATCGCGAACGCAGCGATGTTCACCCACATCTCTGTGGTGTTAGGAATGATAAGTTCCACGCTTTCGGCTCCTCCCTCTCGTCAGACGCTTAGATGGCGAATGCGAGAACGAAGCCCAGAAGTGCGATAGCCTCAATCATGCCGAGCGCGATGAACATCGTGGTCTGCAGGCGGCCGGCCATCTCAGGCTGACGGGCCATCGACTCGATGGTCTTGGCACCGACGATGGCCAGACCGAAGGCCGGACCGATCGCACCGAGACCGAATGCCAGCGCGTTACCCAGGTTATCCATGCTTCCTCCTCGTGATTTCCGCCGCCGGTTTCTCCGGAAGGCGCTTGATACTACGGCTACGTTCCACGCCGCCGAAGCGACGATTGACACCATCGAACACGTGCACGCCGGGGGACCTTAGTGGGACCCGGCCTCCAAAGCGCCACCGATGTACACGGCGGTGAGGATCGTGAAGATATACGCCTGCAGCACGGCGACCAGGAGCTCGAACACCCGGAGCGCGATCTGCATGACCACTGACAGCGGCACGATCGCGATGCTCGCGGGGCTGAGCTGCTCGATGAAGATGCCGGCGAAGGCCGCGAACACGCCGAGCATGATGTGACCCGCGTACATGTTGGCGAAGAGTCGAACGCCCAGCGTGAACGGGCGCAGCAGGTGCGAGATGAGCTCGATCAGGAAGAGCAGCCACGACAGCCACCACGGAGTCCCCTTAGGAACAAGGCTCCCGATGTACTTGAAGAAGCCGAGCTTCTTGATGCCGATGGCGTTGTAGACGATGAACACGATGATCGCCCACGTGAAGGTCGTGCCGACCGTACCGGTGCCCGGAAGCGCCGGCGGGATGTTACCGAGCAGGTTGTTGAACAGGACGAAGAAGAAGATCGTCCCAAGGAACGGGAAGTACTTCTTGCCCTCAGGCCCGATGACATCGACGCAGATGCTGTTACGGACGAAATCGACGCCCGCCTCGGCCATGTTGCCGATACCGCTGGGGACGAGCTTGACCTTGCGTGATGCTGCGACGAAGAACACGAGCACCATCACAACCGCGATGATCAGCCAGAACATGTAGTTCGTGAGGCTGAACCCCGCTCCCTCGGACAGTGGCAGCACCGAGAGCTCGTGTAGAAGATGCTCCATCTTCACTGGCATTTGATCCATGCTTCGAGCCTTCCTCCTTAGGCGGACGTGTGCAGTGCGTTACGAAGCGACACCCTGACAGCCTCGACGACGAGGCCGGCTATGAACGACACGCCGAGCGCGAACCCGAACGGCACCAGCCCGGCAGGCAGGAAGAAGGAGTACGAAGCGAGGGCGACGCCGGCTACAGCCAGACGTGCGACGGTCATGCCCACGACGATGGCGAACCCGCGAAGCGGGTCTTGAGGAGTGACGAAAGTGGCGGCTCGCTCCGACACGAATGTCAGAGCCGCGCCAAGCAGCGCTCCAAGCGCCATGGCGACCACTGGGTGGCCGAGCAGGGAAGATACGCCGGAAATCTTGCTGTCCCTTCGCACGATACCCTCATAGCATGCGAGGTCACTCGACCGGCAGCGGAACGTGATGCGACAGTGCGCGAACGTGTGCGACACGCATCGGGATCCGGGCCCCGGGGGTGGCCTCGAAAGCGTGCTCACTATACAACAACGGGTGGGGCGCAACAACAGAAGAATCGAGATGACGCACACCGACGGACGGCGTGCGAGCGGGCGGCCGCACAGGAGGGCTACTCGTCGTGGTGAGCGGCCTCGAACAGCCCCAGCCAGTGCGCCATCAGCCCCGAGAGCAGGGCAAGCACCACAAAGGTGACGAGCTTGTAGAGCATCGGCACCCACCGCATCGCGTAGCCGCCAACGGCAAGCGCCGCAGACCAGACATAGATGATGACGACCGTCTGACGCTGACTGAACCCGCGGGCGAGCAGCCGATGGTGGATGTGCCCGCTGTCGGCCTCGCCGATCGGGCGTCCATAGCGCTTGCGACGGATGATCGCGGAGAACGTGTCGAAGACCGGCACGCCCACGATGAGGATGGGCACGACCAGTGCGATGGCCGCAACCGACTTCATGACGCCGGTAAGCGATATGCAGGCGAGCGCGAACCCGAGCAGCAGTGAGCCCGAGTCGCCCATGAAGATCGACGCCGGGTGGAAGTTGTACCGGAGGAACCCGATGCAGATGCCGATGAGGGCCATCGCCAGGAAGGCGGCCATCGGCTGATTCGACTCCAAAGCAAGCACAGCAAGGCTGATGGCTGCTATTGCGGTGACACCGGCGGCCAGGCCATCGAGCCCATCGATGAGGTTCACGATGTTGGCGAAGCTCACCATCCACAGCAACGTCACCGGCACCGCAAGGATGCCGAGCAGCACGATGCCACCCCCGAAGGGGTCGCTTACGAACTCGATCCGCACACCGCCCGCAACCGTGACACTGGCCGCCACCAGTTGCCCGATGAGCTTCTTGCCAGCCGACAGGCCGATGACGTCATCGACGAGACCGACGATGAACGCCACCGTCATGCCCGCGAACACCGCACCCGCCGGGCTTGCCTCGGCCGTCAGGATCGGTTGCCAGCCCCACGCCAGCTCGCCCACCCAGCGCACCGCCGCAGCGGCGAGAAGGCCCGAGAACATGCCGACGCCGCCGATTCGCGGTATCGACCCCTGATGGACGTGCCGGCCCCCGGCATGGGACACGATGCCCCACCTGAGACCCACGAGGCGGGCGACCGGCGTCATCACAAGCGTGACCGCGGCCGCGACCGCAAGCACGATCGCGTGCTCGACCCAGTTCACTCGCCCGCACCACCGGTGAACCGTGTCGCACCCACGCCTGCCTCGGCCAGCATTTCCGTGGAGAGGTCGTCGGGGTACGGCTCGCGGAAGATGATCTCCTTGATGCCCGCGTTGATGAGTATCTTGGCGCACAGCACGCACGGCTGGTGGGTGCAGTACACGGTTGCCCCGTCGATCGCGATACCATGCCTGGCAGCCTGGATCACGGCGTTCTGCTCGGCATGGATGCCCCTGCAGAGCTCGTGCTGGGTGCCTGACGGGATCCCGCGCTGTTCGCGCAGGCACCCGACCTCGTCACAGTGCTTGAGCCCGGACGGCACGCCGTTATAGCCGGTGGCAAGGATGCGCTTGTCCTTCACCAGCACCGCCCCGATGTGACGCCGCGTGCAGGTGGAGCGCTGCCCGACCTGATCGGTGATTGCCATGAAGTACTCGTCCCACGATGGTCTGGGCATGTGCGCCTCCACGGCCTACTTGGTGCCGAACAGCCGGTCGCCGGCATCGCCGAGACCAGGGACGATGTACCCGTGGTCGTTCAGGTGGCTGTCGATGGCGCACGTGTAGATCGTGACGTCCTTGCAGGTCCGATTGATCTCCTCGATGCCCTCGGGTGCGGCGAGGAGCACGAGCAGGTTGATCTCGTGCGCGCCCCGGTCGCGGAGGAACTGCACCGCGGCGGCGGCGGAGCCACCGGTGGCCAGCATCGGGTCCACGATGAGCACGTCGCGCTCGCCGATGTCTTCCGGCAGCTTGCAGTAGTACTCGACCGGCTGCAGCGTCTCGGGGTCACGATAGAGCCCCACGTGTCCTACCTTCGCGGCCGGAATGAGCTCCAGGATGCCCTCGACCATGCCGAGACCCGCGCGGAGGATCGGGATGACCGCCACCTTCTTGCCAGCGAGCACGTGGGTGGTCGTCTGGGTGATGGGCGTCTGGACAACTGTCTCGTGCAGCTGGAAGCTCCTCGTCGCCTCATAGGCCTCGAGCATCGCGAGCTCCTTGACGAGCTCGCGGAACTCCTTCGCCCCCGTACCGATGTCACGCAGGATGGACAGCTTATGCTGTACGAGCGGGTGGTCGATCACGACCACGTTGTCCCAGCGCAGGTCATTCGCCATGACTCGGCCTCCTTCTCTAGAGCTCGGGGTACAGCGGGTGCGCCTCGAGCATGGAGGCGACCTGCGCTTTGATGGAGTCGATGCGCGTGGCGTCGTTGCGGTGGAATATCGTCTCCGCGATCAGCCTGCCCACCGTGTGGGCCTCTTCATCGTTGAAGCCGCGCGTGGTCATCGCCGCCGAGCCGACGCGGATGCCGCTCGTGACGAACGGGCTCTCAGGGTCGTTCGGGATGGCGTTCTTGTTCACGGTCATGCCCACGTGCTCGAGGATCTTCTCGGCGTCCTTGCCGGTCACGCCGGCGGGGCGCAGGTCCACGAGCAGGAGGTGGTTGTCGGTGCCGCCCGATACGAGACGCAGCCCGCCTTCCACCATCGCCTCGCCCATGACGCGCGCGTTGACCACGACCTGGTCGATGTACGCCTTGAACTCCGGCTGCATCGCCTCACGGAACGCCACGGCCTTGGCCGCGATGATGTGCTCGAGCGGGCCGCCCTGAAGCCCCGGGAACACCGCCTTGTCGATCGCGGTCTGGTGCTCGGCCTTGCACAGGATGAGACCGCTCCGCGGCCCGCGGAGCGTCTTGTGCGTGGTGGAGGTCACCACATCGGCATGCGGGACCGGCGACGGATGCGCACCGGTGGCCACCAGACCGGCGATGTGCGCCATGTCGACCATGAGCTTCGCGTCGACCTCAGCGGCGATCGCGGCGAAACGCTCGAAGTCGATGGTACGCGGATACGCCGAGGCGCCGGCGATGATCATCTTGGGCCGGTGCTCCTTGGCCAGACGCTCCACCTCGTCATAATCGATGCGCTCGTCATCACCGAGGCCGTACGGGACGACGTTGAACCACTTGCCCGAGAAGTTGACCGGTGAGCCGTGGGTAAGGTGACCACCCATGGCGAGGTTCATCCCGAGGTACGTGTCCCCGGGCTCCAGGAACGCGTAGTAGACGGCGAGGTTGGCCGGTGCGCCCGCGTGTGGCTGTACGTTGGCGTGGTCGGCGCCGAAGAGCTGCTTGGCGCGATCGCGGGCGAGATCCTCGACCACGTCGACTTGCTCGCACCCACCGTAGTAGCGCTTGCCCGGGAGGCCTTCGGCGTACTTGTTGGTGAGCACGCTCCCCGCGGCTTCAAGCACCGCCATGGACACGAAGTTCTCGGACGCGATCAACTCGATCGAGCTGCGCTGACGCGCCAGCTCGGCGTCCATCGCCGCCGCAAGCTCCGGATCGGATGCGGACACGTGGCGCAACGTCATGGGGGATCCTCTCTCCTACTCCGCAGACTGTTCGATCTGGCCGATCTTGTCGATCCGGCGCTGATGACGGCCGCCCTCGAACGGCGTTGACAGGAACACCGAAAGCACCTCGGCGGCGCGCTCCTTGTCAATGTAGCGACCCGGCAGCGTCAGGATGTTCGCGTTGTTGTGCATGCGGGCCATCTTCGCCATCTCGGGGTCGGATGCCTGCACCGCGCGGATACCGGGCACCTTGTTGGCGGCGATGGCCATGCCGATGCCTGTGCCGCAGATGAGCACGCCGAACGGCGCCTCACCGGATGCCACGGCGCGTGCGACACGCTCGGCGTAGTCGGGATAATCGACGGACTCATCGGTGTACGGGCCGATGTCGACGACATCATGGCCCAGGTCGCGGAGCACGTCGGCAACCTGCTCCTTGAGCTCGAACCCTGCGTGGTCGGAACCGAGGTAGACGCGCATACACTCCCCTTCAGCGTCGCCGGAGGCGACCCTTAGGTGGGCCGCCTCCGGCAGATTGTACCGTATCGACCGCGCCCGGCAGGTGTCAGTTCTACTGCGCCTGCGCGGCCGCCATGACCTCCGCCTCGGAGATCGGCCCGATCCTGGTCACCACCGGCTCCGGACCGGTGCAGTCGACCACCGTGGACGCGAGCCTGTGCGGCGTCTCGCCGCCGTCGAGCACGATGTCCGCAGCGGCGATGATGCGCTCCTCGAGCTCCTCGAACGCCGTGGCCGGAGGCTCGCCCGAGGTGTTCGCCGAGGTGGTGACGACCGCCGCGCCGTTGGAGCGGATGAGCTCCTGCACGAGCGGGTGGTCCGGCGAGCGGAGGGCGACGGTGCCGCGATCGTCCCGGAACTCCTTGGCCACGATGTCCGCGGCCTTCACGACGATCGTGAGGGCTCCGGGCCAGAACGCGCGGGCGAGCCGGTGTGCGTACTCGGGGGCGTCGGTAGCGTACTTGTCGAGAGCACCCTCGTCCTCGACCAGCCAGGGAAGCGGCTTGTCCTTGGGTCGCATCTTGATGTCGATGATCTCCTGAGAGCCGATACATGATGTCGCGGAAGCGCCTATCCCGTACACCGTCTCAGTGGGGAATACGATGATGCCCCCGTCCTTGAGCAACGTGGCGGCGAGATTGACCACTTCCGCCGAGGGGTTTTCCGGGTCGACGTGAATCACCTTGTTCATCGCAGCATCGACCTACCTTTCCGTGCATAGACGATACGCTCTCGGCCGGCGAGATCACGCCGGACCGTCACACCCTCAAAGGTTCCTCGCAACTCCCCCGCCGCCGAGGCGACGCACCCGCTGTCGAGCTCGACCGCCAGTCCGCCGCCCGGCGCCAACCATCGCCCGGCCTCACCGGCGATTCGGCGGAACGTGTGTAGCCCGTCGGAGCCACCATCCAGCGCAAGGGCCGGCTCGAAGCCCAGTATCTCCGCCGGGAGATCGGGAAGATCCGCGCTCGGGATGTACGGCGGGTTGGACACGACGAAGTCGACCGTACCGATGAGCTCTTGCGGCAGTGGATCGAAGAGGTCTCCATGAAGTGACTGTACCCTGTCCGCAACATTTGCGTTACCTGCGTTGCGACGCGTGGTGGCGACCGCCTGCTCGCTCAGGTCGACCGCCCACACCCGCGCACCGGGATGCTCGCTCGCGATCGACACGGCAACGCATCCGGATCCGGTGCAGAGGTCGAGGACGACGGGCTCGGGGACGTCCGCGAGATGCTCGAGCACCACATCCACGAGCACCTCGGTCTCAGGACGCGGGATGAAGACGCCTGGCTCCACGTGCACGACGAGGTGGCGGAACGGCATCTCACCGGTGACGTACTGGAGCGGCATCCCCTCGGCACGACGAGCGACGAGCGTGCGGTAGCATGCGCGCTCATCGCCGGAGAGCGGGCGATCGTGGTAGGCGTACAGCTCGACGCGCGACAGCCCGGTGGCGGAGGACAGCAGCCACTCGGCGGAACGGCGCGGATGCTCGTCGTCCTTGCGGCCCAGGTACTCGCACGTCCACTCGAGCGCGTCTTTCACTGTCCAGACGCGCTCGGCCACTTACACCACCGCCGCCAGACGCTCGGCCCGGTCGGCGGCGGCCAGGCCCTCGAGGAGCGGGTCGAGGTCCCCCATCAGCACCCCCGGTAGGTTGTGCACCGTGAGCCCGATCCGGTGATCGGTGATGCGGTCCTGCGGGACGTTGTAGGTGCGGATCTTCTCGCTGCGGTCGCCAGAGCCGATCTGGCTCTTGCGCGCCGCCCCGAGCTCGGCGTTGCGCCGCTCCATCTCTTGCTCGTAGAGGCGGGCGCGCAGCACGCGCATGGCCGCCTCGCGGTTCTGCAACTGGGACTTCTGGTTCTGTGACTGCACGACCAGCCCCGTGGGCAGGTGGGTGATGCGCACGGCCGAGTCGGTGGTGTTCACGCTCTGGCCGCCGGGACCGCTCGAGCGGTACACGTCGATGCGCAGGTCGGCCTGGTTGATCTCGATCTCCACGTCCTCGGCCTCGGGCAGTACGGCCACCGTGGCCGTGGAGGTGTGGATGCGACCCTGGCTCTCGGTGGCCGGAACGCGTTGCACGCGGTGCACGCCGCTCTCGAACTTCATCTTGGAGTAGACGCCCTTGCCCTTGATCATGAACGAGACGTCCTTGTAGCCGCCCACCTCGTTCTCGCTCGCGTCGATCTCCTCGACCTTCCACTTCTGCGACTCGGCGTAGCGCGTGTACATACGGTAGAGGTCGCCCGCGAACAACCCGGCCTCGTCGCCACCCGCTCCCGCGCGGATCTCGACGATGACGTTCTTCTCATCGTTCGGATCGGTGGGGAGCATCATGACCTTGAGTTCGTCCTCGAGCGGCTTGACGCGCTCTTCGAGCTCGTCGAGCTCGGCCTTGGCGAGCTCCTTCATCTCGGCGTCCGTCTCGCTCCGGAGCATCTCCTTGGCGTCGGCTATGCCATCGAGCACGCCGAAGTACTCTCGGATCTTGCTCGCGACCGGCGACATGTCCGAGTGCTCTTTGGCCAGGCGCGCATATTCTTTCTGGTCGTTCAGAACGGCCTGGTCTGAAAGCTTCCTGGTGATCTCGTCGTACGACGAGAGGATTGATTGCAGCTTCTCACGCATCTATCGTGTGTCCTCCGTACGGATACTCACAGACTAGCACGCCTCCGACGGATGACCAGGGGCGCGACGGATCGAATCAGTCGAACTCGGGGAGCGGTGCCGGCGCGCAGACAGCCTCGCCGCGCCTGGCCGCCTCGGCCTCTTCTCGCGCCACGACAAGGTTCATCGCCGCCACGGCGACCTCGATCATCGAGTCATCAGGCTCGGCGGTTGTCATGCGCTGCATCTGCAGACCCGGCCACAGCAGCACCTTCACGAGCGGGTTGTCCGGTCGCGAACCGGCCCACTTCACGGTGATCTCATAGGCGAGCCCCGCGATCAGTGGCAGGAGCAACAACCGGATGCCGATGTTGAAGAGCAGCGCCCAGCCTCCACCGCTGACGCCCCACGACGCAAGGATCGCCTTGCCCGGGACGAGCGAGAAGACCACGATGGCCACGATCATGACCATGAGCAGGAACGACGTGCCGCAGCGAACGTGCAGTGTCGTGTACTTCTGGATGATGTCGGTCTCGAGCGGGAGCCGCCGCTCGTAGGCGTGGATGGTCTTGTGCTCGGCGCCGTGATAGCTGAAGACGCGATGGATCTCGCGCATCCGGCTCACAGCCCAGATGTAGAGGAAGAACGCCACGAGCCGCATGACGCCGTCAACGGCGTTCCACAGGAACGGCCGCTCCACCGAGCTCCCCACGAGCAGGTTCGTGACAACGGCCGGCAGCACGATGAACAGCCCGATCGCGAGTGCGAGCCCACCGATCATCGCGACGCTGATCTCCTTGCTATCGAGCTGCTCATCCTCGCTCTCCCCCGAGTGCTCCGCGGAGATGGTGAAGGCCTTGATAGCAAGCGCCATGGTCTCGTAGAAGCCCCATATGCCGCGGATGATCGGCCACCGTAGCCACCCGTGCCTGTCACGCGCCGAGACGAGGTCATGCTCCTCGGTGTAGATCTCGCCGGACGGCTCGCGCACGGCTACGGCCCAGTTGTACTTGCCGCGCATCATGATGCCCTCGAGCAGGGCCTGACCACCGATATGGGTGGGATGGATCGTGCATTCGTCTGACATGCTTACTCCCTCTTCGGGGCCTTGGGGTACGGATCGCCGCAGGTCATCGCACCCTCGCGGCACGGGCCGCGCCGGCACGACGCACCCGCGTCCATGAAGATGTACGGGGCGGTGGGCTCTGCAAGCGCCAGCATCGCGAGCGCGAGGTCACGGATCTCCCACTGGGCGCGCTTGCAGCACCTGAGCTCGAAGAAGTGCAACAGCTCCCGGATGTTCATGGTGACGACGATCTTGGTCTCCATGGCGTTGGGGAGCAGATAGCGCGCATCTTCCGCCGGCACGCCGGCGTCCACGAGCGCACGATATGCATCGAACGCTGCGCGAGTGGCAGTGGCGAAGGCCTCGGCCACGGCCGAGTCACCCGCCACGGAGGGCGGCGTGACGAACGCCGGTTCGCTCGCGTACGTCACGTAGCGCTGCGACTGCTGGTTGTAGCTCGCCAGACGGTGTCGCACCAGCTGATGGGTGAGCGCGCGGCTCACGCCGTCGATTGCGAACGTGTAGCTCGCGTGCTCGAGCGCCGAGGTGTGCCCCGAGGTGATGATCGTCTTGAGGACGCGGCGGACCGCCTCCTCCGACATCGTCTCGGTGAGCTCGGCGGCGCCGACGGGTGCGTAGCACAGCCGCGCAGCCGCGGCGATCGCGCGCTCCGGGTCGGGCGTGTGGTTGAGCAGCCTGACGTCCACTGGATGCCTCCGATAACACAGGAAGGCGGGATAGCCCCGCCTTCCGGATGATAACGCGTTCGTGACCCGCGGGGCGCTTGCTTAAGCCTCGGGAGCCTCTTCCGCCACGTCGGCGACAGCCTCGCCGCTCTCGATGGCGGCTGCGACCTCGACCTTGGCGGCACGCTCGGCCTTGGTGGCGCCCTTCTTGGCCTTCTCCTCGCGAGCGGCGAGCGCGGCCTCCTCAGCAGCCTTCTGGCGCGCCTCACGGGCTTCGGCTTCCTTCTTCGCAACAGCCGCGGCGGCGTTACCGAACTTGTCGGAGAAGCGCTGGACGCGACCACCAGTGTCAACGAGCTTCTGGGTGCCGGTGTAGAACGGGTGGCACTTGGAGCAGAGCTCGATGCGGAGCTCGGGCTTGGTCGAGCGGGTCATGAAGGTCTCGCCGCATGAGCAGGTGACCTTGGACTCGACGTAGTCAGGGTGGATTCCGGTGCGCACTGTAAGGACCTCCATCGATATGCCCCTGGTTTCCGACCAGGAGCGGGGACAGCCCGCGAATCATAGCACGCGCTCCGCGAGGCGGCAATGACTCAACAAGCCGAAGGAAGCATCCCACGATCTGGGGACTAGGCCGCATCAGGCAAGGAGCGGGCTCTCACGTCCCAGTGACTCTTCCATGTCTTATTGTACCGCATCACGAGGAATGGGAGTAGGGCCGCGGCCCCCTTCGTTCGTGTAAGGCAAATGGGGGCAGCACCACCCAGCGCCGACATCAGTAGTCTGCCTTGCGGGCACCCGAGATGTCACGCAGCACTCTCGTGAAGCCC
>JALHJB010000029.1 GCA_022839745.1 Actinomycetes bacterium
TTAGTCTGACAGGTCTCTCCTTTGACCTTCTGAATGCCCTGCGCCCTGCTTTTCGCACGTTATCCTCTCTTCGCATCCGTTCGCCTCGTCTCCGGCGGGGTTAACGTCCCTGGAAGTGGTGTACGAAGGCCCGGCCGCCTGATAAGAGGCGGCCGGGTCGTGAAGGTGGCGTGTGTCGTGGCCACCGCCGTGAACTGGGAAGGCAGGCGCGAGATCGTGGGCATGGACACGTTCACCGAGGAGAGCGGCGCGGCCTGGAGGCGCTGCCGCATCCACTTCATGCGGACCGTGCTGTGCCGGGTGCCGAAGTCCGCCCAGCTCGCCCGTGTCGTCGGCCAGCTCGAGGAGCGCTTCCCCGACGTCGCGATGATGCTCGAGGAGGCCGCAGCCGACATCACCGCGTTCTCGACGTTCCCGCCCGCTCACTGGCGCCAGATCTGGTCCAACGACCCCCAGGAGAGACTGAATCGCGAGATCCGGCGCAGGAGTGACGTCGTGGGTATCTTCCCGGACCGCGAGAGCATCATCCGCCTCATGGGTTCGGTGCTCTCAGAGCAGCACGACGAGTGGCAGGTCTCGAGACGGTACATGTCGATCGAGTCGATCGAGAAGACGATGCAGCCGGTCCTCGCCGTCACCGACGGGCTCGATCAGGAGGTGGCGCCTGCGCTCATGGCTGGCTGAGTGAGATACTCGAGGTCGGAGCAGAGGGCTTCATGCACCACTTGACGGGATGCGGCCGGTCGCCACGCTATGCGTGGCATCCAAATGAACGAGCCGACGTGAAACCCGGGGCGTTCCAGGGCCTATCGTAGCGTCATGCACTGACATGTGCATATACCGCTGATGGCACCGCGCATCCTCTTGCGGGCTCTCGAGGCCGCGCGGTGCCACCGCTTCCCGCGCCTACCCCTACTTCAGCCACCTGCTGATGAGGTTCACGATGAGCGTGAGCACGAGCGAGATCAGCAGCATGGAGGTCACCGGCACGAAGCAGCTCCAGCCCTCGCCGCCGAAGTGCAGGTCTCCGGGAAGCCGGCCGAGCCCGACGCGTCCGCCCAGCCAGAGTAACGCACCTGCGAGAGCGAGGAGCGCGGCCATCACGAGCAGCGCGATACCGAACTGTTGCATCGGGTCCATCGGCGGTCTTTGCATCGTCCCTCCGGTCACGCGCCGTACTCGACGGCTACAGCATCTGCACCACCATGGCGACGCCGAGCAGGCCGAACACGGCTCCCACGACCTTGCTCAGCACCGCTTCGTTCACACGGTTGGCGTATCGGGCGGCCACTCGTCCGCCGACCACCGTGCCCAGCGATGCCACCGCTGCGGCCCGAAGTGGCAGGTCGCCGGTCATGGCATGGCCGATGGCGCCCGAGGCCGCGGTGAACGCCATGATGAGCGTCGAGGTACCCACACCTTCGTGCATCTTGTACCCCATGACGAACACCAAGATGAGCAGGATCATGACGCCTCCGCCCGCACCGAGCACTCCGCTCATGATGCCGACAAGCAGGCCGAGTCCGATGCCCGAGGCGACCACGTGACGTCGAAGCGCCGCGACAAAGCCGCTCGGCGCGTGTTCTTCGGTTTCCGAGTCCGGCTCGCCCGGCTTAATGCCGCGTGCGCCTCGCACCCAGAACACCACCGCGGTCACGAGCAAGAAGATCCCGAAGGCGTTACCAAGCCCCACGTCGGGGATCCTTGGCGAAAGCACGCTGCCGATCTGCGCTCCGGCGACCGAACCTAGCACGATCCACCAACCCTGCGTGAGGTTCAGGTTCTTGTTCTGGTAGTAGGTCCATGCCACCACCAGCGAGGCGATGGCATCGGCGAACAGGCTCGCTCCGATCGCGCCAGCCGCGGAGTACCCGAGCAACGTGAGCCCAGGCACGATCACCATGACCCCGCTCGCGCCGATCAGGCCGGTCACGGCGCCCGCGACAAGGCCGATACCAAGAGCCGCAACGAACGTCACCACTTTCACCCCCAGCTTCTTTGTAGACACCGTGCCACCATGTGCGGCCCGCCCACCTAACGAGGGCACAGGTCGTGACTTCACGATACCTTACGACCGCTCCTGGTAACTCGCAAGACACAGATCATGGGCGACACGGAATTCGCCCGTGAATTGCCAAAGTCAGTGCAAATGCTCTTGCGCTTAGTCTGACAGGTCTCTCCTTTGACCTTCTGAATGCCCTGCGCCCTGCTTTTCGCACGTGTTCGCCTCGTCTCCGGCGGGCTTGCCGACCGAGAGGAGTACGACCATGCCGGAGATTACCGGTGGCTGCTACCGCCACCTGACCTACGACGACCGCTGTGAGATCCAGCGGATGCTTGGCGCAGGCGAGTCCGTGAGTCCGGTCGCCAGGAGTCTTGGCCGAAACGTCTCAAGCATCACGCGCGAGATCGTGCGCAACCGGCGAGACGACGGGTACCGCTCGACCCCGACCGCGATGGTGCGCCTGTGCACACATGTGCGGACCTGCGGCCTGAAGGGGATCTGCCCCCGCTGCTCCACCAGGCGCTGTGCGAGCTGCAGCAGGGTGCGCTGCACCAACATCTGCCCGTGCTTCACCCCTGAGGTGTGCGAGCGCACCGCCGCCGCCCCGTTCGTGTGCGACGGGTGCGCCTCGATCAACGGCTGCCGGTTGCACCGCTACCGCTACGACGCCAAGCTGGCCGAACACAAGGCAGACGCGCGCTTGCGAGAGTCACGAGCCGGCATCGACACGACCTCTGAGGCCTTCGAGGCCATGATCTCGACGGCCAAGCCCCTCATCTGCGAGCAAGGCCAGTCGATCGCACATGTCTGGGCGGCACACAAAGACGAGTTCCCCTGCTCCGGGCGTACCTTCTACCGCTACGTGGACGCGGGGTTCGGCGGGCTGAAGAACCTCGATCTCGTGGCCAAGTGCCGCTACCGCCCGCGCAAGGGCAAACGACCGCACGAGCGCTTCTTCGTCCCCGAAGGCCGCACCTACGCCGACTTCATGTCGCTTCCCGAAGACGAGAGGCTCTCGGTGATCGAGATCGACTGCGTCGAAGGCGTGCGCACCGACACGAAAGTGCTGCTCACGATGTTGCACAAGCGCACATCGTTCCTGCTCGTCTTCGTGCTCGATGAGCACACACAGACGTGTGTGGAGGAGGTCTTCGACGGTCTCGAGTCCCTTCTCGAAGACCGGTTCGCGTCGACCTTCCCTCTCGTGCTCACGGATCGCGGACACGAGTTCCAGAACCCCGCACGGATCGAGCGGGGTGGACGCACCCGCGTCTACTACTGCGACCCCGGGCGTGCCGACCAGAAGGGCTCGATCGAGAACTGCCACAGCGTGTGCCGCCGCATCGTCCCCAAGGGCACCTCGGTCGATCACCTCACGAGACGAGACGCCGCGATCATCGCAAGCCACGTGAACTCGATGCCGCGCCCCTCGCTCGGAGGGGCCTCCCCGTTCGACCTTGCCCGTCACGTGCTGCCCGCGAAGCTGCTGGAGGGGCTGGGCCTGGAGCACCTCACGCCTGACAGCGTGGTGCTCCGGCCCAGCATCCTCACTGGCAAAGACCTCCGCTACTGAAGACTAACCCAAGGCCCCCGCGAGGCAGGGCGGACCGGAAGCGCAAACAGCACGACACCCCGAATCCTTGCACTTACTCTGGCAGAGGCGGTGACGAGGGCTTATTCAGCCATGTCCCGCATGCGGCAGGAGAGACCCGGCAGGCACTGATCCGCACCGGAGAATCGGCCCGTGCGGGCGTCCGGATTCATGTCCTGAACAGCGATCTCTTGCACTGAGTGCGGCGAACAGCAAGTGCACCTCATCTCTTGCACTTACTTTGTCAATCAACCTGCCACGGTCAGTACGAGCGGTCCGTCCTCGGTCACCGCGACCGTATGTTCGAAGTGCGCCGACATCGCACCGTCCAGCGTGACGACGGTCCATCCATCGTCAAGCGAGCGGACATCCGCGGCACCCGCGTTGATCATCGGTTCGATCGCGAGGACCATCCCCGTGCGAAGCGTAGGACCGGTGCCGGCCTTCCCGTAGTTGGGGACCTGAGGGTCCTCGTGCATGGACCTGCCGATACCATGACCAACGTACTCGCGGACCACGGAGAACCCGGCGGCCTCGGCCACTTCCTGCACTGCGGCCGAAACATCATACAGGCGCATGCCTGGCCGACAGCGGGCGATTCCCGCCTCAAGCGACCGCTTGGTGACATCCATAAGCCGGTTCGCCGCGGCACTCACTTGTCCAACAGGAAAGGTCCTGGCGGAGTCGCCATAGTAGCCATCCACGATCGCACCACAATCGACGGAGACGATTTCGCCCTCTTTGAGCACCCTGCCACCCGGAATGCCATGCACGACCTGGTCGTTCACGGAGGTGCACAGAGTCGCGGGGAACCCGTGATACCCCTTGAAGGCGGGACGAGCGCCGGCCTTCACGATCACATCTTCGGCGATAGCGTCCAGATCGGCCGTTGTGACCCCGGGCCTGACCGCCGAGGAAACCGCATCGAGGGCGCGCGCGGTGATCCGTCCGGCCTCACGCATGACTTCGATCTCAGCTGCCGACTTGGCGATGATCACGACTACCCGACCGTCCTAAGGATGCCGGCGATCGCAGTGTAGACATCGGCGGGCGACTGGTTGCCGTCAACGGTGTGCAGGGTTCCGTGCTCCGCGTAGTACGGGATGAGCTTGCTCGTCTGAGCCTCGTACGCGTCCAGACGCTTGCGAACGGTTGCCTCCGTGTCGTCATCGCGCTGGTAGACCTCTCCCCCGCACTCGGTGCAAACGGTAAGGTCACCGTCGGTTGCGACGTTGAAGATCCTACCGCACCCGCGGCACTGGCGACGTGCCGTGATACGCGCGACGATCGCCTCGGGGTCGACCTCGATGCTGATGACGGCATCAAGCTTGAGTCCGCTCTCGGCAAGTGCGGCGCCGAGCGCCTCGGCCTGCGGGATGGTGCGCGGGAAGCCATCGAAGAGCACGCCCTTCTCGAGCGCATCGGGCTGCGTGATCCGCTCCTGGACCAACCCGATCACGACCTCATCAGGAACCAGGCCGCCTGCGTCCATGTGCCGCTTGGCCTCCACTCCCAGCGGGGTGCCGTCGGCGACCGCCTTGCGAAGGATGTCACCGGTCGAGAGGTGGACGAGTCCGAACTCCTCGACGATCCGAGCCGCCTGCGTGCCCTTACCGGCACCGGGGGCACCCAACAGCATGATGTTCATCCAAACCCCTCCCGTCGTGCGCGCGTGCCCCGGCACGGGCCCTCTGCAGGGCGCGAACCGGGGCGCTCGCGTTCAGTCCATACGCAGGCGCGAACGCCCGTCGGCTACTTGAAGAACCCGTCGTAGTGACGCATCTGCAGCTGGCTCTCGAGCTGGCGCATCGTCTCCAGCGCGACACCGACCATGATGAGGATCGATGTACCACCGAAGGCCGCGACCAGCTGGTCGCCCGTCTGCTGGAAGATGGCCTGCGGCACCACGGCGATCAACGCCAGGAAGACCGCACCGGGCAGGGTGATCCGATTCAGCACATTGGTGATGTACTGAGCCGTGGGGTTACCGGGCCGCACGCCGGGAATGAAGCCACCGTTCTTGCGCAGGTTGTCCGCCGTCTCGATCGGGTTGAACACGAGCGCGGTGTAAAAGTACGCGAAGAAGATGATCAGCCCGGCGAACAGCACGATGTAGCTCCAACCGCTGGACAGCCACTCGGCCGCCTTCTGGAGCCACGCGACATTGGTGAAGAAGCGGGCGATGGTCGTCGGGAAGAGCAGCACCGACGAGGCGAAGATGATCGGGATGACGTTAGCGCCGTTGACCTTAAGCGGGATGTACGTCCCCACACCACCGTAGACACGCCTGCCAACGACCCGCTTGGCGTACTGCACCGGGATGCGCCGCTGGCCGCCCTCCATGAAGACGACGGCAGCCACCACCAGCAACGAGATGACCAGGACCAGGAGCATGAACCACGGATGGACCCTGAACGACGCGATCACGGTCTGCGGGAAGCGCGAGACGATGCTCGAGAAGATCAGCAACGACATGCCGTTGCCGATCCCGCGCTGCGTGATCAGCTCGCCCATCCACATGATGGCCGCCGTACCCGATATCAGGCTGATGATGATGACGATCTCCGTCAGAAGGTCGAAGTCGACACCAAGTCCTGTCGGAGGTGCGGCCTGGAAGACGGTGAGCAGGCCGATGGACTCCATCAGAGCGATACCCAGCGTCATGTAACGCGCGGTCTGCGTGATCTTGCGCTGACCCGCCTCACCCTCCTTGGACCACCGCTCGAGCGTCGGAATGACCGCCTGAAGGAGCTGCATGATGATCGTGGAGGTGATGTACGGCATGATGCCTAGTGCAAAGATCGCGAAGTTCTCGAGCGCTCCACCCGCAAAGAGGTTGAGCAGTCCGAGGGTGCTGTCCGCGCCGCTCACAAGGTCCTTCATCGCTGCCGGGTCGACACCCGGGACCGGGATGTGAGCGCCCACCCGGTACAGCGCTATGATCCCCAGCGTGAAGAGGATCCTCTTGCGAAGGTCGGGAATGCGGAACGCGTTACGAATGGCATCGATCACGAGAGATCGACCGTCCCTCCAGCCGCTTCGATCTTGGCCCGTGCGGGTGCGGATACCTTGTCGATCTTGACGGTCAGCGCTTTGGTGATCTCACCGTCGCCCAGGACCTTGACCGGCTGGGTCTTGGCCTTGATGACACCCTTCGCGAACAGGGCGTCGACATCAACGGTCTCGCCTGTCTGGAAGAGGTCCTCCAGACGGCCGACGTTCACCACGGCGTACTCGACGCGGTTGCGGTTCTTGAATCCGGCGAGCTTCGGCATGCGCATGTGCAGCGGATTCTGGCCACCCTCGAAGCCGGGGCCCTTGCCGCCGCCCGAGCGGGAGTTCTGACCCTTGTCGCCGCGACCGGCGGTCGTACCGTGGCCGCTGGCATTGCCGCGACCGACACGCTTGCGGTTCTTACGAGAGCCCGGAGCCGGGCTGAGGTCGTGCAGTTGCATTGTTCTCCTCTTTCGCGTCGTCCGGGCACAGACCCGGATCGCCGGCCGCTCGCCGCCGGCAGACTTGGTCGTGGGGCGTGAGCCCGCTTAGGCCTCTTCCACCTCTACGAGGTGCTTGACCTTGAAGATCATACCGCGGATGACCGGCGTGTCGGCCTGCTCCACGGTGTCGTTCATGCGCTTCAGGCCAAGCGCGCGGACCGTTGCCTTCTGGTCCTTCGGCAGGCCGATCGCGCTACGCACCTGCGTGATCTTGAGTGTCTTCTCCGCCATGTCGCACTACCCCTCTTTGCCGTAGATCTCTGCGACCGTCTTGCCACGGCTGCGCGCGACCTCGGTCGGGCTCTTAAGCTCCTGCAGGCCGGCCGCGGCCGCCTTCACGATGTTGAGCGCGTTGCTGGTGCCGAGCGACTTGGACAGCACGTCCTGCACGCCGCCAAGCTCGAGGAGCGCACGGACCGGACCGCCGGCGATGACACCGGTACCGGGTGCCGCAGGCTTCAGCAGCACCTTGCCGGCACCGTACTCGCCGGTGACGGTATGCGGGATCGTGGTACCGGACATCGGGAACGTGAACATGTTCTTCTTCGCGTCCTCGATGCCCTTCTTGATCGCCACAGGCACTTCAGCGGCCTTGCCCATACCCACACCCACGCGACCGTTTCCATCGCCCACGACCACCAATGCGGTCAGCGAGAAGCGGCGGCCGCCCTTGACGACCTTGGCCACGCGATTGATGTAGACGACGCGCTCCTGGATCTCGGAGACCGGAGCGTTGCTTTCATACGCCATTACTGGATCCTCCTAGTCTCTTAGAACTTCAGGCCGGCTTCGCGTGCGCCGTCCGCGAGCGCGGCGACACGCCCGTGATAGAGGCGCCCGCCACGATCGAACACGACTTCGCTGATACCGGCTTCGATAGCGCGCCTGCCGAGGGCGTCGCCCACCGCTCTGGCGGCGTCGATGTTGGCGCCCGACTTCAGCGCCGCACGCAGCTCGGGGTCGATCGACGAAGCCGCGACCAGGGTCGTACCGGCGACGTCATCGATGAGCTGCGCGTAGATGTGCTGATTGCTGCGGCTGACCCGCAGGCGCGGCCGCTCGGCCGTCCCGCTGATCTTCCCGCGGACCCTGCGCTGGCGGCGGGCGAGACCTGCTGCCTTCGCTTTCGTCTTATCCATGATCCGTCCTGACTCCTTCGTTACGCACCACACCGGTGCGGTCTCGATGACTACTTCGCGGCCTTACCGACCTTACGACGGACGTGCTCGCCCGCGTAGCGGATACCCTTGCCCTTGTAAGGCTCCGGCGGACGGATGCCACGGATCTCCGAGGCGATCTGCCCGACACGCTGCTTGTCGATCCCGATGACCGAGATCCTGTTCGGTGCGGGCACCTCGAACGTGATGCCCTCGGGAGCCTTGACCACCATGGGGTGGCTCAGGCCGAGGGACAGATCGAGGTCGCTTCCCTGAAGGGCGGCACGATAGCCGACGCCGACGATCTCCATGTCCTTGCGGAAGCCCTCGGACACACCGACGACCATGTTGGAGATGAGCGTGCGGGTGAGCCCATGCAGGCTGCGATGCCGCCGCTCGTCCGAGGGGCGACGAACGTGAATGGCGCCCTCCTCAAGCGTGATCTGCATGTCGGGGTCGAACGACTGCGACAGGGTGCCCTTCGGCCCCTTCGTTGTCACAGTGGATCCTTCGATCGTCACATCCACACCGGCGGGAACCGGGATGGGCTGCTTGCCGATACGGGACACGGCTTGCTCCTTTCTCTCCGGTCCGATTACCAGATGTAGGCGAGCACCTCGCCACCGACACCGGCGGCGCGGGCCTGCTTCTCGGTCATGACACCCTGCGAGGTGGACACGATCGCAATGCCGAGACCGCCCAAGACACGGGGCAGCTCGTCCTTCTTCGCGTACACACGCAGACCGGGCTTGCTGATGCGGCGCAGACCGGTGATGGTGCGCTGCTTCTTCGGCCCGTACTTGAGGGTGATCGTGAGCGTCGCCTGCGGCTCGCCCGCGACCACCTCGTAGTCCTCGATGTATCCTTCGCTCTTCATGATCTTGGCGATCGCGACGAGCTTGGTGGATGACGGCATCGACGTGGATGCCTGGAACGCGTTATTGGCGTTCCTCACACGCGTCAGCATATCGGCGATAGGATCGGTCATGCTCATGTTCTCGAATACCTCCTATGATTCGGGGCTGCCCGCGTCCGCTGGTTCGCCTCGGCCCTTGACCGCAGCGCCTTTCGGACCCGTCCGCCCGGGTCTGGTAAGGCCTACCAGCTCGCCTTACGGACACCGGGCAGTTCGCCTCGGCTTGCCAGTTCGCGGACGCACACGCGACACAGACCGAACTGCCGGTAGTACGCACGCGGACGACCGCAGCGGTTGCAGCGGTTGACAGCACGCACGGCGAACTTCGGCGCACGCTTGGCCTTGGCGATCATCGACTTCTTTGCCACTTGTCGAACCTCCTCGAAGAGGGTGACCCGGATGTCCGGGCGACCCGCGTCTTCTCTACCGCTTGAACGGGAAACCGAACTGGTCGAGCAGTGCGCGGCACTCCTCGTCCGTATCAGCGCTCGTGACAAAGGTGATGTCCATGCCACGGATCTTGTCGATCTTGTCGTAGTCGATCTCAGGGAAGATCAACTGCTCGTTGATGCCGAGTGAATAGTTGCCACGCCCATCGAACGCCTTGGCGCTCACGCCGCGGAAGTCGCGGATGCGCGGAAGAGCTGTCGACAACAGGCGGTCGAAGAACTCCCACATACGATCACCGCGAAGGGTCACCTTGGCGCCGATAGGCATGCCCTGGCGCAGCTTGAAGCTCGCGATCGACTTCTTCGCGCGGGTGATCGCCGGCTTCTGGCCGGTGATGATGGTCAGGTCGTTTACCGCGTTCTCGAGAAGCTTCGCGTCCTGGGTCGCCGCACCGACGCCCATGTTGACCACGATCTTCTCCAGATGCGGGACCCGGTGCACGTTGCCATACTCGAAGCGCTCCATGAGCGCCGGCACGACCTCCGCGCGGTACTTGTCCTTCAGTCTGGGTGCCACTCGTCATACCTCCGATGTGTTCTCTCGCCCGACGGATTGCCGACCCGGCGGGACTTGTCCTACGGCCGCTGTACGGCCGATGGCCTCTACTTGTCGATGTCCTTGCCGCACTTCTTGCACACGCGAACGCGGACACCGTCTTCACGCCGACGACCCACGCGGGTCGGCTGGCTGCAGTTCGGGCACACGACCATCACGTTGGACACGTGGATCGTGCCCTCCATCTCGATGATGCCGCCCTGGGGGTTCTTCTGGCTCGGGCGAGCGTGCTTCTTGATCATGTGCACATTCTCGACGACAACGCGCTCCTTCTCCGGCATCGAGCGAAGGACCTTGCCTTCTTTGCCCTTGTCCTTGCCGGCGATGACGTGCACGCGGTCACCCTTGCGGATCGTCAGTGACTTAGCCATAACTGTTCAGGCCCTCCCTACAGGACTTCCGGTGCGAGGGACACGATCTTCATGAACTTGCGGTCACGCAGTTCGCGAGCGACCGGGCCGAAGATACGCGTACCCCGGGGGTTGCCCTGGGCGTCGATGATGACGGCGGCGTTCTCGTCGAACTTGATGTAGCTGCCGTCCGGACGACGGGTCTCCTTCTTGGTGCGGACGACGACCGCCTTGACGACATCGCCCTTCTTGACCGTCCCGTTCGGGGTGGCCTCCTTGACAGCGCACACGATGGTGTCACCCACGTATGCGTACCGCCTCTTGGAGCCGCCGAGGACCTTGATGCAGGCCACCCGCCGCGCTCCGGAGTTGTCGGCCACCTTCAGCCGGGTCTCCGCCTGGATCATGCTCTTCCTCCATCAGTCGCCGGTCATCGGGGTGCACAAACGCCCCGAGAGGACCGTCGTTTCACGTGCGTCTCTCCTACTTGGCCTTCTCGACGATCTCGATCAGGCGCCAGCGCTTCATCTTGGATACCGGACGGGTCTCCATGATGCGCACCGTGTCACCCACACCACAGTCGTTGTTCTCGTCATGCGTGTGGAACTTCACCGAACGGGTGATCATCTTGCCGTAGAGCGAGTGGCGCTTGCGGTCCTCCACCATGACGACACAGGTCTTGTCGCCCGCGGCCGAGACCACGACGCCCTGGCGCTCCTTGCGGCTGTTGCGATCGGTTGTCATGTAACGTCCTCCTACTGCGCCTGTGACTTGGCGGCCGCGATCTCACGGCTGCGCAACTCGGTGTGCAGGCGCGCGATCTGCTTCTTGACCGTCGCGATTCGGTGCGGATTGTCGAGCTGGCCGGTGGCGAGCTGGAACCGGAGGTTGAACAGCTCCGTACGGCTCTCCTTCAGCTTCTCGTCGATCTCGCTGTCCGCGAGGCCCTTGATATCGATGGTCTTCATCTATGCTTCACCGCCACTGTCAGCACGGGCTACGAACTTGCACTTGATCGGCAGCTTCTGCGCCGCGAGACGCATGGCTTCCTTGGCCACTTCCTCGCTCACGCCGGCAACCTCGAACATGATCCTGCCGGGCTTGACGACAGCGACCCACTTCTCGGGGTTGCCCTTACCGGAACCCATGCGGGTCTCGGCGGGCTTCTGCGTGACCGGCTTGTCCGGGAAGATGTTGATCCAGACCTTGCCGCCACGCTTCATGTAGCGGGTCATCGCGACACGTGCCGCTTCGATCTGCCGGTTGGTGATCCACGCGGGCTCGAGGGCCTTCAGGCCGAACTCGCCGAACGCGATCTCCGTTCCACCTTTGGCGACGCCCTTGCGGGAGCCGCGCATCACCTTGCGGTGCTTGACGCGCTTGGGGAGCAGCATCTAGCCCCTCCTTCCATTACCAGCGCCGCGACGGCCGCGAGGCCTGTCATCACGGCGCTCGGGACGCGAGCGCTCCATGAGCGCGGCTTCCTCGGCAGCGGTCATGTTCTGACCGGGCAGCTTGTCGCCACGGTAGACCCAGACCTTCACGCCAACGACGCCGAACGTCGTGACGGCATCAGCCGTGCCGTAGTCGATCTTGGCCCGAAGCGTGTGCAGCGGCACGCGGCCTTCGCGGTACCACTCACGACGGCCCATCTCAGCGCCACCCAGACGGCCCGAGCACTGGATCCGCACGCCCAGAGCGCCGCCCTTCATGGCGCTCGTGACGGCCTTCTTCATGGCGCGGCGGAAGCCGACGCGCGCGACGAGCTGCTCGGCCACGCTCTGCGCGACGAGCGTCGCGTCGATCTCCGGACGCTTGATCTCCACGATGTTGACCGCGACCGGGTGACCGGTGAGCTGCTCGAGGTCCTTGCGGAGCACGTCGACCTCGGCGCCCTTCTTGCCGATGACGATGCCCGGACGCGCGGTCCAGACCTCCACGAAGACCTTGTCGCCCTTGCGCTCGATATCGATGCGCGAGACGGCGGCGCGGCGCAGCTTCGCCTTGAGGTACTTCCGGAGCGCGAGGTCCTCAGCCAGGGTCTGGCTGTAACCCTTGTCCTGGTACCAGCGACTCCGCCACTCCTCGGTGATGCCGAGACGGAATCCGATCGGATAGACTTTCTGACCCATGCGCCTTACGCCTCCTCTCGCTGCTTCACGACCACCGTGATGTGGCTCGTGCGCTTGTTGATGCGGAACGCACGGCCCATGGCGCGGGGGCGGATGCGCTTGATCGTCGGACCTTCGTTCACGAATGCCTCGGACACGTACAGCGTGTCCTGCTTGATGCGGTGCTGCTTCTCGGCGTTGGCGGCCGCGCTGTGCACGACTTTGCCCACGACCTCCGCGGCAGCACGCGGGGTGAACTTCAGGATCGCCTCAGCGTCGGGCACAGACTTGCCGCGGACCAGGTCCACGACCTCACGCGCCTTACGCGGGCTCACCCTCACGTACTTCGCCGTAGCTCTTGCTTCCATCTCGAGAAAACCTCCGACCGTCATCCGGAATGCCCCAGCGGCACACCGGCGTCAGTGATACGCGACTGCGTCCTAGCGCTTGCCCTTCTTGCGATCGTCCGCATGCCCGCGGAACGTACGCGTCGGCGAGAACTCGCCGAACTTGTGGCCGACCATGGACTCGGTCACATACACCGGAACGTGCTTCCGGCCGTCGTGCACGGCCACCGTGTGCCCGACCATCTCGGGGAAGATGGTGGAGGCACGCGACCAGGTCTTGATGACCTTCTTCTCACCGGCCTCGTTCATGTCCTGAATACGCTTCAGGAGCCGCGGCTCGACGTAGGGTCCCTTTTTCAGACTTCTGCTCATCGATTGCTCCCTCTCCCGCTACTTCTTGCGGCGGCGAATGATCATCCGGTCGGACGCCTTGTGCTTCGCACGCGTGCGGTGACCCTTGGTGGGGACACCCCACGGCGTCACCGGGTGACGACCGGCGGTCTTGTTCTTGCCCTCGCCACCACCGTGCGGGTGGTCGACCGGGTTCATCGCGGTACCACGCACCGTCGGGCGCTTGCCAAGGTGGCGGTTACGACCGGCCTTGCCGATCGAGATGTTGCCGTGCTCGCTGTTGCCGACCTCGCCGACGGTGGCACGGCAGGCCAGCGGCACCATACGCATCTCAGATGAGGGCATACGCAGGATCGCGTTAGGGCCCTCCTTGCCGATCAGCTGGGCAGAGGTGCCGGCCGAACGTGCGATAGCCGCGCCCTTGCCCGGCTGCAGCTCGATCGCGTGGACAACGGTACCGGTGGGGATGCTCTCCAGCGGCAGGGCGTTGCCCGGCTTGATGTCCGCGCCAGCGCCGGACATGATCGCGTCGCCCACACGCAGCTTCTCCGGGGCGAGGATGTAGCGCTTCTCGCCGTCGGCATAGTGCAGCAGCGCGATACGCGCGGAGCGGTTCGGGTCGTACTCGATGGTAGCGACCTTGGCCGGGACCCCGTCCTTGTTCCGCTTGAAGTCGATCTTGCGGTACTGGCGCTTGTGGCCACCGCCCTGGTGACGGGTGGTGATCCGGCCATTGTTGTTGCGGCCGCCCTTCTGAGGCAGCGGCTCCAGCAGCGACTTCTCGGGCATCGTCGACGTGATCTCCGAGAAATCGGCGACAGTCTGGAAACGACGACCCGGTGAGGTCGGCTTGTACTTCTTGAGTCCCATCATCTCTCCTTCGTTCCGATTGCCTGACCGCTTGGGACCCGGAGCCGTTCATGCTCCGAGCGATCTGACGCCGGACCTTCCTGCTACCACGGTGCCGGGCGGCTCCATCAGCCACCGTACTCCCGCACACACGGGAGTACCGGGGCTTACCTACCAGCGAACAGGTCGATCGTGTCCCCGTCCTTGAGGGTGACGATCGCCTTCTTCCATGAGCGCGACAGCCCCTTATTGTACCGGAGTCTGCGCGGTTTACCAGATACATTCATGGTGTTGACCTTCGTGACCGTCACACCGAAGATCTCGGTGACCGCCTGGGCGATCTGTTCTTTCTTGGCGGTCTTCAGGACCTCGAACGTATACCGGTTCTGCTCCATCAGGTCGTAGCTCTTCTCCGACACGATCGGCCGGATGATGACGTCATGCGCCTGCATCAGCTCAGCACCCCCTCAAGCCACATCAGAGCGGGCTTCGTGAACACGAGCGAGGTGTTGTCCACCAGGTCGTACGTGTTCGCCTCAGCAGCAGCGATCACGCGTACACGCTCGAGGTTGCGCAGCGACAGCATCGCATTGATGTCATCGTTGTCGACGACCACCGTGACCTTGCGGTCGATACCGAGCGCCCGCAGAACGGCCGCAGCCTTCTTCGTCGACGGCTCATCTAGGCCGAAGCTATCGATCACGTGGAGCTCGCCCTCGGCGTTCTTGGCCGACAGCACGCTGCGCATCGCAAGCTTGATGACCTTGTTCGGCACCTTGAACGCATAGCTGCGCGGGGTCGGGCCGAAGATGACGCCGCCGCCCTTCCACTGGCCAGCGCGGATCGAGCCCTGGCGGGCGCGGCCCGTGCCCTTCTGACGCCACGGCTTAGCGCCACCGCCGGACACGTCGCTCCGGCCCTTGACGCTGTGCGTGCCCTGGCGGCGGGCAGCCATCTGGCTGCGGACCACCTGATGCACGGCGAAGGAGTTGGGCTCGATCGCGAACACCGCATCCGCGACGTCGGCCTGTCCCACCTTCTTGCCTGTGCTGTCCTTCACTTCCACAGTTGCCATCTCATCTGCTCCTTATTGCGAACCGACGTTCCGCCGCTTATGCGAGGCGGATCGTCAGCAGGCTGTCCTTGCCACCGGGAACGGCGCCCTTCACGAGCATCAGGTTCTGCTCGGCGTCCACGCGAACCACCTGGACGTTGCGGATCGTGACGGTGTCGCCGCCCATGTGACCCGGCATGCGCACGCCCCTGAACACGCGCGACGGAGTCGCGCACTGGCCAACGGAGCCCGGCTCACGATGTGCGTGAGAGCCGTGGCCGCCGGGACCACCACGGAAGTTGTGGCGCTTCATGACGCCGGCGAAACCCTTGCCCTTGCTGGTGCCCGTGATGTGCACGGACTGTCCGGCCTCGAAGCCATCAACGGTGACGGACTGACCGAGCTTGACGTCCTCGCCATCGCCCATCGGCACCTCCGCGACGAATCGCTTGGGGGTCGTGCCGGCCTTGGCGAAGTGGCCGGTCATGGGCTTGTTGGCGCGGGACTCCTTGACGTCTCCGAACGCAAGCTGCACGGCCCGGTAGCCGTCGCGCGCGTCGGTCCGGACCTGGGAGACCACGCAGGGGCCAGCCTCGATGACGGTGACCGGGATCAGCCGGTCGTCATCGGACCAGACCTGGGTCATGCCCAGCTTCCTTCCGAGAATCGCAGTTGCCATCTCCTTGCCTTTCTTCCGTGCGGTCTGTAGGACCCTGAACGCCGCCGTATGCGACGCCTCCCAGAGGACCGCGTTCATCAAACCGGGGCGGAGCCCCGGGGTGTACCTAGAGCTTGATCTCGATGTCCACGCCCGCGGGCAGGTCGAGACGCATCAGCGAGTCGACCGTCTTGGCGGTGGGCTCGAGGATGTCGATGAGGCGCTTGTGCGTCCGCATCTCGAAGTGCTCGCGGCTGTCCTTGTTCACGTGCGGCGAGCGTATGACGCAGTACAGGTTGCGCTCAGTCGGCAGCGGGATCGGGCCCGCGACCTTAGCGCCGGTCCTCTGCGCCGTCTCGACGATCAGCTTCGTGGACTTGTCCACGACCTCGTGATCGTACGCCTTGAGCCGGATGCGGATCTTCTGGTTCGCCAACTCACTTACCTCCGTCTTGTACGGCCTTCAAGAAGCCTACTTGATGATGCTGGTCACACGGCCCGAGCCAACGGTGCGGCCGCCCTCGCGGATGGCGAAGCGCAGACCCTCCTCCATGGCGATGGGGCCGATGA
>JALHJB010000030.1 GCA_022839745.1 Actinomycetes bacterium
AGCAGGTCTCAGGCTTCCTCAAGGCAGAGGGGATCCTGAAGATCTCCCACGAGGCGATCTACATCCATGTCTGGGCCGACAAACGCGCCGGCGGGGACCTGTGGCGCCACCTGCGCCAGTCGGGCAAACGGGCGCGCAAGCGGTACCGTTCCCGCGACTGGCGCGGAAGACTCGCAGGTAAACGCCACATCTCGGAGCGGCCGCCCGAGGTGGAGACGAGGCGCGAGGTCGGTCACTGGGAGATCGACACGGTGATGGGAAACGAGCACGGGCGCAACAGCGTGGTGACATTAGTCGAGCGGGCGACCGGGTTCCTGGTGATGGGCAAGCTCGCCCGTCACTGCGCCGCAGACACCGTCGCACGGTGCATCGAGCTCATCGAGCGCCACGCCGGTCGGGTCGTCACGATCACCGCGGACAACGGCACCGAGTTCCATTCCTACAAGCAGATCGAGGCCGCGACCGGCGTCGAGTTCTACTTCGCGACCCCTCACCACTCATGGGAGCGCGGCACCAACGAGAACACCAACGGGCTCATCCGCCAGTACCTGCCGAAGAGGACGAGCATGGCGCACGTCACGCAGGATGACTGCGACGCGATCGCGGCGAAGCTCAACTCACGACCGCGCAAGCGGCTCGGCTACAAGACCCCGGAGGAATGCTATGCACGATCGTAGGAAGTCGCTCAGACGGGCGGTGTGTTGCGATTCAAACTTGAAGTCAGGCGCGCACAGTCTCTAGTAGGAGCCCAGCAAGGCAGCCATCGCAATACCGTACGCGATCACCGCCACAGTGTTGACGATGAACCCGATCAAGGCGCCTTTGCCGGCCGAGCCCGCCTTGAGTGGTGTCTGATCCTTCCATACGAGATAGAGAATGAACCCGACAATCGGGATGAAGAACCCAAGCACTGCGAAGCCGATGCTGGGCGCATCCGTTGTGGCCGCCGTCCTAGGTGCACTAGCCCCGCATGCGACGCAAACGACGGCAGCGTCGCCGAGCTGTGTCCCGCAGTTGCTGCAGAACCGCACGGCGCCTCCGCCTTGGGCCGCCACGGGCACTCCCCGATTCGCGTTGGCCTTTGACCAACTGATAGCCACAACGACGATCACCACCAATAGCACTCCGCAAATGAGAAGGTCGCTTCCCGGTAGTCCGAAAGCTGCCATGTGCCCTCCCTCGACTCCGCCCTTGCCAACAGTCTCTTACAGTCCGCTTCACGCCACATGCCGCCCCCGCCCCTCACTCCCCCGCCGCGGCCGGCGCCTCGTCGCCCTCACGCCACTCGAACTCGCCGCGCGAGAGACGCTCGAGGAAGCGCTTGAGCCCCGGATTCTCACCCATCCGCGCCTGCATGATGAGCTCGTGGAGCTCCTCGGGGAACTCGGGCGTGATGCGCGGGAGCGCCGAGAGGCGGTTCACGGCCGGGCACTCCGTGGGGATGAGGTCGGCGTCGCCATGCACGAGCACCTCGTGGAGCTTCTCGCCGTGACGCAGGCCGGTGTACTCGATCTGCGCGGACACGCCCGAGAGCACGATCATGCGCTTGGCCAGGTCCACGATGCGCACAGGCTCGCCCATGTCGAGCACAAAGATGTCGCCACCCTCGCTCATCGCCTGCGCCTGGAGCACGAGGCGCGCGGCCTCAGGGATCGTCATGAAGTAGCGCGTCACACCAGGGTCGGTGACCGTGATGGGCCCGCCTAGCCGCAGCTGGTTCTCGAAGATGGGGATCACGCTCCCCCGGCTGCCGAGCACGTTGCCAAAGCGCACGGCCACCGCACTGATGCCGTAGCGCGCCGCCGAGAGCATCACCATCTCAGCGAGCGCCTTGGTGGCGCCCATCACGTTGCGCGGATCGACCGCCTTGTCGGTGGAGATGAGCACGAAGCGTTCCGCCCCCACGCGGTGGCACTCGTTCAGCACGTTCATCGTGCCCATCACGTTGGCGCGAATGGCCTCTTCGGGCTCGTCCTCCATCACCGGCACGTGCTTGTACGCGGCGGCGTGGAACACCACCGCGGGGCGCTCCTCGAGGAAGACCTTGCGGAGCTTGCGGTCGTCGCGGACATCGCAGATGCGCATGACCGCCACATCCGGGCACAGACGGTTCATCTCGAGGTAGAGCTCGTACAGGCGCGTCTCGTCGATCTCAACCAGCACCAGCTTGGACGGCCGCATGTTCATGATCTGACGGCAGAGCTCCGAGCCGATCGAACCCGCGGCACCGGTGACAGCCACCACCTTGCCCGTGAGCGTTTCCGCGATGAGGTCCACGTCCACCTCGTTGGGTTCACGGCCGAGGAGGTCCTCGATCTCGACAGGCCGAAGATCCGCAACACCTGCCGAGGTGGCGTCGCTCGTGAGACCGGAGACGATCTTGGTCCGGATGCCGGCCGCGGTGCACATCTCGAGCACCTCGCGCCTACGGTCCGCGCTCATCGACGGCACCGCCACGAGAATCTCATCCACGTCGTGCCACACGGCGAGACGGTGCAGATCGTCGATCGGGCCGAGGACCTTCTTGCCGCGCACATGTAGGCCGGTCTTACGCGGATCGTCGTCGACGAACCCTACGACCTTCCACCCCAACTGCGGCTGTGTCTCGATGTCGCGTAGCAGCAGCGAACCCGCATCGCCCGCGCCGATGATCAGCACACGGTACTCGCCGTGGTTCGCGGCGCCGGTCATGACCACCCACAGCCGGCCGACACTGCGCAGCGCTGCAAGACCGATGTACGCGAACGCGCAGCCCGCAAGGATGACCCCGTAGGGCACCACCCGCCAGCCGACGAACTGCTGCACGAGCACGTCAAACGCGAAGAAGAACACCATGGCCGCGAACACGGCGCCAGTGAGACGTGTCATGACATCGATGCCCACATAGCGCAGCACCACGTGGTAGAGGCCGAACGCCCAGAGAAAGACCAGGAAGACCACGATGCCGGCCAAGACGGCAGGCACAACATAGGGCGTGTACTCCGCGAGGATGCGCCCCTCGAATCGGGCAAGATACGCGAGCCCCACTGACATGGCGATCATGAGCGCGTCGGCGAGCATCATCAGGCCGATTTGGAGAGATCGGGAATGGTGGGCACGCAGCTTGAAACGCGTCAGCGGTGAGACTTCAGCGATATGCGGTTCGTCAGACGCCATCTTGCGTCTCGCTCTCCCGCAGCATGCGCAGCAGTGTCTGGAAGATTATCCTTACATCGGAGCAGAAAGTGCGACCTCTGACGTAGTCTACATAACGACGCGTCTTCTCGGGAAGCAGTACCTCCCTGTAGTACGTGGTCGGGTTCTCCGCCTTCGCGAGCAGGGTCGACTCGTTATAGAACTGCACTGCGGTGGGATCGGTTATGCCTGGTCTGACTGACCACACTTCAGCTTGTTCCGGATATACGAACGCGAATTCGGGGACCTCCGGACGTGGGCCGACGAGACTCATATCGCCTTTGAGCACGTTCACCAGTTGCGGGAGTTCATCGAGTTTATACTGCCGCAGGATGCGACCAGTTCGCGTCACTCGCGGGTCCGCCCCCACAGACAGCCTCCCGGTCGACTCAGCGTCGGCAATCATGGTACGGAACTTGAGCATCGTAAACGGCTTGCCATTCAGCCCGATGCGAGTCTGGCGAAAGAGCACCGGCGGGCCTGAGTCCAGCAGTACCGCCAGCGCGATCAGGCTGAGCGGAAGCGCCAAGAGGATGAGACCGACCGCTGAAGCCACCGTGTCAAGGGCGCGCTTAGCCAAGATGTGATCGCGCTCCGACAATATCCTTGACCGCCGCAGCTACCCGGTCGATCTCGTCATCCGCGAGAGACGGGTACAGGGGCAGTGACAGAACTTCATCGAACGCGCGCTCCGCCACGGGAAAGTCTCCAGGCTGGTAGCCGAAACGGTCGCGATAGTACGAATGCAGGTGGAGTGGGATGAAGTGCACGCTTGTGCCGATTCCGCGCTCCTGGAGCTGCTCGATGAGTCCATCCCGATTCTCCGAGCCGGCGGCCCTCTTCACACGAAGAACGTAGAGATGCCATGCGTGCGTGCCCCGGTCGGGAGCACTGGGCGTGATGACGTTGTCCACTCCCCTCAGACTGTGGCTGTACCGCTCGACAATCGCGAGACGCCGGGTATGCAGCTCGTCGATTCGTCCGAGTTGGCCAACCCCGAGAGCAGCGGCAACATCAGTCATGTTGTACTTGAAGCCGGGCTCGAGAATATCGTATCGCCACGTACCAGCAGCGGTGTAGCGCTTCCAGGCATCCCGACTGATGCCGTGCAGGGACAGACTGCGCATCCTATCGGCAATTGCCGAATCATCGGTCGTGGCCATACCACCCTCACCGGTACTGAGGTTCTTGGTCGCGTAGAACGAGAATGCGCCTACACGCCCAAACGTGCCTGCATGCCGTTCCCCATCGGTCGTCTCTACGGCATGCGCCGCGTCCTCGATCACGGGAATGCCGTACCTGCTCGCTACCGACAAGATTCGCTGCATGTCGCACAGCCAGCCGGCATAGTGAACCGGAATGATGGCCTTCACATCCGCGACCGTTGCATCATCAGGCAGTGCGCGTGTGACTCCCCGGGGGAGTGTCCCCGCCGCAACCGCCTCGCGAAGAGCCGATTGTGGCTGATCAGCGGCCAAGCAGTCACACAATACTTCGATCTGCGATGCATTGATGTTGAGCGATGTGTCATCGACATCCAGCAGGACCGGTATCGCACCCAAGTAGGCAACCACCTCCGCGGTCGCCGCAAATGTCCAGGTAGTCGTCAGCACGATATCACCGCGACCCACACCAGCGGCAACCAGGGCGACATGGAGCGCAGCTGTGCAGGAGTTGAGCGCGACAGCGTACCGCGCACCAACATACTCGGCGAACCTCTGCTCGAACTCTTTCACCATCGGTCCGGTGGTCCACCATCCGGAGCGCAGCACCTGCGTCACACGTGCCAGATCCTCATCAGCAACCCAGGGGCGAGAGAACGGAATAGGCTCATCGCGCGACATTTGGCTCCCCCTCAAGAACGAACCAGTACTCATTCATCCTGCGTCCCTCTGGCGTGCTGAAGGTACTCTCCAAACGCCAACCCATCTTCTGCAGGAGCGCGTTCCAGCCATCGTTGCCTTCAGCATCCGCATGCAGATACACGGCTGAGGAGCCACGAGCTCGCGCTTCCTCGAGAAACGCATTGACCAAAGTACGCCCCACACCACGCCCTTGCGTATCTGAACGCACGCCGATCGAGTACAGACCGCCGAGGTTGTCACCGTGGGGCTGGGTACTAGGATATCTTGTGGCACGCACTATGCGCCATGTAGCCCCCGGATTCCGAAGGAGTCCCGGCACGGAGGCGACTGCGAATGCCAGCCATCGGCGAGTCAGGAGCCGCCTGTAGAAGCCCGATGGATTCATGGACCCAACCGCGAAGCCAACCACATCACCGGACGAGTCAATGGCGACCCGTGCAATCGCTGTCGGGTCATCAATCAGAGAGGCGTAGTACGTCTTCAGGAAGCCCGTGCCCATCGATGACAAGAAGAACCCTGGCATGGCCGACCGATGGGTCATGACCACTGAGTCGATATCTAGGCTGGTCATTGGCCTGGCGACCACACTGACTCGGGGCGAGTCGGTCGGCGGAATGGTTGCCATCTCTACGCCTCCAGATGCGACATGATCAGATGGTATGAGTGGGCAACGGTGTACCGATCCTCCAGGAGACGTCGGGCCCGCACACCCATCTCAAGAGTTCCGGCGGGGTCACTCATCATCGAGTCGACTGCACGCGCAAAGCCTGCCAGGTCCCCTGACTCCACCCCTATGCCGCAGCCCGATTCCGCAAGCACCTGCGGCAGATCGGTCTGGGTATCCGTGGCCGAAATGACTGGGAGCCCCGCCTCAAGGTACGACGTCAAGCGCGAAGGGAAGTTGGGAATCGTGAACCTTCGATCGAGGAGAACCAGCCCGGCATCCGCATCAGCCAGAAGCGCGGTGAAGTCCCTCCTGGGCATTGACTCAACCAGTTGGGCGTTGAGGTGACCGCCCCTCACCAGGTGCTCCTTGATTCTCGGATACTCAGTACCGGAACCCGCGATTACGAAGTACACGTCCTCCCTGTTGCGGAAGTGGTCCAAGACCTCCAGCAGAAAGCCGATTCCTTGGGGCACTCCCAGATTCCCTCCGTACACAAGCAAGAATGTGTGATTCGGGATTCCTAGCCATGCGCGCGCCGCTCCGCTCTTTCGAACGGGCGCGGGAATGGGACTGATGCTGTTTGGACACACCTCTACCTTACTCGGTTCGACTTCTGGATTGTGATCGAGTACGTAGCGGACGTTCGCACGAGACATGCATCCAATGGTGTCAGATACCCCGTATAGACGCTTCTCCCTCTGCCTAAAATGGCGCCAGACCAGCCCGCCATGCCGCATCATCCCGAGGTCAACTGCATTCTGCGGAAAGATGTCCTTCAGCATGAGGTATGAATGGCACCGGGTCTGTCGCTTGAAGTGTCGAACGATTCGGTCTACGTTGACCGGCGGCGCCGTGTAGAGAACGAGGTCAAACCGCTCGCCCTTCAAGTGACGACGAATCGCCGACATGAAGCGATGCTCCATGAGTAGGGTTGCCACTCCCTTGCGTAGAGCACTTCTCACCTTCGTGACTCCGCCCGTCAAGACCCGGAGAACGCGAACCCCATCTTCGACGCTGACTCCCGGTTGGACGCCGTAGCGCGATTCTGCAGGTGAGATTACCGTGACATCGCATCCACGGGCGGCAAACTCACGCACCAAGTCCGTGTAGACGCCGGACTCAGCAATACTACCGATGGGTGCGACAGTGAAGAAGACCACCCGCAGGGACTGCCCGTCGGGCTGGATTGGAGTGTCAGCCGTCGCTTTCACTCAGGAGCACGTCTTCCGCCACGTCGTGATATTCACCATCTTCGCGTAGCTCTGGATGATCTTGACCACCTTGGTGGAGACCGCGGTGTCCTCGTAGTCCGGCACCACGCCCACTTCCTCATGCGCATCGGCCATCGCCACCGCGAGCTCGAGGGCCTCCTCGATCTCCGGACCGGTGATTCCACCAATCACCACGGTCCCCGCGTCGAGGGCCTCTGGACGCTCGGTTGACGTACGTATGAGCACTCCAGGGAACCCGAGCATGGCACTCTCCTCCGAGAGTGTCCCGCTATCAGAGAGCACGCAGTAGCTGTTCATCTGAAGCTTCACGTAGTCCGAGAACCCGAAAGGCTCATGCATACGCACAAGCGGATGGAACTCAAATTCGCGCGCTTCGATGAACTTACGCGAGCGAGGATGCACCGAGTAGAGAACCGGCATCTCCAGGGTAGCGGCGATCTGGTTCACAGCCTCCATGAGCGAGAGGAAGGCAGTCTCGTTGTCGATGTTCTCCTCGCGATGCGCCGAGAGCACAATGTAGCGCTTGGGTTCGAGACCGAGATCGTCAAGCACAGAGCTGGCTTCGATCCTGTCCTGCATGTCACGCAGCACCTCGCGCATGGGCGACCCGGTGACGAAGATCGTCTTCCCGTCGATACCTTCCGAGAGCAGGTACCTGCGCGAGTTCTCCGTATAGGGCAAGTTGATGTCAGCGATGTGGTCGACGATCGTGCGGTTGGTCATCTCCGGTACGTTCCAGTCCCAGCACCGGTTGCCGGCCTCCATGTGGAAGATCGGGATCTTGAGGCGCTTTGCCGAGAGGGCGGAGAGCGCCGAGTTGGTATCGCCGAGGACGAGCAGCGCGTCGGGGCGCTCGCGCTCGAGCACCTCATACGACTGGGCGATGATCGCACCCATCGTCTCGCCGAGTGTGCCACCTGCGACCTCGAGGAAGTAGTCGGGCGCGCGCAACTCAAAGTCGTCGAAGAAGACGTGGCTCAAGGTGTGGTCCCAGTTCTGGCCGGTGTGGACCAGGATGTGATCGAAGTACTTGTCGCACGCCTTGATGACCGCCGAGAGGCGGATGATCTCGGGCCTGGTGCCCACGATGGTCATGAGCTTGAGCTTCTGCATGAACAACTCCCGCCTCAGACAGTCAGGAAGTACGTATCCGGGTTCTCCGGGTCAAACGCCTCGTTGGCCCACATGAAGGTGACCATGTCGGTCTCGCCGAGGTTCTCGATGTTGTGGGTGTAGCCCGGCGGGATGTCCACCACTTCGATCGCGTCGCCAGAGACCGGATACTCGATCACCTGCTCCTCGCCCACCTTGCGGAAGCGGATGACCCCGGTGCCGCTCACCACAACGAACTTCTCGTTCTTGGTGTGGTGCCAGTGGTTGCCCTTTGTGATGCCTGGCTTGATGACATTGACCGAAAACTGACCGCGATCCGCAGTCCGGATGATCTCGGTGAAGCTGCCGCGCTCGTCGCGCTTCATGTCGAGCGGGTAGCTGAACGAATCAGTGGGCAGGTAGCTCAAGTACGTGCTGTAGAGCTTCTTGGTGAACGCGTCGTCCGTCCGGGGAACCGCGAGGGTGTCCCGGCTGCGTTTGAACTCGCGTAGCAGATCCGCGATCGCCCCCACCGTCGTCTGGTGGGTGACGTCGACGGAGTAGCAGCCTTCCTCATCCATCTCCCCCATCTGTCCACCCATCACCGCGAGGAACTCGCGCACGACGTCATCGATATAGACGAGCGTGATCGGTGCTGACGGGTCGTTTACCGTTACTGGCAAACCGCGGGCGATGTTGTGACAGAAAGTGGCCACCACGCTGTTGTAGTTTGGCTGCGACCACTTACCGAACACACCCGGCAGGCGAAACACAAACACCGGCGCGCCAGCGTCTAGTGAGTACTTGAACACGGCATCTTCAGCCGCACGTTTGCTGCGCCCGTACGGGTTGTCGAGCGCGGCTTGCGTCGAGGACGTGATAAGCACCGGCGCCTTGCTCCCGCGCCGGAGCGCGTCCAGGAGCCGCGCAGTCAGATCCACGTTACCGGTGGTGAACTCGGTCTCATCCTTCGGGCGATTCACGCCGGCAAGGTGGAACACGAAGTCGCACTCACGGCAGTACTCATCGAGGAGTTCATCCGGCGTCTCGAGCGTGAACTCGAGGACCTCGACGACCTCCGGACACTCGTCGCTGTTCAGGTGCTCGACGAGGTTCCTGCCGATGAACCCCGCTGACCCCGTTACCAGTACATTCACGAGCGTGCCCTCCACTTGTCGAGTTCGCGCTGGATGTAGTCAAGCGTGAGCAGCTTCTCCTTGATCTGCTCGATGGACAGCTGCTCGGTGTTTCGCGAGGTGTACTCCTCGTAGGTGACCCGCTCGTCTCCCAGTTCGGCCGAAAGCCCCTTGGTAAAGTATTTGTCGTAGTTGAGATCACGCCGGTCGGCAGGTACGCGGAAGTAGCCGCCAAGGTCCTCAGCGGTCGAGCGCTCCTCAAAGGTGAGAAGCGTCTCGTACTTCTTTTCGCCGTGCCGAACACCGATCTGCTTGATCTCATTGTCGGCCTCGAAGAGCTCCAGTACTGCCCGCGCCAGGTCGCCGATCGTGGATGCCGGTGCCTTCTGGACCATCAGGTCGCCGGTCTCCGCATGCTCGAATGCGAAGACGACCAACTCCACGGCCTCATCGAGCGTCATGAGGAACCGAGTCATCTCAGGATCGGTGACGGTCAGCGGAGCGCCGGCCTTGATCTGCTCCACGAACAGCGGCACGACGGACCCACGCGAAGCGAGCACGTTGCCATATCGCGTGCCGCAGATGCGCGTGCTATCCGTGGTGTGCGACTTTGCCCGATAGACCTTCTCCATCATGGCCTTACTGGTCCCCATGGCATTGATGGGATATGCGGCCTTGTCGGTGGAAAGACAGATCACCTTCTCGACACCCGCGCTGATCGCGGCGTTGAGCACGTTCTCCGTGCCGAGCACATTGGTCTTCACGGCCTCCATCGGGAAGAACTCGCACGACGGCACCTGCTTGAGGGCCGCTGCGTGAAACACATAGTCCACATCGTGCATCGCGTTGGCGACGGACTGGATATCTCGCACATCTCCGATGTAGAATTTGATCTTGTCGCACAGCTCGGGATACTTGTGCTGGTAACGGTGGCGCATGTCGTCTTGCTTTAGCTCGTCACGAGAGAACACGCGGATCTCACCGACATCGGTGCCCAGAAAACGGTCGAGGACGGCATGACCGAAGCTCCCGGTGCCACCGGTGACCAGCAGTGTCTTACTCTCGAGCATGCGCTTCTCCTAGCCTGCATCTCATTACTGACGGACAGCAATCTTCTCATAAGAAATGGCGGGCATGTAGCTCACGATGCCTCCCACTGTGTCTACTCGGACTGCCGTGCTACCGATCAGGCGTTTGACGCAATCACGCGTTCGAACATCTCCGTGTTCGCGTGGATTGCATCTGTGGCTGCGGCCACTGCTCGCCCGTACTTGTATGCACTGTTTGCCCGAATGGCGCGCCTCTCGGGACTATCGCCTGCAAACCCATCTATGGCTCTTGCGAACGCCGCCGGATCCTCAAGCGGCAATGCCCAGCCTGCTCCGCAATCCTGAACGTCGCTCCACGGCGTCTTGTCACTGATCAGAACAGGGAGCCCAGCGCTAAGCGCCTCCACTATCGCATGCCCGTAGTTCTCGCCGCGAGTGGGAAGAAAGAAGAGATCTGCCGAGGCGAGGGCGCCCTGCACCTGATCATGACTGATCTCCCCTCTGTACTCGACATGCACATGGTTTGGGATCTCAGCCATCAGACTCTGGCAGTCTGCCCAGTATGCAACGTCTTCGAGCGTCCCGTAAATCACGAAGTTGACTGGAGTATTCACCTTAGAGAGCACGCGCAGGGCAAAACGGAGGTTCTTCATGGGAGCAATCCTCGATAGATATATGACGGTCAACTGGCCATCACAAGACTCCCGTTCACGCGCGCTCCTTTCTTGCAGCCGTGAGGGCAGATTGGGCGCTACAAAGATGTGGTCACGCGCCACCCCCATCACGTCAGCGATTCGCCGAGCCTCATGGTCGCTAGAGGCCTGCCAATACAGGCCACGATAGAGTCCAACCCACTTGGCAGCTTTGAGAAATACCTGCTTCTTCTGTGACTTCAATGCCAGCGCACCAGAACCGAGCTCACCCCTGGGAGCGAGAACGGTGGGCTGCGGGGGTATTGCGCCGAGAAGCCTTAGTAGCAGTGGCAGCAATGTGAACCGGGGACTGAACAGGCTATTCAGGTACATCACATCGTGAGGGGTTTCCCGGATCAGTCGCCGGAACCCCCATACGTTTTGAGTCCTACGGGATGCATAGTACACCTCCGCATTGCCCACCGATGACCACTCATCAGCCACTACCCCCAGATAGGGCTGATCATCATGGTGGTCGCGATCAGCTGTCACTATCCGAAACGCGTACGAGGCGTGCATTCGGTCGACCATGTTGGCAATCGTGCGAATGGGACCTCCTGCTTTGTATCCTGGTAAGTAATGGCCGACGAAGGTCAGGATGGTTGGTCCGCTCAAAGTCGCGCACTCCCGGACTCGCCCATGTCAAGACTAGCCATGCCCCACGGCGGCGTCGGTGCGGACGCACCAGTGGCGGCAGATTCGAGTATTTCAATCAGATATCGCGCCCCGGCCTCAGCCGTCAAAGACCAAGCCCAATGACGCGTCGCTTCTCTGGCGGAGGCCGATGGACGTCCGTCATCGAGCGCCAGCTCAAGGCAGCGAGCGAGGTCCTCCACGGACCCACTCCGGAACACATGACCCACGCCAGACGCGCCCACCACTCCTGCACTCCCACATGCATCGCTACAGATCGCAGGAGTTCCGGCGATTAGCGCCTCGGAGACTACCGCGCCCCACCCATCGTACCGGCTAGGGAGCACCAAGCAGTCCGCGTTCGCCATCATGCGTCTTGCGTCCTTCATCGGCAAAGTCCCAAGCCACTGGATACGACCGGCCAAGCCCGGTAATCCCTGCGCCAGCTCGCGCAAAGACACCTCCTCAGGGCCCGCGCCGACCACAAGCAGCTCGAAATCGAAATTGGATGCACGATTGAGAGCGCTCAGTAGTAGATCGACCCGTTTGAGACGTATGAGCTGACCAACGTATATGAATCGGAACGGAGCATCAGCACCGATGCGCTCATCGGCGTCTGGCTCACCGGGCGAAAGGAAGTACGCAAACGGATAGACTCGTGCCGCAGGTACACCGAGCGAAACGAGCCATTCACCGGTGCTATGCCCGATGGCCAGCACTCCCTCAAGGCTTGGCAACAGCCTGGCGAACGCCCGGCGGTACTCAAGTCGCTTCAACCACCCGCGCAGGCCCGAGTCTTCAACAGTCTCCATTACTACCCACTGCTGTAAGCCTCCTGAGGCTAACATACGCTGCGCGTGCCCGATTAGTCCGTTTGCCCTGACCCCACTACAAATATGCACGACATCCGACGGCATGGATTCAAGAACCGCATGCACCCCTGCGACGGACGAGACCGAGTACTGCGTGACCTGAGGCATCGCCGGTGCCGTCCACCCAAGTGCAGCGCGTTCCGCAGACATGATCTCCTCAGAAACGTACGTAACGCTATAACCGAGCGCAGCCATCCAGCTAGCCAGCCCCGCCATATGAGGCGAAACGATTCGTTGCCAGAAACAGACTGCAGCGAGACTCATCGTTCCAAGTCCCCCCCACTACAGTCTGCGCTGTGTGCGCCAAGTGTAGCCCAGTGGGTTGTATAAGCACTGCCAACTCCTACCACAGCAAACAACATGGCCCTAATCTGGAACGTCCCAAAAAAGAGACCAGGCTCAAACATCGCGGTCACAAGTAGCGCTACAACAACCAGCGCTGCTGCCAGTCCCAAGGATTCGAGCTCCGACGCGGGACATCTGGAGCGCTTGGAGGTGACATAGAGCAGGAGGCCCCTCTTCACGAAGACAAACGCAAGTACAAGGTGGCCAACAACTCCGAGGGCTCCTGTCTCGACTCCCAGCCGCAGCCAAGCGTTGTGAATGCCACCCGATGAGGAAATGCCCGACAGCCCCGTGTGGGCAAGCCCAAATCCAGTTAAAGGCCTGGAGAGGAACGCTTCAATAGCAGCAATGTACACCTCTAGCCTCCCTGAGCTGAAAGTCTCCAGTTGCTCATAGCTGAGAGCACCACTGAGCCCATCGAGCCTCAAGCGCAGGAATATCCAAGTCCAGTCAAGTGTAATCAGCGCTCCAGCAAAAGCAGGTACCAGCCAAATCCATCGCCTCGTCGGCCGAACAATCTGCCAGACAATCAATACCAACATTGATGCCAGAAGGCCGGACCTACCCCCTGTCACGAGTTGTGAGCCAACGATGACCACCAATGATGTCAGCGCAAAGAGCACCCCCTGACGTGGAGATCTTCGGCCCAGGTGCTCTGCAGTCAGCAGACAAATCGGTACGAATAGTGACACCCCAACCGACCAACCAGTTCGAACACCGCCGAGGCCGGAGTCTGCAATTGTGTACGGGTAGCCGAGAAAAGGCGACTGCCAAGCAGGAAAACCCAGCACTCCTGCAGACACGACTAGCGCACAAAATGGAAGGATCACGATTGACGCCAGCCTCAACACACCGATTGCGTTGCCCCCGTTCAGGACGTACAGGTACACGGTCCACATGAATACAAATGCAAGTGCCACGTCGTAGAACACTGAGGCTACAGCCTGAACATCAGTCTGAAGAAACCCGGTGCTCATGACTAACAGAGCAAACACCAGACCCGGAGGCCCCGTGAGGTCAAAGGGCAGAGCCGCTCGTCCAGAGCGTACCCCCCGTACCCATATCGCCACGACCGCACATGCCACGAGCAAGTATTTGACCGCGCTGACTGCAGCAACGGGAAAGCCTGCAAACCAATACACTGGCGATGTCCCCAAGTACAGCGCAAGCAGGGTACCTCCCACCCCCAGGCGTTCACCACTGATATCCATGAGCCCGCGACCTGTCTCCGGTCGTACCAAAGAGTCCACCGCCTGCTATTCCGTGGTTAGAAGTACGATGTGAATTCCATCTCGTGCTGCCCAGACCTAGCGGACGGCCTCCGTTGGCCCCAGCGCCGTTTGTCGATTCGATGCTGGCGTGGACCAATTCGAAAATGATTCCAAGGACGCAGCACCGAAACACATGTGATTATATGTCATCCTGGACCGACAAATGCGGCCTCAGCCTGCATTCTCGGCCACGTCCCGTCAAGTGGTGTATGAAGCCCTCTGCTCCGGCCTCGAGTATCTCACTCAGCCGGCCATGAGCGCGGGCACCACCTCCTGATCGAGCCC
>JALHJB010000012.1 GCA_022839745.1 Actinomycetes bacterium
AGGGCCACAGACAGGGTACTCTCGTTCATGGAGACCTCCTTCGTTCACTGGCTAGGTGATACGAATGAGGTCTCCATCTATTCGGAGTCTCTAACCCCCCAAAACCTTACACGTCCGTCAGGCGCCAAGGGGCCGGCGATGCCGGGATATCACTCCGTAGGCCCGTGGTGCCTCCCTGCGAGTTTCGGGCAGACCGTAACCCGGGCGTCCGTCGCGCGTTTCACGAAGAGTCGAGCCCTCGGGCCACGGCATCAGGACCACAGGGAACCAGATCGCCGCTGCCACGGTGCACGGTCCCGGTGGTCCTGTCCGCGTTCCGCTCCCGGAGGATCAGAACGCGTCGGGCTTGCTGACCTCTTGCACGACGACAGGCACACCGTCGATGCTCTCCGGAAACCCGCTGCTTGTGAAGCGATGGGGGGAGACGCCCACGACGATCGTCGCGACGCCTGATTGGTTGGTGCCGACACTGACGCTCATGACGCCGCTCGTCCGCATCAGCTCCTCGGCGTGTCGGGCGAGTACCGCGCCGGCGTGCGCGGAGTCGGCGGGCTCGTGTGAGGTGAACCATCCCGTGAGTGTCTCACGGAGCGTGCGGCGTGCCATCCGGTTGTCCGTTCGTCGGGGCAGCGTGCAGGTCCCGACGAACGAGGCGCATACGTCCGCTGGACAGCACGATACGGTGCATGTTCCCCATGGGAATGGCGTTCTATCGGGTACGACCCGCCGCTACCGGGGACGAACGGTCGCCCAGGCGTGACGTGCGCGGGGTCAGGACCGCGTGAGCCACTCGCTGACCGCGTCCTCGACGCCGTCACGACCAGCGTCGACCACGTCGGAGAAGCGCAGTTCGAGGCACGCGATCTCGGCGAGGGGAGCGGGCACCGGCCCCGCGGAAGGAGCGATGCGCTGCACCTCGAACAGCAGCTCGAGACCGCTCATGCGTGCAGCGTCGTCCGCGAGCGGTGCGTCGTACGCGGTCGCGGTGAGCGCACGGTAGACGTCGGCGCCGAACTTGGCCCAGTGCGCGGTGGAGACCACGAGCACCGGATCCTCGCCGTGGAGCCGCTCGGCGACCTCCCACGCCACGGCGGTGTGCGGATCCATCAGGTATCCGTACTCGTCGTACACGCGCTTGATGGTGGCAAGGCTCTCGTCGTTGGATGCCCAGTCCGCAAAGAAGAGCTCGCGTATCGCCGCGAAGGTCTCACGGTCCACCGTGAAGCGGCGGCTCGTTGCAAGTTCGGCCATCCACCCGCGAACGGCCTCGGGCCCGGCAAGGTGGTAGAGCAACCGCTCGAGGTTCGACGAGACAAGGATGTCCATGCTCGGACTCGGGGTGGTCACGAACGCTCGGTCCGAAATATCGTACGTGCCCGTTGCGATGAAGTCGGTGAGCACGTTGTTCTCGTTACTCGCGCACAGCAGGCGGCCGATCGGCACGCCCATCCGCCTGGCGTAGTACGCGCCGAGGATGTTGCCGAAGTTCCCCGTGGGCACGCAGACATCCATCAGCGAGCCCGGCTTCACGCCGCCAGCGGCCACCATGTCGGCATATGCGCTCACGTAGTAGACGATCTGTGGCAGCAGGCGGCCCCAGTTGATCGAGTTCGCCGAGGAGAGGCGCAGGCCGTGCTGTTCGTGCAGTCGGGTGGCGAAGGCGTCATCGCTGAACGCGGCCTTAACGGCGCTCTGGCAGTCGTCGAAGTTGCCCCGCACGCCGAAGACGCCCACGTTGCCGCCGCGCTGGGTGACCATCTGCAGGCGCTGGATGTCGGACACGCCACCGTCGGGGTAGAACACGACGATGCTCGTGTGCTCGCGGTCGGCGAAACCCTCGAGCGCCGCCTTGCCGGTGTCGCCGGAGGTAGCCACGAGGATCAGGAAGTCGTCGGTCAGGGAGCCTTCGGCCTGCATCTTCTCCACCGCGGCCGAGAAGAACAGCGGCATGCACTGCAGCGCCATGTCTTTGAAGGCGCTCGTGGGGCCGTGCCACAGTTCGAGGACGTGCGTGCCCGCCACTACCTCAACGACCGGTGCGATGCGCTCGTCGTCCCACTGGTCTCCGTACGCCTCGCGCATGAGCGTTTCGACGTGCTCGTCACCGAGGTCCACCCCGAACCGCCCGAACACGATGGCCGCCCGCTGCCAGTAGGGGAGTTCGGACAGCGCCACGATCTCCTCGAGCGTGAAGGACGGCAGATTCTCGGGCACGAAGAGGCCGCCTCCGGGCGCGATGCCGGTGACGACGGTACGGCTGAACGCGGGGCGCGATCCGTCGAGCTCCCGGGTGTCGATGTAGCGGGTCACGGTGTCCATGTGCGCATGGTACATGATGCGGGCGGGGGTGCGACACCGCCGCGGGGGCGCCGATGGCGAGCTGCCAGGCCATGCGGCCACGGTTGTGCGAGAATCCGCTGCAAGGAGGTCGCACATGGCACACCTGAAGTTCGACATCTCCAAGCTGGAGAAGCTCAACGATCCCGCACGGTTCGAGAGCCTGCCGCCCGATGTGTTCCTGTCCGCTCTCGCGCTGCCGGATGGTCCCTCGGTCATCGTGGAGATCGGTGCGGGCACCGGCTTGTTCGCCGAGGCGTTCACCGACCGCGCGCCCGGCGCGACCGTCTACGTGGCCGATATCGCGGAAGAGGCGATCGAGTGGATGCTCGCGAACCGTCGCGGCGTCGCCGAGGGCAGGATCGTGCCCGTGCGGTCGACTGAGACGCGGGTCCCGCTCGGCGATGGCATCGCTGACGCGGTGTACATGATCAACCTCCACCACGAACTCGCGGACCCGCACGGGTCGTACGCCGAGGCGTTCCGCCTGCTGAAGACGGGCGGACGCCTCCTGGTGGTGGACTGGGCCGCGCGCGAGACCCCGAAAGGCCCGCCGCTCGCCATCCGTGCGGTGCCCTCGGCGCTTGAGGCGGTCATCACCGGCGCGGGGTTCACGGACGTGACCGTGGACGACAGCGCCCTGCCGTGGCACGTCATGGCCACCGCGCGGCGTCCGGCGGTCTGAGCGCGGCACGGAGGCGGTGTCACTCGCGCCGCGCGTTCAGTCGTGCGTGCCGAGCTGCCGCGAGAGCCCGCGACCGACGATCGCGCTGTTGAGCTGGTCGCAGAGCCTGGCGCGCGAGTAGCGTCCCGGCGGCAGGCCCAGCACCACGTCCATCGCGTCGGCGGGCAGGTCGTACGTCTGCGCCGTCACCACCGCATCGAGGCGTGTCACTACCCGCGCGTCGCGGTACAGTGCGTCGAGCCAGCGGCGGATCTGTTCGCGATCATCTTCCATGCGTGTCCGATCAGTCGTGTGCGGTGCGGTATCAGGGCGCCGGGTGGGACGTATCCCTCGATGAACTCCTCGGCGAGCAGGTCCATGAGCAGGCCATCGCTCCACTCGCCGGTGCTGTCGAGTTCGTGCTTGCGCATCACGCCCACCGGCTTGAAGCCGACCTTCTCGTACACGCGTATGGCGCGTGGATTGTGTGCCGAGGGGTCGATCGTCATGCGGTGGTGCCCGCGCTCGTCGATAAGGTACCGGATAAGCCGCCCGAGCGCGTGCGTGCCGAGGCCGCGGTCCTGGAAGCGTTCACCGAGCGTGATGTCTACGCCCGCGTGCTTGTAGCCGGGATCGGTCTCTTCGTGGAGCTGGAGGACGCCCGCCGTCTCGCCCTCGACCACGATCAGGTAGGTGTACGCCCACTCCTGGTCGAAGAAGTCCCGTTCGAGCTTGTCGGCGTCGTGCACGCCCCACCAGCGTGAGACCCCCGGCTCGCGCAGGAGCGAAAGCACGGCTCCGGCATGCGCGCGCTCAAGCGGGCGCAGCGCGAATCCATCGCCGCGGAGCACGGGCAGCATGGCGTCATGGCCGGTCATGGGCGACCTCCGGATTTGTGCGGGTGCGTGGCTGCAGGTACGATTCTAGCGCCGGTCCGCAGTGGAAGGAGCGCACGTGAAGCATGTGATCGTGATCCTGGACGGAGCGGCTGGGTGGCCGCTTGCCGAGCTCGGCTCGAAGACGACGCTCGGCTACGCGAGCACCCCGAACCTCGATGCGCTTGCGGCTCTCGGGACCGTGGGCCTCGCCCAGACTGTGCCGGCGGGGGTGGAGCCGTCGTCTTCGGCGGCATGCACGTCGATCCTCGGCTACGATCCTGTGGCGGACTACGTGGGCAGGGGCGCCATCGAGGCGGCGAGCCTGGGCGTGACGCTGGCCCCCGACGAGGTCGCGCTGCGCATGAACCTGGTGTACATCGCGGGCGGCATCATGGGGTCCTACGCATGCGGGCACATCCGCACCGACGAGTCGCGCGCCATCGTCGAGGATCTCGCCGCCGCGCTCGGCGATGAGACCTTCGCCTTCCATCCCGGTACCGCGTACCGGCACATACTTGTGGTGAAGGGTCATCCCGAGCTGCTCGAGCTCGCCTACACACCGCCGCACGACATCAGCGATCAGCCGGTGGCCGAGCGTACGCCGCACGGCGAGGGTGCCGAGGTGCTGCTCGACCTCATGGAGCGCGCGCGCCCGGTGCTCGCGGCCTCGAAGGTGAACCAGGCCCGTGCCGCGCGCGGCGATCTGGCGGCGACAGACATCTGGCCGTTCTGGCCGGGCGTGGCGCCAGCAGGGCTACGGCCGTTCAGTGAGATGCGTGGCATCACGGCTGCGATGACCTCGGGTGTGGACCTCTTGAACGGCCTTGCCGTTCTCTTCGGGATCGATCGGCTCGACATCGCCGGTGTCACCGACGGCGCGGACAACGACTATCGCGCGCAGATCGAGGGCGCGCTCGATGCCCTTGAGGACCACGACCTGGTGATCGTGCACGTCGAGGCGCCTGATGAGGAGGGGCATGGCGGCAACATCGAGGGAAAGGTCGCGGCGATCGAGGCGATCGACCGCGAGATCATCTCGGTGCTCCGCGAGTGTGTGGGCCGCATCCGCATCCTCGCCATGCCCGATCACCCCACGCCCATCGAGCTCAAGACGCACGTTGGCGAGCCGGTGCCGTTCATCCTCGCGGGACCCGGTATCGCGCCGGGTACCGCCCGGGCATACACGGAGCTCCAGGCCGCGGCGACGGGCCTCGTGGTCGACCCGGGCCGTGGCGTGATGGACCTGCTGCTCGGCTGATCGTCCCCTGGAAATGCCTGCGGGGCGGGACCGGGATTCCGGTTCCGCCCCGCGTGCGAGGGGGGAGGGAGGATGGAGTGTGTCTCCATCGGGTGGTATACGAGCAGTATCGTCGGTGCGTTTGCTGACGCTGTGCCCCATCCATGGAGAAGTGATGGAGGTGGCGACCCTGCGCGCTCTACCCGCTGTCTCCTCGACACCCCCTGGTTGAGATACGCCGTGAGGTCGGTCACGACCGCGTCACTCACCGCCCCTGTTCCGCCAAAGACCGTCATCCCGCCGAACCCGAGCCGCCGGGGATCGATGAGGTTGTGGGTGGAGAGCTCGATAGCGGTCGGCCGGGTGAGGATCAGCGGGCTGCCGTAGTACCCGCACGCCGCTCCACCCGAGAGCGCGTCGGGGAATGCGTAGCCGGTCGCCACGCCGAGGTCGTCGAGGTCCAGCCAGCCGCGCGCGGACCGTGAGTTCGTCCCCGGTGCAGACAAGGTACCCACGCCGTGGACGGTTCGGTCGCTGTCATCGGGAGATGCGAGCGGGTACACTCGGCACATGGTCGAGTATCGGTTCCCACGCCCCGCGTTCACCGCAGACGTCGTTGCGATCGCGTGCATCGATGGCGGTCTTTCGGTGCTCCTGATCCGGCGCGGCAACCAGCCGTTCGCCGGGCGCTGGGCGCTGCCCGGCGGCTTCGTCGACGAGGGCGAGCGGCCCGAGGACGCGGCGCGGCGCGAGCTCGCCGAGGAGACCGGTCTCATGCATGATGGCGCGCTCGAGCTCGTGGGCGTCTACGGGGATCCCGGGCGCGACCCGCGTGGCTGGACCATCTCGGCCGCCTACCGTGCGCGGCTCGAGGGCCTTGTCGAGGTGGCGGGCGCGGATGATGCGGCGGAGGCGCGCTGGTTCGCCACGCACGACCTGCCGCCACTGGCGTTCGATCACGACCGTATCGTCGCCGACGCGCTGCACGGACTCGATCCCGGCACATCATGAGTTGACACCGCCGCGAGCCGACCCGTACCCTGACAGGACAATCGCACAGCACGTCGCCAGCGATGGGGATGAGTACGCGAGGGTGAGTAGGGCTGCAGAGAGCCGGGGTAGCTGCGAACCGGCGCCTGAAAGACCGCGGAACATGGCCCCTGAGGCATCCGGAGGAAACGCGCGAGCACGCCATATGCGCCGAGTAATGCCGGACGGACGCCCCCGTTACCATGGGCTCGAGAGCATCGGACACCCGGCGAAGTCCCGCCCGCCGGAACCACCACCGTCCCGTGCTCGAGATGAGGCCACGAATGTGGCGAAGTCGGGTGGTACCGCGGAGGACGCAATCAAGCGCCTTTCGCCCTGACGAACAGTCCGGGCGGGAGGTGTTCTTTGTGTTCGGAGGTAGGTCATATGGCCAAGAGCTGGGAAGAGATCAACGCCCGGATCGCATCCGGGGACGCGGTGGTCCTCACCGCGGAGGAGTTCGGCGCGCTCGCTGCCGATGAGGGCGTGTCGGCGGCCGCCAAGCGTGTGGACGTCGTCACCACGGCGACGTTCGGGCCGATGTGCTCATCGGGCGTGGTGCTCAACTTCGGGCATTCGGACCCGCCGATCCGCATGACCGAGATCACCCTGAACGACGTACCCGCATCCGGCGGTCTTGCAGCGGTCGACACGTATCTCGGTGTGACCGAGGCGAGCACCGTGCGCGGCATCGAGTACGGCGGGGCGCACGTGATCGAGGACCTGCTGCGCGGTCGGGCGGTGCGTCTCAAGGCGTCGGGACCGGGCACGGATTGCTATCCGCGTACCGAGATCGACACATGGGTCACACTCGACGATCTCAACCAGGCGTACTTCTTCAACCCGCGCAACGCGTACCAGAACTACGCCGTGGCGGTGAACACCACTGATCGTGTGCTGCACACGTACCTCGGCACGCTGCTGCCGCGTCTGGGCAACGCCACCTACTGCTCGGCGGGGGCGCTCTCGCCGCTGCTGAACGACCCCACGTACCGCACGATCGGCATCGGCTCACGCATCTTCGTGGCGGGCGCCCCGGGCTACGTGGCGTGGGAGGGGACGCAGCACAACCCGCACACCGACCGCGATGCGCACGGAGTTCCCGTGCGTCCGGCCGGCACCATCGCGGTGATCGCGGACCTCAAGCAGGCGAGTCCCGAGTACTTCTCGGCGGCGACGTTCACCGGTTACGGCGTCTCAAGCTTCGTGGGCATCGGCGTGCCGATCCCGGTGCTCGACGAGGAGATCGCTGCCACGCTCGCCCTGACCGACGCCGACCTCACTGCGACCATCTACGACTACGGCGTGCAGCGCCGGTCGCGTCCGTCGCTCGGCACGGTGAGCTACGCCGAGTTGCGGAGCGGCTGCATCGAGGTCGAGGGCAAACGAGTGCCCACTGGTCCGATCTCGTCGTTGCCCAAGGCCCGCGCGATAGCGGCCGAGCTGAAGCGGTGGGTGGCCGAGGCAGGGTTCACGCTCTCTGCCCCTGCGCAGCTGTTCCCGCAAGTGGGAAGCCAGACCACCAAGCCGCTCGAGATCCGGACAGGGGAGGCGATCTAGATGGCGCGCAAGAGGCTCGACCTTACCTTCCCGCCCCGGCAGTCCCTGAAGCCGGTCATCTACCACCTCGTGAAAGACTACGACCTCGTCCCCAACATCCTGCGAGCGCAGATACATCCCGCGCAGGAGGGACGCATGGTGCTTGAGGTCACGGGGCCCAAGGAAGCGTTCCAGGCCGGCGTGGCGTTCCTCGAGGAGCAAGGGCTCACCGTGAGCGAGGCCGCGAGCGACATCGTGCTCGACGACGAGCGCTGCGTGGACTGCGGGCTGTGCACCGCCGTGTGCAAGCCTGATGCGCTCACGCTCGACCCGGACACGCAGAAGCTCCGGTTCGACAAGGACAAGTGCGTGTACTGCGAGGCGTGTGTGATCGCGTGTCCGCGCCGGGCCATCTCGCTGACCTTCTGACCAAGGAGACACACCCATGCCACAGCTTGCATTCGTACAGGGCATGGCGATCGCGGCGCTCGCCGCGATCGTGCTCGTGGTGCTCGCGATCCCCGTCGGTGCCCGCGCTGGAGCGCGCGCGGGCGGGCTCGTGCTGCGCGCAAGCCTCATCGGGGTGGTGCTCGCCTTCGCGGGGTTCCTCGCCTGGGGCTCCGCGAGCGGCGATCTCGCGCTGTTCAACGCCCGCATGGGAATCGGCGCGTGGCTGCAGATGGGTGCTTTCTTCGGAATCGTGTATCTGACCGGCTACCGGTTCGTCGCGTCGTATCTTGCCGACAAGGCACGTGAGAGCGCGTCGCACGAAGGGGCCGTTGCACATGAAGGGGAACAGGATGCCTGACATTCAGTTGCGACTCGGCCGTGACGTTCTCGTCCTCGACGGGGCCATGGGCACCATGCTGCACAAGCACGACCTCCCCGAGGGGCAATCGCTCGTACAGCTCAACGTCACCGCGCCCGACCTGGTCCAGGAGGTGCATCGCCTCTACACGCTGGCGGGAGCCGACTGCGCCACAACCAACTCGTTCGGTGGCACGCGCCTGAAGCTTGCGGCGTACGGGCTCACAGACCAGCTCGTCGAGCTCAACCGGGCATCGGTGCGCCTCGCGCGGGCCGGTGGCGCACGGCACATACTCGCTGAGCTGGGCCCCACCGGGCACGTGCTTCAGCCGCTCGGCACGGCCGGCTTCGACGAGCTCTTCGACGCCTTTGCCGAGCAGACCGCCGCGCTCGTGCTCGAGCACCCCGACGCGATCAACATCGCCACCATGACCGACATCGCCGAAGCGCGGTGCGCGGTGCTGGCGGCACGCTCGGTCACCGATCTGCCCATCTTCGTCACGTGCACCTTTGGCCTGAGCGGCCGCATGGACCTCTCGGGCACCGAGCCGGAGACGGCAGCGGTCATCCTGGAGGCTGCCGGCGCCAGTGCCGTCGGGCTCAACTGCGGACTTGGCCCGGAGCAGATGCTGCCGCTCGTGGAGCGGATGGCGCGCGCGACGTCGCTCCCCGTCATCGTCCGTCCCAACGCCGGACTGCCGAGACTCGTGGACGGTGTCACGGTGTTCCCCGGCACCGCCGAGGAGATGGGCCAGTACGCGGAGCGGTTCGTCGATGCCGGTGCGAGCCTGATCGGGTCCTGCTGTGGCTCCACGCCCGCCTTCACCGGCGCGATCGCCGGCTATATAGCCGACCGCACGCCTGTCGACCGTCCCGCGCCGCCTGCGGGTGTCCGTGTGGCGGGCCCGCGCGGCGTGGTCCACATCGGGAGCGGCTCGTTCGTGCGTGTCGGCGAGCGCATCAACCCCACCGGCAAGAAGCGTCTTGCCGAGAGTCTACGCGCCGGCAAGCTCGACGTGGTGCGCGAGTACGCGATCGAGCAGGCCGACGCGGGCGCCGACCTGCTCGACGTGAACGTGGGTGCGGCCGGAGTGGATCAGCGGGTGATGCTGCCCAAGGCCGTGCTCGCGCTCTCCGGGCTCGTCGATCAACCGCTGGTGCTCGATACCACCGACCCGGTCGCCCTGGAGGCGGCGCTCCGCATCTACCCTGGCCGCGCACTGGTGAACAGCGTGAGCGGCGAGGCGGCATCGATCGAGGCGGTGCTGCCGCTCCTGTCCCGCTACGGTGCCGCCACGGTTGTGCTGGCGCTCGACGATAGCGGCATCCCCCACGAAGCGGCCGCACGTGTGGCCGTCGTGGAGCGTGTGCGGGCCGCCGCGCACGAGGCGGGCCTCGCCGACGATGACCTCGTGGCCGACACCCTGGTGCTTGCCGCGGCAACGCAGGACGACGGCGCTTCGGCCACCCTGGACGCCATCGCCGCGGTCTCGCGTGAGGTGGGTCTTGCCACCATCGCGGGTGTGAGCAACGTGAGCCACGGCCTGCCCGGCAGGCCCGAGCTCAACGCGCGGTTCCTCGAGCTTGCGATCGAAGCCGGGCTGACCGCCGGCATCGTGAACCCCTCGGAGACGGTCACCCTCGACGGGGCCACGGCCGAGGCCGCGACAGCGGTGCTGCTGGGACGGGATCCGCGGGCGGAGCGCTGGATCGCGCGCATCGCCTCACGCGAGGCGGCACCCACGCCGGATGCACCGGTGCCCGCGGGTGACGACGTGACGCGCCTCGGCATGGCGGTGGAGCGCGGCGATGCCGACTCGGCTCCTGAGCTCGTGGACGCGCTTATAGCGCGTGGCATGGCCCCGCAAGCGGTGATCGCCGAGGTGCTCACGCCCGCCATCCAGCGGCTGGGTGACGCCTACGGGCGCGGCGAGGTGTTCCTGCCGCAGCTGATCGCGGCGGCTGACGCGATGAAGGCCGCGGTCGAGCGCGCGAAATCGCACCTGCCGGAGGGCAGCGACGCGAACGAGGGCAGGGTCGTCTTCGGCACCGTGAAGGGCGACATCCATTCGATCGGCAAGGACATCTGCGTGAGCATGCTCGAGAGCCAGGGCTTCCTGGTGGAGGACCTCGGCGTCGATGTGTCGGCCGAGCGGTTCGTGGAAGCGGCACGCGACGCCGACGCGGTGTGCCTGTCGGCGCTCATGACCACCACGCTCCCGAACATGGAGCGTGCTGTGGCGGCGATCCGCGAGCAGGCCGATGTGGCGGTGTTCGTCGGTGGCGCTGTTGTCACGTCCGATTTCGCGTCCGGACTCGGTGCGGGGTATTCTGAGGACGCGCCCGGCTGCGTTCGTGCCGTACGCGGCGCGGTCGCAACACGCAAGGGGAACGCATGATCATCACCAAGCCGCGCGACTGGGCGCGCATAACAGGCAATCTCGAGAGCGTGGGCGCGCGGCGTGTGTTCCTCATGGGCTGCGGACAGTGCGCGACCGTTGCGCACACCGGCGGCGAGAAGGAGCTCGAAGCCACCGCCGCGCAGCTCGCAGCTGAAGGGTACACCGTGACAGGCTGGACCGTCGGTGACGTGACGTGCCATCTCAACGGGACCAAGCTCGACGCGCGCAAGCATCGCGAGGAGATCGACAGTGCCGACGCTGTGCTCGTTCTCGCCTGCGGCGCCGGCGTGCAGACCACCGCCGAGGCTATCGGCAAGCCGGTGTTCCCGGGGCTGGAGTCGCTCTTCCTCGGCACGGTGGTGCGAAACGGGGTGTTCGAGGAGCGCTGTCAGACGTGTGGGGACTGCGTGCTTGGCGAGACCGCTGGCATCTGTCCGGTCACGACCTGTCCGAAGGGCCTGCTGAACGGTCCGTGTGGCGGCATGTGGGACGGCATGTGCGAGGTGCTCAGCGATCGTGAGTGCACTCACGTGCGCATCAGGCGGCGGCTCACCGAGCAGGGGCGCGCAGGCGCCGGAACGCTCGCGCCGAAGGACTTCTCCACGGCGCTCAAGCCCGGAAGCGTGAACATCCGCGACCGCGTGACAGCGCGGCAGAAGCCATCGAGTGAAGGGCCGCCGGGCCGGAAGGGCACCCGATGAGCCGTCTGAAGGAGCTCTTCGACGCTGGCGAGTTCGTGGTGACCGGCGAGGTCGCCCCGCCGCGGGGCACCGATCTCTCGGGGATGCACGCGTCTGTCGATCTGCTCGCGCCGTACTGTCACGCGCTCAACGTGACCGACAACCAGGGCGCGACGCTGCATCTTTCCAGCCTCGCTGCCTCGCGAGCGATCCTGGACCGCGGCATCGAGCCTATCTTCCAGCAGACGTGCCGCGACAGGAACCGTCTGGCGCTGCAGTCGGACCTGCTTGCCGCCTGGTCGCTCGGCCTGGAGAACGTGCTCATGGTGACCGGCGACGATCCGCGCGCGGGAGACCACCCGCACGCCAAGGGCGTGTTCGATCTCGACTCCACACAGCTGGCGGGGATCGCCCGCACCATGAACGAGGGCCGCGACATGATGGGTCGTGAGCTCAAGGGCGCCACCGGCTTCTACATCGGCGCGGCGATGTTCCCGGAAGCGGAGCCGTGGGACGTGCAACTCTCGCGTATCGAGCAGAAGATCGCGGCGGGCGTGCGGTTCTTCCAGACGCAGGCGATCTTCGACATGGACAAGCTCCAGCGTGCCGTTGACGCGGTGCGGCCGATGGGCGCCAAGGTGATCGCGGGGGTGCTCGTGATCAGGAGCCCGCGTGTGGTCACGTTCGTGAACGAACACCTCGCGGGGCTCATGGTGCCTGATCACATCGCCGAGCGGATCCGTCGCGCAGAGGATCCGGCCGAGGAAGCCATCGCACTCGCCACCGAGCAAGTGCGCGACATACGGGATATCGCCGACGGCGTGCACGTGATGCCGCTCGGTCTGGACGCAGCGGTAGGCAGGATCCTCACGGGGTAGGAGCTCCTGATGCGGCGGATCGCCCTCTATAGTGACATCCACTCGAACATCCTCGCGCTCGACGCGGTGCTCGAAGACATGGATGCGCAGGGCCTGTCCGAGAGATACTGCCTGGGCGACCTCGTGGGGTACGGGCCGCGTCCGCTCGAAGTCATCGCCCGGGTGCGGGAGCTCGGCCACCCCGTGGTGCAGGGCAACTACGACCGGGCGATCTGCGAGCATCACGCCACACCGGGGACGCGGTACGCGTCACCACAGGAGACGCTCGACGGGGCGGAGTCGTATGCCTACACGGTCGCGTCGGTCGGGCCCGAGGACGCGGCATTGCTGTGTGCCCTCTCACCCGAGATCAGGCTGGATATCAATGGCGTGCGGGTGCTGCTTGTGCATGGTTCGCCCCGCCGGGTGAACGAGATCGTGGAGGTCGACGCCGAGCCTGGCGTGCTTGCGGCCCACATCGACGGGGCCGACGCGGATGTGGTGTGCTGCGGGCACGTGCACGCTCCGTTCCACCGTTCGATCGTCACGACTGATCGCTTCTTGCACTGGGTGAACGCGGGATCGGTGGGGCGGCCGCGCGATGGCGACCCCCGGGCGGCCTGGGTCGAGCTCGTCTTCGGCGGCCACGAGGAGGTGCTCGCGTTGGCGTCGGCCGACACCGCATGCCGGAGGGTGGGAGCCACCGACGTGTGGTTGAGCACCGTGATCCATCGTGTCCCGTACGACGTCGAAGCGGTTGTGCACGACATGGTGGCTGTCGGACTCCCGAACACGCTTGCGGCGGGACTGCGAACCGGTCTGGAGGAGCACGACTGGGAGCAGGCGATGGCCGCGCAGGCAGCGGAGCACGTTGCGGAAGCAACGGGCACCGTGGACGCCGCCTCGGTCGAGTTCGCGATGCAGACATGCGGCCACGATGGGGGCACGTGCACGTGTTTCATCGATGACCGTACAGCCTCTTACGAGGCGCTTGCTCGCCTGTATAGAGGCGATATCACGGAGGTCGCGGTCGCGCTTCGCCGGCTGCGGTCGTCGATGCGCTCATGCAGGGTCACCCGGAATGTCGACGAAGAGACCGTACGCGAGGCGTTCGAAGCTGCCGATGTGGCCATCCGCTGCCAGGAGGGCCGCGAGGCGTTCGTGCGTGAACGTGAGAGGCTGTACGGCGGACAGGGCGAATTCGACCCCTTCCGCAACGTGCTTTCTCCCGATGAGGCGACCTATGTTGCCGAGAGTCCCGGGGGCGCCCTCGGCGCCCTTGAGTCGTGCTATCAGGAGGGCCGGTTCACCGCTCCCGCGATCGGCGGGCTGGAGCGAGGCCCTGGCGACATCGCCACCGAGCTGTCGTACATGGCGCACTGCCTCAGGATGGCCGTGGCTGGCGACGCCACCGCTGTCGTACGCGCCCGGAGATTCTTTGTGGAGCACCTGTCGACCTGGGCGGTGCTGTTCGCGGTGGTGGTGAGCCGCGAGTCGGTCGAGCCTGTGATGCGCTACGCGGGGTTGGCGCTCGACAAGTTCCTCACCTGCGAGGCGGCAACGTTCCGGCACGCGATCCCGGCGGCCTGCGAGCCGAACCAGGGCGGCCGCTGAGGCCGCACCGGCGCGTGCTATCATCCCCGCATAGCAACCTGCAACGGCGAAAGGCGGCCCGCGATGAGCGAACCGGTCGGTCCCAGTCTTGATGTCTGGCTCGCGGAGGCGAAGCGCGAGGCAAGCGCCGCTGACGTGGGGATGTACCTCTGCCATAACGGCGTCGTCCGCTCCTACTCACGTGACGGACGTCCGGTCATCGGCATGGACCTCGCCGTCGATCGCGAGCGGCTCGAGGAACTGCTGACCACCGCCCGCCTGATGCAGGGCGTGTCGATCGTGCGTGCCTGGATCAATGAGGGTCATCTTGAAGTCGGCGATGACATCATGTACGTGCTCGTGGGCGGCGACATCAGGCCGAACGTGATCGAGGCCCTCACCGCGCTTGTGAGCATGATCAAGTCGGAAGTCGTGACCGAGACGGAGTTCCGTCCGCAGGCGTGACGCGCAGCGCTCGGCACACACGAATACGGGGAGGCTGACGATGCATATCGTCGTGCTTGGTGGCGGTCCTGGCGGCTACGGAGCGGCGTTCGAGGCGGCCCGCCTCGGTGCCGAGGTCACGCTCATCGAGCGCTCCCGCCTTGGCGGGACCTGCCTGAACTGGGGGTGCATCCCCACCAAGACGATCCTGCGCTCGGCGCACATCGTGGCTGACACGCGTGATGCCGCGGCTTTCGGGCTCGCGGCGAGCGTCGCTACGGTCGACGTCGCGGCGCTCCGTGCGCGCAAGGAGGGCGTGGTCGATGAGCTCGTGGGGCAGGTCGAGGCGAGCGCCCGCCGACTCAAGGTGCGTGTGCTTGAAGGCGAGGGCCGCCTGGCCGCCCGGGACCGCGTGGAGGTGCGGCTCGCGGACGGCTCGACCGAAAGCGTCGAAGGCGATGCGGTGATTCTCGCCACCGGCTCCGATGTGTTCCGCCTCCCGAACATCGACCACGACCTCGAGGGCGTGTGGACGAGCGACGACGCGGTCACGCTCACCGATATGCCCAAGGACATCGTGATCATCGGCGGCGGCGTGATCGGCCTGGAGTTCGCGTGCGCGTACGCAGCCTTCGGCAGCGTGGTGACCGTGGTCGAGCTCATGGACCAGGTGCTGCCCGGCAACGACAAGCGCGTCGTGAAGCAGACGCAGGCGTCGCTCGAGGAGATGGGCGTCGCGTTCCACCTCGGCGACGCCGTGGAGGCGGTCGAGCGCGTGGACGGCCGTATGCGCTCCACGCTCAGGAGCGGCGCCGTGCTCGAGAGCGACATCGTGATGAGCGCCGTGGGTCGCGTTCCCAACTCGGCGGGCTTCGGTTTCGAGGAAGCCGGCGTGGAGTTCGACCGCCGTGCGGTGAGAGTCGATGAGCACCTCCGCACCTCGCTCGAGGGCGTATATGCTGTGGGAGACCTCATCGGCGGCATGATGCTCGCGCACGTGGCCGAGGAGGAAGGGGTGGTGGCGGCGCGCAACGCGGTCGCCGAGCTTCGCACCGTGGGTGCCGAGATCCACCTGGAGACCGTGCGCTACGACTGCATCCCCGCGTGCGTGTACACCTTCCCCGAGGTCGCCGTGGTAGGCAGCGGGCGTGACTCGGCCAAGGAGCGCGGCATCGACGTCGTGCAGGCGGTGGCGAAGTTCGCCGCAAACGGCAAGGCGCTCGGCGAGGGCGAGAGCGACGGCTTCGTACAGCTGGTGGCCGAGAAGGGGACCGGCCGCATCGTGGGCTGCCAGATCGTGGGGCCGCACGCGGTCGAGACCATCCACGAGGTCGCGGTCGCCATGCGCCACGACCTCACGGTGCGCCAGCTTGCCGAGACGGTGCACGCGCACCCCACGGTGTCCGAGGTGATCCGCATGGCGTGTGCCGACGCGGCGCAGAAGTGCGGCTGCTAGCGTGGCGTACGATCACGGGACGAACGCGCGCCGGCTGCCCGCATGGCTCCGGCGCCCGATCGCGCACGGCGGCGAGTACGCTGCGGTGGAGGGACTTCTCGACAGGCTCGAGCTCTCCACGGTCTGCCGGGAGGCCAGGTGCCCCAACCGCGGCGAGTGCTACGCCAGCGGGACCGCGACATTCCTGATAGCGGGCGATGTGTGCACCCGCGGGTGCCGCTTCTGCGCTGTGGAGTCGGGCCGCCCGGTGCCGCTCGATCCCGGAGAGCCCGATCGCGTGGCCGAGGCTGTCGAGGCGATGGGGTTGCGGCACGCGGTCGTCACGATGGTGACGCGTGACGATCTCGACGATGGCGCGGCCGCCCATGTGGTCGCCACGATCGAAGCCGTGCGTGCCCGCACGCCGGACGTCGCCGTGGAGGTGCTGGTGAGCGACTTCGGCGGCAGGGGAGCGTCGGTCGACGCGGTGGCCGATGCCCGGCCGGACGTCTTCAACCACAACGTGGAGACGGTGCCGCGGCTGTACAAGACGGTCCGTCCCGGAGCCGACTACCGGCGCAGCCTCGCGGTCCTGGCGCGTGCCGGCGAGCGCGCACCAGGGATGCCCACGAAGTCGGGACTCATGCTGGGGCTCGGCGAAACGCACGACGAGGTCGTCGAGGCCATGCGCGATCTGCGTGAAGCGGGGGTGGAGCTGCTCACGCTCGGCCAGTACCTGCGTCCGAGCGCCGCGCATCTGCCGGTGGCCGCGTTCGTCGAGCCGGACGAGTTCGCGGAGCTGGCGCGCGTCGGTCGGCGGCTCGGGTTCTCCGGCGTTGCGAGCGCGCCGTTCGTGCGCTCCAGCTACCACGCGGCGGAACTGCTCGGCTGAGGGCGGCCGGATCGGCGTGCCGCTCAGGAGGCGCTGAGTGCGATCGGCGTCCCTGCCCGGTCGCGGCCCGTCTGCTTCGCCGAATACAGCGACTGGTCGGCCGCCGCAAGCAGCGACTCGAGGCGCTGCGGCGGGGAGCCAGCGGCATCGTGCGTCACGGCGCCCCCGATGCTCACGGTGAACCGGAGCGTCTCATCGCCGTCCGTGTCGAGGGTGACTGCTCGCACCGCGTCGAGGACACGCGTGCACAGCTCGCCGTACTCCGCGAGGCCTGTCTCGGGCGCGATCACTGCGAACTCGTCGCCTCCGTAGCGGATCACGAGGTCCGAGGCACGCACCCCTTCGTCCATCGCTGTCGCGATCTCGCGAAGCGCCCGGTCGCCTGTGGCATGCCCGAACCGGTCGTTCACGTCCTTGAAGAAGTCGATGTCCACGAGCAGCACGGTGAGCGGATGACCGTACCGCGCCGACCACGCTGCCCACTGGGGCAGGTGTGTCTGGAGCGCGCGGCGGTTGTAGAGGCCGGTCAGGGGGTCGTGCGTCGCGTAGGCCGAGAGGCGCATGGTGTCGCTCCACGCGCGAGTGAGACTCGTCGCCAGCAGCCCCGCAAGCGAGTCCTCTGGATACCTGCCCGAGATCTCTGTCACGAGCCGCTGCACATGTACCTGATAGGCCGCGTGTCGCTTCCCCGCATGCGCCGGTTCCGTGAGCTCGATGAGCTCGCTGAACACGGGGTCGATCATGAAGAACTCGACGCGTGCCGCAAGCGCGAGCATCTGCTCGACGCTCAGGGTGCCGAGGGTATCGAACTCGATCGTCTGGAACTCGGCGTACAGCCCTGACAGTCGTTCTACGAGCCCCGCAGTATCGTTGACGAGTTCCGGTAGCAGCCCGCGGTCCCACGCGGCGAGGAGACCCTTCCACCATCCGGTGTGCTCAGCCTCGTCCTTGGCAAGACGCGCGAACAGCGCGGCGAGTTCGGGCTCGCGGCAGTCGCGGGCGAGCGTCTGGTAGAGGTCGTCGGCAAGCCGGTCCATCTTCACGCACAGCTCGAGGATCTCGCGCATGGCCGCCCCTCCGTTGTGTTCCGCTATTCCCCTCTGAGAGTATGCCCCGGTGCCTGCTACCATGAACCAATGGTATGGGAGCCTCGGACATATCGCCAGGTCAGCAGCGCCGGCGCGCTCGTCTCGTTTACGGTGGTGCGCGGCGAGACCGACCTGCAGATCGGCGCGCTGCGTGACCTCTCCGCGGAGGCCCTGGCGGCCGTGGATGCGGTGCGCGCCGGGCTCGAGCACTACGTTGCCGCACACCCCCGCTTCCTCGAGAGCTACGTGCCGGTGGACGTGTACGATGACGCCCCCGAGGTCGTCGGCGCGATGGCCCGCGCTGGCGCAGCCGCGGGCACGGGGCCGATGGCCGCCGTGGCGGGAGCGATCGCCGAGCGTGTGGCCCGCGCGCTCGAGCCGCTCTCGGCCGAGGTGATCGTGGAGAACGGCGGCGACACGTTCATGATGGGCACGCGTGCGAGGCGTGTGCTGCTCGTAGCAGGCGACTCGCCGCTCTCAGGGAGGGTCGCGCTTGCTGTCGATGGCGCAACGCTTCCTATCGCCATCTGCACATCCTCGGGCAAAGTAGGGCATAGTGTGAGCCTCGGCTCGGCGCACAGCGCAACGGTGGTGGCACCCGACGGTGCTCTTGCCGACGCGGTGGCCACGGCGCTCGGCAACCGCGTGCACGGTCCGGACGATATCGAGCGGGCGCTCGAGTGGGCGTGTGCAGTGCCGGGAGTGACCGGAGCGGTGGTGATCGCCGGTGACCGTATCGGTGCGCTCGGGGAGATACGACTGGAGCCTGTGAACCCACAGGTCTGACATCGCGTACGGAAAGGGAAGGGGTGCGCATGGACAGCATAGACGAGCTGGATATGTTCGAGGCGGACCGCCGGCTGGCGCTCTACAATGAGTACCGCGACGCGGCGCGCGTCTTCACGTACTACATCGAGACCGAGCTGCGCGCGTATCTCGCAAACGGCGTGGACGTGCAGCCCGTGAACGGGCCGGGCGGCATCTACTTCAAAGTGACGCTCACCGACGTATGGATCTACGAAGCCGAGCGCATGAACCGCTTCGTGCCGGAGGCCGTGATCTACTCGGTGAACGACGTCCACGTGCAGACGCTCAAGGGCGAGGAGTAGCTGGTCGTGACCGGGCAGGAACCACGGGTCCCCGCATCGCGCGAGGAGGCCGCGTCACGCGCCGGGAAGCTGCGCGCCGAGATCCGGCGTCACGCATGGCGCTACTACGCGCTCGACACGCCGGAGATCTCCGATGCCGCCTACGACGCCCTGGTGCGCGAACTCGAGGCGATCGAGGCCGGGTTCCCGGATCTCATCACGCCTGATTCGCCCACGCAGCGCGTGGGAGCGCCTCCCGCTGAGGCGTTCGCACCGGTCACTCACGCCGAGCGGATGTACTCGCTCGACAACGCCATGGACCTCGGCGAGCTCGATGCGTGGCTCGAGCGCGTCGAGCGCGAGACAGCCGGTCGGGACGTGGCGTACATGTGCGAGCTCAAGATCGACGGCAGCTCGCTCGCGCTCACCTATGAGGACGCGGTGCTCGTGCGCGCGGCCACGCGAGGCGACGGCAAGACCGGTGAGGACGTGACCGCCAACGTGCGCACCGTGAAGGACGTGCCGCTGCGCCTGCAGGTGGAGCGGCCTGAGCTCCCGGCGGGGCGGGTCCAGGGCTCGCTCTTCGGCGATGGCGCGCCTGATGAACCATGGCGTGTGGAGGTGCGTGGCGAGGTCTACATGCCCAAGGCGAGCTTCGAGCGGTTGAACGCCGAGCAGGACGAGGCCGGGCTCCCGCCGTACGCCAACCCGCGCAACGCGGCCGCCGGGGCCGTGCGGCAGAAGGACCCGGCGGTGACCGCCTCGCGCGACCTTGCCACGTTCATGTACCAGGTGGTCGCGCCGGGCGCCCTCGGCATCACCAGCCAGAGCGAGGCGCTCGGTTGGCTGCGCGCGGCGGGCTTCCGGGTGAACCCCGACATCGAGCGCTGTGACACGCGTGACGCGGTGCGTTCTTTCTGCGAGCAGGCGATCGAGCGCCGGAGCGATCTGCCGTACGAGATCGACGGCGTTGTCGTGAAGGTGGACTCCTTCGCGCTCCAGGCGGAACTCGGCTTCACCTCCAAGGCGCCACGGTGGGCGATCGCGTTCAAGTTCCCGCCCGAGGAGAAGACCACCATCCTGCGCGAGATCCGCGTGCAGGTGGGCCGTACGGGCGCGCTCACGCCGGTCGCCGAGTTCGACCCGGTGCTCGTGGCTGGCTCCACGATCGCGCGTGCGACGCTGCACAACGAGGACGAGATCCGCCGCAAGGACGTGCGCATCGGCGACACGATCATCGTGCGCAAGGCCGGCGACGTGATTCCGGAGGTGGTAGGGCCGGTCGAGGGGCTGCGCGACGGCAGCGAGCGCGAGTGGCGCATGCCGGCGGCATGCCCGAGCTGCGGGAGCGAGGTCTGGCGCGAGGAGGGCGAGGTCGTGCCGCGCTGCACCAACGCGGGGTGCCCGGCGCAGCGCCTCGAGCGCCTCAACCACTGGGCGTCGCGCGGCGCGCTCGACATCGAGGGCATGGGGACAGAGATCGTCGGGCGGCTGGTGGGGGCCGGACTGCTCCATGATGTGGCCGACTACTACACGCTCACATTCGACCAGCTCGCCACGCTTGATCTCGGCCGTGTGAAGAAGGACGGCTCGCCGGTGCTGCTCGGCGAGACCATGGCGCGCAAGCTGCTCACGAGCATCGAGGCGAGCACCGATCGTCCGCTCGCGCGGCTGCTCTTCGGCCTCGGCATCCGTCACGTGGGTGCCACGGTGGCCGAGGCGCTCGCGCGCGCGTTCGGTTCGATCGACGCGCTGCTCGAGGCGTCGGCGGCAGAGCTGGCGGCGGTCGAGCAGGTGGGGCCCAAGATCGCCGAGTCGGTGCGCGCGTTCGCGGAGAATCCGGAGAACGTGGCGATCGTGCGCCGGCTGCAGGCCGCAGGTGTGCGGACCGCCGATGAGTCGCGCGGACCGCAGCGGGAGCAGACGCTCGCCGGCACCACGTGGGTGCTCACCGGCGCGCTGGAGCGCTTCAGCCGCACCGAGGCGAGCGAGGCGCTCAAGGCCCTCGGCGCAAAGGTCAGCGGCAGCGTGAGCAAGAAGACAAGCTTCGTGGTGGTGGGTGCCGATCCCGGCAGCAAGTACACCGCCGCGCTCGAGTTCGGTGTGCCGGTGCTCTCCGAGGACGACCTCGCGGTCGTGCTCGAGACCGGCATGGCGCCAGGAACCGGCCAGTGAGCGTGTCCCGATCGACGGCGGCCGGTGCGCGATGAAGCAGGGTCCGCCGCTTTCAATCAATCCGCGCGCGTGCGATCGCTGCGGCGCGTGCGTGACCGCGTGCCCGCACCGTGCCGTACGTGTTGGCCGTACGTATCTGCAGGTGGACTGGTCGCGGTGCGACGCATGCGGCGCGTGCGCGAAGGCATGTCCGAGGCGCGCGATCGTGCTGCGTTCGGCAGGTGCGCGGGGGCGTGCGGCATCAGGCCGCCCGGAGCCCGCACCGCGCAAGCGCAGCGGTGCCATGCAGCCGGCGAGCGCCACGCCACGCAGGCGCAGCGCGAAGGCCGTGGCGGCGGCGGCGCCACGACGCGCCCCCAAGGGCGGGGCACGCGGCGGGTTCCAGTGGTCGCTCCTCGAGGCGGCGGCCATGCTGTCGGTCACCTTCTCGATGTTCATGGTGAAGGAGGTCATCTCCCTCTCCGACTGGGTGACGTCGCTCGACGCCTCGGCGCAGCTGACGGTGCGCGTGCTGGTGCTCGCGCTCTACTACGCCGTGCAGGTGGGGGTGATCGTGTGGCTCGTGCGGCGCCGCGGCGGTGAGCCGCTCCGAGCGCTTGGCATCGCGCATGAGCAGCACTCGTTCGGACAGGTTGCCCGGTCCACCGCACTGGTCGTTGCCGGGCTGGTGATGACCCGCCTGCTCGCGTCGCTCTACACGTTCGTCACCCGCGAGCTCGGCCTGCTGCCTGAGTCGACCACCAGTCTCCCGGCGCTGTTCGGCAGTGGCGAGGCCGGCTTCCTGCTTGCGGTGCTGATGGTGGTCGTCATCGGCCCCACCGTGGAGGAGCTGGTGTTCCGCGGCGCGCTCCAGGAGGGGCTTGCCGCACGCTTCGGTGTGTGGCCGGCGATCATCGTGCAGGCGGCGCTCTTCGCGGCGTTCCACCGGAGTTGGTGGTTGCTCGTGCCCACGTTCGTCCTCGGCGTTGCGCTTGGGTGGCTTGCCGAGCGGTGCGACAGCCTCTGGCCCCCGATCGCGCTCCACGCTCTCTACAACGCCATCACCGTGGTGGCGGCCTTCCTGGCGAGCGTGCCGACCGTGTGACGCGGTGCCGCCGATCATCCCGAAGACGGTTCGCAGGCCCACGCTCTCGGGTATCATTGGGCTCTGCCGCACCGTTCCCGTGCCCTGGAGGCGCCCCGCATGGCCATCACTGAAGCTGACGTCCGTCACGTTGCGATGCTCGCCCGGCTCGCGCTCACCGATGAGCAGGTAGGCGCGCTCACTGCTGAGCTGGGCGCCTTGCTCGGCCACATCGACGAGCTCCAGCACCTCGACCTCGAGGGCGTGCAGCCCACCGCACATCCGCTCGCGATGACGAACCGCACGCGCGCCGACGTGGTCGTGCCGGGCCTGTCGCGCGAGGACGCCCTGCGTAACGCGCCTGACACCGACGGCACCGCGTTCGTGGTGCCCGCTATCACGGGCGGAGGGGATGCGTCATGACGGCGCTCGATCTCTCAGCGCTCTCGGCGCGCCAGGTCCGTGACGGCATCGCACGCGGCGACTTCTCGGCACGCGAGGCCGCCGACGCCGCGTACGCGCGCATCGACGCGCTCGACGGCGAGGTGCACGCCTTCCTCCAGCTCATGCCGGAGCTCGCGTACGCGGCGGCTGACAGGGTGGACGCCGCCCGTGCGGCGGGCGACGAGCTGCCGCCGCTTGCGGGCGTGCCCGCGGGCATCAAGGACAACATGAACCTCCTCGGCACGCGTACCACGTGCTCCAGCCGCATGCTCGAGAACTACGAGAGCGTCTACGACTGCACCGCCGTCCGGCGTATGCTCGACGCCGGCGCACTGCCCATCGGCAAACTCAACATGGACGAGTTCGCCTTCGGATCATCTACCGAGAACTCTGCGTTCGGCCCAACCCGCAACCCGTGGGACCTCGAGCGCGTGCCCGGCGGCTCGAGCGGCGGCAGCGCCGCAGCCGTTGCCGCGGGCATGGTGAGCGTCTCGCTCGGCAGCGACACCGGCGGCTCGATACGTCAGCCCGCGGCGCTCACCGGCACCGTGGGCATGAAGCCCACGTACGGGCGCGTGAGCCGCTACGGCGTGATCGCGTTCGGCTCCTCGCTCGACCAGATCGGCCCCTTCACCAAGAACGTGGACGACTCGGCGCTCCTGCTCGAGGCGATCGCAGGCGAGGACCCGCGCGACGCGACCTCGGCCACGGAGGCGGTCGAGGCGTATACGGCCGCGGTCGAAGGCGGGGTCCGCGGTCTCAGGGTGGGCCTCGCCACGGACATCCTCGAGGTCGAGGGATGTGCCGCCGAGGTCAAGCAGAGCGTGCTCGACGCGGCCGAGGTGTTCGCATCGCTTGGCGCCGAGGTGGGAGAGGTCGCCTTGCCGAGCGCGCGGCACGGACTTTCGGCGTACTACATCATCGGCCCCGCCGAGGCGTCGTCGAACCTCGCGCGCTTCGACGGCATCCGGTACGGCCATCGCGCGGACGATGCCGAGGACGTGCTCGACCTCTACATGCGCTCGCGCGCCGAAGGGTTCGGCCCCGAGACGATCCGCCGCATCATGCTCGGCACGTACGCGCTGTCGGCCGGCTACTACGACGCCTACTACGGCCAGGCCCAGAAGGCGCGGACCCGCATCATCGAAGACTTCCGGTCCGCGTTCGAGCGGTTCGACGTGGTGCTCACGCCGACAACGCCTGAGCCGGCGTTCCGCTTCGGCGAGAAGTCGGACCCGTTCACGATGTACCTGAACGACTTCTACACGATCCCGGTGAACCTTGCGGGCAACTGCGCGATGAGCGTGCCGAGCGGGCTGTGCTCGTCGACCGGCATGCCGATGGGCCTGCAGATCATCGGTGACTACTTCGCCGAGACCACCGTGTTCAGGGCCGCTGCCGCGTATGAAGCCGCACTCGGATTCGACACGACCCCGCCGCTCGTCAGGGCGCTTGCCCGCTAAATGGTCGCCGCCATAGGCCGCTTGTCAGAACCTGCGGGCGAGGCCGCCGGACGGTGTCTTGCGTGGGGTACATTCCTCCCGATAGCGGATTCGTCCGCGTGGGCGGACGCGATCGGTTGGGGGGCACCATGCGATGGTCGATGCGGTCGTTGTTCGTGGTGTGCGTGGCTCTGGCGCTGGTTCTTGGTGTGATGCCAGCCCGCGCGGTGGCGGCGGTGACGCTCACGCCGATGACGTCGATCGGGGGCCCGGGAACCGGGGACGGGCAGTTCGAGATCGGGCCCGCGGACGTTGCCGCTGACAAGTTCGGCAACATCTACGCCGTTGCGGGACTCAACTACGGCGCGCCCCCGTACGACCATCGCATCCAGATGTTCAGCGCGACGGGGCAGTTCATCCGCGCGTACGAGAACCCCGGCGCCGAGGCCGAGCAGGTCAGCCTCCCGCACTCGATCTCCACCGACCGGTGGGGCAGGCTGTATGTGACGACCGAGCAGAACCCCGTGGTGGATATCCTGATGAGCGGGCTCTACGGCTACGACCGCCGGATAGGTGCGGCCATCACCGATCCGATCATCCACGGGCAGGACGTGGATGTTGCCCTGGACGGCACGATGTACATCGCCAGCGAGAATGGTGTGGAAATCAGGTCGAAACAGGGGGATGTGATCGGCGCGGTCCCGCTCGCCGCTGGGCTGCTGCCGTTCGGGGTAGGCCTCAGCCAGGACGGTATCGTGTACGTGGGTGCGCATGATGCGGGCAACATCGGCACGATCCGTTTCCTGCGGCCGGATGGGGTCGGCGGCTACTGGGCGGCGATGGATCCGTATCCGTATAGCGGGCCGCTGGATGTGGACGTCGATCCGGCTGGCACGGTGTTCATCGCCGAGTACGGCGCTGCGCGCGTGCAACTGAGGGGCCCGAACAGCGACCTCATCACGGCCTTTGGCGACGCTGTGACCATCGGCTCGCCCTTTGGTCTCGGTGTGGGATCCGACCGGATGCTGTACGTTGCCGATCCCGCCCACCAGGAGATCGACCGGTGGAAGGTGAACGTTCCCACGACCGAGGCCGAGGTGGAGGGTACGAACCGCTACCTCACGGCGATCGAGGCGTCGAAGAAGGCGTACCCCAACGGCGCTGATGTGGCGGTGCTGACCACCGGCGAGAACTGGCCGGACGCACTCGGCGGCGCCGCGCTTGCCGGCGTGCTGGGCGGGCCGCTGCTGCTCACCCCGCACGATGTCCTGCCCGCGAGCGTCGCAGCCGAGCTCGACCGGCTCAAAGTGAAAGGCGTCTACGTCCTCGGCGGGACTGGCGCGGTCAGTGACGATGTGCTGAATGCTGCTAAGGCGCTGACCCCGCTGGGCGCCGCCGAGCGTCTCGGCGGTCTCAACCGCTACGAGACCGCCAACAAGATCGCGGAACGGGTCGTTTCGATCGCGGGCAGTGGGTACGACGGCACCGCGTTCGTGTGCACGGGCGCCGACTTCCCGGATGCGCTTGCCGCGGCACCGATCGCGGCGGCGAACGGGTGGCCGATCTACCTCACCCAGACGGCCGCGCTCACGCCATCGACCAAGACCAAAATGGGGGTCAACGGGGCCACACACGGCTACGTCATCGGCGGCACCGGAGCCGTGAGCGCGGCGGTGGAGACAGAACTTGACGCGACGTTCATCGAGTTCTCACGCGTTGGCGGGGCGAACAGGTACGACACCGCCGCAAAGCTCGCCAACGAGGCGTTCGACGGTATGGGCATGCTCTGGTCGAGGCCTGCGCTGGCGGTGGGAACGAACTTCCCCGATGCGCTCGCCGGAGGCGTGCTGCAGGGCAGCGACTGCAGCGTGCTCCTGCTCACGTCTGGCGCGACGCTCTCCCCGGCGGCTGCCGCCGCGCTTTCGGCTAACCGGGAGATGATCTACGAGCTCCGCTATCTCGGCGGTGACGGCGTGCTCTCGCTCGGCGTGCGCTCGGCGGCGCGGGCGCTGCTGCCGTAAGCGTTCCGATGCGGTGATCCCATTGGGGCGACCATCGGGTCGCCCCAATGTGGATTCGATGAACTGCCGGGCGCGATCTGGCCGCCCCGCTGCGCGCACCGGCCCCGCTCGGGTAGAATCGGAGCCTGCACACCACCCGGTACCCATGAGGGGAGCTCCGCCTTGGGCAAGGACCGTCTGCTCGACGTGCTCGAACGCTACGAGGCCGTCATCGGCCTCGAGATCCATACCGAGATCACCGCTGCGAACACCAAGATGTTCTGCGGATGCCCGGTCGCCTTCGGCGGCGAGCCCAACACGCGGGTGTGCCCCGTGTGCCTCGGCATGCCCGGCGCACTGCCGGTCCCCAACGAGGCCGCCATCGAGTGGACCGTGCTCGCGGGCCTGGCGACCGACTGCGACATCGCGCTGTGGAGTCAGTTCCATCGCAAGCAGTACTTCTACCCCGACATGCCCAAGGACTACCAGATCTCCCAGTACGACCTGCCGTTTTGCAGCAACGGTATGGTCGATGTGGAGGTCGACGGACCCGGTGTGGCCGAGCGTCTCGACCTGGACGGCGATGTGGTGGCCGACGGTCCTGTGCCTGTGGTCGAGGACGGTGGCTACCGGGTGCCGATCGGCATCACGCGCATCCATCTCGAAGAGGATACGGGCAAGATGGTGCACGTAGGCGGCTCGGAAGGCCGTATCGCGGGTGCCACGCACTCCCTGGTGGACTTCAACCGCGCGGGCACGCCGCTCATGGAGCTCGTGAGCGAGCCGGACATCCGCACGCCTGAGGAGGCACGGCGCTTTGCCCAGAAGCTGCGCAGCATCTGGCTTGTGCTTGGCGTGAGCGACTGCAGCATGGAGGAGGGCTCCATGCGCGTGGACGGCAACGTGTCGATCCGTGCGCGTGGTCAGGTCGAGTTCGGCACGAAGACCGAGATCAAGAACATGAACTCGTTCAAGGCGCTCCACGACGCGCTCGCCTACGAGATCGTGCGCCAGGCCGACCTGCTGGATGCAGGGGAGGCCGTGGTGCAGGAGACGCGTCACTGGGACGCCACAGCGCGCCGCACGAGCGGTCTACGCAGCAAGGAAGAGGCGCACGACTACCGGTACTTCCCTGAGCCCGACATGGTGCCGTTCAGCTTCGAGCCCGAGTGGATCGCGTCGCTCGCGGCGCAGCTGCCGGAGCTTCCCGACGCGCGCCGCGACCGCTACATCGCGGAGTACGCGTTGCCGAAGGCCGACGCGGCGATGCTCGCCGCGGACTCCGAGACCGGTCGCTACTTCGACGCGACCGTGGAGATCACCGGCGCCGATCGCGCCAAGCAGGCCGCCAACTGGATGCTCGGCGACCTGGCGGCATTGTTGAACGCCGAGGGAATCGCTATCGGCGATGCCCGTGTGACGCCCGCGATGCTGGCCGAGCTGATCGGACTCGTCGAGGACGGGACCATCAGCGGCAAGCAGGCCAAGCAGGTCTTTGCCGAGGCAGCTGAGACCGGAGACGCCCCCGGCGCGATCGTGGAAGCACGAGGGATGAAGCAGGTCTCGGACACCGGCGCCATCGAGGCTGCCGTGGCCGCGGTGCTTGAGGCAAACCCTGCCGAGGTGGAGAGCTACCGTGCCGGCAAGACGTCGGTGATCGGCTTCTTCGTCGGCCAGGTCATGCGTGAGATGCGTGGCCAGGGCAATCCGGCCGTGGTGAACGAGGTCTTGAGGCGGATGCTCGGGTAATGCCGTAGGGCACCGCTTCGGGGATGCCTCGCTCGCTGTCCTCGGCGCACAGACCGCGCCTGCGGAGGCGTCGCTCGGCACTCCGGAGCGGTGCCCGTGCAACCCAAGCTCAAGGCGCCTTTCTCGCGGACTATGCGCGTCGCCCCGGAGCGCCTCGTTCGCTGTCCTCGGCGCACAGACCGCGCCTGCGGAGGCGTCGCTCGGCACCCCGGAGCGACGCCCAACCCAACCCAACCCGACCCTGCGCGGCTTCTTGCCCGAACGATGTCAGACCCGCCTGCTAGGGTCTGCCCAGGGGCACAGGAGCAGTGCGGCGGAGACGCCGCGGACACCAGGGGGTGTACCCGATGCAGGATGAGAATGGTTGTCGTGCGGAGAGGAGAATGGAGCGGGCGGGGTCGGATGGAATAGCCGTAGGTATCGATGCGATAGGGCTGGAGCCGCCGGACTCGGTGGACACGCTTCTGGAGGCACACGCCGCCATCGTGGCGGAGATCCGGGTGCGTGCCGCGCAGCCTGATCTGGATGGGCGTGATCTCGTGGTGCTTGCGAAGACGTTGACGGCGCTGGAGTCAGCAATCGAGATCGTTGCCGACGATCCGGTGGGAAGCATCCGTGGGTGTGGTCTGGGAATGGGGACATGATCCACGGGCAGGGCGCCCGATGTCACATCACCGGGCGCCCTGCCTCGTACTCATCGCCAGGGGTGCGAAGTCCCGCGCTACGAGCCGAACACCGCGTCGAGCTGCTGTTCGCCCACCGACTTCAGCACCTGAGCGCGTGCGATAGGGTCGAGTGAGGCGAGCTCCTCGGTTATACGCTCCTCGGCCTCCTCGATACGCTCGCTGCGCTGGTCGAGCAGCACGTTCGCGAGCAGCACCACGCCCAGCCCGAGGATCGCGCCCGGAATCGCCCAGGCGAAGAAGCCCCGACGTCTGCGAGTGAGCGTGAGTGCGCCTACCAGCAGCCCGCCGCCGATGACCGCTGCCGCAGTTGCGGCTTCGACCTGTGCACCTTCAGACAGCGACTCGCGCCACTGGTCGATCGCTTCCATGTGGACTCCCTTCGACGGTGCTCTGAGCAGTATGTTCCCAGGGGTGCCAGAAGGTGTGCATGCGCTTGGATCCGTATCGCTGTCACGCTCACCACGTGCGCTACACTGCCACTCGACAGCGTGACGACGGGAGATCGATGGGCGAGGATACCAGCACGGCCGCGTGGGCGCCTCCACGCAGAAGCGTTATCGCCTGGGTGCTCTATGACCTCGCCAACACCACCTTCGCCCTCGGCGTAGGGAGCCGGTACTTCGGCCTGTGGCTGATCGAGGAACGCGGGGGCTCCGATTGGATGCTCTCGGCCGCGATCATCCCCGCGATGGTGGCGGTCATCATCCTGGGCCCGTGGATCGGCGCCCTCACCGATCACGCTGGCAGGCGTCTGCCATACCTGATCGGCTCCACGATCGTGTGCGTGGCGGCTACGGCGCTCCTGGCCACCTGGGGCGTGGTGCCCTCGCTCGTGCTGTACGCCATCGGCACCGTCGGCTTCCATCTTGGGGCGCTCGTCTACGACGCGCTCCTGCCCGACGTGAGTACCGAGCGCACCCGGGGGCTCATCTCAGGGCTGGGCGTGGCCATCGGCTATGCGGGTTCGGCGCTCGCACTGGGCATCGGCATCTACCTGCTGCCGAGGGCCGGGTACGCGGCCGTGTTCCGCGCGCTCGCGGTCGCATTCTTGCTGTTCGCGCTGCCGGCGTTCGTGTGGATCAGGGAGCGTCCGCGCGTCCCGCGTGACGGCGCGCCGCCCGCGGTCACGAGCGTGTTCACCGCGATGGTCGATGCCTGGAAGAGCGCGGCCGGGCATCAGGGCGTGGTGCGGTTCCTGATCGGCCGATTCCTGTATACCGACGCGATCAACACGGTGTTCCTCTTCAACGCGATCTTCGCCAAGATGGAGCTTGGCTTCACCGACGCGCAGACCGACCGTCTCGCCCTGCTGGGCATCGTGTGCGCGGGCCTGGGCGCGGTCATCGCCGGGAGGCTTGCCGACCGCTTCGGCTCGAAGCGCATGTTGCTCGCAGCGCTCGGCTCGCAGATCGTCGGCCTCGCGGCGGCGGTGATCGCCGCGGTAAGCGGGGTTCAGGCGATCGGTTGGCTCGTGGCTGTGGGTGGGGGCGCGGGCATCGGCGGCGCCTGGGCTGCCGACCGCGTGCTCATGACGCAGCTCTCACCGGCTGACAAACTCGGTGAGTTCTTCGGCCTGTACGCGATCGTCGGGCGGTTCGCCACGGTGCTGGGCCCGTTCGTGTGGGCGCTCATCGCCGACGTGATGGGACTCGGCCGCACGTGGGCGCTGGCGTCGCTAGGTCTGTTCATCGTCGCGTCGGTGCTCGTTCTTCGCGGCGTCAATCCACCCGCGAGTCAGACGGAGGTGTGATCGCTGTGCCAGACTTCCCGTTGGTGACGCTCGGCCTCGCCCGCCGCATCGAGCGGATGGGCGTGGATGACCTTGCTGCGTATGCGGCCGAGGCACGCTCGAGCGGCATCTACCCTGATGCGACGACGTTTCGCTTGGGCGGCGGCGGGGCGTACTGGTATAGCCCCGGCAACATCGTGAACGGGTCGTTCGGCCTCGGCATGAACGGTCCTGTAGAGCAAGAGGAGATCGCGGCGCTGATCGCGTTCTTCGAGGACCATGGTGAGCCGGCGAAGGTGGACGTGTGCTCCTACGCGGACCCCTCGCTCAGGCGATGGCTTGCCGAGTACGGGTTCGTTGCCACCGACTTCGAGACGGTGCTGTATCAGCCGCTCGGTGCGGGCGTGGCCGAAGGGGACGGCTCGGTTGCAGGCGCGGCGGATGGCACGCCCGAGGTGCGTCTGGCATCCACTGCAGCCGAGCGCGAGCTGTGGGCCACGCTCGAGGCGCGCGGCTTCATGGACGATGCTGCCGACGAGGCCGGTCTCATCCTGGCCCGGGCCATCGCGCTTCGCACGGATTCCTTGCCGTTCATCGGCTATCTGGACGGCGAGCCCGCCGGTACCGGGATGCTCGTGATCAAAGACAGTGTGGCGATGTTCAACGGCGACTCCACGCTGCCAGCCATGCGCGGTCGCGGCGTGCAGACCGCGATCCTCGCGCACCGGCTCGCGTATGCGCGCGAAGCGGGGTGCGACCTCGCGGTGATCGAGGCGTCGCCGGGCGGCATCTCCGAGCGCAACCAGCAGCGCGCCGGGTTCCGCGTCGCGTACACGCGTGTGTCGCTGGAGAGGCCGCGCAAGCCTCTCTCGTAGCAGGTCACCCCGCCTCGCTATACTGGTTCCGATGGCAGCCGTCCGAGGAGGTATCCGCATGACCGAACGACCCACAGTCGCATTCGTCGGCACCGGCGTGATGGGTGCGGCGATGGCCGGTCACCTGCTCGATGCGGGATTCCCGCTGGTGGTGCACAACCGCACATGCGTGAAGGCCGAGCCGCTTCTCGACAAGGGCGCCGAGTGGGCCGAGTCCGCAGGCGCGGCCGCCGCCCGTGCGGACATCACGATCACGATCGTCGGCTACCCACACGACGTGGAGCAGGTGTACCTCGGCCCTGCTGGCATCGTGGATGAGGCTCCGGCCGGAGCACTGCTGATCGACATGACCACGTCCACGCCCACGCTCGCCGTGCGCATCGCGCAGGCGGCGGCCTCCCGCGGCCTCATCGCGCTCGATGCGCCGGTCTCAGGGGGCGATGTGGGCGCGCGCAACGCCACGCTCACCATCATGGCGGGCGGCGATCGGGCCGGATTCGAGCGCGCGCTGCCGCTCTTCGAGGTGATGGGCAAGACGTACTCGCACATGGGCGGCCCCGGCGCGGGACAGCACACCAAGATGGCCAACCAGATCGGCATCGCGGGCACGATGCTCGGTCTGATCGAGGCGCTGCAGTACGCCAAAGCCGCCGGGCTCGACCTCGAGAAGACCCACGCCGCGCTTGCGGGCGGCGGCGCCAACTCATGGTCGTGGGGCGCGTACGGGCCGAGGATCCTGGCGGGCGACTTTGCCCCCGGCTTCTTCGTGAAGCACTTCGTGAAGGACCTGCGTATAGCGATCGAGGAGGCGCATGCCCGCGGCCTGACACTTCCCGGGCTCGAGCTTGCCGAGCGGTTGTACTCGCGGCTCATGGAGGCCGATGGGGCCGAGTTCGGCACTCAGGCGTTGTGGCTCCTCTATGAACGGGGAGATGCACAGGGGTAGGGTCACGGGAGCACGGAACGCACGTGCGGGGGCGGCTCCCGGGTGGTCAGGACGCGAAGTCACGAATGGGAGGGTCGTCATGGCGGACAGCGTGGGAGCGGGTGTGGCGGTCAGGCTCGGTGAGTTCGTCGCGGCGCACGCACAGACCGACACCGGCGGGACGTGGCAGCTCGAGAGCAAGAAGATGCTCGAGATCAAGCTCGACAACAGCACCGTGTTCACCAAGCTCGGCGCGATGGTGGCCTACTACGGCCAGCTCGGCTTCGAACGCGCGGGCGCGGGTAGCGCGGGCAAGTTCCTGAAGACCATGGCGACCGGCGAGAAGGCCGCCACCACCAAGGTGACCGGCTCGGGCATCCTGTACTGCGCTGACCAGGGCAAAGAGATCACGATTCTCTACCTGGACAACGAGTCCATATTCGTGAACGGCAGCGATTGCCTCGCGTACTCGAACTCGCTCGCGTGGGACATAGTGTTCACCGGAGGCGCCAGCATGATGGCTGGCGGCCTCTTCTCGCTCAAGCTCTCAGGCACCGGCTACGTGGCGATCACCACGCATGGCAAGCCGCTCGTGCTCGGCGTGGGGCCAGGCTACCCGCTCTTCACCGACCCCAACGCCACGGTGGCGTGGTCCGACGGTCTGCAGACAACGGTGAAGGCCGACATGAACCTCAAGACGCTCATCGGCCGTGCGAGTGGCGAGACGTTCCAGATGCGCTTCGACGGCCAGGGCTTCGTGGTGCTCCAGCCGTACGAAGAGATCGTAGTGGCGAGCGGCGGCGGATCGTGATGGAGGTGCCAGCCGAGGGCACACGGGCCGCGGTGCCTCCGGAGGGCGGCAGAGTCTCGATCGAGATCGTGGAGATCCAAGGCACCGGCGTCTGCTCGGTCGGGCATGTGGTCGGTGACCGATGGGAGGTCAACTCCGCACTCGTGCCTACGGGCATCTGCGGCTGGGCGTACGCGGCGATGCTGCCGTTCCTGCAGCCGCTGCGCTTTGGCGGGAGCTTCCCCTGGGAGGACGCCGGCGAAGCGCTGGTCTGCTGTCCCGACCCGGCGAACCCCGTGGTGTTTCGGCTGAGGGTGATCGGGTAAAGCTGACGACGCCGGCCCCGGCGAGGGTAGACCACGCTTGCTGTCCTCGGCGCACAGGTCGCGCCTGCGGAGGCTGCGCTTAGGTCTCCCTCGCCGGTCCGGTTTCGACTACTTCACATCAACGACCACGGCCAGCTCGGCCCGGTCCACGAAGTACGGGCGGTCCGGGGAGCCCATCGGGTCGTCCATCGAGAAGTCGAACTCACCGGCAACGCCCTTGTCGGCGTGCACGGCCACGATCAGCTTCTCGGTGGTGACGTCTTCGAGTGCGACCGCCACATCGAGCGATTCGCCCTCGGTCACATGCTGCAGGCCCACGCGCATGCCGGGCGTGCCGTCGTCATCGAGATGCACCACGAGCCACGCGTCGCTGGGGGAGAGCACGCGGTCGACGACGAGCTCATCAGCGGTCGCGGTGCCGGAGATCTCGAGCTGCGCGTCATCGGCGTCGGCCACGTAGCCCCACACGCCGTCGGCGGGGTGCGATCCGTCAGTAGAGGCGGTGGTGCAGCCGCTGAGAGCGAGCGCGCCCGCGGCGAGCACGCCAAGGATGGTGAGGGCCACCCGGCGCGCGAGAGATTCTGGGATCATCAGCAGGTCCTTTCACATGCCCCGAACGCATACCGGGGCGAGTCTCGGTAGGTTCAGGCGTTCTTGGCCATGCTCGGCTTGAAGCGTCGCAGCATCAGCGAGCTGGTCACAACGCTCACGGACGAGAGCGCCATCGCGGCGCCGGCGAGTTCCGGCTTGAGCAGGCCGAGGGCCGCCACCGGGATGCCGAGCGAGTTGTAGCCGAGCGCCCAGAAGAAGTTCTGGCGGATCTTGCGCATTGTGGCGCGGGAGAGTTCGATGGCCGTCACCACGTCACGCAGGTCGTTCTTGATGAGCACGATGCCGCCGGTCTCCATGGCGATATCGGTACCCGCTCCCATGGCGATGCCCACGTCGGCCTGGGCGAGCGCCGGCGTGTCGTTGATGCCGTCACCCACCATCGCCACCGTGAGGCCGCGCGCCTGGAGCTTTGCGACCTCCTCGGCCTTGTGCTCAGGGAGCACCTCGGCGAGCACGTGGTCGGGCGCGATGCCCGCCTGTGCCGCGATGGCCTCGGCGGTGCGGCGGTTGTCGCCGGTGATCATGTAGACCTCGACGCCCATCTGCGTGAGTCGGGCGACCGCTTCTTTGGAGTTGCCCTTGAGCGTGTCCGCCACTGCGATGATGCCGGCAAGCTTGGCGCCGTTCACGCCCACGAGCATGACCGTCTTGCCCTCGCTCTCGAGCGCGCCGATGCGGTCCTTGAAGCGGGCTATATCGATGCCCTCAGCGGCCATGAGGCGCCGGTTGCCGAACGCCACATGCATGCCGTCGACCGTGCCCTCAACGCCATGACCGGGCACCGCCGCGAAGCCTTCCACGTGCGGCAGGTGCATCGCGCGCTCCTTGGCGTGCGCGATGAGCGACTCGGCCAGCGGATGCTCGCTCCCGCGCTCGAGGGCCGCCGCGAGCATGAACACGCGATCGACGTCATGGCCTTCGGCGAGCTCGACATCGGTCACCACCGGCTTGCCGTGCGTGAGCGTGCCGGTCTTGTCGAAGACGATCGCCTCGATCTTGTACGCGGTCTCGAGCGCCTCGCCGCTCTTGATGAGGATGCCGTTCTCGGCGCCCTTGCCGGTGCCCACCATGATGGCGGTCGGCGTGGCCAGTCCGAGCGCGCAGGGGCACGCGATCACGACGACCGCCGTGCCGGCCAGCAGCGCCTTGATGAACGGCGTCACGTCGGCGTAGAAGGACGGGTCCACGAAGCGCGGCACCACGAGCAGCCACACCAGGAAGGTGAGCACGGCCAGGCCGACGACCACGGGAACGAACACCGCCGAGATGCGGTCTGCAAAGCGCTGCACGGGCGCCTTGGAGCCCTGCGCCTCCTCAACCAGCTTCACGATCTGTGCGAGCGCCGTCTCGGCACCGACCTTCGTGGCGCGGAACCGGAAGCTGCCGAGCTTGTTGAGCGTGGCGCCGATCACGGTATCGCCTTCGCGCTTCTCCACCGGGATCGATTCGCCGGTGAGCATCGATTCGTCAACCGCCGATGACCCCTCGGTCACCACGCCGTCAACGGGGACCTTCTCGCCGGGGCGCACAACCACGATGTCGCCCACACGCACGTGCTCGACGGGGACGTCGACCTCGACGCCGTCGCGTACGACGCGCGCGGTCTTGGCCTGCAGGCCCATCAGCTTCTTGATGGCGTCGCCCGTCCGACCCTTGGCACGCGCCTCAAGGAGCTTGCCAAGGATCACGAACGTGAGCAACAACGCGCTTGTCTCGAAGAAGACCGGCTCGTTATGGAGAGCCGGGACGAAGGTTGCGGCCACACTGTAGAAGTACGCCGCCGACGTGCCGATGGCCACGAGCGTGTCCATGTTGCCGGTGCGGCGCTTCAAGGCGTGCCAGAAGCCGCGGTAGAACTGGGCTCCGGCGATCAGCTGCACCGGCGTTGCCAGTGCGAAGCTGAGGTACTTGAAGACCATCATCGGGTCCCACGCCCCACCGAAGGTGCTGGCGAGCAACTCGGAGACGATGAGCGGTATCGATTCCATGATGGACGGTACCATCAGGAGGAGCAGCGGTATCGAGAACGCGAGAGAGAACAGGAACAGCCGCTTCTGCCCGCGGATGTGCTTCTGCTGCGCCTCACGTTGCGCGTCGCCTGCGGTGCCGGGTGCGGCGTCCTCGTCGCGCGGCACGGCGTCGTAGCCCGCCGCGCGCACGGCGGACACGAGGTCGTCGACGGTGAGCATGTGCGGGTCGTAGGCCACGGTGGCGGTCTCTGCGGCAAGGTTCACCACGGCGCTGCCCACGCCGGGCATGCGCTGGAGCGTCCGCTCGATCACCGCCTGGCACGACGAGCACGTCATCCCGATGATGCCGAGCGAGGCCGATGCGGTGGCCGCGGCGGCGCTCGCCGCCATGATCGCGGGGTCGGGCGCGGGCGGCACGGTCGGGCAGGCGCCGGTGTCGCAGGAATCGTCGGCCTCGGCGTCATCGGCCGCGGTTGCAGCCGGAAGCGGTTCGTCGGGTGCGGTATCGACAGGTGAGGCGGCCTCAGGTGCCTCGCTCGCCGCCTCGGGTGTCTCCCACTCCACCTCCTCCAGCGTGACCGCGCTACCGTGGGGCGTGAACCCCGCGGCGACGATGGCCGACTCCACGGACGCGGCGTCCACCGCGCCCTCGGCGGTGAAGATCGCAAAGCCCTCCTGCGCGTCGGCGGCCAGCACCGTCACGCCGGGTATCGCCGAGAGGTTCATCGTGACGAGCCGCTCGCAGGCATGGCAGTGCATGCCGTCGATGTCGACCCGGTAGGTGTGTGTCATGGTCATCTCCTGAGTCCGGTGGTCACTCGACGATGATAGTGCCGAACACCATCTGCATGCCGCACGAGAAGGAGTACTCGCCGGGCTGCAGCACGTCGGCCTCGATGCGAACGGTCTTGGGGCCGCCGGTCAGGTCTTCGTAGAAGCCGAGGTCCTCGCTCATGACCTGCGCCATGCAGCCGCTGGCCTGCGAGAACGTGATCTCGGCGGGAACGCCAGCGGTCAGACGGATGACGTTGGGGTCATACCCGCTGGTTGCGTCCACGCTGATGCGCTGGACATCGCCCTCAACTGCGGCTGCGCCTTCGATCGGCTCGCCCGTACCGCTGTTGCCGCAGCATGCGCATGCGGGGGAGGCTCCGTCGGCGACGGGCAGGGCGGCGGGTTCCCCGGCGGGCTGCGTGCCGCGATCGGCGGCTTCGGCCACCTGATAGGTGGCAACGAACGCGAGAACGGCGATCAGCACGATCAGGGCGGTACGCAGGTGCTTGGTGGTGGTTGCTGACATCGGTGGTTCCTTTCGGTCGGTCCCGGCCGGTGGCCGGGGAGTGTGTGTCGTCAGAGCAGGCCGCCGAACGCGAGTCCGGCGAACACGGCGATCACGATCCCGGTCACCGCGAGCAGGACCTCACGCCGGGTGAGGCCTAGGGGTCCGCGATCCGCCTCTGCCGGTGCGGTCCGCGCGAGTGCGGCGCCAGCGGCGAGGATGCCGCCGAGCGCGAGCACAAGCGCGATGCCCGGTCCGTCACCGCCACTCGGGTCACCAGCGGCGGCGCCCACGCGGAGTTGCCCGGACATCATGCCCATGCCGCAGGTGAGCGTGTACGTGCCTGCCTCGGCAGCGGGCAGCTCGATCACCGTCACGGCGTTGGGCGCAAGGTCCACGAGCACGCCGAGCTGCGGCACCGCGAGCTGGTCGGAGCAGGCGTTTGCCTCCTGCCGGTCCACGATGAGCCGCACCGGCACGTCGGCGGGGATGTCCACCACCGCGGGCTGGAACTGCACGTTCGCGATCGTGAGCGGCACCTCCGCCACGCCGTCGGCGCCGGTGACGAGTTCACCGGTGGCGGCAGTCTGCTCGCCGCCGAGCACGGAGGCTTTCACCGACTGCAGCGTCACAGGCGAACCGAGCAGCATCGCGCCGCGGTTCAGGTACGTCACGCCGAACACGAGCACCACCACCGCGAGCGCGACCATCACACGCTCTTTCCAGGCGCGCGGGATGAGGCTCGAGGCCGTGCCGAACCCGAGCATGAGCGGAGCGGTGCCCAATCCGAACGCGAACATCGCGATGGCGCCGTTCACGGCGCTTCCGCTTGCAGCCGCGTTAAGCTGTGCCGCCATCAGCGGCGCGCACGGCATCAGGCCGGTGAGCAGGCCGAAGGTGATTGGTGTGGCGAGCGTGGAGCGGTCGTGCTCCGCGTCGGTCACAGCCTTGCGGCGCACGGCGGTGAAGGCGCGCACCAGGAACCTCGGAGGGCGTGGGGTGAAGCGTGCGGCCCACGGCACGCGGCCGGTCATGCCGAGCGCCAGCACGATCATGAACGCGCCAGCGATCAGCATCACGTACGGGCGGATGGCGTCGAGGTCGAACGCCGAGCCGACCGCACCCAGCAGCAGACCGACGAGCATGTAGCTCACGATCTTGGCCGCCTGATAGGCGAGGTTGGGTACGACGCGCTGGGCGATGGTGCCATCCTCGGTGCCCTTCAGGGCATAGGTGACGACCATCGGCCCGCACATCGACACGCAGTGGAGGCTCGTGATGAGCCCCAGCGTGAGGGACGGGAAGAACAGATCCACAGGGGACACTCCTCATGTCGAGAGATACGCATACATGCGCACGCCGACGAGCCGGCCAGGTGCCGGTCCGCACAGATGAGGAGTGCTCTTAGATCGTGAGACGGACCCCGAGCGGGTCGAGCGGCGGAGGTGAGGGGGTCACATCCGGGACTGTGACATGCCACGACGCCGGTTCCGGAGCGGCGACCGGCGTGACATACGACAGGAACGTGGGCGTTTCGAGCGCGGTCGGCTGGGCGGTCGTCGCATCGTCCGGCGTGTGCTTCATGATGACCGCTTCAGGGCAGTCGTCGCACGCCGGGAGGAAGTCGGTGCATGTGCCCGTGGTCACGTCGCCGCAGTCGGGCATGGCGCACACCGGGGTGACCACGCTGACAAGCGCGACGACGACGAGCGTCATCGCGAGCAGTCGCGTTATCAGTGCCGTGCGCGCCATCGGTCCTCACTCACGGAAGCGGGTGGTGCTGGACAGTGCGTATGCAACCAGTGTGCCAGGTATCGCGGGGTCGTCGCCGCGCGGTGCGTCACGCCCCGTAGCCCTCCCAGAGCGGCGTTGAGAGATAGCGTTCGCCAGTGGAGGGGGCCACCGTCACAACCGTGGTGCCGACAAGCTCCGGGCGAGCGGCAAGCCGCAGCGCGGCGACCACGTTCGCGCCCGACGAGATGCCCACGAGCAGTCCCTCCTGGGCGGCGAGGCGGCGTGCCATGGCGATCGCGTCCGCGCCCGAGACGTGCTGCACCTCGGAGAGCAGCTCTAGGTCAAGCACCGAGGGGATGAAATTCGCGCCGATGCCCTGGATCCCGTGAGGTGCGGGCGTGAGGTCCTCGCCGGCGATCCGCTGGGCGATGATCGGCGACTCTGTCGGCTCCACCGCAACGCGCAGCGCGTCCGGGCGGTGCTCGGCCAGGTACCGGCCCACACCGGTGATCGTGCCGCCGGTGCCCACGCCGGCCACGAAGGCGCCGAGAGTGTCGCTACCGAGTGCCGCGTCGATCTCCGGGCCGGTCGTGTGATAGTGCGCGGCGGGGTTGGCGGGGTTGTCGAACTGGCGGGTCAGGAAGGCGCCGTCGGTCTCGGCGGCGATGCGGTCGGCGGCCTCGAGCGCCCCGCGCATGCCGTCCGCGCGGGGCGTGAGCACCAGCTCGGCCCCGTAGGCGGCCAGCAGCATGCGCCGCTCGATCGACATCGACTCCGGCATCGTGAGGATCACGCGATATCCGCGCGCCGCACCGATCATGGCGAGAGCGACGCCCGTGTTGCCAGAGGTGGGCTCCACGATCACCGAGCGGCCGGGCTCGATGAGCCCCCTGGCCTCGGCGTCGTCCAACATCGACCGCGCGATGCGGTCCTTCACCGACCCGCCCGGGTTGCGGGACTCCAGCTTCACGGCCACGGCAGCCGGCAGTCCTTCGGCGAGGCGGTTCAGGCGGACGAGTGGCGTGTCGCCGATGGTGAGGTCGACGCGGTCAGCGAGGGCGCTCATGATGCGGCCTCCGCGTCGTGGTCGTCCTCGTCCTCGTGCGGATCGAAGTCCGGGTCGGCGCTCTTGACCTCGCCGGCGATGGGCTCCCGGCCATGCTTGACCAGATAGTCGTCCACGGCGACCTTGAGGCCGTCGGTGGCGAGCACCGAACAGTGCATCTTAGCGGGTGGCAGGCCGTCGAGCTCCTCGGCCACCTGGTTCTTGGTGATCGCCACGGCTTCCTCGAGCGTCATGCCCTTGGCCATCTCGGTCACGATCGACGAGGTGGCGATCGCGGCGCCGCAGCCGAGCGTCTGGAACCTGATGTCCTCGATGCGGTCGTCGTCGACCTTGATGGTGATCTTCATGACATCGCCGCAGACCGGGTTGCCCACCTCGCCGATACCGTCGGCATCGTCAAGCACGCCGACGTTGCGCGGGTTGCCGAAGTGCTCCATCACTTTGTCGCTGTAGATCATCTGCGTCTCCTAGTGTGTTGCGCCGCGCAGCGCGGCGACGGTCTTTGCGTAGAGGGGATTCATCGAGCGGAGCCGGTCCACGATGGGTACGAGCTGCTCGACCAGGTAGTCCACGTTCGCCTCGGTGGTGAACCTGCCGAGGCTCACCCGGAGCGACCCGTGCGCGAACTCCACCGGACAGCCGATGGAGAGCAGCACATGGCTCGGTTTGAGCGAGCCCGAGCTGCACGCCGAGCCGGTCGAGACCGCGATGCCGGCGGCGTCGAGGTGCAGCAGCATCGCCTCGCCCTCCACGCCCGGGATCACGAAGTTCGCGATGTGAGGCAGACGCTCTGGGGCGTCGGCGGCGTTCAGCTGCGCGAATTCGATCGCGCCGGTGAGCCGCTCCACCAGCCGGTCGCGCAGCGCCGTGAGGCGCGGCACCTCGGCCTGCCGCTCGGCGTCCATGAGCGCAAGCGCGGTAGCGAAGCCCACGTTGCCCGCCACGTTCTGGGTCCCGCTGCGCCGGCGCGACTCCTGGCCACCGCCCATGAGGTAGGGGGCGAGCCGTACACCGCGCTTCAGGTAGAGCGCTCCGGTGCCCTTGGGGCCGTAGACCTTGTGGCCTGAGAACGATGCCGCATCCACGCCAAGCGCGACCACATCCAGGTCGATCTTGCCGAGGGTCTGCGCGGCGTCGGTATGGAAGAGCGCGCCGCGCTCGTGGGTCACGCGCGCCAACTCGGCGATGGGCTGCACGGTGCCGATCTCATTGTTGCCGTGCATCACCGAGACGAGCACCGTGTCGTCGCGCAGGGCGGCCGCGAGATCGTCGGGATGCACGGCGCCGTCGGGTCGCGGGGCGAGCTCGGTCACCTCGAAGCCGTGCTTGCCGAGCCACGCGGCAGGCTCAAGCACGGCGTGATGCTCGAACTCTGAGACGATGACGTGTCCGCTCGAGCGGCCTCCGGCGGTGGCAAGGCCGATGAGCGCGGTGTTGTCCGACTCCGTGCCGCCCGATGTGAAGAAGACCTCTTCAGGCGCCGCGGCGCCGATGGAGGAGGCCACCTGCTCACGTGCCCCCTCGAGCGCACGCGCGGCGTCTCGGCCGAGCCTGTAGAGGCTGTTCGCGTTGCCGTAGCGCTCGGTGAAGAACGGCAGCATGGCCTCGACCACCCGCTGGTCGGTGGGTGTCGTCGCGGCGTAGTCAAGGTATACGGTGGTGTCCATCTACTCGCTCCTTCGCGGGGTGCAGGTAAGCGGGGCGCGGTCCAAGAGCGCCTGCTCGCTGGCAAGCTCGGCAAGCGTGAAGCCCGACAGCGCGTCGCGCACGGCGGCCGCCACGCTCGACCACACGGTCTCCGCGGCACAGCCGCCCTCGCGGCCGCACATGTCGGGGGTGCAGACCGATGGCGCCACGGGACCCTCGAGCGCCTCGACGATCTCGAGCGCGGTGATCGCCGAGGCGTCCCGCGCGAGCGCGAAGCCTCCCCTGGCGCCGCGGGTCGCTCGCACGATGCCAGCACGACGCAGGTCGGCCAGCAGCTGGTCGAGGAAGGCCGGGGGCAAGCCGCGCGTGCTCGAGAGCTCGCGAGAAGCCAGGGGGGCACCATCAGGCGCGGTCGCCAGGTCCACCAGGGCGAGGAGGCCGTATTCGCTTCGTGCCGAAAGACGCATGGTTCAATCACCACTATTCTGACCAAAGTAGTCAAGTATGCGGATACGGTACGCCCGGCTGCCACGGGCGTCAAGCGGGTGTGTTCTACCGTTGGGCGGGAACCTTCCACGGTCCTGACGCGTCATGTACGGTGACGGAAAGGAGGAGGGCATGGAAGGCTATGAGCTCGTGCGCCGTGCCCAGGCCGGTGACGCCCGAGCGTTCACCACACTGGTCAGGCACCACGAACGCTCCCTGTACGCCACCGCGTACGCGATCACTCGCTCCCAGTGGGACGCTGCCGATGCGGTGCAGGATGCGCTTGCCGATGCCTACGCGGGCATCAGATCGCTCCGCGACCCCGATCGCTTCGGCGCATGGGTGTCACGCATCGTGGTGAACGAGTGCAACACGTTGCTGCGCAAGCGCGTGCGCGTCGTGCCGATGGAGGAGCCGCCTGAGCCACAAGCGTTCGTGTGGGACGGTCCTGAAGACGGTCTCGACCTCATGCGTGCGGTGCACGGGCTCAGTCCCGACCACCGCGAGGTCGTCGCGCTCCGCTACTTCCGGGACATGAAGCTGGGTGAGATCGCCGAGGTGCTCGGCTGTCCCACCGGCACCGTGAAATCACGACTCAACCGGGCGGTGGCGTCGCTTGAGGCCGCCATGTGCCCCCGGACCGAAGAGGAGGTGTCGCGATGAACTGCAGTGATGTGCGCGATCAGCTCGAAGCCTACATCGCCGATGACGTCACCGACGTGGAGTCGATGAGGATCGCCGAGCACCTCGGCAGGTGCGAGTCATGCGCTGCGGCGTACGAGCGCACGCGCTCGGTGGTGGCTGACCTCAAGGGCATCTCCGAGGCGTTCGTGCCGCGCGACCGCTTCGTGCCGCATCCGGCGTACGGCACGGGGCCGGCGGGTGGCTGGGTGTGGCGGACGATCGCCGTTGCCGCCTCTGCCGTTGCGATCGCGGCCGTGGGTGCGCTGTCGGTACCCGCCATCGCCCGCGAACTGCCGTTCGGGGTGGCGAAGGAGTTCGACGCGCTCGAGGACCGCGCCGAAGACCTGCAGCAGCAGGTGGACGAGCTCACGGTCCGCCTCGAGGCGATCGACGGCGAGCAGGTGGCGATGGTGGACACCACGCCCGGCGATCTCGCGCCCGAGGAAGCCGCTGCCGTGCAGCAGCTCGCGATGGACTTCATCCGCGCGCAGTATGCGGGAGACGTGGCCGCGCTTGAAGCGATGGGGACCGACCGTCTCAAGGCCGATCTCGCGGCACGTCCCGGCGACTACGTGCGCGAGGGTGCCGAGGGCCTCACGTTCGCCCAGATGACCGAGCCCGCGCTCGCCGAGGACGGCACGTACCTCATCTTCGTACGCTTGATGGACTCCGGCGACTGGAACGAGAGCCAGTACCAGGAGGATTTCGAGATCAAGCTGATCGACGGACGGTACCTCGTGGACTTCATGGGCATGGACGCGTAGACGCCTCGCATCAGCGTCGCGAGTGGCGGATGGCCAGGCGGCCGTCCGCCACTCGCGTTTCCGCCTCCTGCTATCCTTGGACACACCCCCTGCCGAAAGGAGCGCCATGGAGCGGGACGCGGGAGCGTGCGTCACCCCCGGGATGCTCACCGATCTGTACCAGCTCACGATGGCGCACGCCTATCAGGCGGCGGGCGTGGCCGGCACCGAGGCGTGCTTCCACCTCTACTTCAGAGGCAACCCGTTCGACGGTGGCTATTCCGTGGCGTGTGGGCTCGCGCAGGCCGTCGAGTATCTCGAGCACCTCTCGTTCTCGCCCGCGGACGCTGCCTATCTCGCCACGCTCACCGGCAACGACGGTGCGCCGCTCTTCCCGCAGGAGTTCCTCGTGTGGCTGGAGTCCTTCCGTTTCGACGCCGACGTGCTCGCGGTGCCCGAGGGCACGGTGGTGTTCCCCGGCGAGCCGCTGCTGCGTGTGACGGGGCCGATCGCCACGTGTCAGATCGTGGAGACCGCGCTCCTCAACATCATCAACTTCCAGACGCTCGTGGCCACCAAGGCGGCGAGAGTGTGTCGTGCCGCCGAGGGCGATCCGGTGCTCGAGTTCGGGCTCAGGCGCGCGCAGGGACCGGACGGCGGGCTCTCTGCCGGTCGAGCGGCGTACGTGGGCGGCTGCGTGGGCACCTCCAACGTGCTCACCGGGCAACGCTATGGGGTCCCGGTGGGCGGCACGCACGCGCACAGCCTCGTGATGCTCTTCGACACGGAGCTCGCGGCGTTCCTCGCGTACGCCGAGGCGCTGCCCAACAACGCGGTGCTGCTCGTGGACACGTACGACACGCTCGGAGGGGTGCGCAACGCTATCCGGGCTGGGGAGCGCCTCCGGGAGCTGGGCCACGACCTCGCGGGCATCCGGATCGACTCCGGGGACCTCGCCTGGCTCTCCATCCGCGCCCGCGAGATCCTCGACGAGGCCGGCTTTGGCGCCACCCGTATCTACGCCTCGAACGAACTCGACGAGCACACCATCGAAAGCCTCAAGGAACAGGGCGCCGCGGTCGACGTGTGGGGCGTGGGCACCAAGCTTGTGACCGCGTACGACCAGCCGGCGCTCGGCGGGGTGTACAAGCTCTCCGCGGTGCGCGAGCCGGGCGGCGTGTGGCAACCGCGGGTGAAGGTCTCCGAACAGGCCGCCAAGGTCACCACGCCGGGGCTGCTTCGTGTGCGCCGGTACTTCGATGACGATGGCATGTTCATCGGTGACATGATCTACGACGAGCTCGTCCCGCCGGCCGATGAGTGCGTGATGGTCGACCCCGCCGACGCCACCCGGCGCACCTCGTACTGCGGTATGCACTCCGCCGAGGAGCTGCTGGTGCCGGTCTTCGAGGCAGGGGCATGCGTGTACGAGACCCCGCCGCTCGCGGAGTCACGTGACCGGGCGCTCGCGCAGCTGTCCCGGCTCGATCCCAGCCACCTGCGCCTGCTCAACCCCCACATCTACAAGGTGGGCATGGAGCTCGGGCTCTACGAGCGCAAGACCGCGCTCATCCTGGCCGCTCGCGGGTTCGGTGCCGACGAAGGAGGACGATGACCATGCGCGCGCTGCTGCTGGTGGACCTGCAGAACGACTTCATGCCCTTCGGCGCCCTGCCGGTGGCCGACGGTGACGCCGTGGTACCGGTGGCAAACGAGCTGATCCCCCGCTTCAGCCTGGTGGTGGCGAGTCAGGACTGGCATCCTCACGATCACGGCAGTTTCGCCTCGGTGCACCCCGGAACCAACCCCGGCGATGTGATCGACCTGGGCGGTGTGAGCCAGGTGTTGTGGCCCGACCATTGCGTGCAGAACACGCCCGGTGCGTCGTTCCACGCTGGCCTGGATATCGGCGGTGTCGACCATGTTGTGCGCAAGGGTACCGATCCGGCTGTGGACAGCTACAGCGCGTTTTTCGACAACGACCGGCGACGCGACACCGGGCTTGCGGCCTACCTTGAGGAGCGCGGTGCCGAGGAACTCGTGATCATGGGGCTCGCGACCGACTACTGCGTGCGGGCGACCGTGCTCGACGCCTGTGGGCTTGGGTTCGGTGTCACGGTCATCGAGGACGGGTGCCGCGGCGTGGATGTGGCGCCGGGTGACAGCGAGCGCGCATTCGCCGACATGCGGTCGGCCGGCGCGCGGGTCATACCTGCCGCGGAACTGACGTGAAGGAGAGACGATGAAGGTCGTTGCGATATCGGGAAGCGCCCGCAAGGGCGGCAATACCGCGATCATGTTGCGCCGCGTGCTGGGCGTGCTCGAGAGCCATGGCATCGAGACGGAGCTCATCGAGCTTGCGGGCAAGAAGGCACAGGGCTGCACGGTGTGCCTCAAGTGCCGCGAGACGAAGGACCGGCAGTGCCATGGCCGCAAGGACGCGATCAACGAGTGCATCGCGGCGGCGGCCGAGGCCGACGGGATCATCATCGGCTCGCCGGTGTACTTCGCCGACGTCACCTCCGAGACCAAGGCGCTCATCGACCGCCTGGGCTACGTAGCCGGGGCAAACCCGGGGATGCTTGAGCGCAAGGTGGGCGCCGCTGTGGTGGTCGAGCGGCGCGGCGGGGCCGTCCACGCGTTCGATTCGATCATGCATCTCTTCATGATCCGGCAGATGATCGTGGCCGGTTCGCGCTACTGGAACCTGGGCTTCGGGGCGGCGCCTGGCGAGGTGGAAGGCGACGAGGAGGCGCTCCTTACGATGGATGTCCTCGGCGAGAACATGGCCTGGTTGCTCGAGCGTACCGCGGGGGCGCGGTAGCGGTTCTTCGGCACCGATGCCGGTCGTCGCCCTGAGGTGTGGGCCGTCACGTTCGGCCATGTTCGCTCGTGCTCGTGCGCGCCATCCGTCGGAAGGCGCTTATCGTGCGGCGTGATGCGTACGATACTCAAGACGTAGACATCCAGGGGGGATCGCTGCGTCCGGAGGTGGCACATGAAGCGCGTGATAGCGTCGGCCCTCGTGCTTGCGCTCGCACTCACCCTTGCACTCCCAACCGCCGCTCTTGCGAAGCGGGGAGGGGTTCCCGCAAGTCCGAACGGCAAAGGCGCGGCCGCAGCGCCGGGTGTCAAGGACGAGGCGCCGGCCGAGCGTGGAGGCGGCAAGGGTGCGGCAACGGCTCCCGGTCAGGCCGCTCGCAGCGCCGAGGAGACCGCGACCGAAGACGCCGATGAGCCCGATCGGCTCGGCAACGGACAGGGCAGGAGCTCCAAGTCGCGTGGCGCTGATACCGCCGAGCAGGCGCGCGAGCGCGTCCGCTCCGAAGACGGTTCGGGCACGCCTGCGCCCAAGCGGACCGGAATCGCCAACGCCCTCGACCGCCTGGAGCGGAACCTCGAGCGCATGCAGGCCCAACTGGAGGCGGGGACGCGCTCCTCGCTACCGACCGGGCCGCAGCGCGCCATCGCCAAGTTCATGTCGTGGCTCGGCATCGGAGAGGAATACCCGGTGGACACGCCGCCAGAGGACGATGGTCCTTCCGAGGAGCCCACGGGGACGGTAGAACCCACGGGGACGGTGGAGCCCACAGGCACGATCGAGCCAACAGCCACTCCCGAGGCCGACGCGATCTCGTAGGCCTCGGACTGGGCCGGGAGCGGACTCACCGCAACCACGGGGCACCTGAGCTTCCTCTTCAAGCTCCACGGCGTGCGGGCCGATTGGATCGGCAGACCTCCACCGGGCGCACCCTTCCGCGCGACCGGACATCCTGCGTGCGTGATAGGCTGTGTGTGCAGGACTTGGTCTGCGTTTGGAAGGAGTCGCCCGTGGGCGTGAAAGTGATCACCGATAGCACGTCGTACATCCCGCGCCCCCGTCGTGAGGCGCTCGACATAGGTGTCGCACAGCTTTCATCGCTGCTCGACGGCGTGACATATCCCGACGATCCCGATGATTGCGCCGCGTTCTACGCCGCGCTTGCGGCCACGAGCTCGTGGCCCACAACGTCGCAGCCCTCCGTGCAGGACATCGTCGACCTGATGGAGGAGCGCGTCAGCGCCGGTCATTCGGTCGTAGGCGTCTTCATCTCGGAGCTCATGAGCGGCACGTATTCCACCGCGCTGCTTGCGCGGGACCTGGTGCGCGAGAAGCATCCCGATGCGGTGATCGAGGTCGTCGACGGCAGGAGCAACTCCCTCGAGCTCGGCTTCGCCGTGCTGGCGGCCGCCGAGGCCGCCGCAGAGGGCAAGAGCGTGCCGGAGGTGGTGGCCGCCGCCGAGGAGCGCATACGCCACACCCGGTTCCTCTTCACGCCAGCGACCCTTGAGTATCTGCGCCGGGGAGGCCGGATCGGAAACGCCCAGGCGCTCTTGGCGACTCTGCTGCAGATCAAGCCGATCCTTACCGTTGCGGATGGCGTGACCGACACGTTTGCAAAGGTGCGGACTTTGCAAAAGGCCCACAGCCTCATCATCGAGACGTTCGCCTCCGATATCGAGGCATTCGGAGGCCTGGGTGAGGCCTACGTGCACCACATCAACGATCGCTCCGCCGGGGAGCGCTTCGCCGAGCGCGTTTCCGAGGTGGCGGGCAGGCCGGTGGAGGTGCGCGACATCGGGCCGGTGATCGGCACGCACGTTGGACCGGGCAGCGTCGCCGTCGTCTACTATACGAACGACCGACTCGACAAGTCGTGATAGCCACATGTCGCCGTACGCGGTACCGTACGGCCAACGCATATGGACGCACCGTAGGGAGATCCCGTGCTACTCATTGACACCTGTTCGGACCTTCCCGCCGCGATCGTCGAGGAGCTTGGCGTCGAGGTGTTGAACTTCCCGTACACGCTGGCCGGTTGCGAGCATGTGGATGACTTCGGCCGTACGCAGTCGCATCAGGAGTTCTATGCCGCGATGCGAGCAGGTGAGCACCCAACCACCATGCAGGTGCCCCGGAGCTCGTTCATCGACGTGTTCACGCGATACGCCGCCAAGGGTGAGCCGCTTCTCTACCTTGGCTTCTCCTCCGCGCTCTCCGGCACGTTCGATCTCGCCTGGCTCGCGCGCAAGGAGGTCCTCGAACAGTACCCGGATGCCGACATCAGGCTCGTCGATACCAAGGCCGCTGCTGTGGCCGAGGGACTGCTCGTGTATGAAGCCGCGCGCCGCTGGCGTGACGGCATGTCTCTCGACGACGTTGAGCGTTGGGTCGAGGCCGAGCGGCCGCGGCTCAACGGCTGGTTCATCGTCGACGATCTCGAGACGTTGCGCCGCGGTGGGCGCCTGAACGGCGCCATGGCCGCCGCCGGAACGCTCCTTGAGGTGAAGCCACTGCTGCACATCACCAACGATGGCCGGCTGGATCTCAAGCGATCGATCAGGGGCCGCGCCAAGTCGATGCGGGCGCTGGCCGATCTCGTGGCCGAGCGCGCGAAAGACCCGTCGGCGCAGACGATCGCAGTTGCCCACGGCGATGCGCTGGAAGACGCGGAGGCGCTCAAGGCGATGATCGCCGAGCGCGTGGACGTTGTCGACATCATCACGATGCAGACGGGCCCGGTCATCGGAGCGCATACAGGGCCGGGGATGCTGGCCGTGGTCTTCTGGGGTGAGGCGCAATAGTCGTGAGCCACAGGTCGTGGGCGGTAGCAGAGCGGCTGTCGCTGCCCGTGATCTACGCGGAGCTGAAGGCGCGCGGTGCTCGCCCGATGCCCGGAGTTGCCGAGGAGCGCATCGACTACGGATCAGACCCGGCCCAGCACGTGCTCCTTCTCACGCCCGAGGCGCGCCGCTCCGGCGATCCGCTCGTGTACTTCATACACGGCGGCAGTTGGCGGTATGGGTCGCCGGAGCGGTTCCGTGCCATCGGCAGATTCTTCGCGCGACACGGCTACATCGCCGCGCTCGGCGGGTACCGGCTCGTGCCGGGTGCACGATACCCCGCGCAGTTGCATGACGTGCTGGACGGCCTGCGGACAGCACTCGAGTGGAGGGCGTCCGCCGGGCTTCAGGACGGTCCGGTGGTCGTGGCCGGACAGTCGGCGGGCGGGCACCTCGCGGCGTTGGCAGCATTTGCCGAGGAGACGCGGCGCGATCGGGGGCTTGGAGACGTTCCTATCGCGGGAGTCCTGCCGATCAGCGGCGTGTTGGATCTTCACGTGCTGTGCCCGGAAAGGCGCATGTGTCCGCTCGTGTCGGACCTCATGGGCGGCGAGGCCGGGTGGGAGCGTGCCGACCCTGCCCGGTATGTCCACGGGGGACCACGCATCCCGATACTGTGCCTGCACGGATCACAGGACCCGCTCGTACCGGTGGAGGTAGCCGCGTCGTTCGTGCTGCGCGCCAATGGCGCCGAGGGCGATCATGCCACGTTCATCGCCGACCCGCGCGGGCATCACGCCGATCTCACGCGCATCTTCTGGCGGGAGACGCCACTCAAGCGGCCGATGCTCGAGTGGCTGGACGACATCAGCGCCACGTGACGCTCGTATCGCCCAGCCACTGAGTCACCGGTGCGTCACAACCGCGCGCCACCGTCCCGGCCCGCCGCGCCTGACACGTCCTTGCGGCGCATACGGTAGTCGGTGACCTCGGTGAATCCGTACTTCTGCGAGAACATGTCGAGGACCTGCGTGAACCTGATCCCGCTGGACCGCTCTTCGATGTGGTACGTGGCGCGCACCGCTGGCTTGCCGAGCTCGACCAGACGGCTAAGGTCGACCGGCGTGGCTACGAGCACGACATCCGCGTCTGACGCCTGCACGGTCGCTTCCAGATCCGCGAGCTGTTCGGGCGAGTAGCCCATTGCGGGCAGGATCTCGGTGAGGTGGCCGAACTTGTCAAGTGTGTCTTTGATGCTGCCCACGGCAAATGGCCTCGGGTCGATGAGCTCGGCGGCACCTGCGCGTTTGGCGGCGATAGCACCGGCGCCGTAGGGCATTCCGCCGTGGGTCACCGTGGGACCGTCCTCGATGACCAGCACGCGTTTGCCGGCAAGAGCGGACTCGTCCACGTCGATCGCCGAGTCGGTCTGGATCACGAGCGCGGAGGGGTTGTACTCGAGGGCCGCGGCTCGAAGGGCTGCGATGTCCTCGGGGTCAGCGCTGTCGGCCTTGTTGATCACGAGGATGTCGGCGCGCAGGAAGTTCGCTTCGCCCGGGTGGTACAGCCGCTCGTGTCCGGCTCGGTGGGGGTCGAGCGCCACGATCTCCAGGTTCGAACGGATGAACGGCAGGTCGTTGTTCCCGCCGTCCCAGACGATCACGTCGGCTTCCTTCTCAGCCTCGCGAAGGATACGCTCATAGTCCACGCCTGCCATCACCACGGCGCCCGCTTCGATGAGCGGCTCGTACTCTTCGCGCTCCTCGATCGTGCACCCGAGACGATCCAGGTCTTCGAGCGACGCATAGCGCTCGACGGCCATCGCGTTGAGGTCGCGATACGGCATGGGATGGCGGATGTCCACGGCCTTGATGCCGCGCTCGCGGAGCAACCTGAACAGATGGCGGCTGATGCTGCTCTTGCCAACACCGGTGCGCACAGCGCATACGGAGATGACCGGCTTGGTCGACTCGATCATCGTGGGCTCTGCTCCAAGCAGCGTGAAGTCGGCGCCCGCGGCGATCACCGACTGTGCGTGATGCATGACGTAGTCGTGGCTCACGTCGCTGTAGGCGAAGACGACCTCATCCACGTCTTCTTCTGCGATCAGCTCGAGCAGGCGGCTCTCCGGAAGGATCGGGATGCCCTCGGGATACCGAGGGCCGGCCAACTCGGCGGGAAACGTGCGCGAGTCGATACCGGGGATCTGCGTGGCGGTGAACGCCACGACCCGTACCGACTCGTCGTCACGGTAGCGGACCAGGAAGTCGTGGAAGTCGCGTCCCGCGGCCCCCATGATGACGATGCGTCTTTCAGACATACCGGCTCCAATCGTTATACGGAACGACACCAAGATTATGCGCCACGAGCCCCCTCGCGTCACAGCTTGCGCAGCAAACACGCATGCGGTATCCAGGTAGCGTGAATGCCTGCGCTACATGACGACCAACCTCCGTGTTCATGGGAGCGGCACCCTGTGTTCACAGGTTCTTCAAACCCTGTGGCGATACTCATCACTGTACGGCAATCAGAGATGCGATACCGCATCGAAACAGACACCCAGGAGGTGTGTACCGTGAAGAGCAGCAAGTCGATCGCATTGGTCGCGCTCGGCCTCACCGCCGGACTGGTGCTGGGCAGCGTTGGCGTTTCGTTCGCCGCCACCGAGGCCACAAGCACGAACCCGGTCGTGTGTGCCGGCGCAAAGATGGGCCAGTCCATCCGTGACGCGGGCGGCAGGCTCGTGGACATCGTGGCCGATGTCACCGGACTTTCTGCCGAGGAGGTCCAGGCACAGCGCGCGGCCGGCGAGTCGGCCGCCGATATCGCTGAGGCCAATGGTTCTTCGGTTGAGGAGGTCGTGAACGCGGCCCTCGAGGCCCGCAAGGCGCTCCTCGACGAGCGGGTCGCCGATGGCACGCTCACGCAGGAGCAGGCCGATCTGATGTACGAGCAGATGACCGAGCGTCTCACCGAGCGTGTCAACACCGATGAGACCGGTCGTCCGAGCTGGGCCGGCCAGGGTGGCGGTATGGGCGGCGGCCGTGGTGGTCGCGGCGGCATGGGCGGCCAGGGGGCGTGCGGGAACTGCACCGTCACCCAGTAGCACTGACGTCCTGACGTACGTGAGATAGCATCACGAGTGACCCCCGCGGGTGGCCGAAGCCGTCATCCGCGGGGGTATACTTATGCCAGGATTCATCCGTGCTGCCATCGTCCAGTTGGAGTGCGATGAGCCAGGGCCATCGAGTGGCACCCGCGAACACCAGGCTACGCCGTCGGACCGTGCTTCTGGGGGCGGTCGCGTGCGTCCTCGTCCTCGTCGTCGCGGCCGTGTATCTCCGGGAGTCCCGTGAGTCCTTGATCGCCGATGAGTCCGCCGTGCTCGAGATCGCCGCGGATGTGGCCGCCGCGGAAATCGCCGAATGGTGGCGGTCGGGGGTGAGCGACAGCGAAGCGCTCGCACGGACCACAGGGTTCGCCACCCGTGCGCGAAGCCTTGTGTCCGACCCCACGGATAGTGCCGAGCGGGAGCTCGTGAGGGTGCGCTTTCTCTCCGAGATCGAGTATCACGTGTTCGACGAGGTCGTTCTGCTTGCGCCCGATGGTACGCATGTCGAGACCGTGGGGACCGACTCCTTCGACCTCCACAGTGAGACCGTGCGCGCGATGTCGGTGGCCGCTTCGACCGGCCGGGTCGCTGCGGCGGGGCCATACGTCACGTCGGACGGGGTCACGTTGGCCGACTGGGTCGTGCCGTTGTCGGTAGACGGTGACACCGTGGTGGCCACGGTGGTCCTGCGCTCTCACGTCAGCTCGTACTGGTCGCCGGATCTCGACGGTGCCCGTTCGGTCGCTGGTGTCGACGCGGTGATCGTGTACACGGCGGAGTCCGGGAGGGTTCGCGCCCTCGTGGACTCGCGAAGTGACGATTCGGGACTGCATCCAGGCCAGGTGATTCCGTACCTTCAGGCCGGATCGTTCCCGCCGGGAGCGTTCGAGGCGCTGGACGCAGAGGGGCGCGAGATCGTGGCCGCGGTGCAGCCTGTCGAGGGCACTGAACTCGGCGTTGCGGTCGTCAGCGACAAGGCCGCCGTATTGGCTCCGCTGTTGGTGCGCCAGATCGTGGTGGGGGGAGCGGCGGCGTTGGTGTTGGTCGTGCTGGGACTGATCGGGCGGCTGGAGTTCGTGGCCATGCAGGTGGCGGCCGCCGAGGACCGGCAGGCCGAGCTCGAGGGTCTCGTCGCCGAGCGCACAGCCGAACTCGAGCGAACGGTTGCAGAGCTCGCCGAGGCCGGCATGCACAAGGATCGGTTCCTCGCCCGGGTGAGCCATGACTTCCGCACTCCGCTGAATGCCGTCATCGGATTCAGCGATCTGCTTGGCAGGCAGATCGCAGGGCCGCTCGGTCCTGAGCAGATGCGGCAGATCGCGATGATCAACGATGGTGGCCGTCAGCTTCTCGAGTTGGTGAACGACGTCCTGGATCTCTCGACGATCAGTGCGGGCGGCATCAGCTTCACCTATGGCGATGTCGTGCTGCAAGACGCGGTGTCGTGCGTGACCGACCTGCTCGAGTCCGAAGCGGCATCCAAGGGCGTGGCGATGCGCACCTTGCTCGACGGCGCCCCGATCCTTGTCCGGACCGACGAGGCCCGGCTGCGGCAAGTCCTGGTCAACATCGTAGGCAACGCGGTGAAGTACACCGACGCGGGGCATGTGCAGGTGACCGCGACGACTGATGAGCACGGCGCGGTGGTGATCGTGCGCGACACTGGATGCGGCATCCCCGCTGAGGACATCCCGTACATCACGAGCGAGTTCTTCCGCTCGCGCGACAACGAACCACGGCCCGGCAGCGGACTCGGCCTGGCGATCTCCGACCAGCTTGTGCGCATGCTGGGCGGCGCCCTGCGCATCGAGAGCGAACCGGGTGTGGGGACCACGGTCACGATCGTGTTGCCGCTGGACAGTGAGATCGCCGTGGGCAGCGTCGATGATCCGCTCACAGGCGAGTCGTCCGAATCCGTCGTAGGTGAGTGAAGCCGCTCTGTGGCATGATGAGGGGCATGGAAAACCGGGAGGGAAGGTCGTGCCTTCATGGCCGATGAATCGCATTCGCTAGCCGTGCTCATTGATTTCGAGAACCTTGCGCTGGGGATCGAGCGCCCGTCGGGAAGGGCGTCCACCGCGCGCTCCGCCAGGGCGAAGGCCGCGAGCGAGACGTTCGATATCAAGCTCGTTCTCGAACGCCTCGTTGAGAAGGGCAAGGTCATCGTCAAGCGAGCGTACGCCGATTGGGGCCGGTTCAATTCCTACCGCGAGGTCATGCACGACTCGGGCATCCAGATGATGGAGATCCCGGAGCGCGGCAAGACCGGGAAGAACCACGCCGACATCCAGCTGTGTGTGGACGCGATGGACCTGTGCTACTCCAAGGAACACATCGACACGTTCGTGGTCGTCTCAGGCGACAGCGACTTCACGCCGCTCGTCTCCAAGCTCAAGGAGAACGGCAAGGCGGTCATCGGCCTCGGCATCAAAGACTCCACGAGCGACCTGCTCGCATCGAGCTGTGACGAGTTCATCTACTACGAGGACATCGTGAAGGGCCCCGCACGACCAGCGGTTCCTGTTGCCGATATCCCCCGGGCCAAGCGCCCCGCGATGAACCTGATGATCGAGGCGGTCCAGGCGTTGCAGCGCGAGAACAAAGACGTGATGCTCGCCTCGATGGTGAAGGACACCATGCGGCGCAAGCAGCCACAGTTCTCAGAGTCCAGCTACGGGTACCGGTCGTTCTCCGACCTGCTGCAGGATGCGGAGCGCCTCGGCATCATCACGCTTCGGGCCGATCAGCGGTCCGGCACATGGGTCGTCGTCGGGTTCTCGGAGAAGCGATGACGATCCTTTCGGGTCCGAGCGCGCACCCCCTGTTCTCGCGATGCCCCGCGATGCGCGAGCAACTGCCGCATGTCCCGCTCGGCGAGTTCCCTACGCCTGTCGAGCGGCATGAGGCGCTGGAGCGGGCGTTGGGGGTAGGCGAGCTGTGGGTCAAGCGTGACGACCGCTCGGGTGAGGTCTATGGCGGCAACAAGGTACGCAAGCTCGAGATCCTGCTGGCCGACGCGCTGCGGTCCGGGGCGCGCGAGATCGTGACGTTCGGCGGCGCTGGCTCCAACCACGCGCTGGCGACCGCGATCTACGGACAGCGTCTTGGCTTCGCGGTCGACCTGTTCCTGACACCGCAGCCCACGTCAGCGCATGTGCGGCGCAATCTGCTGCTCGACGCCGCCTTCGGCGCTCGCCTCCATCACAGCGAGCACGCGGCCGACGCCATGCGGGCCGCCGAGGCGCATGTCGCTGAGCGCGAGGAGGTCACCGGGATAGCACCCTACGTGATCCCGTACGGGGGCACCAACACGCTTTCCGTCACCGGCATGATGGACGCCGGCCTCGAGCTGGTCATGCAAGCATTCCAGGGCGAACTGCCGGCGCCGGATGTGGTGTATGTGGCCGCCGGCTCGCTCGGCACCGCGGCGGGCATCGCGATCGGTCTGGCGGCGGGCGAGAGCGAGACCGAAGTACGCGCTGTACGGGTGACGAGCGACAGCGTGGCCTCGCAGGGCGCCCTCGATGCGCTCATCGAGGAGACCCGCGACCTGATCTGCGCGATGGACACCTCGTGTTCATGCGCGATCGAGGTCACCCCGCGCGCCCGTCTGATCGAGGGCTACTACGGTGATGGGTACGGCACACCGCTTCCGGCCGCCGAGGAGGCCGTCGCGCTCGCGCGCGGCGAAGGACTCACGCTTGACGGCACGTACACTGGCAGGGCGTTCGCGGCGCTTATGGCCGATGCGGCCGCGGGTGGGCTGGCCGACAAACGCGTGGTGTTCTGGGACACGTTCGACTCGCACGACTTCGGCGCACAGATCGAGGGGCTCGATTCGTCCTCGGTACCACCGGAGTTCGCCCGGTACTTCGAGCCCGACGCCGGCCCGGATGCGGCGCCGCGCGACTGACGGGACATACATGCGCATCGCGATATTCACGGACACGTACCTGCCTGAGGTGAACGGCGTCGTCACGAGCATCGACTCGCACTCGCGGCTCCTCGGCGCGCGTGGTCATCAGCTGTTGATCATCTGCCCGAAGTATCGCAAGCCGATCCTGCACGTGGTGCCGCATGTGCAGATCAAGCGATATCGGAGCCTCAGCGTGTCATCCAATCGGGCCACACGGCTGGCGCTCCCATCGATGGCTTCGGTGGCCGCAACGCTTCGGCGGTTCGGTCCTGACCTCGTGCACATCAACACGCCGCTGTCGGTGGGCGTGGTCGGCCTTGCCACGGCGCGGATGATGCGGCTGCCGATCGTTGAGACCTACCACACGTACATACCTGACTTCATGCAGTACCTGGAGCCGCATCGACTGCTCCGGCTCGACAGCCTGCAGGATCGGATCATCGACTCGATGGTGTACGAGCGGATGTTCGCCTCAGGCATGTTCCATCAGCTTGCGGGGCTGATGCGGGGCGGCAGGAGCGCCATCGATCAGGTCATGGCCGTGGCCGATGATGTGAAGGGCGGGCTTGCCGCCGAGGAACACACGGAGATCACCGCACGGTTCGCCTGGCAGTTCACGAGGACCGTGTACAACCGTGCCGACCTGGTCATCACCCCATCGGTCACCCTCAAGCGAGCGCTTGAGGCGCATGGCGTCACGGCACCCGTGGAGTACCTGAGCAATGGTATCGACTCCACGATCGTAGCGCCGAAGAGTTCGTATGCGCCCACCGGGAAGCTGTTGCATGCCGGTCGCCTCGGCCATGAGAAGAACGTCGATGTCGTGCTCCAGGCGTTCGCGCTGCTCCTGGAGCGTCAGCCGGGGCTCACGCTCGACATCGTTGGCGACGGTCCCGCACGCGAGCATCTTGAGCGCGTGGCCGCGCGGCTTGGCATCGCCGAGCGGGTGCGGATGCGCGGGTTCATGGACCGTCCGGCGCTTGGCCGCATCTACCGCGAGTACGATGCGTTCGTGACTGCAAGCACGATCGAGACGCAGGGGATCGTGCTCCTCGAGGCGATGAGCGCCGGACTCCCGATCGCGGCGGTGCGGGCGCTCGCGATCCCCGAGCTCGTGGAAGACGGACGCACCGGGCTGCTGGCGGAGCCCGGTGACGCGCCGGCGCTCGCGGCTGTGATGGACCGGCTGGTCGCCGACGGCGCGTTGCGTAACGCTCTGGGCGCGGCGGGTCGCGAGGAGGTGCGCCAGCACGCGCTCCCGTCGGTGGTGAGCCGGCTCGAGGAGTTGTACGGGCGGGTCCTCGCGGAGCGGGCCGGAGATCGCGGGTAGCTAAACGGCGCTCACGCTGATGGCGGCAACGGGGCAGAGCTCCACACACGCTTCGACGTCCGGGTAGGTCTCCACAGGCGGATCCTCGTCGATGACCATAGCCAGACCGTCCTCGCCCATGCGGAAGACCTCGGGGCACGTCTGCTCGCACAGCGCACAGCCGATGCAGAGGTCGCGGTCTACGGTCGCCTTCATCGGGCGTCCTCCTCCTTCCGGCAGCCGGGGCTCTCATCATGTGTGTCCCCCGAACCGCTGCCGGTAACGCACCGGTCCTCGATCCGGTACTCCCAGGTCACCACGTCGAGCCACCGGCCGAACTTGCGCCCTACCTCGTGCATGGTGCCTGCCTCGGTGAATCCGATCGAGCGCACCATCGCGATGCTCGCCATGTTCTCCGTGCAGATGCGAGCGAGGAGGACGTGCAGCTCGGCCAGGTGCGCACGCTCGATCAGCGCACGCGTCAGTGCCCGGCCCCCGCCGTTTCCACGGTACGACTCGGCCACATACACCGACACCTCGACGGTCGCGGAGTAGGCGGGGCGCTCCGAGTACGGCGAGAGCGCGCCCCAGCCAACGACGACGCCATCGACCTCGGCGACGATCACGGGGTGGAGCGGTGAGCGACCGGCGAGCCAGCGGGCGCGGTCCTCGACGCTCTTGGGCTCTATGTCAAAGCTCGCGGTCGTCGTGAGCACCGCGTGGTTGTATATCTCCGCGATCGCCGCGGCGTCTGCCGCGCGGGCGTCCCTGATATGCATGTGCATCCCTGGTCCTCCAGCATACGGATATGCGGCATTTGTGTATCACGCGACCTGAACATCGCTCTATTGCGGTTGTGTTACACGCGACTTCTCGCGTGGACGCATGCCGTGACGGTGCCGTACACTATCACTTCCGTTGCGCGCCGTGTTCCTGCCATGGTCGCGCACGGGCGGTCGAGGCGCCAGAGGGTTGCCGCCTCCAAGATGAAGGAGCGATGGTGGAACGCGAGCTCGCCAAGGATTTCCCGGTCGATAGCACACTCGGTGTCACCAGGGTGCGGATCGACGACACAACGCTGCGCGATGGCGAGCAGACCGCCGGCGTGGTCTTCGCGAACAAGGAGAAGATCCGGATCGCGAAGCTGCTCGACGAGATCGGCGTGGACCAGATCGAGGCGGGCATCCCCGCGATGGGCGGTGACGAGCAGGCCACCATCGAGGAGATCGCGCACCTCGGCCTGCGCGCGTCGGTGCTCGGCTGGAACCGTGCGAACACCGGCGACATCAAGACGAGCATCAACTGCGGCGTGGACGCGATCGCGATCTCGCTCGCAACGTCGGACATCCACATCCAGACCAAGCTGATGAAAGACCGCGCGTGGGTGCTCGATACGATCCGCGAGAGCGTGGCGTTCGCCAAGGCCGAGGACCCCGACCTGTACGTGTCGGTGAACGCCGAGGACGCGTCGCGCACGGAGATCGGCTTCCTTGTGGAGTATGCGAAGGCGGCCAAGGCCGAAGGCGCCGACCGCATCCGGTTCTGCGACACCATCGGGCTCATGGAGCCGTTCCGCACCTACGAGGTCGTGCGGCGTCTCCGTGAGGAGAGCGGTCTCGAGGTCGAGATGCACACGCACAACGACTTCGGCATGGCCGTGGCAAACGCCATCGCCGGCATCCACGCCGGTGCGACCTGGGTGAACGTGACCGTGGGCGGCCTCGGTGAGCGTGCCGGTAACGCTGCGCTCGAAGAGGTCGTGATGGCGCTCAAGTACATCGAGGGTTTCGACCTGGAGATGGACACTACGCGCTTCCGCGAGATCGGCGAGTACGTGATGAAGGCCGCTGGGCGCCAGATCCCCGCGTGGAAGTCGGTCATCGGCACGAACATGTTTGCGCACGAAAGCGGCATCCACGCTGATGGCGTTATCAAGAACCCCAAGACGTACGAGGTCTTCGCTCCCGGTGAGGTAGGCCTTGAGCGGCAGATCGTGATCGGCAAGCACTCGGGCTCGCGAGCGCTCGAGCTCAAGTTCCACGAGTACGGCATCGAGGTGACCAAGGACGTGGCACACGAGCTCCTGCCGCGCGTGCGCACGATGGCCATCGAGCTCAAGCGCGCGCTTTTCGACAAAGAGCTGATCTACATCTATAACGACTGGAAGGCCGAGAAGCGCACGACGGGCGAGTAGCGCCTGCGCGCGGTCGAAGGCTCTGACGAGAAGGATGGTGGTTCCGATTCCGGGCAAGACGATCGCCGAGAAGATCTTCTCGGCACACTCAGGCACCGACGCGTATGCCGGCGACATCGTCGTCGCCGATGTCGACTTCGTGATGGGGCAGGACGGCACCACACCGCTCGCCATCCGCGCGCTGGAGAGCATGGGCGTGGAGAAGGTGTTCGATCCGGCCAAGGTGGCGGTGGTCATGGACCACTCGAGCCCGAGCCCGATCGAGGGCGTCTCGGCACTGCACACCATCATGCGCGAGTTCGGCAAGCGGACCGGCGCCACGGTCTACGACGTGGGCTGCGGCGTCTGCCACCAACTCATTCCCGAGGCAGGGCATGTGGTGCCGGGCGACCTCATGGTGGGCTGCGACAGCCACACCTGCACCTATGGCGCCGTGAACGTCTTCTCCACGGGCGTGGGCTCCACCGACGGAGCCGCCGCGATGGCCTCGGGCAAGTTGTGGTTCAAGGTGCCCGACACGATGAAGGTCACCTACACCGGCGAGCTGCAGCCGGGCGTGTTCAGCAAGGACCTCATCCTCGCGCTCGCCGGCAGGATCGGCGCGGACGGCGCTACCTACATGGCGCTCGAGTTCCACGGCCCGGTCATCGATGAACTCTCGGTGGACGCTCGCATGACGATCTCGAATATGGCGATCGAGGTGGGCGCCAAGGCCGGACTGATGAAGGCCGACGAGAAGACGCTCGCCTGGTACGAAGGGCGCGGCGATCGCGCTCCCGTGCCGGTGGATCCTGACGCCGACGCCGTCTACGCGCAGGAGATCGTGCTCGACGCCTCGGCGATCGGTCCGCAGGTGGCCAAGCCGCACGCGGTCGACAACGTCTCGCCGATCGAGGAGGTCGCCGGTACGCCCATCGCGCAGGGCTTCATCGGCACCTGCACCAACGGACGCCTCGAGGATCTCAAGATCGCGGCGAACATCCTTCGCGGCCGAAAGGTGCACCCCGACGTGCGACTCATCGTGGCACCCGCGAGCAAGCAGATCCTGCTCGACGCGATGGAGGCCGGCTACATCCGCGACCTCGTGGAGGCCGGAGCCGCTCTGGTCACGCCGGGCTGCGGTCCGTGCGTGGGCACGCACAACGGTGTGCCGAGCGACGGCGAGAACGTCATCTCCACGGCCAACCGCAACTTCAAGGGCCGCATGGGCAACTCCAACGCGTTCATCTACCTCGGCAGCCCGGCCACGGTCGGCGCGTCCGTCATCGAGGGCGTCATCACCGACCCCCGGAAGTACTTCAAGGGAGGGGAGTAGGCGATGACCATCACCGCGAAGGCGTTCAAGTACGGTGACGACATCAACACCGACTACATCATCAGCGGCAAGTACAAGTTCAAGTCTGCGGACATGGAGGCCATGGCCGTGCACGCCATGGAGGACCTCGACCCTGACTACTACAGCAAGGTGAGCCCGGAGGGCGGTTTCCTGGTAGCAGGCACGAACTTCGGCATGGGTTCGTCGCGTGAGCAGGCGCCGCTCGTGCTCATCCACTCCAACACCAAGGCTGTGCTAGCCAAGAGTTTCGCGCGGATCTTCTACCGCAACGCGATCAACACCGGTCTGCCAGTGGTCGAGTGCGACACCGACCTGATCGAGGATGGCGACGAGCTGTCGCTGGACCTCGAAGCCGGCGTGCTCAAGAATCTCACGCAGGATACCGAGATCCCGTTCGCGCCGCTGCCGCCTGTGATGGCGCAGCTGCTTGCGGATGGCGGCCTGGCCGCGCACTTCCGCAAGTACGGGGGGTTTGCGGTCAAGTGAGCCCCGAACTCCTCATGGGAAACCACGCCATCGCCGCCGGCGCCATCCGCGCCGGCGTCGGTGTTGTCACGGGTTATCCGGGAACGCCCTCGAGCGAGATCCTCGAGACGGTGGTGAAGCGCAACCCCGGTGACATCTACGCCGAATGGTCGGTGAACGAGAAGGTGGCACTCGAGGTGGCCGCGGGCGCCGCCTATGCCGGCGTACGGTCGATGGTGACCATGAAGCAGGTGGGGCTCAACGTGGCCTCCGACCCCCTCATGAGCCTCGCGTACATCGGTGTGAAGGGCGGCATGGTGGTTGTGGTTGCCGACGACCCCGGCCCCATCTCCTCGCAGACCGAGCAGGACACGCGGACGTTTGCGGGCTATGCGAGACTTCCGGTGTTCGATCCGGTCTCGCCTGAAGAGGCGTTCGAGATGATCCAGGACGCCTTCGAGCTCTCGGAGCGGCTCGGTACGCCGGTGCTGTTCAGGCCTACCACGCGCGTGTGCCACGGGTACGCGCCGATCGAGGTTGGCACGCGCACGCGCGAACCGGGTGCCGGGACCTTCGAGAAGGACTCGCGGTGGGTGATCTTCCCGCGACTCTCCTACACCAGCCACAAGGCGATCGAGGAGCGGCTGCCGGTGTTGGCCGGGGAGCTCTCGTCGTATCGCTTCAACGTGGTCGAGGAGGTTCGCGGCGGGACGCTGGAGCACGATCCCGCGCGCGCCGTCACCCGCGGCATCGCTACCGGCGGCGTGACATATGCCTACGCCCGCGAATCGCTCTCGGTGCTCCGTGCGGACTGCCGGGTCCTCAAGGTGGGCACGCCGCACCCGTTTCCCGCCGATCTGGCGGAGCGGTTCCTTGGCGGGATCGATGAGGTGCTCGTGCTGGAGGAGCTCGACCCGGTGATCGAGCGGGAGCTGCTCATGCTCGCCGCCGAGCGCAGGGTCCCGGTCACCATCCTCGGCAAGCGAAGCGGACACGTCGGGCGCGCGGGTGAGAACACCGTGGAGTCGGTTACCGCGGCGATCGCGGCGCTGCTCGGCATCGACGCGCCTGCTGCCCCTACGTGTTCGGGCGCCCCTGAGCCTCCCGCACGGCCGCCGGTGTTGTGCGCCGGCTGCCCGCACCGGGCGTCGTTTTACGCGGTGAAGCGCGCGATGCGCGGGAAGAAGGCCGTGTTCTCGGGAGACATCGGCTGCTACACGCTCGGCAACGCGGCGCCGCTTGAGATGGTGGACACGTGCCTGTGCATGGGCGCCGGCGTCACCATCGCGCAGGGACTCGAGCGTGCCGAGCCCGATGCCACGCACTTCGCGTTCATCGGTGACTCCACGTTCTTCCACTCGGGCATCCCCGGTGTGGTGAACGCCGTCTACAACGGCACCGACATCGTGCTTGTGGTGCTCGACAACTCCACCACCGCGATGACCGGGCACCAGACGCATCCCGGCCTCGGGCGCACCGCTCAGGGCGAGGTGGCCGAGAAGATCGCGATCGCGCCCGTGCTCCAGGCGCTCGGCGTGCGTCACATCGAGTCGTGCGACCCGATGCAGCTGGCCGAGGCCGAGGCGGCGGTGAATCGGGCCGTGGAAGCCGGCGGCGTCTCGGCGATCATCTTCGAATCGCCGTGCATCGCGGTGACGGCCCCCGGGCCGATGTACGCCGTCGACCAGGAGCTGTGCACCGACTGCCAGGTGTGCATCCAGCGCCTCGGCTGCCCGGCGATCGTGCGCTCCGGTGGCGTTGTGAGCATCGACACGACGCTGTGCTACGGCTGTTCGATCTGCGCGCAGGTGTGTCCCACGGGGGCGATCGGGGTGGCGCGATGAGCAACCACGGCAAAGGCGTCACCATGAACGACGCGCGGGCCGCCGCGTTCGACCGTGCGGTTCACGACCTCATCTTCTGCGGCGTGGGCGGCCAGGGCATCGTGCTCGCCTCCAAGATCGTGGCGGCCACCGCGCTGGCGGCAGGCTGTCCCGTGAAGACCGCCGAGACCATCGGTATGGCCCAGCGAGGCGGTTCGGTCACAAGCCATGTGCGCATCGGGCGCGCGGCGCACTCGCCGCTCGTGCCGCTCGGCTCGGCGAGTGCGATCATAGCGTTCGAGCCCGCCGAGGCGGTGCGCTGCCTGCCGTACCTTGCGCCGGGTCGGGGCGCCGTGGTGGTGAGCAAGCGCGCGGTGCCGCCGGTCACGGCGGCGCTCACGCGCTCGGAGTACGACGGCAGCGAGATGCTCGGCTACCTGCGGGAGTGCGGCGAGCGCGTGATCGTCGTGGACGGCGATGTCGTGTGCGCCGCGTGCGGCTCGCCAAAGGTGCTCAACACCGCGCTCCTGGGCGCGGCGGCCGAGGCGGGTGTGCTCGGCTTCTCAGCAGACGAGATCGAGGCGACCATCCGCGGCATGCTGCCGGAGCGGTTCGTGGAGATGAACGTGCAGGCGCTTGCGCTCGGCGCGGGCTACACGCGAGGGGACTCCCAATGAAGTCAGCGGCGGCGTTCGACGCGATCACACGGGTGCTTGACGGCCTTACTCGCCGGAGCCCCTTCTATCGCGAGAAGTACGATGGTCTTGATCTCGACCTGGTGAGTGACTGGGAGAGCTTCGAGCGGCTCCCCTTCACCGAGAAGGCCGATCTTCGCGACGCCTACCCGCTCGGGCTTGCGGCGGTCCCCGAGGAGGAGATCGTCCGCATCCACTCGTCGTCGGGTACCACGGGAACGCCGATCATCATCCCGTACACCGCGGGCGACGTTGAGGATTGGGCGATCCAGTTCGCGCGGTGCTACGAGCTGGCGGGCGTGACCAACCTCGACCGCATCCACGTGACCCCCGGCTATGGCCTCTGGACGGCCGGCATCGGCTTCCAGGCCGGCGCCGAGCGCATCGGCGCGATGGTGATCCCCATGGGACCGGGCAACACCGACAAGCAGATCCAGATGATGATCGATCTCAAGAGCACGGTGCTGTGCGCCACGTCGTCATACGCGCTGCTCCTCGCCGAGGAGATCGAGAAGCGCGGCGTGGGGGACAAGATCCACCTGCGTAAGGGCATCATCGGCTCCGAGCGCTGGGGCGAGAAGATGCGCCGCCGCATCGCCGACGAGCTCGGCGTGCAGCTCTACGACATCTACGGTCTCACCGAGATCTACGGGCCGGGCATCGGTATCAGCTGCGATCACGAGTGCGGCATGCACTACTGGGACGACTACGTGTACTTCGAGATCGTCGACCAGCACACCGGCGAGCAGGTGCCCGAGGGCGAGATCGGGGAGCTCGTGGTCACCACGCTGCGCAAGCAGGGGGCCCCGCTCGTCCGGTATCGCACGCACGATCTCACCCGCTTCATGCCCGGCGAGTGTGCGTGCGGCTCGCGCTACCCGCGCATCGATACCATCCTCGGCCGGACCGACGACATGGTGAAGGTCAAAGGGGTGAACATCTTCCCCGCCCAGATCGACGAGTGTCTGCGCGAGGTGGAGGGTGCGTCGAGCGAGTTCCAGATCATGATCGACCACCTCGAGGGCAAGGACGTGATGACGGTCTTCTTCGAGGCGCTCGAGGGCAAGCATCGCGAGGGCGTCGAGGCGGCGGTACGGCAGAAGATCAAGGACAAGATCGGGCTCACGATCGTACCGATGGCCGTTACGGTGGGCGAGCTGCCGAGAAGCGAGAAGAAGACGCCGAGGGTGTTCGACAACCGGTACTGATGGGTGCCCCGGTGAGCGAGGAGGTACGCGCTCGAGCTTCGCAAATGGAGCGCTTTACCTCCTCGCTCACCGGGGCAGTCAGTGCCGATGATCGACGAGCTCGGGCTGAGCGGGTGAAGGGCCTGACCCCACCACCTGCCAGCCCTGTCAGGAACGGTGAAGAACGTGCTTGAGCCCGAGATCAACGGCTGGGACGGCATCGAGCGGCGGGTCGCCAAGCGTCGTCGCCATCGCAGGTACCGCTTCATCGATAGGCGCCACGGGTTCGACCGTCGCAAGCGGTACCCGGTGCTTGGCACGATGCGGGACCACCCCTGGATCGTGGTCTGCACGATCCTGCTGATCAACGTTCTGTCGCTTGCCGACGGCTGGTTCACGGCGGCCGAGCTCGGGTTGGGCATCGCCCGTGAGGGGAACCCTGTGCTTGCGGCGGCCAACCGGCAGGGACCGCTGGTCGCCATCGCGGTGAAGCTTGGCGCCATGGCGGTGGTGAGCACGGTGATCTGGCACGGACGGCGCAGGCGCTCGATACTCGCGCTCGCGCTCGTGGCGGTGCCGGTCTTCGGTGCGCTGGTGGCGTACCATGCGGGGATGCTGAGAGGGATGGGCTGGCTGTAAGGACCTACTCCTCAAACGCTGCGGAGTTATCGCGGAACGCGGCGGCAAGCGCCTTCTTGGTGACGGTGCCCTCGCAGACGCCGATCACGAGGTCGTACATCTCATCGGGGGAGAGCGTGAGCCTGTGTCTGTTGAGCCTGAGAAACACGTCTGCAGCGTTCGTGGCGGTTCGCTTGTTGCCATCGATGAGCGGGTGTTTCATCGCGATGTGGTAGAGGTACGCTGCGGCCATCTCGAAGACATCCTTGTGCAGATATGAATCGCCGAATCCAGCCTGTGGCATGGCGAGAGCAGAGTCGAGGAGGCCCTGTTCTCGTATCCCATGGGACCCGCCGTACATCTCGATCTGGACGATGTGGATCCGTACGACCTCGTCGTACGTGAGGAATGATGGCTCGAGTGTCATTCGGCAAGCCTACGGTAGGTGTCGCCGTACGCCTCCAGAGACTCCCGAACAGCCTCCTCGAACCGCTTGGCCCTCTCGGCTTCATCCGTTACAGGAGTCACGATCAGGCTGTCACCGCGCATCTGGATATCGAACGCGGTGTCATCGTCGGCACGCATCAGCTCCAGGATCGCCTTGTCGATGACAAGCGCCCTGCTGTTGCCGTGCTTCACAAGTTTCTTGCGCATCGTTGCTGCACATCCCATCGGCCTCACCTCCACGCACGAACGTAGAGGAATGTACTTACCGTGAGTATACCAAGATGCTAACGTAGGTATAACGGTCGGCAGTTCACGGGGTGCTCCCATGCCTCCCGCACCGGCACCGCTCTCCCGGCAGCGCCCGCACTGCCGTACAATCACCGGGCACACATGTGGCGGCTTCTCGTCACACCGTCCGAGGGCGCGCCGCGTGAGCCGCCCGCGAACACTGGAGGTATGTCTGTATGGCCAAGCACCCCGTTACCCTCATCCCCGGCGACGGCATCGGGCCGGAGCTCACCACCGCGATGACGCGCGTGGTGGACGCGACCGGCGTGGACATCGAGTGGGAGATCGCCGAGGCAGGAGCCGGCGTGATGGAGAAGTACGGCACGCCGCTCCCGGAGCACGTGCTCGACTCCATCCGTAAGAACAAGGTCGCCATCAAGGGTCCGATCACCACACCCGTAGGCACCGGTTTCCGCAGCGTGAACGTGTCGATCCGCAAGGAGCTCGACCTGTACGCCTGCCTGCGCCCCGCGTTCTCCATCAAGGGCAATGGCGCCCGCTACGACGACATCGACCTCGTGATCGTGCGCGAGAACACCGAGGACCTGTACGCCGGCATCGAGTTCGAGCAGGGGAGCGAGGGTGCCCGCAAGCTCATCGAGTTCGCCGCTGCCGAGGGCGCGGGCATCATCCGCCCCGACTCGGGCATCTCACTCAAGCCGATCAGCATCGAGCGCAGCCGCCGCATCGTGAAGTATGCGTTCGACTACGCGATCGCCAACGGTCGCACGAAGGTCACCGCGGTCCACAAGGCCAACATCCTCAAGTACTCCGACGGCCTCTTCCTCAAGGTCGCGCGAGAGGTGGCCGCCGAGTACAAGGACTCGGGCATCCAGTTCGAGGACTACATCGTGGACGCCACCTGCATGCAGCTCGTGCTGCACCCCGAATGGTGGGACGTGCTCGTGCTCCCCAACCTGTACGGCGACATCCTCTCGGACCTTGCGGCGGGCCTCATCGGTGGCCTCGGTATCGCGCCGGGCGCCAACATCGGGGCCGACTGCGCCGTCTTCGAGCCCACGCACGGCTCGGCGCCCAAGTACGCCGGCAAGGACATGGCCAACCCCACCGCCGAGATCCTCTCGGCGGTGCTCATGCTCAACCATCTCGGTGAACGCGACGCCGCGGACCGGATTCTGAATGCCGTGCGCGCGGTCATCGGCGAGGGCGAGAAGGTCACGTACGATATCAAGCGATCGGTCACAGGCAGCACGGAGGGCTCCGTGGGCACACAGGCGTACGCCGATGCCCTCATCGAGCGCTTGTAGCGCGACCGGAAGGCGGGATCGTGATGGGCGAGAGCTCATCGCAGTCGTACTGGGACAGCATCGACCGTCGGCACCGGGCGCTCATCGCGCTCGGTGCCGGTGTGCTTGCGGTCGTAGCGATCGTCATCGTCTTCCTGCTCACGGGCGAGCCAGGGCCAGACGCGACGCCTGAGACGGCGCCGGTCATCACGCCTGCCGAGCAGACCGAAGAGCCCACAGCCGTGATCCCGTCGTACCCCCTCACGCCCACTGCGGACGCATCCGCCGCAGCCACGCCCGGCGGGCCCGGGACGGGCGCGTCCGCGGCAGGCCCGGGGGAGACCACGTCGCAGCCGGCGGCGCTTATCGCCTACCGGCGCGCTGGCGCACTGTGCGTGGCGGGCGAAGACGGCAGCGGCGAGCGCGCGGTGGTCCCCTTGGGAAGCGGGGTGTTCGCCCTCTCGCCTGACCGTACGATGATCGCGGCTGTTGATGACAGCGGGGTGCTCTGGCTGCACACGCTGGAAGACGGGCAGTCGCTCCGTATCGGTCAGGCAGAGCCCGATGCGCCCGTGTGGGCCCCCGACTCGTCGTGGCTTGTGTACACGGCGCCGGGGCCGAAGGTGATGCGGGTGAACCGCGGCGGCACTGATGTGCGGGCGTTGATGACGGGCCGCATGCCCTCCGTTGCCGCCGACGGGAGGAGCGTTGTCGCTGTCTCGCCGGCATCGCGGGAGCCCGCGGTGCTCGTGTGGCGTGGCACGGGCGTGGCGCGACATGCCGTTTCCGTGCCGATCACAGCGGTGGCGTGCGACGGAGAGCGCATCTACCTCGGCACGGCGCCTTCAGGTGCGAGCGGCGCCACGCTGCGCTCCATCACGCTCGCGGGAACGGGCGACCGGGTCCTCGTGGGCGGCTCGCAGGAGATGAGAGACGCATCGTTCGTCTCGATCAGCGAGTCACCGGATGGCAACTGGCTCGCGTACGCGTGTCACGGAGACGACGGCCGGTCCGAGCTGTACGCGCTGCGACTCGGCGAGACCGACCCGATCCGCATTTCGGGGCGCCGGGACTCCTACCCGCTGCAGTGGGCGGCCTCCGGCGAGGTGTTCTACCTGATCGAGGGCAATGAGCTGCAGGGAGAGGCGACCTCTCTCGTCTCGGTGGCGCTTCCTTCCGGGACCCGGCGGCTCGTGGTGTCTGGCGCGTCACGCTAGGCCGAGGTCGTCCCGGAGCCGGTCGACCACGTGCGCAGTGTCGTGCATCACGAGGGCGCTCGTATCGCGGTCGAGCGGCGGCGCCGCGTCGTCCCGCAGAGAGTCTGGCGGCTCGGCGCGGTACAGGCGCACCCGCTCTCGCCAGGCATGCGGCAGTTCATCCCGAAGCGTCACACCCAGAAGCGACGCGCCCAGAAGCGCCCACGCGCGAGGCACGACCGTCTGCCACGAGTACCCGCCGCCGCCGAGCGCGAGCATGCGGCCGTGCGTGACCTCTTCGGCGAGTGTCACGAGGCGGGCGAAGAGCGACTCGTATCCGGGGATGGTCATGCCGAGGGTGGTGAGGGGGTCGCTCCAGTGTGCGTCGGCGCCGTTCTGGGTGACAAGGACATCCGGGGCGAACGCCCGCACAGCGGGTGCGACGACCCGGTCGAATGCCAGCAGATAGCACTCGGGTGTGGCGTATGGCGGCAGCGGGATGTTGAGCGCGGTGCCGGCGCCGGGCCCTTCCCCGCGCTCGCGGTAGGAGCCGGTGCCGGGGTAGAGGTACCGCCCATCCTCATGGATGGACACGGTCAGGACCCGTGGTTCGGTGTAGAAGGTTTCCTGCACGCCGTCGCCGTGATGGGCGTCGATGTCGATATAGGCGATGCGGATGCGGGAGTTGTGCGCGAGCGCGAGGGCGATCGCGGCCGCGGCGTCGTTGTAGACGCAGAATCCGGCGGCGCGGTCACGGTGCGCGTGGTGCAGGCCGCCCGCAGGGGCCAGGACCCGATGTTCGTCCCCTGCAAGCAGGGAGCGCATCCCCGCGCATGAACCGCCGGCGACCAGTGCGGCCGCCTCGTGCATGCCGCGGAAGGCCGGGGTGTCCCCCGGGCTGATGCCGTGTCCGGCGGGAGCGCCCGGATACGCCGAGGCCCGCATCACCGCCTCGACATACGAGGAGTCATGCACGCGGAGGAGGTCGGCGGGGTCGGCGGGCTCCACGGGAAGGGGGCGCAGGCCGTACGTTGCCCGGTGGTCAGGGGAGGACACAAGGCCGTAGGCGGAGAGAAGGCTCACCGCGAGCGACACGCGCTCGGGCCTGAGCGGATGCCCGGGCCCGAAATCGTACGAGTCGAGCGCGGGCGTGTAGGCGAGAGCGGTATCCACCGGCCCTCCGAAGGCAGACGCACACTGATATGAGTGTTCCCGTCCGGGGTGCGTGTCGAGCACATAGCCGTGCGAGAATCACCAATCAATTCTTGAATGTGATGAATGTCACGGAAAGCCTTGACCCGTCCGCGGAGCCCGCTCATAATTCACAGATGTTCGGGGGTAAGGTTCGAGGGGCCCCCGTACCGATCTTCAGCGATGAACCGTCACCTACGACTGGGCGCCTGGGTGGCGGGGAGCAAGTGGCGCAACCGGCTGATCGTGTTCGGCCGGTTGTTCGTTTCCCGTCCATGGGGCAGACGGGGGATGCGGCCGGACCGCCTTCGGTGTCTCTTTCGACATGGCAGTGCCGAAGAAGAGGTGGCGATCCGTATGCGTCCTCGCATCATGCCCGTGGTAGTTCTCGCGCTCGTTGCCGTCGCGCTCCTTGGGGGAGCCGCGTACGGCGAGGAGTCGGTGACCTACTCCACACCCGGCGAGTGCTACACCTGTCATGGTGTGGCCGGAACCGGCGCTGTTGGGAAGGTCGACTTCCAGGTGGAGCCGGTCGATTACGCCAAATGCGCCACCTGCCACGCGGCGATCAGCACGGCGCAGCACTGGCATAACCCGGGGTCGTTCTTCAGTCGCTGCTCCACGTGCCACAACACCACCTTGCCGATTGTGACCGACTCCACCTACCGTTTCACATCGGTGTTCCTGTCGGCCGAGTACGGCACCTTCAAGACCTCCGCCTCGCTTGCCAGCACGCCGCAGACGCTGCACGGGGCACACTCTGGGGCTGGCTGGGTGAACTCTCTGACGTTCAAGGCCGGCAGCACCGCCGACTGCGCCAACTGCCACGGCGCGGTGGCATGCTCGGCCTGTCACGGCAGCGCGGTCGGCCACACCGACCACTCGATCGCCGATTACCTCGCGGTTACGTTCACGCAGTCGACCGGGACCGGCACGATCACTGCCCCGTCCACGTGCGTGAATGCCGCGTGCCACGACCTGTCCAAGGCCGCTACGGCGGACTTCGTGCCCTGGTGCGGCAGCTGCCATCCCGCTCGCGTGCAGGAGCATGGCTACGATACGATCGACCATGTGGCGGACGATTCGGAGATCGAGGGCATGGCGTGCTCCGCATGCCACTCGCTGGACCTCGCCACCGCCCATGGTGACCCGGGCGGCGCCGGCGCCAGCTGTGCCACATGCCACCCGATGCCGCGCAAGACGTTCGCTGCGTGGGATCAGACCTGCGCCACTGGTGGCTGCCACACGGTCTCGTCCACGCGCCCGATGCACGCTGACATCGACGCGTCGCATGCCGTTGCGGAATCGAACACCCTCTGCCTCGACTGTCATGCAGGAGACGAGCTCGCCTCGATCCACGTTGGTGCGCGCGACGAGGCTTCCGGCAAGACGTCGTGTTTCGTGTGTCACACAGGCACAGCTGGAGAGCCGGCCACAAGCGACTGCACCGTCTGTCACTTCACCTTTGACGATCACTACGACGAGGCTGCCCATACATCCACGACGGCCGGCTGCTCGGGAGATGGATGCCACTCGGTCACTTTGGGGCTCATGACCGTTCACGAGGAGCGCAACGTCGCGTTCGGCTGCTTTGGCTGTCACAACAGCATCCGCGTTGCAGTCCAGGATGCGATCGCGGCGGGTGACACCTCCTGCAGCGCCTGCCACGGTGAGATTAGCGGACTCGGTGGTCACCGTGATGCCCATGCGGCGGTGCCGCCCTTGGCAAGCACGGGCGGCGTCCCCAACTACTCGTACTACACCGGCTCGGCGGGCACGGCTCCCACCCGTGACTGCGTGGGCTGTCATACATCGAATCTCGTTGATGAGCACATGGGCCTGTACTACGGCGGATGGGTCGTCGCTGCCCGGCTCGACAACACCGGGGCCGCGTTCACCTGTGGCACCTGTCACGACAAGCCCGAGGGTTCTGCGGTCCAGAGCGCCATCGCCGCGGGGCAGAGCGCATGCGAGAGCTGCCATCCCGTCCACGGGCCGATCAACGCGCTTCACACCTCGACGTTCGTGGATGCACCCGAGGTGCCCTGCGCCGAGTGCCACAGCGCGAACCTGGCCGAGGAGCACAACGGTCAGTACACGAGCACGGCCGGGCTCACCGGCTGCGATGTCTGCCACGACCTCTACGAGGGCCTGGCCAGCGGTGCGGTCACCGGCATCGACACCATGGCAGCGATCGACACTGCAAACGACACCCGCTGCTCGGCATGCCACGCCGCATACCACACCGACTCTACGGCCCACGACGCATCCGGCGCGGAGAGCCTCGCGTGCGGAAGCTGCCACGCCAAGGGCCAGACCGTCATCGATGTTGCGGCGTCCGCGCTCCACCCGACGTGCGCCACCTGCCACAAGAGCACGCGCCTCGGCGAGATCTCGGGTCACACCGCCGAATGCGCCAGCTGCCATGCCACCGAAGGCACCGACTACCATGCCGCGCTGCCCGCCGCGCACACCTACGACGCCATGGACGCGTCGTGCCTCAGCACCGGCTGCCACGTGGCCAAGACGCTTCCCGAGGAGCATGAGCGCTTCCTTGAGCGCACTAGCTACGACACGACGTGCGCGCTGTGCCACCAGAACGCCGACACGGCGAGAATCGACTGGAGCATCGCGACGGCCTCATGCGACAGCTGCCACACCGTTCACGGCAACATCGCCGAGATCCACACGACCACCGCAAGCCAGGGCTGTGTGGACTGCCACGAGACCGGTGACGCGCTTGCTCTCCACGTGACCGACACGGGCGAGACCGACTGCGCGCTCTGCCATGCGGCACCGGCCGGGCGCATCGACTGGACGACCGCTACTATCGAGTGTGGCTCGTGCCACGGCGTCCTGGAGCCGGTGGAGGACAACCACTACCCGCTTGCCTCTCACGATGCAACCGAGGAGGCGGGCTGCAACAAGTGCCACTTCAAGGACATGAAGGCCGAGCACTTCAAGCCGAATGTGAACGTGGGGTGCGTGCAGTGCCACGAGAACTCGGTCGATCAGTTCGCGACTCCGTGGGACAAGACCTGCACCGCATGCCATGCGACCAAACACGGTGAGAAGCGGGTGAAGCACGCATCGAGCGCGACCGCTTGCGGGGGCACCGGATGCCATGACATCAGCGATGTCGAAGCGATCCATCGCGCGCTCGCCGGCAATGGCTGCGGGACCTGCCATCAGGGCCCGGGCGTGGTGCCGACGACTACCGACTGCACGACGTCCGGTTGCCACGCGGGAGTGGGGACGAGCCACCATGAGGCGCATAACGCCGCTGCGACGAATCCCGGCGGCTGCAACGGATGCCACATCATGTATCTGGATGATGAGCACGCCGCCCTGGGCATGACCTGCGCGACATGCCATGAGTCCACGGTCTCAGCCGTGCAGTCAGCGATCGCCGCGGGTGACACGCGCTGTCGTTCGTGCCACCCATCCATGCACTCCGCACAGGACTACGAGTTCAATCCTGGTCAGGCGGGTGGGCACCGGGTGTCGGCCGATCTTCCCGGCATGCGCTCATCGTTCGTGGTGAACGGCTCCACGTACACCTGGTCGTTGCCGAGTGCCTCGAGCTTCCTGAAGAGCGGCTGGACGAGTGACAGCATCATGGGTTGCGATAGCTGCCACAGCTACTCGGGAGCCACGGGTCCGCACGGCTCGACGATGCAGGTCAACATCGATCCCGCGTACTCCACCAACTGGAAGACCGCGTATCTCGATGACGGACGCACGCTCGGCATGAACTCAACAACCGTGATCTGTGCGAAGTGCCACGACCTGAACGGCACCGGCAGCTCTATGAGTAACAAGGTGCACGACAAGGGTGACCATCAGGGCAGTGAGGACGGAAAGTGCATCTACTGTCACGTCCAGGTGCCACATGGTTGGGGACGCCCCCGTCTCCTCGGCTACACGTCGGATCCCGCACCCTACGCCGCCGATTCGTACGGCCTGACCGGGATAGCGCTTCGTAGCTACACACCGTTCGGCTGGGACGACGACTACTGCACGGCGCGGTGCCATGATCACGGGAGCCTCACCAACAGGTGGCCGATAACCACGGGCGGCAGCACCCCTCCGTCGCCGACTACGGGGACTGTGACCGGCGTGGTGACGAGCTCCGCTAGCGGAGCTGCGATCTCAGGCGCATCGGTGAGCGTGGGCGGCAAGGTCGTCGCCACGGCGAGCAACGGTAGCTACACGGTTGTGGACGTTCCCTCGGGCACCCAGACGCTGACCGTCAGCGCCGCGGGCTACACGAGTCAGTCTGTCTCGGTCTCGGTGACCGCCGGTACCACGCTGACCAAGAACGTGACACTCGTACTGGCGCAGACCACACCAACGAGCAGCAACCTTGCACGCACAGGGGTCGCATCCGCATCCAGCACAGGCAGCGGCAGGAACACTGCGAGCAAGGCTATCGATGGCAGCATGTACTCGTACTGGCAGTCGAGCAGCGCTGGTACCCAGTGGCTGAGTGTCGACCTCCGCTCGACGAAGACGCTCGACCGGGTAGTGGTGAGCTGGTACTCGGACAACTACGCGAGGGCGTACAGGGTGGAGACATCAACAGACGGCCGCAACTGGACGAGTCAGTACTCGACTACCAGTGGATCACACGGGAGCAACACGATCACGCTCTCGTCGGTGATCGCACGCCACGTGCGGGTGTACTGCACGAACGCCAACAAGGGCGATTACCGGATAGGGGAGTTCGAGGTCTGGGGGTACTAGTGGGACCTCGTTGAGGGGCGGAAGGGCCTGCAGTGCAGGCCCTTCCGTGTTTGGTACACTGATGGTTCGTGTCAGCCGCACTCACGTATGCGCCGACCCTGGGGAGGACCGGATGCAGATCCGCTCGTATCGCACCAACCGGATGGCTGTGGTCTCTGCGGTAGCCGTCGCTCTGTTCGCGCTTCTGCTGGCGGGTTCGCCTGGGATGGCGGATGCAGTCGCACAGACCGGCCCGGTTGCGGTACCCGTCCAGGGCGCCAACCGCGTCGCGACAGCCATAGAGGCGTCGAAGCTCTTCGGCTCGGCCGACACC
>JALHJB010000052.1 GCA_022839745.1 Actinomycetes bacterium
CGGCACCATCATCTTGTGCGGCTTCACCTCGACCAAAAGCCCCTGCGCCTGCAGCTCGGCCACGGCCTTTTCCCGGGCCACGAACCGGTCGAGCCCGCGGTAGGGCTCGGGCACCTGGTCGTTCAGATGGGCATCGAGCCGGAAGATGTTGATCAGCGGCAGCCCGTGGCGCTGGGCCACGGCGTAGTCGTTGGCATCGTGCGCCGGTGTCACTTTCACGCAGCCGGTGCCGAAGCTCGGATCCACGGCCGCATCGGCGATGATGGGAATGCGCCGGCCCACCAGCGGCAGGATCACCTCCTTGCCGATGAGCCCCTGATAGCGGGGATCTTCCGGATGCACCATCACCGCCACGTCGCCAAAGAGCGTCTCCGGCCGCGTGGTGGCCACCACCACGCCCCGTTGCCCGTCGATGGGCCCGTCGGCGAAGGGGTAGAGGAGGGACCAGAGGAACCCTTCTTCCTCTTCAGCCGACACTTCTAGATCGGAGACCGCCGTGCGCAGCTTCGGATCCCAGTTGACCAGGCGCTTGCCGCGGTAGATGAGCCCCTCGCGATAGAGCCGGACGAAGACTTCGCGCACCACGCGCGACATTCCCTCGTCCATGGTGAAGCGCTCGCGCGTCCAGTCGGCCGAAGTGCCCAGACGCCGCATCTGTCGCGTGATGGTGCCGCCGGAATATTCCTTCCACTGCCACACGCGCTCGAGGAATTTCTCCCGTCCCAGATCGTAGCGCGTGAGTCCCTCGCGCTCGAGCTGGCGCTCGACCACGATCTGGGTGGCGATGCCGGCATGGTCGGTACCCGGCTGCAGCAGCACGTTGTCCCCGCTCATGCGCCGCCAGCGCACCAGGATATCCATGATGGTCTGGTTGAAGCCGTGCCCCATGTGCAGCGTGCCGGTGACGTTGGGCGGCGGCATCAGGATGCAATAGGGATTTTTTCTGCTCGGATCGAAACCGGCGCGGAAGTAGCCGTGTTCCTCCCAGTAGGGATACCAGCGCGATTCGATCGCCTTGGGTTCGAAGCTCTTGTCGAGGGACATGGCACCAATGGAATCTGGGGACGAAAGCTAGAGATTATAGCGCGAGCAGCGCCTCGGCCCTGGCCTCGACGTCAGCGAAACCGCTCGTGCCGGCGTCGTTCCTGAATCCCACCCGAGTGGAGATGAGGTATACTTGCCGCCGATTAAGCTCTCCACCGGACGTTTTTCCATGGTTTCACCCCTGCCGCAAGACCCCACCACGACCCAAGCGTTCACTGCCTACGACGACGAGATCAGCCTCACGGACCTCGCCCTCACTATTTGGCGGCGGCGGCGCATCGTGCTGGCGGTCATCATCTTGGCGCTCCTTGCCGGCGCTGCGTTCGCCTTCCTGCGCCCCCGTGCCTACGAATACAAGGCCACTATCGAGATCGGTACGCAAACGGTGGGCAAGGATGCCCAACAGATCGTGCCGCTCGAGGGCACCGACACCGTACTCTCCAAGCTCAAGGACGCCTACATTCCGGTGGCCATCGCCGAGGCGCTCCGTCTGCGCTGCGATACCGTTCAGGTGTTCGTGAAGAACCAGCGGCAATGGCGGGCCGCCCCGCTCGACCCCCACGATGTGGCCCAATGGCACACTCTGTGCGCCACGCCGGGGTTCGGCCCACCGATCGCGCACGCCTCATACCTGATCAACCTCGCGTCGCCCGACCGGCGGCTGGCGGAGCGCAGCCGCGTCGCGTTCGCAGAGGAACTGCGGCGCTGTGACCAACTGCGCATCCCGTATCTCGTCCTGCACCCGGGGTCGGCGACCGACGGAAACACCGTGCGCGGTCTCGCCCGCGTCGCGCAGGCTCTCAACCGCATCTTCGCGGCTGCCCCCGACCGGCAGGCCATGCCGCTGCTCGAGACGACGGCCGGCGGCGGCCATACG
>JALHJB010000053.1 GCA_022839745.1 Actinomycetes bacterium
CGTCGACGATGGTTTCCCGGGTCGCGGCTTCATTGCGCCAATAGCCACGCATCACCGACGGCCCGCGCACCACGATCTCACCCGCTACTCCGGGAGCGCAGTCGCGCATCTGTTCGTCGACCACCCGCAGGTCGACGCAGGACTGGGCGGTCCCGACCGATGCCAGCCGCTCTTCCCAGCGTGGATGCTGGCGGTCGGCGATGATCTGACGCGACAAGACGGAGATCGTCATCGGACTTTCGCCCTGGCCGTAGATCTGCACGAAACGCGGGCCCATCACCGCCAATGCCGCCTTAATGTCACTCACATACATCGGCCCACCGCCATAGATGATGGTCTTGATACCCTCGCCCTGGTGGCCAGCGAGGCGCGCCGCGTCGACCAGCCGCTTGACCATCGTCGGTGCGGCGAACATTGAGACATTGCCAATGCGCGGAGCGAGTTCGAGAATCTCCGCCGCATCGAAGCCCCGCGAGGCCGGCACGACATGGCGCGCGCCGACGCGCACGTGCACCATGCTATAGATGCCCGCACCGTGCGACATCGGAGCTGCGTAAAGGACCGCGTCGCTTGGCGTCACGGTATCGACGTCGAGCGTATAGTTCGTGCTCACCGCCACCAGGTTGGCATGGGATAGCATCACCCCTTTTGGATGGCCTGTGGTGCCAGATGTGTAGAACAGCCAGGCCAGCTCATCAGGCGCTATCCGCAGCGGCGGCTCCGCCACTGGGTAAGCCTCAGTCATGCGCCGATAGGCGTCGCCCTGCATCGGCAGCTCGACACAGCCTGCTGGCAATTCGGCGGCGGCGAAGCGCTTGCCGTCCTCGGTGAAGATAACCCGCGCCTGCGCATTTTCGGCAATCCACAGCGCTTCCAAAGGATGCAGCTTATGGTTGATCGGTACCACGACTCCCCCCGCCCACCACACGGCGTAGAGAACTTCAAGGTATTCGACGCAGTTGCGTGCAAAGATCGCGACCCGGTCGCCCGCGCGCAGGCCATGCGCCGCGGCGAGGTCTCGGGCAAGCGAGCTGGCGTGGCGCGCAAAATCGGCATAGGTAGCACGCAGATACTCGCCGTCGAACAGCGCCGGCTTATCAGGCTGGATCCGCGCAATCGCATATAGCCAGTTTGCAAGATTCATCACGAACCTCCTCAGGCGCGCCGGGCTTCGAGGATGGAGGCGTAGTTGGCTACCGCCGCACCGCCCATGTTGAAGACGAGCCCGAGCTCGGCACCAACCTTCTGCATCTCGCCCGCACGCGCGGTGAGCTGGCGGAAGGCTAGAGCGTGCATCGACACGCCGGTGGCGCCGACAGGATGCCCCTTTGCCTTCAGGCCGCCCGAGAGGTTGACCGGCAGCCGCCCCTCGCGGTAGACGGTGCCCTCCTTGAGCGCGCGATACCCCTCGCCGCGCGGAGCGAGCCCCATCGCCTCGTAGATCAGCAACTCGGCGATCGTGAAGCAATCGTGCACCTCGGCGAAATCCAGCTGCTCGACGCTCACCCCTGCGCGCTGGTAGGCCTGCTGAATCGCGCGTGTCGGCCCCTCGAACGAGAGGAAGTCGCGTCGGTGGAGTGGCATGAAGTCGTTCACTTGAGAGATCGCGCGGAAGGTGACTTCGCGCTGGAAGCGGCGCGCACGCGTTGGGCTGGCGAGGATGACGGCAGCGGCGCCGTCGGAGATGAGCGAGCAGTCGGTTAGGCGCAGAGGGTGCGCGATAACCGGGTTTTTCTCCGAAACCGTGTTACAGAAGGCAAAATCAGTCTCGCGCCGCATGTGGGCGAGCGGGTTGAACATCGCATTGGCGTGATTTTTCACCGCGATCTGCGCCATCGCTGGCAAGGGGTCGCGGTAACGTTCGGTGTATTGCTGCGCGGCGATTCCAAACAACT
>JALHJB010000054.1 GCA_022839745.1 Actinomycetes bacterium
GCTCAGGATCTTCGTGAATGATACCGTAGGCAACTCGAACAGCAGCTCCGCAGTCTGGTTCACCGTCGACACGACCCCGCCTGAGGTCGTGATCATCTCGCCTGCCAACACGACCTACACCTACTCCGGCGTCCTCGCTAACGTCTCGGTCGCCGACTCGCTCTCGCCTGTAGCGTCCGTCCTCGCCGAGGTGGACGGCCTGTACAACCTCACCCTCGTGCTCCAGGGCGACCACTACTACGTCAACGATACTATGCTGCTCGAGGACGGCCACCACGTCATCCGTGTCTTCGCTGCCGACATCGTCGGGAACACGAACTCCACGGAGTCCGTCTGGTTCCTCGTCGACACCACGCCGCCGGAGGTCGTTATCAACTCGCCTGAGAATACCACCTACCCCGGCACGCCATCGATCAACGTCACGGTGGCCGATGCCTACTCGCCGGTAGACGCGGTCCTCGCCGAGGTGGACGGCCTGTACAACCTCACCCTCGTGCTCCAGGGCGGCTACTACGTCAACGATACTATGCTGCTCGAGGACGGCCACCACCTCCTCAGGATCTTCGCCAACGACTCGCTCGGCAACATGAACTCCACCGTCTCGGTCTGGTTCACCGTTGATACCACACCCCCCGAGGTCACCATCGCCGCCCCTGAGGCCAGGGCCTACGCATCGCCCGTGGCCCAGATATCCGTCCTCGCGGCAGACCTCTACTCCGGCATATCCGTTGCACTCGCCGAGGTTGACTCCCTCTACAACGTCACCCTCTCCTTCAACGGGAGCCACTACGTCGGCGAGTCGCTGGCGCTCCCCGACGGCCTCCACACGATAAGGGTCTTCGCCAACGACACCATGGGCAACATGAATGACACAGAGTCCGTGACATTCAACATCGACACTACCCTGCCCGTGCTCTCCAACCTCATCCCGCAGAACGGCTCCTTCACGAACTGGGCAAACCAGATGGTCTACCTCAACTACTGCGACAACAACACCGGCGTGGACCTCGGCGGCATCAGGCTTCTCGTCGACGGCATCGAAGTGACCGGCGACGCCATGATATACCCTGACTACCTCATGCAGATCCAGGCCTCCGCCCTCCCCGAGGGTGTGCACACGATAGCCGTCCACGTCCCGGACGCGGTCGGCAACACCGCCACCGCCGAATGGAACTTCACCGTCGACACCGAAGCGCCGGTAATCACAGTCGTGGCGCCTGCAGGCGGCTCATACACCGGCAGCCTTTCCGAGGTCGCAGCGTCCTACTCGGACGGCGGCTCTGGCATAGGCCTTGCATCCGTCAGGATCTCCGTCGACGGCGTTGACGTAACCTCAGGCGCCTCGGTCACGCCGGCCGGCATAACCTACGCGCCAGCATCGCCCATCACAGACGGCACGCACACCGTCACCGTCACCGTCAGCGACAACGCCGGCAACACCGCCACCGCTGCCTGGTCATTCTACGTGGACACCGAGGGGCCAGAGCTCATTGCATTCGTGCCGGGCGGCATAATCATGCCCTCCCCGACCTTCGGGGTCTGGCTCGCGTTCATGGACGGCGTATCTGGCGTGAACGCATCCAGCGCCGCGATGACCGTGGACGGCGCCCCGGTCGCCTTCGTTACTACCAGCAACCCGTCTGGCACCTTCTCCTTCTCCTATACTGGCACCTTCGCAGACGGCACGCACACCGCCTCGGTGACTGTCAGCGACAACGCCGGCAACACCGCCACCGCCTCGATCGCGTTCAGCGTGGACACAAGTGCGCCCGCGATCACCGGCATGTCGCCACCCGACGGCTCGCTCGCAGTGTTCGGGTCGCCCACGATAGGCGCCCAGTTCGTCAGCTGGAGCGGCATCGACGAATCATCCGTGGTGATCAGGG
>JALHJB010000013.1 GCA_022839745.1 Actinomycetes bacterium
GGGCTCGATCAGGAGGTGGTGCCCGCGCTCATGGCCGGCTGAGCGGAAGACTCGAGGCCGGAGCAGAGGGCTTCATACACCACTTGACGGGACGTGGCCGCCCAAACGTGGCACACTTGGCCTGCAAGCATCATCGAGGGGAGCAAACGTGCTGAGATTCATCGTGTTCGGATGCGGGGCGGCCCTCATGGGTCTCGAGATGGTGGCCGCGCGCGTGCTCGCCCCCTACCTCGGCAACTCCATCTACGTGTGGGGCGCCGTGATCTCGGTGGTGATGGTCGCGCTCTCGATCGGCTACGCGCTCGGCGGGCAGCTGGCCGACCGCTTCGGCGCCGCGCGTTCGCTCCCGCCCGTGATCGCCGCCGCCGGCCTGGTCACCGCTGCCGGGCCGCTGCTCTCGCAGTGGGTGCTGCCGTCCGCGGCGGACCTCGGCCCACGCCTCGGTTCGCTTGCCGCTGCTACCGCCATCTACTTCGTGCCCGCTCTGCTGCTGGCGATGGTCTCTCCGCTTGGCGTGAGGCTCGCAGCCAGCGGGGGCATCGCGCGCCTGGGCCGCTCCACCGGCAACCTGTACGCGGTCTCCACAGCCGGGAGCATCGTGGGCACGCTCGCCACCTCGTTCTGGCTGATCCCGATGCTCTCGCTCGAGCCGCTCGTGGTATGGACCGGCCTCGCGCTCGTGGGCATCGCGCTGCTGGCGCTCACGCTCAAGCCCGAGCAGCCCGCCGAGGACGCCGCCGAGCACCACGCGCGGCTCGCGCGCATCGTGGCTCCGGCAACGGTGGCGCTCTGCGTGACCGCCACCGCGCTCGGCGGGTTCGTGCTGTGGCGCGTGGCCCCCGCGCCGGCCGTGAACGAGCAGGGTGAGACCGTGCTGTTCCGGCAAGACACGCAGTACCACCGCATCACGGTGACCGAGGGCGACGGCGCGCGGCACCTGCGGTTCGACCGCTCGCACCAGAGCGCGATCTCGCTCGACGACCCCTACGAGAGTCGCATCCGCTACCCCGACTACATGCACCTGGCGCTCACTCTCAAGCCCGACGCCGAGCGCGTGCTCGTGCTCGGCCTCGGCGGCGGCGCGATCACCAAGCGCTTCTGGCGCGACTACCCCGAGGTGTCGGTGGACTCGGTGGAGATCGACCCCGTGGTGGTGGATGTGGCGCGGAAGTACTTCTGGCTGCCGGAAGACGAGCGAAGCCGTGTGTTCGTGGAAGACGCGCGGCGCTACGTGCAGACCACGAGCGAGACGTACGACATCGTGATCGTGGACGCCTACTACTCCGACTCGCTGCCGTTCCACCTCACCACCGAGGAGTTCCTGCGCGAGGTGAAGGCCGTGATGTCGCCGGACGGCGTGATCGCCTACAACGTGATCTCAGCGCCTGAAGGCGACGCGAGCGAGCTCTTCCGCAGCATGTACCGCACCGCGGAAGGCGTGTGGGACCAGATCCGCGTGTTCCCCATCGGCCTGGGTGCCGACGGCAACACCCTCGCCAAGCGCAACATCATCGTCCTTGCCACCGATGCTCCCGCCGACGACGCGCGCATGCTCAGTGCCATCAGCTCGCGCGTGGACGGCAGGGTCACCATCAACGGCTTCGCGGAGATGGCGCAGGACCTCTACTCGAGCCCAGTGGCGGTGGCCGACGTGCCGCTGCTGACCGACTCGCACGCGCCCACCGACGAGCTCATCGAGGTGCAGTAGCGAGACGGGTGGCGCGGCGGACTCGCACAGGCGCCGCTCCTACCAGGGCTTGCGCGCGGTGAGCGTGAAGGTGAGCGGCAGCTCGGGCTGCCCCTCGGGCAGGCCGTAGAGGCCGTCCTCGCGAAGCACCATGCCCGGCGTGAACTGCCAGGCGATGAGCGGGTACTCTCGGAGGCCCTCGATCACGAGGCCGGCGCGCACGAGCGAACCGACGATCTCCTCGAACGTGTGCTGCCAGGAGTGCGACGTGCCGATGAGACCCCCGACGATCGAGTCGAACGGCCGTGCGTCGGGGTCGGCGATGAAGCCCTCGACATCGTAGAAGTCCGAGGGGACATGAAGCTCGGTCCAGCGCTGCCAGATGGCGTGGTTGGCGGCGATGCGAGAGGTGGTGTCCATACGGGGCCTTTCGGGAGGAGCGGACGTGCGGCTCGATTATGCAGGACAGACCGGCTGCGCGGAGTAGACTGAACTCAGATTCACATGTCCAGGATTCGCTGCGGGCCTCGAGAAGCCAAGGAGCAGGGAGGACGCATGGACTCGGTGCTTCAGGAGGTAGTCAGTAGAGTCACCCCCACCCACGCGGACGCTCTCCGCTGGTTTGCCGAGAGGGAGGGCTTCGAAGGCAAACGCCCGTGGCCCAAGAACCTTGTGTCGGAACCGAATGTACCTGATGTGGCGCTTACCGCAGAAAGGGGCATTCATGTCCCCAGGAACTGGGATTACGCGCTGTCTGTAGCGCTGACGAAGTCCAGCCAGTACCGAGATGGCGACCTGGAGGTACAGGAGGACGGAACGTGGGTCCTCATGCTGCGGGCTCACGAGGGAAAGGACGGCGTCGGGCTGGAGTCCCAGTGGAATCGCGGCCTGTATCAATGCTTCCGTCAGCGGATTCCGGTGGCGGTCTTCATGCCTGTGAGGGGCTCCAACTACCGCTGGCTCGGCCTCGCATTCGTTGATGACTACGACGACATCACTCGTACGTTTCTGCTCCACGGCCCCGTGAATGCGGAGAGCTCAACCGAAGACTGGGGCACTGTAGTGGACCTACCATCCGAGTCTACCGCTCCGGCCTGGTTCCTAGATGACTCTGACCCACTGATGTGGCGAGACGAGCGTCTGACCCGGCTCAGCGTCGGTATTGCGCGCGAGGGCCAAGGCCGTTTCCGCGAGCTACTCCTCGATGCATACGGTGGCGCATGCGCGATCACACAATACGATGCGCGTCCCGCACTGGACGGCGCGCACATTCTGCCGTTCATGGGCAGGCCTAGCGACACCGCACGAAACGGTCTTCTTCTGCGGTCCGATATTCACCGGCTGTTCGACCGGTACTTGCTGGCAGTAGACACCAGCAACATGACGGCAATTGTGAGTTCCAAGCTTGAGCGGACCCGATACTCGGACCTTCACGGAGCTGAACTGGTACTGCCGCGAGATGAGCGCCTCTGGCCAAGCGCACGGCACCTTGAGATGCACCGGCAGCGGTTCGCGCAAGCGGAGCAGATCTGAGCGTCAATTCAATCTCAAATCCGCTGGATACCCGTGACAACGAACACATGTTCGCATACACTCATGATGACTTACACACATCCGGCGGCTATGCTGTCCGTAGTCGGATGCGGGGAGATAGGGGCGACTCAGTGGCTCTGCGTTCAATTGAGATTTGCGCTGGCGGAGGCGGCCAGGCGCTCGGCATCGAAGGCGCCGGATTCGTCCACGAGGCGGTTCTCGAGATCGAGCCTCCCGCGTGCGCAACACTGAGGCTCAACCGTCCCGAGTGGAACGTCATCGAGGGAGACATCCGTGAGTTCGATGCAACCCCCTACAGGGGCATCGACCTGCTTGCTGGAGGCGTTCCTTGCCCTCCCTTCTCGAAGGCCGGAAGGCAGCTTGGAGCGGACGACGAGCGCGACTTGTTCCCGGAGGCAATCCGGCTCGTGGATGAGTGCCGCCCCCAGGCTGTCATGCTTGAGAACGTTCGTGGTCTCCTTGACGCAGTCTTCGACGACTACCGCAACAAGGTTGAAGGGCAGCTGCGCGACCTAGGCTACGTGCCCGGCTGGCGCCTCCTGAATGCGTCCGACTTCGGCGTCTCTCAACTACGGCCGCGCGTGGTGTTCGTGGGCATCCGTAAGGACCTTGCTGATCGGTTCGCATGGCCCACATCCCACGCAGAGGAACCCCCAACCGTGGGTGAACTTCTCTATGACCTCATGTCCGCACATGGCTGGCACCAGGCTGATGAATGGCGACAGCAAGCAAGTACAATCGCACCCACAATCGTCGGCGGATCAAAGAAGCACGGCGGCCCTGACCTCGGCCCGACTCGCGCCAAGAAGGCCTGGGCTGCGCTGGGCGTCGACGGTTGCGGAATAGCGGATCAGGCGCCCGCTGCTGACTATGTGGGTATGCCCCGGCTGACGAATCGGATGGCCGCGCGCGTTCAAGGCTTCCCTGACGAGTGGGAGTTCGCCGGTCGCAAGACGGCCGCGTACCGTCAGATTGGAAATGCGTTTCCTCCTCCCGTAGCTCAAGCCGTTGCCACCCAGATAGCCGCGGCGCTGTCTGCGCGCCGGGCATTCCGGGTCGCCTGATGTACGAGCGAGCGGCCTTCTCGCAGGCGAGAACGGAGTTCCACCAGGTGCTGCTGAGCTCGTGCCTCACGATCGACTCTCAGGGCAAACCGAGCAACTGCGACAGCTCGAACCAGACAAGCATCGCAATCGCAAGGGGCATTGCTGACAGACTCAAGCTTGAAACGGTGAGCGAGCGTGCTGCAGGGCAAACGAGCGGGAACCAGTTCGAGGCAGCATGTGCCGACTTCGTGCGCGCGACGTTTCTGAGACTTGAGCATCTGCGTCCCGGCAAGTGGTCCGTGGAACACGTCCGAAGCCGAAACCGGCTCGAAATCGCACGATTCGAGCAGTACTCTCATCTGATTGCGCTGGATCGAATTGCCAATAGCGACCCCGAGCTGGCTGCGGCACTTGGCAGTGACTACACGATCATCCCCGACGTAGTAGTCATCCGGGAGCCCGAGGACGACGCTGTGATCAATACTCCTGAACGCCTCGTTGACAGTGACGTCGCTACGCTGGCGAACCTGAGGAAGCAGTACGGCGCTCTACCCCTGCTACATGCGAGCATCTCGTGCAAGTGGACCATACGTAGTGATCGTGCGCAGAACGCACGATCAGAAGCGCAGAACCTCATCCGCAACCGAAAGGGCCCACTTCCTCATGTTGTGGTCGTGACGGCTGAGCCCACCCCGAGCCGCCTCGCGTCGATCGCGCTCGGCACGGGCGATGTTGACTGCGTGTATCACTTTGCACTCTACGAACTCCAGGACACACTTGTTGAGCTTGGCATGGTCGACGCTGCAGACATGCTTGCAGTCATGGTTGATGGTGACCGCCTCAAGGACATCTCAGACCTTCCTCTCGACCTCGCGGTGTAGGACACGCATATGACCATCAGCCGCAGTGAGAACATGCGGCGAATCAGGAGCCGCGATACCGCGCCCGAGCTGACGGTCCGCCGGGCGCTGCGAGAGTCCGGCTTTTCAGGCTACCGGCTCCACCGCAGGGACCTCCCCGGGAACCCAGATATCGTGTTCATCGGGCGCAAGAAGGCCATCTTCGTTCACGGGTGTTTCTGGCATGGCCACACATGTCCCGAGGGTCTGAGAAAGCCCAAGTCCAATGTGGACTACTGGCTGCCGAAGATCCAAGGAAACCGGGATCGAGATGAGAACGCCATTCATCAGCTGCATGCTGCAGGATGGTCGGTCTTGGGCCTGTGGGAGTGCGAGATCGAAGACGGGAGCTGGATGCGAACCGCCTTGAAGGAGTTCATGCAGGGCTAGTACTCGCACTCCCCTCGCCCCCAGTCGAGTACCTACCTGACAGAGCCCTCGGCGAGAGGAGTCGCAATGCCTGGGAAGTACGTGCTCGGACTAGCCAAGAACGGCGAGTTCACCTTCAACCTGAAGGCCGGCAACAGCCAGACCATCCTCACGAGCGAGACGTACAAAGCGAAGAAGAGCGCCCTGGCGGGCGTCGAGTCTGTCCGGAAGAACGGCGTGCTCGATAAGCGCTTCGAGCGTCGCGTGGCCAAGGACGGCCGTCCGTACTTCGTCCTCAAGGCCAGCCACGACCAGGAGGTCGGCCGCAGCCAGATGTACGCGTCGGACGCCACGATGGAGAACGGCATCGCCTCGGTGAAGAAGAACGCCGCCGACGCGGCGCTCGTAGACACTACGGTGGATGCATGAGCGCCTCTGACGCTCCCGCTCCTGCCGGTGCTACCATCCGCTCATGGACGCCACACTACTCGCACTCGCTTCCACCGCTGCCACCGCAGCCCCTGAGACAACGGGCGCGGTGGAGTCGGTCCTCACCAGCATCGCAGCCGAGGTGCTCCCCTCGGCCATAACCACCACGGCACCGGCGACGATCGGGCAGGTGGCCGTGCCGCTCCCGCTGGAGCTTGCGGCGGTCTTTGTGGGCGCGGTGGTGGGCGGGGTGTTCGCGGCCGACCACAAGCTCGACATCATGGGCATGGCCACGCTCGGCATCGTTGCCGGACTCGGCGGCGGTATCATCCGTGACGTCATCCTGCTCGATCACGGTGTGGCGGCGTTCTCGTCGCGGGACTTCCTCATCGTGGCGCTGCTCGCGGCCGCGCTTGGCTACTACTTCACCGGTCTCGTGCACCGGCTGAACCCGGTGCTGTTCACGATCGACGCGCTCTCGCTCGGCCTGTTCGCGATCGTCGGCGCCGACAAGGCGATGCGCGCCGGCTTGATGCCGATGCCGGCGATCCTGCTCGGCACGATCACCGCCGTTGGCGGCAGCGTGCTGCGCGACATGCTCGTGGGCGACGTGCCGCGCCTGCTCCGCCCGGGCACCCTCTACGGCCTCACGGCCGTGGTGGGGGCCGGCTTCTTCGTGCTGCTGGTGGACATCGCCCACGTGACCAAGGGATGGGCCGGCATCGTGTCCGTGGCGCTGGCCGTGGTGGTGCGCGGCCTCTCGGTGTGGCTCAAGTGGGAGACGAAGCCCGCGTCGGACCTCTCGCCGCTGCTGTTCGGTGCGGCGCGCCGCATCCGTGATGGCGCACGGGACCCCTGGAGGCGCTGATGCCCGGGGGCGGGAGCACACGTGGGTGGGTGGCGCGGGTCGCCGTTGGCGCCGTGTTCGTCCTGAACGTGCAGTGCGCGCTGCAGTTCATCCTGTGTCCCGAGCGCTACTCGGGCGGGTTCGAGCTCGCCGGCGTACCCGGTGAGACCGCGATCGCCGGCCTCGGCATCGCGTTCCTGATGTGGAACGCGACCTATCCCCTCGTGCTGTGGGACCCACGGAGACACCGCACACTGTTTGGGGTGATCATCGTCCAGCAGCTGATCGGCCTCGTCGGCGAGTCGTGGTTGCTGCTCACGCTGCCTGCGGGCCACGACGCGCTCGCGGCCAGCATCGCGCGGTTCGCGGCCTACGATGGCGCGGGGCTCCTCGTGATGGCGGCGGCCTTCGCGGCACTCGGCAGGCGAGCCACCACGCGATCGGCCTGACCTCCGCGCCTGCGCTCGTCGTACCATGGGCACATGGCAACGACACCTCCCACCATCCATACATTGCTCCTGCCCCGCTCGGTGGTCCTCGGCCCGATGGCGGGTGTCACCGAGGCGCCGTTCCGCGGCATCTGCAAGCGCATCGGAGCGGCGCTCACGTACACCGAGATGATCAGCGCCAAGGGGCTGCACTACAACCCCGACGCCCGCGTCACGCGGGAGCTGCTCTCGTTCGACCTCGCCGAGGTGCCCTGCGGCGTGCAGCTCTTCGGCTCGGACCCCGCCCTCATGGCCGACCGCGCCGCGTGGGTGCTCGAGCGCTACGGCAGCGGCGTGGCGCTCATCGACATCAACATGGGCTGCCCCGTCACCAAGGTCGTGAGCAACGGTGAGGGCAGCGCGCTCATGCGCACGCCGGATCTCGCGGCCGAGGTGGTGTCGCGCATGGCCGAGGCGGTGAGCGTGCCGGTGACCGTGAAGTTCCGCACCGGTTGGGACGCGGACTCGATCAACGCTGTGGAGTTCGCCCGCCGCATGGAGGCCGCCGGCGCGGCGGCGCTGTGCGTGCACGGGCGCACCCGGCAGCAGTTCTATCAGGGAGTGGCCGACTGGGACACCATCGCCGAGGTCGCGCGTGCCGTGACCGTGCCGGTGATCGGCAGCGGCGACATCTTCTCGGCCGAAGACGCCCGCGCGATGCTTGAGCGCACGGGAGTCCACGCGGTGATGGTCGCGCGCGGAGCGCAGGGCAACCCGTGGATCTTCCGCGAGGCACGCGCGCTGCTCGACCGCGGCGAGACGCTGCCGCCTCCCACGCCGCTCGAGCGGGTCGACATGGCCCGCGAGCACGCGCGGGCGCTGGTGGCCTTCGCGGGCGAGCACGCCGTTGCGCGCATGCGCAAGCACATCGGCTGGTACATCGTGGGCATGCCCGGCGCCCGCCATGTGCGCGAGCGCGTGAACCACATCACCGGCTCGGCCGAACTCGATACACTGCTCGAGGAGTATGAAGGGTATCTTCAGCACACCGGCGGCACGACAGATGCGGACGAACCACATGGCGAAGCGTAAGGACCTCAGCAGCGGCATCCCAGCGCTCGATCGCGTGCTGGAAGGCGTGTGGGCGGGCGACAACATCGTCCTGCAGGTGGACGACATCGCCGACTTCCTGCCCTTTGCGCACCGCTACTGCGAGTACACGCACACCGCCGGCCGCAAGCTCGTGTACTTCCGCTTCGCGGATCACGAACCGCTCCTGCCCGAGGGGCTCCCCGCCGAGATCCACGCGCTCGATCCTTCGGCAGGCTTTGAAGGGTTCATCGCCGAGGTGCTCACGGTCATCGACCGCAACGGGCATGACGCCGTGTACTACCTCTTCGACTCCCTCTCGGGCCTTGCGGTCGACTGGTACTCGGACCGCATGCTCGGCAACTTCTTCCGGCTCACGTGCCCGTACCTGTTCGACTACGACACGGTCGCGCTGTTCCCGCTGTTGCGTAACGTGCACACGCCGCTTGCCACGCGCGCCATCCACACCACCGCGCAGGTGGTGCTCGACATCTTCCGCCATGACAACGAGCTCTACATCCTGCCGCTCAAGGTGTGGGAGCGCCGCTCGCCCACCATGTACATGCTGCATTCGTGGCGCGGCGACGAGGTGCGCCCGGTCACGCAGAGCGTGGAGCTCGCCGAGATCCGCACGTCGATCGCACAACCGTGGATCGACACCAGCATCGAGTGGCAAGACCCGTGGACGAATGCCTTCGCCGAGGCGCGCGCCGTGCAGCAGCGCATCGATGCCGGCGAGGCGGACCCTGCCGAGGCGGAGCCGCACCGGCTGCGGCTCATTCGCATGGTGCTCAGCAGGGACGAGACCGACGACGTGTTCGGGCTGTGTGTGGACCACTTCGAGCTCCGCGACCTCCTCGATATCGGCAAGCGGATGGTGGGCACCGGGCAGATCGGCGGCAAGTCGGTAGGCATGCTGCTGGCGCGCAAGATCATCACGGGCACACGCCCCGACCTGGCCAAGCGCCTCGAGGTGCACGACTCGTTCTACGTGGGCGCCGATGTCTTCTACAGCTACCTCGTGCTCAACGACTGCTGGTGGGAGCGGTACCACATGCGCACCGCGGACGACCTCTTCGAGCGTGCCGAGGCGCTTGAGGCGCGGTTGCGCACCGGCACGATGCCGCCGGTGGTGCTCGACCAGTTCCGGCAGATCCTCGAGTACTTCGGCCAGTCGCCGGTGATCGTACGCTCATCGAGCCTGCTCGAGGACGCGTACGGCAACTCGTTCTCCGGCAAGTACGAGAGCGTGTTCTGCGGCAACCAGGGGAATCCCGAGGAGCGGCTTGCCGACTTCATCGAAGCCGTGCGCACCATCTACGCCTCCACCATGAGCCAGGAGGCGCTCGCCTACCGGCTCCATCGCGGCCTCATCCACCGCGACGAGCAGATGGCGCTCTTGGTACAGCGCGTCTCGGGCGACTTCCACGGTAGCCAGTACTACCCGCATGTGGGTGGCGTGGGCTACTCGTTCAACCCCTACGCGTGGGACACCCGCATCGACCCCAAGCAGGGCATGCTGCGCCTGGTCTTTGGCCTGGGCACGCGCGCGGTTGACCGCCACGATGACGACTACACGCGGGTGGTGGCGCTCGACCAGCCAACGCTGCGCCCGGAGGGCTCCTCCGACGAAGTGCGCAAGTACAGCCAGCACATCGTGAACGTGATCGACCTTGCGGAGAACGCGCACGTCTCACGCGACTTCGAGCAGGTGGTGAGCGCTTCGGACGACCTGCCGCTCGCGATGGTCGCCTCCCGCGACACCGCGCTCGAGCAGCGCGCCCGCGAGGCCGGCATGCGCGACGTGTTCTCGCAGGTGCTCACCTTCGACGGCATGCTCACGCAGACAGCGTTCCCGCACGAGATGCGGGAGATGATGGCCACCATCGCCGGAGCGTATCGCCACCCGGTGGACATCGAGTTCACGGTGAACTTCACCAACGGCGACTACCGCGTGAACCTGCTGCAGTGCCGGCCGTTCCACTTCACCGGCGAGCTCACGCACCTGCCCGCGCCCGCCGACATCCCGCCGGCCACGATCCTGCTCACGAGCGGCGGTCCCGTGATCGGACAGAGCGTGGCCACCGAGATCGACCGCGTGGTGTATGTGGTGCCCGAGGAGTACGGCATGCTCCCCACACAGGAACGGTTCGCGCTCGCCGCGCTCGTGGGCCGCGTGATGAACCACCCCGAGCGGGCCGAGCACATCGCACTGATCGGTCCCGGCCGCTGGGGCACGTGCATGCCGGAACTCGGCGTGCCCGCCACGCTCTCGCAGATCAGGAACGCCGCGGTGCTCTGCGAGGTGGCCGAGATGCACGGCGGATTGAGCCCGGACCTCTCCCTCGGCACGCACTTCTTCAACGACCTCGTGGACCTCGGCATCCTGTACGTGGGCATCAAGCCGGGTGCGCGTGACAGCCTGCTCAACGCCGACCTGCTGCAGGGACTCCCCAATGCGCTCGGCAGGCTCCTGCCGGCCGAGGCTGACCGGGGCGACCTGCTCCGCGTGATCGATGTGGCCGATCTGGACGGGCGGTCGATGTGGCTGTGGTCCGACGCGCTCGAGCAGCGGGCGGTGCTGTTCGTCTCGGACCGCTGCGAGATCGTGCGCTGCGACTGACCGAGTGCCAGGGCCGCTAGACCGCGCTCTTCTTCATGCCGAGCGAGGCGGCCATCGCCTCGGTGGTGGTCTCGATCTCGTGCGCCGCAAGGTTGCGGGTCTCGATGACCACATGCTTGGCGTCGAACTCGCCCCAGTCGTCGGTGAGGATCGTGAGGCCGAGCTCCGCGGCCTGCTCGTAGAACGCGGTGCCAGGGAACGGGCATGTATAGGAGAGGTAGATGCGTGCGCCCGCCTCGTGCACGGCGGCCATGAACTCGAGGCTCTCGCGGAGCGTCTCGGAGGTGTCGTCGGGGAACGGCACCATGAAGGAACACACAGTGTCGATGCCGTGGCTCACCGCGGCGCTGACCGCCTCGAGCACCTGCTGCTTCTCGATGCCCTTCACCGAATCGAGGATCGTCTGCGAGCCCGACTCCACGCCGAACTGGATGCCGGTGCAGCCCGCTTCGGCCATCTCGGCGATGAGCTCGGCGTCCACAAGGTCGACGCGTGTGGCGCAGCCCCACCGCACGGGATGCTCGAGCGCCTTGATCTCGCCGAGCAGCTCGCGCACCCACCGGCGGTTGAGCGTGAAGATATCGTCGGTGAAGAAGACCTCATCCACCACATGCTCGCACCACAGCTCGGTGAGCTCCTCGGCGATGTTGGCGGGGGTGCGCATCCGGCGCCTGCCCTGCCACAGCGACGACGCAGAGCAGAACGGACACCGGTACGGGCAACTGCCGGTGGCGGTGAGCACGTTCCACTTGTCGTGGTAGAAGTCCGTGGGGAAGATCCACCGTGCCGGCCGCGGGAGCTCATCCGGGTGCGGCAGCTCGGCACGCTCGTTCACATGAGCGGCGCCGTCATCCATGAAGCCGAGTCCGGGGGCGTCGGCGAGCGACCCTTCGCCGTGGATGACGTTGCGCGCGAGCGCCACCATGGCCGGCTCCCCGGGCCCCACCACCACGAAGTCGACGGCATCGTCCTCGGCAAGCACAGCGAGCGGCATGATCGTGGGATGCGCACCGCCGAGGACCACCACGGTCTCCGGTGAGCGCTCCTTGATGTGCCGCGCGATGGTCAGCGCCTGCGGGTAGGTCTCGGTGAGCGCCGAGATGCCCACGATACGCGGCTTGTCGTGCGCGAGCATGCTGTCCACACGGCGTGGGTTGAATCCGCTCACGTTGAAGTCGATGGCGCTCACGGAGAAGCCCGCATCCATGAGAGCGGAAGCGATGTAGGCGAGACCCAGGGGAGGGCTCAGCTTGGCGTGCTCGTTCCGCAATCGAACGGGTGCGTTGACAAGCGTCACATCCATCGGGTCCCGCCTACATCCATGCGCCGGTCCGGCGCGTTGCTCATCTGTTCCCGCTGGGGCCTCGCCTACTCGGCCACGGCCTCTTCGGTCGACGTTGCGGCCTCAGTGGCCCCTTCGTTCGGATCTCTGAATGGCGCCACCTGCAGCGACCGGGTCATCAGGATCTCGCGCACACGCGGCGCCACCTGTCCGAAGGGCTCGCCGCCCGCTGTCTCAGCAGCGATCGCGTCGGCCAGCTCCGCGTCGTCCAGCACCTCACGCACCCACTTCTCGAGCGCACCCAGGTCGATGTAGCCGATCGTCTCCTGGTTGTTGGGCCTGATCGCCTGCTCGTACGTGCCGATCTTCAGGAAGCTCGCCACTTGAGCAAGTGAATACAGGGCCACGGGGTTCGAGCCGCCCATCACCGACATCTTGAGTCCGGTGAGCCGCTCGGCCTGCCCGACCTCGCGGAGCAGGCGCTCCGCGAGGTCGGGCGATGGCGTTGTCAGTTCGCGTGCCACAGTCAGGTCCTCCACTACGCGCCGAGCTTTCCCGCGGCCTCGAGCTCATCGGCCACGTGGCCGAGTCCGAGCTCCTCGAGCGTCTCGCGCTTCGGCCAGCCCGTCGCCGGGTCCCAGCCCTCGAGCGTGTAGAACTTGGTCTTCCAGTCCTCCACCTTGTCACGGTCGAGCACCCGGCCGACGGCGCTCTCGTAGGACCACTTGCCGTCCTTGTGCATCGGCACCACGTACGGCACCTCATAGGTCGTGTAGCCGGGGACCGCACCCAGTTCGTAGTTGTAGTCGGTGAAGACCTCCGCATCGCGGTGGCGGCCCTGCAGGATCCAGATCGCACGGTCGAGGTTCCAGATCTTGCGGCCGATCTCCATGCCCTCTTCGAAAGACTGGTCGATGCCGGTGACGGCCTTAAAGAATTTCGGCTCGCCCTCGCCGGTCATGCCGCGGCCCTCGGGACCGTACTCGTTGAAGAAGTCGCCCCAGGCCCAGTCGCACATGGCAAGCGACTGCTTGTAGTAGCGGGTGTAGTGGCGGTGCCACGCGACCAGCTTGGCCATCGACTCCGAGTAGATGCCCTCGTCGCTATAGTCCATCATCATCGGGTCGTTGTACGGCGTGAGCTTCTCGGCCATGATCTCGGCGAGCTGGTCCGCCGAGCAGGCCGGCTGCGCACCGAAGAGGTTCGCGACCGAGGGGGCCCAGAAGACGAGCGTGTTGAAGTCGTGCTCGTTGATGTCGCGGTCACCCACGAGTGAGCCGTAGCCCCATTCGACCTCGGTACGGGCGTCGTAGTGCTGAACGTAGCCGTGTACCTGGATCGGCAGGATGCCGGTCTTGGTGTCCTCCTCGTAGCGTCCCCACTTCTCGGCGGCGTAGGCCACGCCCTCGTGCAGCGCCTCGCCCACGTCGTAGCCGTTGGCCATCATGTCCAGGAACTGCTTCGCGAAGTCGGCGGTGCCGAGCTTGGTGAAGTCGAGTTTCGTGTCGATCTCCAGGCCGGGGCCGAGGATTCCGGCCTTGTGGAGGTTGTTCAGCCAGATAAGGGCCGCTTCCGCCTGGTACGAGTTGATGCCGTAGCGCTGCAGCGCCTCGGTGGCGTCCAGGATGTGCTGCGTGTAGCTGCCGTGGGCAGCCTGGTCGTACACGTGATAGAAGAAGTAGTCCACGCACGAGGAGCCGTTGCTGGCGCCGCTCTGGAAGCGGGCGCGGCAGTTCTTATGGCAGCCGAGGCAGCCCATCGGGGACTTCGGCTGGTCGGCCGGAGCGTAGCCCGCGGCGCCGGAGGCAGGAGCGCCACCGAACATCGAGCCCATGCCGAGCGGTTGATACTCGTCATAGTGACCAGCGACGGCGTAGTCCATCGACCAGATGCGTGCGTCCATGAGCGCCTTGGGATCGGCGATCTCGACCGCACCGGTGCCCAGCACGCTGATGGCCTTGAGGTTCTTGGCGCCGAAGACGCCGCCGAAGCCGCCCTGACCGGCGCCGTTGCCGGCGTCGTGGATGAGCGCGGCGGCACGGCTCTTGGTCTCGCCGGCCTTGCCGATGGTGAGAACGGCAGGGCGCTGCGTGGTACGGCCCTGGCCGACCTCACGCCACTCCTTCTCCACACCGTTCTGCACGATGCGCCAGATCTCCTCCTGCACCTCCACAGCGTCGAGGCCCCAGAGGCCCTCGGCGCTCTTGATCTCGACTTCGCCGTTACGGATGTCTACCCACACGGGCTCGTCGGACGCACCCTCAACGACAATGCCGTCCCAGCCTGCCCACTTCATGTGGCCGCAGAAGCGCCCACCGAAGTTGGAACGGGTGAAGAGCTCCGTCGGCCACGCCTGCGGGCCGATGCCCTGCACCTCGGTGCGGCCCGATGCCGCAGGCACGAGCGTGCCCGAGAACGGCGAGGCCATGATCGTGATGACGTTCTTGGGATCGAATGCGGAGATGGTCTTGTCCTCGCACAGGTCCCAGAAGATCGCTGAGCCCATGCCGTGACCGCCGCCGTACTCCTGGTACTTCTCGCTATCGAGGGTCGAAACCGACTTGTTCGTCAGGTCGATCCTCAGGATCTTTCCGGTGTATCCACCAGCCATGTGGCATTCCTCCTGGTTTGTTTATCGTCAGGTGACTCGTACGCGGGTCGGTTAGTGAGCGCCCGGTGCCGCAGCGCTGGCCGCAGGTGCATAGGACCCGTCGTCCTGGGTCGGCATACCGAGCAGCGCCCATGCCCCGTTGACGTCACGCAGGTTCACCTGATAGCCCGAGTCGTTCTGCACGGGAATGTCGGTCACGAAGCTGATGGCATGTGTCGGGCAAACGGCCACACAGGCCTGCTGGCCGCCAATGCCGCCCTCTTCCGTCATGAACGGCGTGTCCTTGCAGAGGTCGCACTTCTGCGCCTTGCGCTTCTTGGGGTTCCACTGCACGCGGCTCGGGGTGAACGGGCACGCCTCGATGCAGCGCTCGCAGCCGATGCACTTGGCCTGATCCACCGTGCGCGTGTAACCGTTGCTCGCATCGGCGTGCATGGCGCCTGTGGGGCACGCCTCGGCACAGTAGGGATGCGGGCACTGCCGGCACTGCTCCTGCACGATGCTCTCAGGAGCGCCGAAGCCGCCGAACACGTTGTTCTGCACCTGGATGCGCGAGAGCGCGATGTCGCCCACGCCGTTGTGTGTGAGCGAGCACGCGAGCATACAGCTCGCACAACCGGCACACTTCTTGGTGTCGACCACGAGGTAGCCTTCGGCAGCAGGAACCGCGAAGACCTTCTCGGGCAGGAAGAAGCTCTTGACCAGGAACCCACCGGCCAGAGCGCCGATGCCCACGCCACCAGCGCCGATGAGGAACTGCCGGCGTGATACGCCCTGGCCCTCGCCTGTCTTGATATCGTTGTCCGCCATGTGGAGATGTCCTTTCGGTATCGTCCGCGCACCCTACTCGGGCGCGTCTCCGCTTGTGAGTCGCTTGTACCAGCCGGCGTGCTCCTTCTTGACCTGCTCGACCGACACGTAGCCGGTGAACATGCTCTTGAGCACGGGCCAGCCCATCGGGAGGATCGCCGCGAACAAGACGTGCGCGAGGAAGAAGGCGAGCATCGCGACGGTGGCGATGTCGTGGATGAGCGTGGTCGCGCCCATGAGGCCCGCGGGCAGGTCGACCACGTGTGCGAGGGCCTTCACAAGCCCGGTGAGGATGATCGCCACAGTCGAGCCGAGGGCGACGATGTAGGCGATCTTCTCGCTCTCGAAGTACTTGTCCTCAGGCGGCATCGTGCAGCTCTTGATGCCGAGCAGGTGCCCGTAGTGGTTCTTCGTGTAGTCCCAGAAGTTGCCGGTCGGCAGGTGCTCCTTGAAACGGTGCGCGGAAAGCAGCGTGTTCGCGCCGTAGTAGAAGGTGCCGAACAAGAACAGCAAGACGAACACGAAGTGGATGTTCATCATCGCCCAGGTCCACGTGCCGCGGCCCACCAGGCGGGGGATGAACAACAGTCCGAGCGCGATGCCGCTCACGAGCAGCATCATCGTGCCGATCCCGTGCGTCCAGTGCTCCAGGATCGCCGCGCCGTCGTGACGCAGCACCTTGTCGCCTTCGATCCTCGGGTCCTGCCGCTTGGTGAAGCCCGCGGCGAAGACGCCGACCAGCGGTGCTGCGAAGACCAGCCACCAGCCGGAGTCGAAGAGCAGTTCGGAGCCGTCCATGGTCGCCACGTACCATGCGTAGACGGCGCCGACGGCGAACACCAGCGTCACGGCGACGCTTGTGAGCGCGCGTTTACTCATGCGCACACCCCTTCCCCTATCTCGTTCGCAGGCGTTGTTGTTTCTGCCGGGCCTGCTGTCGTAACCATTGACCGTCTGGCAACAGTTAGTGTCAATCTCTCAATAGTTGATAGTTGGGCGGCACAGGGGGGTTGAGCTGGTGTATAGTCAGCCCTCTGGCCAGTGGTTACACCTGAGTCGCGAGGTGCGAACGATGACTGACACCAAGCTCTATGCGGACCTCAGCCGGTTCCTCGGCGACAACGAGGAGATACAGACGCTCCTGAAGCGCGTGATGGCGACCCACATCACCTGGGACGAGTTCCTGGAGATGCCGCTTCCCGACGAGATGAGCCCGCTCGCGCTCTGGAACCTCATTCGCGCCCTCAAGCGGACCTTCGGCATCGAGGTCCCGGTGCCCGACATCTACGGCAACGAGTACTGGTACCTCCGGACCCATGAGATCGCTGACTCGATCGCCCAGATCCAGTGCCAGTGCCGCGCCGATTCGAGTCTCTACCGGCGGCTCACCGCCACCAAGAACGCGCCCGTCCTGGTCCGCTCCCGGATCGAGGAGACTGTCGCCTCGGCACTCCTCGACGGCCTTGATGTGTCCGTGGAGGACTACAATGACATGTTGCGCATGAACCGGCCTCCGCGTACCGACAACGAGCTTCTCGTGGCCAACACGCTGGCCGCCCTCGACGAGATCGACGAGATGGTCGCCCGGCCGTTCACGCCTGAACTGCTGCTGCGGATGCGCGACATGGTGCTGGACGGCGTGGACCCGAACGGACTGGTGCGTACGCGAAGCCGGCTCGGCACCGTGGGTACCGAGTACGACGCATCGGTCCTGCTGACACATTCTGAGGAGCAGTTGCAGTACATCTGCGATTACGCGAACCACATGACCGGGGAGATCCACGACCATGCGGTGTTCCGGGCGCTGATACTGCCCGACCTCTTCCGTCTGTACCGGCCGCTCCCCGAGGCCAACAGCCAGGTGGGACGTCTCGTGCTCCGTCTCTACACGCTCAAGACGGGCATCCCTGTCCTCGGCATGCTGCCGATCTCGCAGTTCAGGCTCGACTGGGAAGACGACCGCCTCAGCTCGGCGCTTGTGTCGTACAGCCCTGGAGCGTACATGGCCGATCGTGAGCGGCAGGGCACCGACCTTACCGACTACGCCACGCTCTCGCTGCAGCTTGCGCTGATCGCCCTAGTGGACCTGCACTGGAAGCTTCACCAGCTTGAGCGTGAGGACGACGAGCTTCGGAGCCTGCTACAACGCGACCCTGAGATCAACCACCGCCAACGCTCGATCCTCGGCAGGGCGCTGAAGAACCCGGCAGCGGAGTTCCGGATCGCATACCACAAGGCGACCCACAACGTGGTGTACGCCACCGCGCGGGCCGACCTGCTCGAACTGGTCGACAAGGGCTATCTCGTGATGGGCAAGAAGGGCCGTGCGATGGTCTTCACGCCGCGTGAGGGGCTCCGCGAGTTCATCGAAAGCGGGTACGTGAAGGGCGTTTGATAGCAGGCCAACGCACGCACCGGCGCAAACAGGACGGGGCCTGCACCGATTCATTCGGTGCAGGCCCCACTGGCCTGAAGCCGGGAGTCTGCGCGTACTGAGACGAGCTGCGGGTGCGGTAAGGGATGGTCACCCGCATACGGTCTGATCTGCGTGGCGGGCAGGGCGTGTGCGCCGACCGGGCCTCACATCATCGCGACTCCCCAACTGTTGACCCAAGGTTGTGCCGAGAGGAAACCGGCCGGTCGACTAGCGGTTCTCCAGGTAGCCGAGAACCGCGGCCTGCTCCTCCTCGGTGAGCACGGCGCCGTGGACATCGATCATGGTGTCCAGGACGCCTTCCCAGTTCGTGCCTGAGGGCTGCGAGAAGATCTTCGAGACGTCGTGGCAGGTGGTGCACTTGCCCTGGATGAGGGTCTCGCCCTCGCTCGGGTTGCGCGACTCGAGGAACGCAGCGATCTGCGTCTTCTCTTCGTCGGTGAGCACCGCACCGTGCGCGGTCTCCATCGTGGCGATAACGTTGTTCCAGTCGGTCATCTCGGTCTGTAGGTAGATCCGGGTGACGTCGTGGCACGAGGTGCAGGCGCCTTCGAGAACTTCTTCGCCCTCGGCTACCGCAGGCTCCTCGGCGGGCTCCTCGGTGGGCTCCTCCGCGGGTTCTTCCACCGCGGGCTCCTCGGCGGGTTCTTCCTTCGAGCAGCCGGTCGCCATGAGCGTGGTCGCCGCGAGCATGAGCGCAAGCAACATGATGAGCGAGATACGAGAAACGTGCTTCATAGTGCGGACCCCTTCCCTTGCAGCCCGAAAGCCGCGAACCCAAGATCCAGCCCACCCGTCAGTAGATCCGGATGGCTGCGGCGCCGGTGCCGCAGACGGAAGGCCTGTGCCTCCTGTGCATGGTGGCTCCATAGTCGAGCCGTCACGTTGTTTTTGTCAATCTGTGAAATATTGATAGTTAAGCGATTGCAGGCTGGCGTGCGCGCCGTTTTGTGTACGTGCGGCCGCGTCGGGGCACGAACCCCTCAAGGAGGTGGCCATGACACACGATCACGAGCACACATCAGGGCCCGGCCACGGCGGGCACAACCGACACAGCGCCGGCGGACCGGCGCCCGAGCGCAGTGGGCACGCAGGGCACGATGAACATACCGGCGCACAGCCCTCTGCGCATGACCGCCACGAGGGCCATAGCGTGGCGATGTTCCGAGACCGCTTCTGGCTGTCGCTCGCGCTCACCGTTCCGGCGGTCGTCTTCTCGCCGATGGTCCAGCACCTCCTCGGCTACACGGTGCCGGAGTTCCCCGGCTCGGCGTACATTCCCGCAGTGTTCGGCACGATCGTGTTCTTCTACGGCGGCCTGCCGTTCCTGAAGGGTGCCAGGAACGAGCTCGCCGACCAGCTGCCGGGCATGATGACGCTCATCTCGCTCGCGATCAGCGTGTCGTTCGTCTACAGCGCCGCCGTCACCCTCGGCGCGCCCGGCATGGACCTGTGGTGGGAGCTCGCCACGCTGGTGACGATCATGCTGCTGGGGCACTGGATCGAGATGCGCTCGATCGCGCAGGCCTCCGGCGCGCTTGCCGAGCTCGCATCGCTGCTGCCCGACGAGACCGAGCGGGTGGATGCAGCGGGCGCCACCGAACGCGTGGCCGTGGCTGCGCTTGCTGCCGGTGACATCGTGCTGGTACGGCCCGGTGCGCGCGTACCGGCCGATGGCGAGGTGGCTGAAGGCGAGAGCTCCGTAGACGAGTCGATGATCACCGGCGAGTCGCGGCTCGTGCCCAAATCGCCTGGGGATCCGGTGATCGCGGGCACCGTCAACGGGGCCGGGTCGCTCCGCGTGCGCGTGACGCGCGTAGGTGACGACACGGCGCTCGCGGGCATCATGCGGCTCGTGGCCGGAGCACAGGCGTCGCGCTCTCGCGCGCAGGACCTTGCCGACCGCGCGGCGCGGTTGCTCACCTTCGTGGCGATCGGTTCGGCGGTGCTGACCGCGCTCGGCTGGTGGCTCGCTGGCGCTGAGTGGTCGTACATCGTGGAACGTGTGGTCACGGTGCTCGTGATCGCGTGCCCGCACGCGCTGGGCCTCGCGATCCCGCTCGTGGTTGCGATCTCCACCGCGCTGGGCGCGCGAAGCGGCCTTCTGGTACGTGACCGCCGCGGGCTCGAGGAGGCACGGCTGGTCGACATGGTGGTCTTTGACAAGACGGGCACCCTCACGCTCGCCGAGCACCGCGTGGTTGCCGAAGCGTACGCGGAGGGCGTGAACTCGGGCGACGCGCTCGCGCGTGCCGCCGCGGTCGAGGCGGACTCCGAACACCCGATCGCCCGTGCGCTGGTGACCAGGGCGGCCGAGAAGGGGCTCGCGCTCCCGCACGCGCACGGCTTCGAGGCGCTTCCGGGCCAGGGCGTGCGTGCCTGGGTGGGCGAACGCACGGCGGCGGTGGGCGGGCCCGCGCTTCTCGAGCGGCTCGGACTCGAGGTGCCGCCGGCGCTCGGAAGCACCGCGGCCGGCGCGGCGGAAGCAGGGCGCTCGGCGGTCTTCCTGGTAGACGACGCGGACGGGCCCAACGCGCGTGTGACGGCGCTCTTCGCGATAGCCGACGCGGTACGGCCTGAATCGCGCGAGGCCGTGGAGCGCCTCCGCTCGGCCGGCGTGTCCACCGTGATGCTCACCGGCGACGCGGAGCCTGTGGCACGCGCCGTGGCTGCGGAACTCGGCATCGACCACGTACGCGCGGGCGTGCTCCCGGCCGACAAGGCCGCCGAGATCGAGCGTCTGCAGGCCGAGGGCCACCGGGTTGCGATGGTGGGCGACGGTGTGAACGACGCCCCCGCCCTCGCCACCGCCGACCTCGGAATCGCCATCGGCGCGGGCACCGAGGTGGCCGTGGAAGCGGGCGACATCGTGCTCGTGCGCTCCGATCCTCGTGCCGTGGCCTCGGCCATCGACCTCTCGCGCGTCACCTACCGCAAGATGGTGCAGAACCTGTGGTGGGCGGCCGGCTACAACATCATCGCGGTCCCGCTCGCAGCCGGCGTGCTGGCGCCATGGGGCATCACGCTCTCCCCCGCCGTGGGAGCCGTGCTCATGAGCGCGAGCACGGTGATCGTGGCCGCCAACGCCCAGCTGCTACGGCGGTGGCGGCCGGGGATGTGAATCTTACGCGTGTCAGACCGTCGGCGTAGGGTAGTGCTACCACAGGTGCTACCGTAAGGACTACCGATGGGCAAAGCGAACATCTCGTTTCCCGAGGGCATGCTGGAGGAGATCGACCGGCGCGCCGCCCAGGCCGGCATGACGCGCAGCGGGTTCATCCAGGAAGCGACCGCCACGTACATCGCGCGCCTCGATGCGGATGCCGAGCGCGAGGAACGCCGAAAGCGCATCGAGCGGGCGATGCTCGGGATGCGCGAGATCGGAAAGCGCATGCCGCCGGGGCCAGACGGCGTGACGATCCTCCGCCAGATGCGCGACGCGCTTCCCGAGTGGCCCGCCGAGGAAGCGCGTGACGACGATGAGTAGACCGCTCCGCGTCTCTGCGGGTAGGCCGGTGGTGGTCGACTCCACTGTCGCGTTCAAGTGGTTCGATGGCTCGGAGATCGGCGCCGATGTCGCTCTCGATCTGTTGAGGCAACACAAGCGAGATGAGGTCGCGCTGCTCGCTCCGGCGCACATGCCGCTCGAAGTGCTGAGTATCTTCGTCTCACGCCGCATGACGACCATCGACATGGAGCACGCCCTGGCCTTCCTCGCCGACGCCGACCTGTTGATCGCCCCGATCGACGACACGCTCCTGATCGCCGCCATCCGCATCGCCGAGGCCGAACGTCTCGCCCTCTACGACGCCGTCTTCATCGCACTCGCGGCGGCGCTCGATGCCGAGCTGGTGACCGCCGACCGGAGGCAGGCCACCACGCGCTCATGCAGGGTGCGGCTCATCGGGTGAAGAGCCCGCGCAGCGGCCCGGTCACTCCTGGCGAGCACGCGGCGAGAGGTGTCATCGACCGCTACGTAGCGCCCGCGGTATCGAGTGCGTAGACTGCAAAGTGCACCACACGGTCTGGAGGTATCTGTGGACGACACTGTAGACCAGCACGCGGAAGACGTGACAGCTCCTCGGGAGATCCGGCGCCTGCTGGTGGCGGACGTGCTCGCCGAGCGGGTGGTCGAACGGCTGCGTGTCGTGTGTCCCGACCTTGAGGCGCGCGTGGTGCCCGAGGGCTCACTCTCCAATGAGGACCTCGCGTGGGCCGACGCATACACGGGGTTCCAGCTGCCCGAGAACATCGAAGGGTCGAGCATCGTTTGGGTGCACGCGATGATGGCGGGCGTGGACGCGCTGGTGCCGGTCCTGCGCTTGCTCCCTCGCCCCGTGCTGCTCACGCGCACCGTGGGCGACATGCCGCGCAAGATCGGGCTCTACGTCCTGACCCACGTGCTCGGACATGCCCACCACCTCGCCGAGTACCGCCAGCAGCAGGCCGTGCGCCAGTGGCAACGCCTGGACCCGCCCCGGATGCGCGGCGCGGTCGCAACCGTCCTCGGCACCGGCGAGATCGGTGCCGGGGTGGCCGGGGCGCTCCGTGGTGTGGGATTTGAGACCTGCGGCGTGAACCGCAGCGGGCATGAGCGGCCAGCGTTTTCGCGCACGGCCGCTGCCAGCGACCCGGACGCCGTGCCCCCCGACTCGGCGGTGCTCGTGAACACGCTCCCGCTGACCCCTGAGACCGAGAACAGCATCGGTATGTCGGTGTTCTCGCGGCTGCAGGATGCGCTGTTCATCAATGTGGGGCGAGGGGCCACGGTGGCACTCGACGACCTGCATACCGCACTCAAGCTCGGCCATCTGCGTCACGCCGTGCTCGATGTGCTGCCCATCGAGCCGCCTCCCGCAAATGCCTGGGTCTGGGACCACCCGCAGGTCACGCTCACGCCGCACGTGGCGGCGATCACGGACGCCGAGGATGTCGTGCGGGCCCTCTCGGCCGCACTCGAAGACCTGCGTGCCGGGCGCGTGCCCGGAAACGCGGTCGACCTCGCACGGGGGTACTGAGCAACCCGGGGGGCGCCGTGGTGCGTGTCGAGAGCCATCCGCCAGATGACTGTGCGCCGTTCGACATGTGCGCCGACAGACGGTCTGTACCTAGAACTCCAGCGCCGCCGCCCGCTCGAGCACAACGTTCGCCCGCGCGAGGAACGCGTGCGGGTCGAAGATCGCGTCGAGCTGCTCTGCCGTAAGCACGCACTCGGGATCGGCTTCGAGGCGCTCACGGTAGCTCGCGCCCTCTCGCGCGTGCTGGATGTCGTCCCACACGGCCATGGCGTTGCGCTGCACCACGAGGTACGCGTCCTCGCGCTTCATCCCGATGTCCACGAGCTCGAGCAGCACGCGGCTCGAGTAGATGAGCCCGCGCGTCTTCTCAAGGTTGGCGCGCATGACCTCGGGATACACGACAAGCCCGTCGAGGATCCACTCGAGCTTGCCGAGGATATAGTCGGTGACGATGAAGCTGTCGGCGAGAACCACGCGCTCGGCCGAGGAGTGCGAGATGTCGCGCTCGTGCCACAGCGCCACGTTGTCGAAGCCCACCTGTGCGTTGGCCTTCACCACACGCGCCAGACCGCACACACGCTCGGCCGTGATCGGGTTGCGCTTGTGCGGCATCGCGCTCGAGCCCTTCTGGCCTTTCGTGAACGGCTCCTCGGCCTCGATGGTGTCGCTCTTCTGCAGCGCGCGGACCTCGGTGGCGATCCACTCGGCGGTGGCCGCCACCGTGGCGAGCACTGCGAGCACATGCGCGTGCCGGTCGCGCGCAATGACCTGCGTGGATGCCGGGTCGGGCACGAGGCCGAGCTTCTCGCACACGTATGCCTCGACGTGAGGATCGATGTTTGAGTAGCTGCCCACCGCGCCTGAGATGGCGCCCCACGCGCATGAGAACTCGCGCGCCGCGACAAGGCGCTGCTCGGCCCGCTTCAGCGCCTGCGCCCACGCGGCCCACTTCATGCCGAAGTACATCGGCTCTGCATGGATGCCATGCGTACGGCCAACGCAGAGCGTGTCTGCGAACTCTGCGGCGCGACGGACACAGATACGCCCTAGGCGACGGACGTCCTCGATGATGATGTCCTGCGCCTGCGTCATCTGATAGCAGAGCGCGGTGTCGCCAAGGTCGCTCGACGTCATCCCGTAGTGCACCCAGCGCGAGGGCTTGGGCTCGTCGGCGCCGAGACCCGCGTCGATATGCTCTGCCATGTTCGTGAGGAACGCGATCACGTCGTGATTGAGCGTGGCCTCAAGCTCCTCGATGCGCTCCACCTCGAAGGCCGCACGATCACGGATGATCGCGACGTCTTCCGCGGGAACGACGCCGAGCTCGGCCTGCGCCTCACAGGCGAGGACCTCGATCTGCTTCCAGATCTCGAACTTGTTCTCGAGGTCCCAGATGGCGCCCATCACAGGGCGGGTGTAGCGCTCGATCATCGTCGGCTCCTTAGCGTGAGTCGGCGGGGCAGATGCGGACGGCAGCACGTGGGTGAATCCTCGTTGCGGTCGTCCGGCCCCGCGAGGTCTCATTATCGCCGACGAGAGCGGCGCACGCGAGTGGCACACGTCGCGCTTCGCATGCCCCACACGCTTGTAACCCGCGGTTGCAAGCTTTCAGTGGGTTTCTGCATATTCCATGCATAGAACAAGGATGCATGCGTATACCGACCACCGGGGGCTCGCTACGAATCATACCTGCGATGCGCACCGGGGGAGGTGAGTCGCCGCGTCTGAGACGATGAGGCTTGTGGTCGCCGGTATCGCATGGATCGTGTTCTGGCTCGGTGTTCCGACGATGGTTGCATTCTGGCAGCTGAACCACAAAGAGGATGCAAGCGTCATCACTGGTGAACCACTCATACATCCACAGGCGCACCATCATGCGTGACGAAGGGCGCAGAATCTGCGCCAGGCAAGGTGGGCGCACTCGATCAGAGCGCAGCCACTTCGCTGTGTGTCGGCCCCGCACCGACCGGCCGTGGTCCGGCTCCGGCAAAGCACGTCGGACCTTGTTCCCCGCGCCCGTGCTACAATCCCCACGCAAGGCCCGTATCGAGACGCGACCGTTCGCACGGCGTGTACCCGAGGGAGCACGAGAGATGAAGCGCACCATGCTCGGCGGCAAGATTCACCGCGCCGTCGTCACCGAAGCGAACGTGGAATACGAGGGCAGTGTCTCGGTCGACGAAGACCTGCTCGACGCGGCCGGGATCCTTCCCGGCGAGGTCGTCAACATCTGGGATGTCACCAACGCCGCCCGCCTCACTACCTACACCATCGCCGCCCCGCGCGGCAGCGGTGCCATCTGCGTGAACGGCGCCGCCGCGCATCTCGTGAGCACGGGCGACCTGGTGATCATCGCGTCGTTCGTGGAGCTCGAGGACGCCGAAGCCCGAGAATGGAAGCCACGCGCTGTCTTCGTTGACGGCGACAACCGTGTGCTCGAAGTCCGCGGCGAAGAGGCGTTCCGCGCGAGCTGAGCAGCCCGCCCGTGTCCGGGTACGGCCCGGCTTCACCCCGCACCGACCCGCAATCCCCGCGTCGCCCTCTCTCGCGCATGCGCCGCGCTTCCACTATCATTGCTCGCCGAAGGGGAGTAGCTGCCCGGTCGCGTACCGGGAGGCAGGCCGTCATCACGGGCGAACCCGCCCCGGCCCTGCCAACGAGACGCCTCGCGTGCGAGACCTTCAGGAACAGACGCGTCCTGACCAACCGCACACTGGAGGAAGCATGTCCAAACGCACTCCGCTCGATTTCGCGTCCATCGACCGCGCCTTCGTGGTCGAAGCGGCGCACACCGTCCCGCCAGAACAGGTCCTTGAGCGCCTCGGCAGCACGCCTGAGGGTCTCAGCGCCGATGAAGCCGCGCGCCGCCAGGATGCTGTGGGACCTAATGAGCTCCCCGAAGGCGAAAAGCGCACCATTCCCTCCATGATCCTTGATCAGTTCAAGGACTTCCTCATCCTGCTGCTGATCGCCGCCGCGCTCATCTCTGGCCCCGGATTCATGCTGCTCGGCGAACATCCCGAGTGGGCCGACGTGATCGCGATCCTCGTGATCGTGGTCTTGAACGCCACCATCGGCGTGTTCCAGGAGTACCGCGCCGAGCGTGCGATGGAGGCGCTCCGCGAGATGGCGGGCACCGTGGCCTCGGTGCGCCGCGATGGGCGGGTGCTGGAGATCCCCTCGAGCGAGCTCACCGTGGGCGATATCGTCCTGCTCGACGCCGGTCGCGTGGTGCCCGCCGACCTGCGGCTGATCGAAGCCGCCTCGCTTAAGATCGCCGAGGCGGCGCTCACCGGGGAATCGCTGCCGGTGGAGAAGCAGGTGCGACCGATCGAGGAGACCGACTCCCCACTCGGCGATCGAACGTCGATGGCGTACAAAGGCACCCAGGTCGTCTACGGCCGCGGCGTGGGCGTGGTCACCGCGGTCGGCCTCGGCACCGAGCTCGGCAAGATCGCCGGACTGCTCGGCGCGAAGACCGACCAGACCACGCCGCTACAGAAGCGGCTCGCGGCGTTCGGCCGCACGCTCGGCATCGTTGCGATCGGTCTCACCGCGATCGTGTTCGCCATCGGACTGCTCCGCGGCGAGGACGTCATGACGATGTTCATGACCGCCGTCTCACTCGCAGTAGCCGCCGTGCCCGAGGCGCTGCCGGCCATCACCACCATCGCACTCGCCTTCGGCGCCAGCCGCCTCGTCAAGCAGAGCGTGCTCGTGCGCAAGCTGCCGGCGGTCGAGACGCTCGGCTCGGTCACCTACATCTGCACCGATAAGACCGGCACGCTCACCGTCAACAAGATGACCGTCGAGCACGTGGCCGCGGGCGACACCACCCCCGGCGCGCTCGAGCGGAGCGGGTCGGCGGCCGAGGGCTGGCACTGGCTCGCCCACGCATTCGCGCTCTCCAACGACGTGAGCGGCGAGGGCGATGCGCTCGTAGGCGACCCCACCGAGATCGCGTTCTACGTGGCAGCCGAGAAAGCGGGCTTCACGCGCGCCGAGCTCGACGCCGAGATGCCGCGCTCGGCCGAGATGCCGTTCGACTCGGACCGCAAGCTCATGACCACTGTGCACAAGCTGCCCGACGGCGGCTACGTGTCGTTTACCAAGGGCGCTGCCGAGGCGATCGTCGAGCGTGCGGTCGATGTGATCGACGGCGCGGGCAACCGCACGCCGGTGGACGCTGCCAGTGCGGCCACGCTCGTGGAGCAGTGGTCCGAGCAGGGTCTGCGTGTCCTCGCCTTCGGCATGAGGAAGCTCGACGAACTCCCCGCCGACCACGAGATCGCCGAGCTCGAGAGCAACCTCACCGTGATCGGCTACGCGGGCCTCGTGGATCCGCCGCGCGAGGAGGCTGCCGCCGCGGTGGCCACCTGCAAGACGGCCGGCATCATCCCCGTGATGATCACCGGCGACCACCCCGCCACTGCGCTCGCCATCGCCAAGCGACTCGGCATCGCGGACCACAAGGAGCAGATGATCACGGGAACCGAGCTCGACGCGCTCTCCCTCGAGGACTTCGAGGGCCGCGTCGCGGGCATCCGCGTGTACGCGCGCGTGGCACCCGAGCAGAAGCTCAAGATCGTGCAGGCGCTCCAGGACCGCGGCGAATACGTGGCCATGACCGGCGACGGCGTGAACGATGCGCCCGCGCTTTCCAAGGCCGACATCGGCGTGGCCATGGGCATCACCGGTACGGACGTGGCCAAAGAGGCCTCGGACATGGTGCTGCTCGACGACAACTTCACGTCGATCGTGGGTGCGGTGAAGGAAGGCCGCCACATCTTCGACAACATCCGCAAGTTCATCAAGTACGCGATGGCCGCCAACTCGGGCGAGATCTGGACGATCCTGCTCGCCCCGCTCGTGGGGCTGCAGATCCCGCTGCTGCCGATCCACATCCTGTGGGTCAACCTGGTGACCGACGGCCTGCCCGGCCTCGCACTCTCGAGCGAGCCCGCCGAGAAGAACATCATGCGCCGTCCGCCGCGCGCTCCCAACGAGAGCATCTTCGCCGATGGGCTCGGCATCCACATGGTGTGGGTCGGCCTGGTGATGGGCGCCGCCACGCTGTTCACCCAGGCGATGTACATCGATCACGCCAAGGGTCACTGGCAGACGATGGTCTTCACGGTGTTGTGCCTGAGCCAGATGGGTCACGTGCTCGCTGTGCGCTCCGACCGGGAGTCGTTCTTCAAGCAGGGCTTCCTCTCGAACAAGCCGCTCGCCGGCGCTGTGCTGCTCACGTTCGTGTTGCAGCTCGGAACCATCTACACCCCGGTGCTCAACGAGAAGGTGTTCAAGACCCAGCCGCTCACGTGGGACGAGCTGCTCGTAGCGCTCGCGATCTCGAGCGTGGTGTTCTGGGGCGTGGAGCTCGAGAAGCTCATCAAGCGGCGGATCGACGCAAAGGCGCTCGCGGCCGCTTAGGTTCCGAGCCACCCTAAGAGTTCGGCTATGCGCCGCTCGTCCGCACCTTCGACGAGCGGCGCAACCGCTTTCAGGAGCACACACGCACGATCGCGCTCGGAGGATGCCTCGGCTGTACGGCCCCGCATCGCGAGCGCGTCAGCGCGCGCCACCAGCAGCTCGGCCAACATGTGCGCGCGGAAGGTGTCGAGCGCGCCACCCGCCGAGAGCAGCGCAACGAGCCCGTCGCCGGTAAGGGCGTCGAACAGGTCCGGATCGGTCTCCAACAGCTCACCGGCCGCCTCGCGCGAAAGTTCGATGGCCTCATCGGGCCGACGCTCCCGAAGCGCGCTCACGAGGCGCCTGAGCACGTCACCCATCTGCTCGATCTGCCTCAGCAGCCAGTCGGTCTGGTACACGTCAGTCTGTCCGCTCCGTGAGGCCCACGTCCCAGTGCTTGCCATCGCACAACGGCTTGTTGCGCGATTCCCCGCAGCGGCACAGCGTGATGATCTCCTCAACGCTTGCACCGTCGGGGTCGACCCAGGGGCGCTTGCTGCAGTCGAAGACCGTCGGGAGCTCAAGCACGCAGTACTCGACGTGCGCGCACAATGCCCGGTTGTCGTGGATGGTCACGCGGCTGCCCACATGGTCCACGAGCTTCCCGGCGCCGGCCTTCCACTTCTTGTCGCCTGTGAAGCCAGCCGCCACATGCGAGCCGTCGCAGAACGGCTTGCGCTCGGAGCGTCCGAAGCGGCACAACAGCGCGCTGTCGCGGATGGGGATCTGGCTTCGGTCAGGACCCTGGAACGCGCCCTGATGCTCGGGGTCCGACCCCCGGCGGTAGCGCAGCGGACCGTCCTCAAGCGGTTCGATGTGCGGACCCCGACCCGTCTCGCTGCTCATCTGTGCACAACCTTTCGCGTCGCGCCGACACACCGAGGATACCGGGCGTGCACTGGCGTGTGGACGTATGCGTCGTTGACACGGGCGCGATCCGATCGCGCGCGACCGTTGCTCGTGTATCCTCGCGAGAGACCGTCCGCCACCGTTTGGAGGCTCAGTGCCACTCGGAAACCACCCGAAGCTCGTCCGCTACGACGATTTGCTGGACATGTGTGGCGACACCGCACACCCCACGCCGCTGGTGCGACTGAGCGCACTGCAGCCCAACCCATCGGCCGATCTGTATGTGAAGTGCGAGTGGACGAATCCCTTCGGCTCGATCAAGGACCGCACCGCCAAGTGGCTGCTGAACGGCCTTGCCGAGCGTGGACAGCTTCAGGGCAAGACCATCGTGGAGGCAACGAGCGGCAATACGGGCATCGCCCTTGCGGCGATCTGCGCGCGCCTCCGTGTTCCGATGGTCGCTGTGGCGCCTCACAACCTGTCGCCCGAGAAGAACGCCCTGCTCCGGGCATTCGGGGCGGACGTACGGCTGACTCCCGCCAACGACGACTCGGGCCTGCACCCGATGGACGTGGCGTTCCGGATGGCGGCGGCGATCCGCGACAGCGACCCCGACCGGTACGTCATGCCTAACCAGTACGACAACGCTGATAACGCGCGCGCCCACTATGAGTCGACCGGACCCGAGATCTGGGCTCAGACCGAAGGGCGCATCATGCACTTCTTCGCTGGCTTCGGCACGTGCGGCACGCTCGTGGGAACCAGCCGCTACCTGAAGGAGCAGAACCCCGGGATCCGCACGATCGGCGTGCAGCCGGTACGAGGTCACCACATCTCCGGCCTGAAGAACATGGAAGAGACCGCGGTGCCCGCGAACCTCGATATGTCACTGGTCGACGACATCGTCTGGGTGGACGATGACATGGCCGACGAGACCACACGCCGCCTCTACCGCGAGGAGTCGCTGATGGTAGGCCCTTCCGCCGGTGCGATCATCGCCGGTGCGCTCGCGTACCTCGGCGACACGGCACTCGGCGGCATCGCCGTGGCCATCGCTCCTGACAGCGGCCAGAAAGCGGCAAGCTATCTCATGCAGATCATGGAGTAGCGGCGGAGGTTCGCGGTCAGCCGTTCCCGGGAATCACACATCCACATCGCGCAGCATGCGCGCACCACCGATCGCCGATCCCACCAACAGCACTGTCCAGCACAGCAGACTCGACCACAGCGGAAGCGGATCATCGACGACCACCGCAGAGTGGGCGGCCTCCATCAGTCTATAGGGTAGGCTCACCCACGAGTACCACGATGCATGGATGAACCAACTGAGAATGCGATCGACAAGTGTCACCCCAACGGCAGCCAGCCCGGGAAGCCAGCTGAGCGGATAGCGCACTGTCAGCGCGAGTATCCCCATACCGATCGCCGCAAAGCCAAGGGCCAGATACAGCGATGTGCCGACCTCTCGGACCAGCATGTCCGCATCCCGCGCGGGTGGAGTGAAGAACAGCTGCGTGCTGACACTGGCACCCTCTTTGACCGTGCCCAAGGCTAGCTCCGATGGCTCGCGCGACAGCGTACCGCCACCGTACACTCCGACTGCGATGCATGCACCGAGTGCGCCCGCCTGGAAGACGACCGATGCCAGAAGCATCGGGACGATCTTTGCCACCCACCACTGCAGCCGGCCGCCCGAACGCACCATCATCACGTGTGCGAACCGGGTTTCTCGATCACGTGCAGGACTGTCGCAGGCGATCAGGACGAATGTCGTCAGCATCAGGAAGCAGACGAGAAACGCGTTGTTCATGAGCGCGGCGTGAACGTCGTACACCGTCCATTTCCCCAGGTGCGCGGCGACCACATGCCCGGCGATCTCATCGGCTGCCAACTTGGCGGCAACCCCCCAGATGAGAAGCCCTGCCATCCACCGCCGCGAGAAGAAGAGCCGTGCGAGCTCGATGCGAATGAGCGCGAACGTCTGCCTCATCATTCGCCCACCGCCTCCATGTAGGCGCGCTCGAGACCGTTCCCATCCCGGTAGATCGCCTCTATGCCTACGCCTGCACCCACAAGGGCACGGATGACATCGGGCACGCACTCGTGCACTTTGACGCGCATCCGAAGGGGTCCTTCACGCCCGATGACTTCAAGTGCGGTGATGCACGCTGCCCGCTCGATGTCCGAGGGCTCTGCCACCTCGAGCACCATCGTCGAACGCGAGTCAGCATCTCCCGGTGCGTAGACACGCCGTGCCCGACCTCCGTGCATGAGGACCACGCGGTCACACACGGCCTCGACCTCAGCAAGCAGGTGGCTGGTAAGCAGAACGCCCATGCCGTCACGATCCGCCAACTCGCGTACGAGACCGCGCATCTCGACTATCCCAAGCGGGTCGAGACCGTTGGTCGGTTCATCAAGCACGACCAGCGCCGGTCGCTCCCCGATCGCCTGTGCGAGCGACAGCCGCTGCCGCATGCCCAGGGAATAGGTGCGTACGGCCTTGCGCTCGGATGGATCGAGCCCGACCCGCTCCAGCACGTCACAAGCGGTCGAGCCGTCCACGACACCTCGGATGCTGAAGAGCAGCTCCAGGTTGCGTCTGGCGTTGAGTGTCTCGATGAACATAGGCCGTTCCACCATGAGTCCCATGAACGGGACCCGACCCGTGGTGGCAGTTATATCTCGACCGAGGACCGTGCCCTCGCCGCGTGACGGCCGTGACATGCCGGATAGGATGCGGATCAGCGTAGTCTTGCCGGCGCCGTTAGGACCGACAAGCCCCACGACCTCCCCCGGCCTGACGGTCATAGCGACGTCCTCCAGGACGGTCGTGGACCCGTAGATCTTGCCCACCCCGCGGACATCGATGAGTGGGCCAGCCACCTTCGACCTTTCGGGGACGGACGTCGTTGTGTCGAAGATCGTCTCGTTCATTGGTTCTCCCGCACTCTTAGAAGCACGTAGGTTGCAGTGGCCGTCAGCCCGAAGACCCCTACCCAGTAGGCAAAGGTGGTGAGTGGTGTTGCCCACTCTGCGAAGACGTTGAGCACGGCTACTCGCTCGCCGGGATTGATCGGGCCCGGGAGCGCGAACATGAAGGCCAGGTACGCGACCGTCGCCCCAACCTGCGAAACGGTTCGCCCCGCGCCTAGGGCCGCCAAGAGCATCGTGCTGGTGCTGGTGGCCGCAGCGGCCAGACCAAGGATCAGGACCACCCCGAATCCGAGAAGCACGGGGGCCGACGAGGCCAAATCCCTGCCCCACGGGACCACGCTCCCCGCGTGCGTGGGATCCCACGGTGCGATCAGCACGGCCGCCAGCAACCACACAGCAGCCAGCACGATCAACAGTGCGGTCGAGCTCAGGTAGGCTGCGCCGAGCTTCGCCGCGAACCACCGCCAGCGGGAGCCCGCACGCGTGATGAGCAAGGAGGCGAGACCCGACTCAAGATCCTCGGCGAGAGTGCCCCCGATGATGAGCGGCCATGCCAGGAAGTAGACCCCAGCGTTGTCGATCTCGGTGAGCCAGAGCATCGACCCACTGTACGGAACGGGTCCAGCGGTACCCGCTCCGATCACCAGATCCGATGCTCGCGCAAGCATCGAACCGACCCCGAACATAAGCATGACAAGCCCTGCGACCCAGTATCGCCACCGCGTCATCAGCCTGACGGCCTCGTGCCGCAACGCGCCAAGTCCCCGCATATCGCCTCCCCCCGCGGGGGCGGCCCCCGCCGCCCCCGCACACTCCTGCACGCGATCAGTAGTTCCAGACCCACGTACCCTCGGCCAGGATATCGGCAGTGTTGAATCTGGCCGAGTCCATGCGCACCACGATGTAGCGGGTGCTTGCCGTGGCGTTGTACCAGAGGTCGGTCAGGGGCGCATACGCTCCACCGGGGTAGACCGTGACAGTCGAGCCGATGGGCTGGCGAGACGTATTGCACACAGCGAACCTGATCGGCTTGCCGCCAGAGTACTTGTGCTTCACCCCGAAGTCCTTGTAAGCCGCGACGGCCTTGCTCGTCGTGTACTTGTCGACCTGGAACCTCGGCACGATGATCGTGTAGTTCTGGGTGCTCGCCGCGAATGCCGACGCGGTGCTTCCGAAGGCAAGAGCGAGCGCAAGCATGCTGATAACGATTATCTTCTTCATCTCGACTCCTCGATTGGTTGAACTGGTCCGACCGGGAGACCGGGACCCTCGCCATTCCTCCTGCTGCACCTGCGACCCTCCCCTCGCGTGCCGATCGACCACCCGACGGCGATGCCCCTTTGGCTGGGGACGTCACTGTACACGAAGCATACGAGCACGACCTTACCGGTTTCTTAACCACCAGCACCGTACGCGCGTGGAGCATCGGAGGACCCCGCCCGGATCGCCGGACGGAGCTCTTCGGCTCACATCATGGGCGTCACTTCGTGACCAGGATGATCCCCATCTGCGTACCCGCACCCTCGGACGCCATGGTGATGGACGCCTCGATGTCGCCCTTCGTCACACTCATGATGTAGGTCTCGTCACCGCCGTCGGCGGCGCTCACGTCGCTCACTTCGGTCCACCCGTCCGCGAACTCGGCCTTGTACCAATCGTGCAGCTCGCCCGGCGGAAGCTCGGAGGTGAGGTTCACGTAGTAGGTCGTGCCGTCGGTGCCGCTGATGCTTGATGCCGAGTCGACCGGCACCTCATCGTGCATCGGGAAGTCGTCAGGGAAGCCGTCGGGCAGCTCCGCACCGCCGCCCTCGATGGCGACATCGCCGTCCTCGCCGCTGATGGTGACGCTGTCTCCTTCGACCTCGACGTCACCGCCTACCACCGCACCGGCGATCCCCTCACCGATCTCCTCGCCGATCTTGTCCTCGGCCGCTGAGCATCCCGCAACGGTGAGGGCGAGCACTGCCACCAGCAGACCGAGCAGCAACCGCTTCATGAGCGATCGTCCCCCTTCACATCACATTGCCGAGGCGTGTGACACGAGCGCGCAACACACGTACCCTCGGTAGTGTCGCGACCGGGCATATACATCTCTGGAAAGGGGTGGTATCGATGATGGCCAGCATCATGACGACGAAACCGACGATGGTCGCCTACCTGCCGATGCGGGGTGCGTACGACCAGACGTCGGCCGGGTACGGCCACCTGTACGGATGGATCGAGGCCCACGGGCTCAAGCCGAAGGGCATGCCCGCCGCCGTGTACTTCAACATCCCGAACGAACCCAACGGCGCCGATGCGGTCTGGGAGCTGCAGGCCCCGATCGCCGACGAGGTCGAGGAGTCGGCGCCCGATGAGGACAGGGTCGGCCTGCGGCTGATCCCGGCCATGCAGGTGGTGTCGGCCACACACAAGGGACCATACGACAGCGTGCTCCCCACGTACCAGGCGCTCTGGGCGTGGATCGAGGACAACGGGTACGAGATGGCCGGTCCGCCGATGGAGCGTTACCTGAACGACCCGGATGAGGTCGGGCCCGACGAGTGCCTCACCGAGATCGTCATGCCGATCAGCAAGCCCTGACCGCTGCTCATGTGCCTCGGCGCCAAAAACCCCAGCACGGATAGCGCCGTCTTATAGCCAGATTGCTCACGAAACGAGAAGGTGGGCCATGTACACGCGGATCCTTGCGGTACTGCTCGCGCTGGCGCTCGGTGCCGTTCTTGTCGGCTGTGCGGCCGAGGCCCCTGACAGCAACGGCACGCCGGATGTCGGCGCCCCCGGAGACGCCGGCGGCGGTGCGGCGGGCCTGCGGCTCGCCAACGGCATCTACGACCAGGAGGACGGCAGCGTGATCGCGCTTGGCGTGCTCGAATGGGTCGATCTTGAGGGAGGCTTCTACGCGCTCACCGGTGCGCCGGAGTCCGAAGGTGGCGGCACCATCGCCGTCATCAACAACGCCGAGGAGTTCGCCGACGAACTTGAGGCACTGCTTGGCAAGACGGTGCAGGTCACGGGCGTCCGCTTCGATGGCGCGTCGATCCGGATGGCCGGCCCCGAGATCGTGATCGACTCGGTCGAGGAGATCAGCGACACACCGGGTGTGGCCGAGTAACAGCAAACCCGTGCGGCATCCAGGCACAGAGGGCCCGGACATCCCCCGTCCGGGCCCTTCGTATCGCGCGCATCGTGTGACGTGCGGGGCGCGGAGCCTACCGGATCCCCGCGTGGTAGCTCTGAAGCGACCGCACGGCGCCCGCCGACTCACGGTGCGCACGGATGCCTTCGGCCGCCGCAAGCGCGGCCGATGTGGTGGTGATGTACGGGATCCGGTGCTTGATGGCCGACTTGCGGATGTAGCTGTCGTCGAACTCGCTGCTCTTGCCCGCGGGCGTGTTCACCACGAGCTGGATCTCTCCGTTGGTGATCGCGTCCTGGATGTTGGGACGCCCCTCGTGGAGCTTGAGCACGCTCGTCGCTTCGATGCCATGCGCGGCGAGGAATGACGCCGTGCCGCTCGTGGACATGATGCGGAAGCCAAGCTCGGCAAACACGCGCGCGGCCGGCAGGATGCGCTCACGGTCGCGCTCGGCGATCGTGATGAGCACCGTGCCGTCGACGGGCAGACGCGTGCCGGTAGCCTCCTGCGCCTTGAAGAAGGCAAGACCGTAGCTGTCGGCAAGTCCAAGCACCTCGCCGGTGGAGCGCATCTCGGGACCGAGCAGCGGGTCGACCTCGGGGAACATGTTGAACGGGAACACCGACTCCTTCACGCCGAAGTGCGGGATCGGCTTGCGCTCGAGCGCGAGGTCGGCGAGCTTCTCGCCCATCATCACGCGCGTGGCGAGCTGCGCCATCTGGATGTCGGCGACCTTCGAGACCAGCGGCACCGTGCGCGAGGCGCGCGGGTTGGCCTCCAGCACGTACACCACACCATCGGAGATCGCGTACTGCATGTTCATCAGGCCCACCACCCCAAGCTCGATGGCGATGCGCCGCGTGTAGTCGTCGATGGTGGCAAGATGCTCCTCGGAGATGATCACCGGCGGGATCACGCACGCGGAGTCACCCGAGTGGATGCCCGCATACTCGACGTGCTGCATCACCGCGGGCACGAACGCGTCGGTGCCGTCGGCGATGGCGTCGGCCTCGCACTCGATGGCGTTCTCGAGGAAGCGGTCGATCAACAGCGGCCGCTCGGGAGTGACGTCGTGCGCGGCCGCCACGTACCGGCGCAGCATCTCCTCGTCGTGCACGATCTCCATACCGCGCCCGCCGAGCACGTAGCTCGGACGCACCATGAGCGGATAGCCTATGGTCGTCGCCGCCTCGAGCGCCTCGTCCAGGGTGGACACGATCGCCGACTCGGGCATGGGGATGCCGAGCTGCTCCATCATCACGCGGAACCGGTCGCGGTCCTCGGCAAGGTCGATGGTCTCGGGGGAAGTACCCACGATGGGCACACCGGCCTCCTCGAGCGCGCGGGCGATGTTGAGCGGCGTCTGCCCGCCGAACTGGCAGATCACGCCGTCGGGGCGCTCCTTCTCGTAGATGCCGAGCACGTCTTCCACCGTGAGCGGCTCGAAGTAGAGCTTGTCTGACGTGTCGTAGTCGGTGGAGACGGTCTCGGGGTTGCAGTTCACCATGATCGTCTCGTAGCCGAGTTCGCGGAGCGCAAAGGCCGCGTGCACGCAGCAGTAGTCGAACTCGATGCCCTGCCCGATGCGGTTGGGGCCGCCACCGAGGACCATGATCTTGCGCGCATCCGAAACGGGCACGGTGTCTTCCGTGGCGTAGCTGGAGTAGTAGTAGGCGGCGTCCTCGACGCCGGACACCGGCACGGGTGTGTAGCCATGGCGCACGCCGAGCGAGAGACGGCGCTCACGGATCGCGGACTCGGGCACGCCGAGGAGCCGGGCCAGGTACGCGTCGGCGAACCCGTCACGCTTGGCACGCACCAGGAGCTCATCCGGCAGCGGCTCGCCGGCGTGCCCGCCGGCCCCGGCAACGCCGTCATCACTGGCGTAGCCGAGGACCTCCTCCTCGAGCGCCACCAGCTCGGCCATCTGCTCGATGAACCAATGCTTGATGTGGGTCTTGCGGAAGAGCTCGTCGACGCTGGCGCCCTTGCGCAGCGCCTCGTACATGATCCACTGCCGCTCGCTCGTAGGTTCGGTGAGAAGCACCATCAGCTCCTCGAGCGTGCGCGCGTTGAAGTCCCTGGCGAAGCCGAGGCCCATCCGTCCGTTCTCAAGCGAGCGGATCGCCTTGCCGAACGCCTCTTTGTACGTGGCGCCGATGGACATGACCTCGCCCACCGCACGCATCTGCGTGCCAAGCTTGTCCACCGCGCCGGGGAACTTCTCGAACGCCCAGCGCGCGAACTTGACCACGACGTAGTCGCCCGAAGGCGTGTACTTGTCGAGCGTGCCGTCGCGCCAGTACGGGATCTCATCCATGGTGAGGCCGCTCGCGAGCTGGCTGGACACCAGCGCGATCGGAAAGCCCGTGGCCTTGCTCGCAAGCGCGCTTGAGCGGCTGGTGCGCGGGTTGATCTCGATCACCACCACGCGACCGGTGGCCGGGTCGTGCGCGAACTGCACGTTCGTGCCGCCGATGACCTCGATGGCCTCCACGATCCGGTACGCCTGGTCCTGGAGCCGCGCCTGGAGCTCGGGCGCGATCGTGAGCATCGGAGCAGTGCAGTAGCTGTCACCGGTGTGCACGCCGAGCGCGTCGACATTCTCGATGAAGCAGACGGTGATCATGGTGCCGTCGGCATCGCGCACGACCTCGAGCTCGAGCTCTTCCCAGCCGAGGATGCACTCCTCCACCAGCACCTGACCCACCATCGAGGCCTGCAGTCCGCGCGCCACGATCACGCGCAGCTCCTCGACGTTGTAGACGATGCCGCCGCCGGTGCCGCCCATCGTGAACGCCGGGCGGATCACCACCGGGTAACCGAAGTCCGCCGCCACGCGCTCGGCGTCCTCAAAGGTCTCCACCGTCACACCGCGCGCGGTCTCGATGCCGAGGCGCTCCATCGTGCGCATGAACTCGAGGCGGTCCTCACCGCGCTCGATGGCCTCCGGGCTCACGCCGATGATGCGCACGCCGTGCTTCTCGAGGATGCCGAGACGCCAGAGCTCGAGTGAGAGGTTGAGTGCCGTCTGCCCGCCGAGGTTGGGCAGCAGCGCGTCAGGGCGGCTCTCGGCGATGATGCGCTCGAGCGTCTCGATGTTGAGCGGCTCGATGTATGTTTCGTCGGCCATGACAGGATCGGTCATGATCGTGGCCGGGTTCGAGTTCACGAGCACGATCTTGTAGCCGAGCGCGCGGAGCGCCTTGCACGCCTGCGTGCCCGAGTAGTCGAACTCGCACGCCTGTCCGATGACGATCGGCCCCGAGCCGATGATCATGATTTTCTGGATATCGTCCCGCCGGGGCATGGCTACTCCTTTGTTTGGAACGCGATTCGATGCATTCTAACGCATGAAGCTACAGGCGCACCACAATACCGCGGCCCGCAAGGTACTCCTTCACCTGCGCGATCGTGAACGTGCGGAAGTGGAACACCGAGGCCGCGAGCAGCGCCGACGCATGACCCCGCGTCACACCCTCATAGAAGTGTTCCAACTCACCGGCGCCGCCGGACGCGATCACCGGAAGTTCCACCGCATCCGCGATGGCGCGCGTGAAATCGAGATCGTACCCGCTGAGGGTGCCGTCACCATCCATGCTCGTGGGCAGCAACGTGCCCGCGCCGAGAGCCTCGCAGCGCACCGCCCACTCCACGCAGTCGATGCCGGTGCCCTTGCGTCCGCCGCTCACAACGACCTCGAAGCCGGACGGAAGCTCGCCGCTACGCCTGCCATCGATGGCCACCACGATGCGGTCGGACCCGTAGCGCTCGGCGGCCTCCGCGACCAGCTCAGGGCGCGCCACGGCGGCGCTGTTCATCGAGACCTTCGCCACGCCCGCCTCCAACAGCGCGTCGATGTCCGCCAGGCCGTTCACGCCGCCGCCGACCGTGAGCGGCACGTCGCCGAGCGCGGCAGCCACGTCGCGCGCCCACTGGACCCTCGTGGTGCGCCCCTCCACGGTTGCGGCGATGTCGAGCATCGCCACCTCATCGGCACCCGCCTCACGGTAGTACGCGGCGTTGTCCACCGGATCGCCGGCGTCGCGGAGGTCGACGAAGTTGACGCCCTTCACGACCCGGCCGTCCTTCATGTCCAGACACGGGATGATAGTGACGTGCTCCACGGTGACCCCTCATACAACGCCGACGGTTGTGCGCATTCTACCCCACGGGCCCGACACGCCCCGACTTCCGCGCCACTGTTGACACCTCAGTCATCGGGACGTGACCTTACGCCGTAAGTCTTACACTGTAAGGCACTGGGAACAGGGGGTCGTGATGTTGAGGACGCACACCTGGCAGTTGATCGTGGTCACGGCTGTCACCGTTGCCAGTGTGGGATACATGGCGTACACGATCGCCCGGCCGCTCTCGCGTCCGGAGGTCGACGGCGCCGAAGGCCTCTCGATGCGCAAGCTCGCCGGGACGCTCGGCGTGGAAGCGATGACGCTCTACCACCACTTCCCCAACAAAGACGCGATCCTCGACGGCGTGGTGGCGCGGGTCTGCGCGGAGATGCGGATGCCTGAACCGCTGCCTGAGGGGTGGATGGCTCTGACCGAGGAGATGTTCGTAGCGTTCCGGCGGGCGCTCGTGGAGCACCCGAACACCATCACACTGTTCGCGCGTCGGCCGCTCAACACCGCCGATGCCGCCGACTTCGTAGAGGCGCCGCTGTCGGTGCTCGCGATGAGCGGTCTCCCGGTTCGACGAGGAGACCTTCCGCGAGACGCTCGGGCACATCATGCGGGGCTGCACGCGCGCCTAGGCCGCTGCCGCCTCGATCGAGGTTTCGGGCACGTCATCGCGCACGCTCCTGAAAATCTGGTCACTCCCTTGATCGAGAAGAGCGCTGCAAGCAGGTATCCCACCGGATGCCGCCGCCACGCGAACACGGCGGTCGCGAACGCGATCGGCACGACGATGCCAGCGGTCAGCGCACGACAAGACACAGCAGCGCGATGCCCTTGAACGCGCGCCCGCATCACACGCCCAGCTTTCCCATGACGTCGCGGACCCAGGCGTCCACCGCTTCGTAGTCGCGGAAGTCACCTTCGGGCGCCTTCATCGCCTTCATGATCAGTCGCTCGGGCAGTGAGAAGGCCTTGGGGTCGTTCATACCGGCGAACATGCCCACATCCACCGGCTCCACGCCCGACTCGGTGATGAGCGGATCGGTGTAGGCGCGGACCTCATCGGTCTTCACGGGGTCGCTCGCTATCGTGAGACATGCGGTGAACAGCGCCACAGGCCGCTCCTTGAGTTCAGCGGCGTGCCCGATCAGCCACTGCTTTGCCGACGCGTGCCACATGCCAGCGCGCACGCCGCTCCCCACGATGACCGCGTCGTAGCCGCCAGGCTCGGGGTGCTCCTGCGCTGGCTTCACGTCCGCTGTCACGCCGGCCGCACTCAGCGTTGCGCCGATGCGCTCGGCGATGCCGGCCGTGCATCCCGACTTCGTACCGTAGACCACCAACACCGTGCTCATCTCATCACCCCTTCTCCGCTGAAGCTCCCAACCACAACAGATCGAACAGCTGCTCGATACCCGAATCAGCGCTTACATCCACGGACCCCTCGCCGAGTCCGAGGACCCTGCGCATGATCACGTAGCTGGAGGTGAGGCCAAAGAACGCCTCGGCCATCACGCGAGGATTGATGTCGGCTGCGGCGCTCATCTGGTCTCCCTCCCCTCATGATGAATGCAAGTGCTTGCTTGCATTCGGGAGAGCGATGGCACCGATGTCAAGAGGTGACCGACTCTGCGATGACGCGCGGACGGGAGAGGGCGGGGCGGAGGAGCAAGACGGCGGGACGGGACGGCCGCGCAGGGCGGCCGAGCGGAGCGGCCGGGCAGGGCGGCCCGCGCACGAGACCCGCCTACGCCGTGATGACCTCGTACTCGGCATCGGTGTCCCACGCCGTGGGCGGCGGTTCGGTCTCCATCCGGTGGAACAGATGGCGGAACCACAGGACGCCGATCACTCCGGTGAGCGCATTGCCGATGAAAGCCGCCCACCATACGCCGTTCAGGCCGAGCAGAACCGAACCCGCGTAGGCGAGCGGTACGTACAGCACGAACATGCGTATCGCCGAAAGCACCATCGAGCGCATGGCTCGATGCAGTGCGTTGAATGCGTTCAGTGTGGTCACGAGCATGCCCAGGAACGCGTAGCTCGGGAAGACGATCGCCATGAACGACATCACCACATCGATGACCTCAGGTGAGTCATTGAAGATCATCGCCGCCTGCCTGCCGACCACCAACGACAGCAGCCACACGACCGTGCCCCAGCCAGCGGTCATGACGAGCGCCGTCTTGATCGCCCGGCTCACGCGCGCCTTCTTGCCCGCCCCCCAGTTCTGTCCCACGAACGGCACAAGCGCCGCTCCAATGGCATTGATCACCATCACGGCGAACGACTCGAGCCGGGTCGCCACACCAAAGCCGGCAACGGCCGCTACACCGTAGCCCGCCACGATGGCCGTGATCAACGCTGTGGAGATCGGCGCGATCAACTGGGTGATGGCCGCCGGCAGACCCACCTTGAGCACCCGCCGCCAGGCCGCCAGCACCTCGGTGAACGTCATCTGAACGCGCACCAGGATGCCGCGCCGGTTCAGCACGATCAGCGCGACCACCATGGCGCATGCCTGCGAGAAGACGGTCGCGATCGCAGCGCCTCGCATGCCCATCGCCGGCACGGGGCCCCACCCGAAGATGAGCAGCGGATCGAGGACCGCATTCACGCCGAGGACGGTGAGCATGATCTTGGCGGGGGTCTGAGTGTCGCCGGTCGCCCGCAGGCTGCTGTTGCCGTTCTGCGGTATCACGATGAAGGGCAGTCCGAAGAACCACACCGACATGTACTCAAGCACGTGTTCGAGCACCCGCCCCTCGGCACCGAGAGCAACAAAGAGCGTCCGGCCGCCCAGGAGTCCGGCGATCGCCATCGTGCTCGAGACCGCGAAGCCAAGCAGCAACGACGCGAGCGCGACACGACGCACGCCCTCGGTGTCGCGCCTGCCGATCGCCTGCGAGACCACCGCGGTCGTGCCCACGCCGATGCCGAGGCTGATCGAGTTCACGGCCATGACCACGGGAAGGGTGAAACCCATGGCGGCGAGCGGCTCGGTGCCAAGGCGCCCGAGGTAGAAGGTGTCGACGATATTGAAGCCGACCATGGCGAACATCGCCACGACCATCGGTGCGCTCAGCTTCATGAGCGTGCGCGCCACTGGCCCCTCGGTCAGACGTGCCTCGTGCTGCATGCCGCATACCTCTCGATCTGCCACCCCAACGCACTGGCGATCGGTCGGAGTCACGGGCGGACACAGGTACCGCAATCTACGCTTCATGTCCCAGGCGTGCAACCCGGTGACGACCGGCCCCGATCAGATGGTACGGCAGACCGGCGAGTAGCGCTCCACGAAGAGTCCGCGCCACGGCTTCACCCTGGCTCCGATGTGCTCGAGCACCGGCGCGTGCGGGTCCATCGGCACCTCGAGCGTCACGTCGTCCCGGCGTGGGTGGTTGGGATCGTAGATCCAAAGGGTCGCACGCTCCTCGTCGAACCGCGCGGCATAGGCGAGCACCTGGTGGTTGCGCGCCATGTGCGTGAGGCCGATGCCGCTGACCAGCCCGAGTGGAGCGGGACGCCCCACACGGAGCGAATCGAAGACCGCGAGCAATTCCCGGCGCGTCGCAATACCCACGCCCAGGGCGCTCGAAGACGGCAGATAGGTGAACCGCACGAACTTCCAGAGGTTGCCGCCGAGGCCAACCGCCACGCTCTGCATCTGGCGTCTCCAGATCGACCGCGCGAGTGGGCTGTCATGCGCGGGAAGCGAGGCGCTCCTCGACTCATCGGAGAGTGGCGATCCCGCGAGAAACGCGTCGAGCGCGGCGAACACCATGCCCCCGCACCGGCCGCGCGATGTGATGACACCGAGGAGCAGATCGCGCCAACTGTTGGCGAAGCCGAAACCGTGCTTCGATGGTCGGAAGCCCGTGTCGAGATGCATCCTGGCCGCCCGTCGTGTGGGGTGCGTGTGGGTCCGATGATACCGTCTGGAGCCCCTACAGGCTGAACTCCCCGCGCGCCACCACGCGCGCTGAGCCGCCGACCTCCACCCTCGTGATCTCGTCGCCCTCCCCCTCGGCGCGCGCGTAGAGCGTGCTCGGACGGTTCACCTCGGCGCCCTGCGAGATGGTGATCTCGTCGCCCCATGCGATCAGCCCATGCCGCGCCAGGTGTACCGCCAGCGGACCCGCCGCCGAACCGGTGGCCGGATCCTCGATCACGCCGAGCTCCGGCCCGAACATCCGCGCCTTCACGCGCGTGCCCTCGGCTGCGAAGACGGCCACCCCGGTGGGCCCCACAAGCGAGCCGATCGCGGCGATGTCGGGTGCGAGTGCGGCCACCTCGGCTTCGGTCTCAAGCATCACGTAGATGTGCGGCGTTCCATTGTCGTAGCGCTCCACGGGCAGCAGCGAGCCCGCCACGCCCAGCGCGGCGAAGAGCCGCTCCGTGTCCGCGTACGGCTCGATCGTGGGGATCGGCTGCTCCATACGACCGGAGACGATCTCGGCGCCCTCACGCTCGAGCGCCACCGGCACCGTGCCGCGCGCGGTCTCAAGCGTGATGATGACCTTCTGCAGCGGCCCGGCGAGCACGAAGGCGGTGCCGAGGGTGGGGTGGCCCGCAAAGGGCAACTCGCGCACCGGCGTGAAGATACGCATACGCACGTCACCGTCGGCTTCGGGAGGCAGCACGAACGTGGTCTCGGAAAAGTGCAGCTCGCGGGCGAGCATGAGCATCTCGTGGTCCGACAGGCCGGTGGCGTTGGTGAACACGCCGAGCTGGTTGCCGGTGAACGGCGTGTCGGTGAACACGTCGACAATGACGAAGCGGTAGGTGCGCGGCATAGCGGGTCCCTTCGGAGGGGATACACGAACAACGGTGGTGTGGCGGGCTGATCTTGCATCTGATGATATCGAGTCATGCAAGATGAGGACGCTGAACCTGTGTGCGCCGCCCGAGCGACGAGTTCGTGATGAGCTGGTACGAGGAACTCGCCAAGCCCCCCTGGGCTCCGCCAGCGCCTGTCTTCGGCATCGTGTGGAGCATCCTGTACCCGATCATCATCATCGCGTACGGGTACGTCGTCTATCGTGTCGTGCGCGGTGAGGTCCCGATGACGCTGCTGGCGCCGATACTCATCAACGCAGCGGCCAACGTCGCGTTCACCCCGATCCAGATCGGGCTGCGCAACCTCTGGCTCGCCGAGGTCGACATCATCATGGTGCTCGTGACGATCGTGTGGTCGATGGTCGCGATCAGGCCGCACGCGCAGTGGGCAGCCCTTGCCCTCTCGCCGTACCTGGTCTGGATGATGATCGCAACCGCGCTGCAATCGAGCATCACGTGGCTTGATCGCTAGACGTTAAGCGCCTCGGCCTTGAGCCGCCACGCCACGACGTGCTTGATCACCGCTGCTCCTCCAGCCACTGCGCCAGCTTCTCCAGGTACAGATCGAGACGTTCCAATGCGCCCGGATCGACGACAAGCCCGTTCTCGCCGACCATCCGCGCCGCGAACGACAACGTCATCTCAGCCACGCTGAACACGGGAGCGTCGAAGAAGTACCACATCTGGCGCCACGCCAGTTGCGCCCTGAGGCTCCCGGCGTAACCGGTGCTTGCGCCCATCAGGGCCATCGGGCGATGCCGTAGCGTCAGGTCGCCGAAGGGGCGCGAGAGCCAGTCCACCGCGTTCTTGAGCACGCCGGGCACGCCGTGGTTGTACTCGGGGGTCACGAGCATGACGCAGTCCGCTGAGGAGACGAGTTCCTTGGCTGCGACGACCGGTGCCGGGAGGTTCGACTCGAGTTCCTGGCTGAACGCCGGGAATCCCTCGATCGACACCTGCACGATGTGGAGCCCGAAGCGTTCCCCTCGCACTATGGCGGTCTCGAGCAACGCCTGGTTGTACGAACCGGGTCGCAGGGACCCACATAGGGCAGCGATATCCATCGGAACCTCCTTGGTCCCCATCACGATAGCACCCGGCGCTGTCAGACGGCCGTAACCCACAGAACCCATCGCGTAGTGATAACGTTGGAATCCGTCAATCCCCTGAACGAAGGTCCTTGATGAAGCCTGCCATAGTAGAAGCACACAGCGCCGGACTCCTGCGCAAGCGCAACTGGCTACCCAACGCCGCCGCCGGCGTGGTCGTGGGAGTGGTGGCGATCCCGCTGGCTATGGCGTTCGCCATCGCTGCCGGAGCCAAGCCCGAGCAGGGTCTCTACACGGCGATCGTCGCCGGTCTCATCGTCACCCTGTTCGGCGGCAGCCGGGTGCAGATAGCGGGTCCCACGGGAGCGTTCGCGGTGCTGCTCGCGGGCGTGACCGCGCACTACGGCCTCGGCGGTCTGCAGGTTGTGACCCTGCTCGCGGGCGCCATCCTCGTGGTCTTCGGTCTTGCGCGTCTCGGCAGCGTGATCAAGTTCATCCCTGAGTCGGTCATCCTCGGCTTCACGGCCGGTATCGCCGTGGTGATCTGGATCGGGCAGTGGCCCAACTTCTTCGGACTCCCCGCCACTACGAGCGAGCACTTCGGCGGCAAGCTCGTCGAGATGCTCGGCGCCCTGCCTTCGCTCGACGTCGCGACGACGCTTCTGGGCGTCATCAGCGTGATCGTGATCGCGCTCTGGCCGAAGGTACCGGTTCTGGGCAAGATCCCGGGCCCGCTGGTGGCCCTCGTGGGCGGCACCGTGTTCGTGGCCATCGCCCACCCCGAGGGCGTGGCGACCATCGGCTCGGCGTTCGGCGGTCTGCCGAGGGGCCTACCCACGCTCACGCTCCCCGACTTCATCTGGAGCGACCTGCCGGACCTCGTGCGCCCCGCGTTCGCGATCGCGCTCCTCGGCGCCATCGAATCGCTGCTTTCGGCAACGGTCGCCGACGGCATGACCGGCACGAAGCACGACTCCAACCAGGAGCTCCTCGGCCAGGGTGCCGCCAACATCGCAGCATCGTTCTTCGGCGGGTTTGCCGCCACAGGAGCCATCGCCCGCACCGCCACCAACATCCGCCACGGCGGAGACAGCCCGATCGCCGGCATCTTCCACGTGCTCACGGTGGTGCTCGTCCTGGTGGTGCTCGCACCGCTCGCAACATACGTACCGCTCGCCACGCTCGCGGCCATCCTGTTCGTGGTGGCATTCAACATGAGCGAGGCCGGTCGCATCGTGAGAATCGCACGACGTGCGCCGCGATCCGACGTCGCTGTTATGGTGATCACGCTCGCACTCACGGTCTTCGCCGACCTCGTGATCGCCGTGGAGGTGGGCGTGATCCTCGCGCTGCTCAACTTCTTCCGGCGCATGACGGCAGCCGTGGGCGTATCCGAGCTCGAAACCGATTCGGGTTCAGACATCGAGCAGGTCCCCGCCTTCAAAGACGTGCTCGTCTTCACCATCGATGGTCCGTTCTTTTTCGGCGCTGTGGACCAGTTCGAGTCTGCCCTGCTGCACACCAATACCGAGCCGAGAGCGGTGGTTGTGAGCATGGAGAACGTGCCGTTCATCGATCTCACGGCGCTCGCGAGCCTCCAGGACACGATCGAGCAGCTCCGCAAACACGAGGTGACGGTGGCGCTGTGCTGCACCAAACCAAAGGTGGCCGAGCGCATAGAGAAGGCGGGAATCGCCGAGGGCTTGCCGCTTCCGGCAACGGCCTCGCTTGAGGAGGCACTGCGCGCGGTTGGACATCGGACCGGCGTCAGCGGATAGGCTACCGGCGTCGGCCGCCGCCGACACGTCGGGCGGGGTGCGGTAGAATGAGGTTTCGGCCGATTCGCTATCAGCCGCATCGACAATGGCCCCGACCGAAAGGAGCCCGCTGTGGCAAGCCTCAAGGGCACCCGCACCGAGCAGAACCTGCTGAAGTCGTTCGCCGGCGAAAGCCAGGCACGCACGCGCTACACGTACTTCTCGAGCGTCGCCAAGAAGGAGGGCTACGAGCAGATCGCAGCCATCTTCATGGAGACGGCCGAGAACGAGAAGGAGCACGCCAAGGTCTTCTTCAAGTACCTTGAGGGCGGCATGGTGGAGATCACCGCCATGTACCCCGCCGGCGTGATCGGTACCACCGCCGAGAACCTGCTCGCCGCTGCCGATGGTGAGCACGAAGAGTGGGGCGAACTCTACCCCGAGTTCGCGAAGATCGCGGACGAGGAAGGCTTCCCGAAGATCGCCACGTCGTTCCGAGAAATCGCCGAGGTCGAGGAGGCCCACGAGGCCCGCTACCGCAAGCTGCTCGCCAACGTGGAGAACGGCACCGTCTTCAAGCGCGACACGGTCGTTCGCTGGAAGTGCCGCAACTGCGGTTACATCCACGAGGGTCCCGAGGCTCCTGACCTGTGCCCGGCGTGCGCGCACCCGCAGGCGTACTACGAGATCTTCGTCGAGACGTACTAGCATCGGAGAACGGTCACTGCGGTGACAGACCAGCCCCGCAAGCACGCGTTCGGCCTTCGGGAGCGGAACGCTTGGCTCACGGGGCTGGTCTGTACTGGGGCCCTATTCGCGCCACATTCCGGGCAGGTCGAGTGGCGTGGCCGCCCTCAACACGCCGGAGCTGCCGATGACTCCCTCGGCAAGCTCCAGGACCTGCCATCCCCACATCGGCTCGGCGGGGTGCGGCGGGCACGACGGCAAGCGGCGGCGCGTGATCATGCGACCCTCCTATTCGATTCCGGCATCCGGCACCGCGCACTCCGGGATGGACAACCTGAATGTGGAGCCGACGCCCGGCGTGCTCTCGACTTCTATGCGTCCGCCTAGCAGTGTGGCCAGGTTCATGCAGATCGACAGGCCAAGTCCGGTACCTACGCCAGCGCGTCGGCGTACCTCCACACTCTGCCAGAACTCATCGAACAGGTGCTCCATCTCCTCGGGTGTGATCCCTCGTCCCGTGTCCCGAACCTCGATCGCCACGCCGCTCTTGTCAGGCGCGGCACCGACCGTGATCACGCCGTCCGAGGTGAACTTGATGGCATTCCCGACCAGGTTGATCAGGATCTGCCGGACGATCCCCTCATCGGTATCGATCAAGATAGGCGCTTGTGGCAGTTCGGCACGCAGCTGGTTGCCCCTTTCGGCCGCAGCCACACTGAACGAGCCGAGGAGGTCGCGAACGAGGGCCGACACCTCGAACACGTCACAGGAGACGCTCATCGCGCCTGACTCCGCTCTGGCCAGATCGAGGACGTCGTTGATGAGCGAATGAAGGTGCTCCGCCGACGAGTGGATGTAGCGCGCCTGCTTGAACTGCACCGCATCCAGTTTGTCTGGATCAGCGAGCATGAGGTGCGCGAAGCCGAGGATCGAGTTGAGCTCGTTGCGGAACTCATGGCTCATGAAGGCCAGGAACTGGCTCTTCGAGTGGTTGATGCTCGCAAGCTCCTCGTTCGCCTGTTCCAGTTGGGCCGTCCGCTCGTGCACGAGCCCCTCGAGTTGGCCCCGATACCGCTCGAGTTCGCTTTGCGCAGATCGGAGGTCGCGGGTGCGCACGTTGACCTGCCACTGTGACACCAGGATCACAAGCACGGCCAAGAGCAGGGCGAACGCGACACCGACAAGCCAGCGGAGCGTGGTGCGCAACATCCGCGCCTCACCGCCATCGCCGGCAAAGTGCGCGAGTGTCGTGTAGTACACGGAACCCGGCTGGTCGATCCACTGGATGAGGTGCTCGTCGATCGCCGCGAGAAGCTCACCATCGACGCCCTGCCTTACAGCGTAGTGCAACGAGCTCCCACCAAAGACGATGGGGGTCTTCTCGAGCCCGTACTCTGCCGCCGCATAATCGCCGAAGAAGTGGTTGGCCACGGCGGCATCTGCATCTCCGGTGGATGCAAGCTCGAAGACGCCGCGCAGCGAGTCGGCCGGCACGATGTCGACGTCGATGCCGAAACCCTCGGTGATCTGCGCGAGTGAGCCCTCCTGGACTGACCCCGACAAGACAGCGATACTCATCCCCTCGAGATCCGAGATGCCGTCCACACCTCTACCGTCAGTCATGTAGACATACGACCAGCTTTCGGCGACCCGATGGCTGTTGAAGTCGTACTGCCGGTCGCGCTCGGGGGTATACGCAACGTCCGGCATCAGGTCTATCTCACCGGAAGAGAGCCTGCTGAGTCCTTCGTCCCATGTCCCTGGAACGTACTCCAGCTCCCAGCCCTCGTCTTCTGCGATGGCCTCAAGGAGCTCGATGAAGATGCCCGCAGGCTCACCGCTGTCGTCGAGAAAGACCTTCGGTTCATTCTCATAGACACCCACGCGAACGGTGCGCGGGGCCGCATAGGCAGCTGGAGCCACCGGGGTCAGGCCGAGCAGGACCACGAGTGCACACACGACGATCGCTGTTCTTGACGATCTCATTCCGCGGCACCGCAATCGTCTCGGAGGTCCGGCGTGGTGCGAGTGTAGGCGCTTCGGCCTACTCGTGAGTATGCCCAGAACGGGCAGTGCAGCGCATAGGCCCCCCTTCGCCGGCTGCATGTACCATAGTGGTCATCGGCGCGTCCGACCGAGGAGACACATGCGCGGGCGACTCACAGAAGGCCCCGCATCGGAGGCCGACCGTCTCGGCGAAGAAGACCCGGCCACCGCATCCTTTGGCCTCGCGGTTCCCACGCGGGTCGTCATCGATCCGGCTCGCCGTAGCCGCCATCAACCGTGGGCATGAGGCATGGATCTCTCGGCCGGGGACTTCGCGTACGGATGGCCACGCTCTAGCTCCGCTTGGCCTTCTTGCGCTCGTTCTCGGTGAGAAGCCGCTTGCGCAGCCGGATGCTCTTGGGCGTGACTTCCACGAGTTCGTCGTCCTCGATGTACTCGAGCGCTTCCTCGAGTGTGAACGTGATCGGCGGGGCGAGGATGATGCCCTTGTCGGCCGAGGCGGCTCGCATGTTGGTGAGCTGCTTGGCCTTGGCCACGTTCACCACCAGGTCGTTGTCCTTGGCGTTCTCGCCCACGATCATGCCCTCGTAGCACATCTCGCCCGGCCCGATGAAGAGCTTGCCTCGCTGCTGCAGGGCGTCCAGCGCGTAGGCGGCCGACTTCTCGTTGGACATGGCGATGAGCGATCCGTTGATCCGTCCGCCGACGTCGCCCTGGTAGGGGCCGTACTCGATGAAGTGGTGGAACAGCGTGGCCTCGCCGCGTGTGGCGTTCAGGATCCGCGTGCGCAGACCCATGACGCCGCGGGTCGCGATCTTGAACTCGAGGTGCACATGCTCATCACGCTGCACCATGTCGGTCATCTCGCCGCCACGGCTGCCGAAGATCTCGATCACTTTGCCGGCGTACTCGCTCGGCACATCCACCACGGCCTGCTCGATCGGTTCGAGCTTCTTGCCGCCCTCGTTCTTGATGATCACCTGCGGGCGGCCCACCTGGAACTCGTAGCCTTCGCGACGCATGGTCTCCATCAGCACCGAGAGGTGAAGAACGCCGCGACCCGCCACCTCCATGCCGGTCTTGTCCTCGCTCTCGGTGATGCGCATCGAGATGTTGGACTCGGCCTCTTTGAGCAGCCGCTCCTTGATCTGCCGCCCACCCACGATCGTGCCTTCGCGGCCCACGAGCGGGCTTGTTGAGGCCGAGAAGACGACCGACATCGTCGGCTCTTCCACGTGGATCGGGTCGAGGACGATGGGTTCGATCCGGGAGGTGAACATGTCGCCGATGTCGGCGTCGTCCACGCCCACGACCGCGATGATGTCGCCCGCGTGCGCCTGCTGCGCCTCGGCGCGGCCCATACCCTCGAACGTGAGGAGCTGCTTGACAGTGGCCTGATAGCGGCTGCCGTCGTTCTTGATGACGAGGATGCGCTCGCCTGAGTGCATCGTGCCCGAGAACAGACGGCCGATGCCGATACGGCCCACGTACTCGGAGTGATCGATCGTGCACACCTGCATCGCCACCGGGCCGTCGGGGTCGACGTCCGGGCACGGCACGTGCTCCACGATCGCGTCCAGGAGCGGCAACATATCCATGTTGCCGTCCTCGGGATCGAGTCGTGCGTAGCCGTTCACCGCGCTCGTGTAGATGATCGGGAAGTCGAGCTGCTCATCGTCGGCGCCAAGCTCCACCATCAGGTCGAAGACGTCGCCGATGACCTCCATCGGGCGCGCGCCCTTGCGGTCGATCTTGTTCACGACGACCAGCGGCTTGAGACCGTGCTCAAGCGCATGGCGCAGCACGAAGCGCGTCTGCGGCATCGGGCCGTCAAAGGCGTCGATGATGAGCAGACATCCGTCGGCCATCTTGAGCACACGCTCAACCTCGCCGCCGAAGTCCGCGTGGCCCGGGGTGTCGATGACGTTGATCTTGATGTCGCCGTAGCGCACCGAGATGTTCTTGGCGAGGATGGTGATGCCGCGCTCACGCTCCTGGTCGTTGGAGTCCAGGACCTGGTCGACGACCTGCTGGTTGTCTCGGAAGACGTGCGTGGCCTGCAGCAGCCGGTCCACGATCGTGGTCTTGCCATGGTCGACGTGGGCGATGATGGCGATGTTACGGATGTTCGCAGCGCGCATGGGTGTTCGGGTCTCCAAAGGGTCGTGTTAAGAAGCGTTATAGGTTACCACGCCGGGGGTGGTGCTGTCCTAGCGGCCAAGGAGTGAGGAGATCGCGGCGGCCGTGTCCTCTGGCAGCGCTGACAGCTCCGCGCTCACACGCTCCGCCCATCCTTTGCCCCTGTCGCGAAGAGCCTCCACCGCTCGCGCGATGTCACCCGGGCGATCCTGCAGGAGCATGTGCAGCACTTGGGCGGCTTGCCACACGTCCTTCTCACGCTTCGCGGCCGCCACCACGGGCCTCTCGCCCGCCACAAGCAGCTTGTGGATAGCAAAGCGCGCGGGGTCTGGCACACTTACCAGCACCGCGCCGCCGTTGATCAGCGCTCCATGCACCGGTTCCTCCATCACGTAGTCAAGGAACCGAAGGGGCTGTGCGGCGGCGGCGAACCTCGCAATGTGCACTGGCTGTGCCGTGTGGCGCTCTGAGGGGGTGAGCAGGTCGACACGGAGCCCCTGACCGCGGACCTTGAACGAGGTGGATGGCGCTCGCGGATCCAGGCCTGGCACAGGCAAGAATCCCATCTTGAGGCTCTCTAGCGCATCCGGCAGATCCGCAGCGGGGGTGGGAACCGCGACCTGAAGACGTCGATGCGCCGCAAGGTCGATGTGGTGCGTACGCAGAGATGCACCATCCCAGCGCACTCCCAGAACGTTCCCCAGCACAGTGAACGCATGCGTGCCGACGAGGACTGCACCGAGCCGGAACACCCCTGCGTCCGCAAGACCACGAACGACCTGCGCCGATGGAGTGTCGGTGACGGCGGCGCCCCCCACGCGTAGCAGCGAGGCAAGCCGGTGAATCGAGGCCGTGTCGGGAGCGAGATCGTCTCGAGACTGCGCAGCCTGCTTGATGAAGGCGTCGAGAGCAGCGCTCTGAGGCCCGAGGTAGACCTGACGCTTTTTGCCCGCCACGTCCAGGTACTGGAAGTAATGGTACCGCCGCCCTTTGATGAGCTTCGAAACGTAGCTGCCCGGAAGGTGTCCGACAGAGCGGATGGCCTCATATGCGGACAGCCGCTCGAGCAGCTCCGCGTACAGGGTCTGCGTCTCAAGGGGTAGGCGCTCCACGATGACTCCCCACACCGGTTATACGCAGTATCACAGTCGAGTGCGTATAACGCAACCTCTGGCGCGAACCGCGACCCGCAACGGTCACTTCACCTTCACATCAAGGCCGCCGAAGACCGCCGTGGACCGCACGTGGACGACCGGTCCCGTTGCGCCGGGCTGGGGCGGCTCGGCATTGCTGTCCGATCCGCCGAACACGCCTACCGACGTGAGCTCCACTGTGGTGCCCGGCGAGACGATGATGTCGGTGCCGCCGAACAGCGATGTCGCGTCGATGACCACGTCGCCCTCGATGATCGCGCCCCGCAGATCGAGGTCCACGCCACCAAAGATGGCGAGCGTGACCGCTCCGGTGAACGGAAGCCCGGTGTACGCGGCGGTGGTCCCGGAGAAGACAGCGCTCACCTGGTTGCCGGGCGGAAGCGGCCGCCCCTCGGCGTCAAGGGGAAGCTTCGGTGTTGCCACACCCTTCCACAACACGGTCGCGCCAACAGCCACAAGCACGACCGGCATGATGAGCGACCACGCCGATACGTCCCCGAGCGCTCGCTGCGCGTCGGCCAACAGCAGCGCTCCCACTCCGAGCAGGATGACGTTGGCAACGTTCGGGCCCTGGCCTAGCAGGCTCACCAGTCCCGGTACGATGAGGAAGAGCGCCCACCACCCGTCGAAGAAGAGATCGGCGCTCCACCAGCCGAGTGCGTTCCCGCTCAACACGATACCCACCGCAACGAGCGCAACGCCCAGAACGACCGCGACAACCTTGCTTCTCATGCGTGTCCCTCCGTAAAGCCCGGACCCTGGGCGAATGCCACCAGGCTCTACAGTACCCCGTTGCTGCAACTCTCACGCGCAGACGTTTGGGGGCCCGAGGCGGACAACCGCCAGCTGGCGGCCTGCTTTTATTGAATGTCAGTCTGCCCGCTCCAGCAGCGCCTCGCACTCCATCAAAAGCCCCGGAATGTCCCCGACGGCAGTGGCGTAGACGGACTGGTCATCTACTGCGGCGTAGTCATGGGCGAGCACATTGCTGCGTGAGTATGAGTGGGCGACGCGAAGAGTGCATCTGGTTGATCAGGGCGGACGTGTCTGCACGGAACTCGGTCACCGGACGCACGTTGCGGATGCGCTCACCGGCCTGCTCGAGCTGCGCATTGGTGATATCCATGCCGGTGAGAGGCGCGAGCATCTTGGCTTCCGCCTCGACGTCACCGTGGTAGTCCGGCGCCGCTTCGAGTTCCTCCCAGCTGTTGAATCCCCGCAACAGCCGAGGGAAGATCCAGTCGCAGGTGATGAGCGACTCCTTCAAGAAAGCACGGTCGCTGAACCACTTCGCCGCTTTGACCTTCGCATCCAGGGGCTCGAACCCCGCATCGAGTACGCCGTCGACGCCGAAGAAGTCTCGATACGTCTTCTTGAGCTTCTCCTGGCTCGTATTCTCGGTGCCCGCGAGCCAGTGTGGCGGCATCCAGTAATGCGCGAACGACGACATGTGCGTGTATGTCATCGGATCACGAGTGTCGGTCACCCAATGCAGCATGTTGAACACCCAAATGGGGCTTGGCTGGGACTCCAGCGCGCGCCCGGTGCGGTGGTCGTTGTAGCCCCACATCGGCTCCTGGAAATGAGCCGCCTCGCGTGCGATCTCAGGTGCATCGAACTTCTCCACCGCCCGCATGAGGTCGTCTGCGAGCGCATCGCCGAGCACGCCTTCGCGGTACGCTACCTTGCGGATCAGCTCGAACCAGCGTTGCACCCCCGACACAGATCCCGCCGGAGAACGCGGCAGTCCGGCGTTCAGTCTTCTTCGCGGGGATACAGGACTGGTTCGTGTTCCACAGGCTGCACCGCTTCTTCTGCCAGAATCTCTGTCGCGATCTCGGCTGCGGTCCTCGCCCGTGGCTCGGGAGCAAGCGGGACCTCTTTGACGAACAGCATGGCCACGAAGCCTATACACATGAGCGCGAATCCCCAGAAGAACGCATCGGTGATGCCGGTGGTGAGCGCAAGCTTCACGTCGATGATGAACGAGGACATCGCGGGCCGGAGCGACTCGGGCAGCTTGGCCGCCACCGCTTCGAAGGCGCCCGCATTGAGCAGTTTGCCCGGCTCGGCCGCCAATCGTTCCAGGAGCTGATACGCCGAACCGAACGTCGCCTTATGCCGCTCGAGGAGCACGCCAAGCTCACGTCCGAAGGAGGCGTTCATCACACCGCCGAGCAGCGCCACGCCGAACGTCCCGCCGATGGCGCGGAAGAACTGCAAGGCGCCGGTGACCTCTCCGACGCGTTTGGGGAACTGCGCCTGCAGCGAGATCGCGAAGATCGGCGTCATCGCGCCGATGCCAAGCCCCACCAGCGCCATGAAGACCGCGAGCTCGGCGTTGCCGGTCTGAGTCGTGATGCCCGACAGCATGAACATGCCCACCAAGGCTATCGCCAATCCCACGACCCCAAAATGCTTGTACTTCCCCGTTCGGCTGATGAGCTGGCCGACGCTCGCCGATCCGATCGGCATGGCAAGCATCATCGGGGTGAGCAGCGTGCCTGAGTTGGACGCGGTGCGTTCCAAGACGACCTGCATGAACGTCGGCAGGAACATGATCGACCCGAACATGCCGACTCCCGAGAAGAACAGCACGACCATGCTCGCCGTGAAGCTGCGGTCCTTGAAGAGCCTGACATCCAGGATCGGCTCGCTGGTGTGAAGCTCACGCCACACGAACAGCGCGAGCATCACAGCCGACAACACGAGCAGGGCGATGATCGTCGGTGATCCCCAGGCATACTGCGATCCGCCCCAGTTGAGGGCGAGCAGCAGAGGCGCCACTCCACCCGCGAGCGTGACCGCCCCCAGATAGTCGATGCTGTGACGCTGGTTAGACTCTGGGCGCGGCATCACGATGGCAAGCGCGATAAGAGCGAGGATGCCGAAAGGGACGTTGATGTAGAAGATCCACCGCCACGACAGCGCGTCGGTGATCCAGCCTCCCAGCATAGGACCGACGACCGAGGCGATCCCAAAGACCGCACCGGTGAGACCCTGATACCGCCCCCGCTCCTTAGGCTCGAACAGGTCGCCGATGATGGCCATTGCGTTCGCCATCATCATGCCGCCGCCCACGCCTTGAAGCCCGCGGAAGACGATCAGCTGTGTCATCGGGCTCTCTGCTCCGAAGAGCGTCCGGAACACCGTGCTCAGCCACGGCTCGCCGGCGGCGCCCGAAAGCGCAGAGCCTGCCAGGAAGATGAGGATGCCCGAGATGTAGAACCACTTCCGGCCGTACATGTCGGACAGTTTTCCGACCAACGGGATCGCAATGGTCGACGTGAGCGAGTACATCGTGAACACCCATGAGAGCATCGACATCCCACCGAGTTCCCGGACGATCGTCGGAAGCGCGGGACCGACGATGGTGTTGTCGAGCGCGCCGAGAAGCATCGCCAGAAGAACACCGGCCAGGATGGACATCTTGCGTTTGTGTGGCATGTCGCGTAAGGACATATCCTCTCCTACCACTCATCTTCGGCGGAACACCGCCGAGAAGCCCGTCGGCACGTGCGGTGCGTGCGGCTCGGCTTGCCGATAGAAACGGAACGAGAACCGGAGCCGACTAGGTCGGCTCCGGTCAGGAACCTCAGGTCTTCTCGCGCATCCGCGGCTGATACCGCGGGTGCAACTGTGAACGGTCTCTACTCTTGCGAGACACCATCCAGCTTGAGCAGGAAGCTCACGTGCCCGGTCGCCGATTCGGGCAGCCCCAGGAAGGAGGTGTACGAATCCGCAGCCTCCTTCATCGTGTCGAGCAACGCCTGGCCTTTGCGCATCTCATCCACACTTGAGCCAAGTCCCCCCGACATCTTGGCAAGCGCCTCGGCCGCCGTGTTTATGCCCGGCAACTTCTGTCCCTGGACCGTGCCGCCGTGAGCGACTGCGTCGAGCGTGGCGACCAGATCACTCATCATCTGAGGCAGCGACGCGAAGTCATCGAACATCCCTGAGGACTCCGACACGCCGGACGACGCTTGACCCAGTCCATCCGCGATGCCCTGCAGCCCGATCACGGTGGTCGTAAGACCAGGGAACTGCTGCCCCTGCACCACACCGCCGTCGCGAAGCACGACAAGAGCTGCCTTCAAGTCCTCGAAAGCCTGCGGAACGGCGCTCAGCATGCTGGCCTGATCGACGATGGTTGCAAGACCGGCCTCCGTCTGCGCAAGGCCTTGCGCAAGCGCCTCGAGGTTGTCTCGGGTGGTCACCAGCCCCGGAATCGTCTCAGAGCCCAGCGTGCCGCCGTTGCGCAGGACATCAAGCAGAGCTTGCTGCTCGGCGATGCCCGAAGCGAGCTGCTGCAACACGGAGTCTTGAGGATACGCGGCAGCGCGGTCGTTCGCAAGCGCGAGCAGCGCCGTGTTGGATGAGCGGATCTGGTCCAGCAGGCCTATCTGCGCGTCGAGAAGGTCCACGATGCCCTCGGCCCCGGTACGTGTTTGCGTGATACCGCTGAGGATTTGGGAAAGGCCCGCCTGAAGCTCGCTCAATGAGTCGAACTGGCTCGTGTCGATGCCAGCGATCACGCCGCTCAGGTAGTCGAGTTGGCCCTGCGAGAGGCTCGCCAGTCCACTCACACCAGACGCCATCTCATCCAGCCCGCTCTGAAGCTCCTGCAAGCCTTCCGCAGCATCGGTCGCCGCCGACAGGTCGTATTCACCGAGTCTCGCGCTGATACCGTCGAGCACCATGATGTGCCCGTCCGACAACTGCTTGAGTTGCCCGAGCCCCGCGCTGAGTTCCGCGAGCTGATCGGCGGCCGAAAGGTCGGGCGAGGACGGTAGCATGGGCAACGCGGTGATCACGATAGGGTCGATCATGACGTTCTCGGCCTCCATCTCGATGGTGGCCGAGGCGTCCGGGGACGGAAGCATGGGCACGACGTACGTGCGCTTGGCTCCTGTCACCATCACCTGGGCCCCTTCGGGCGGCACCACGTCGAACATGCGCTGACCATCGAGCACGATCTGCGGGGCGCACAGTATCGGGACCGTGTAGGTCACCTCGGAGCTCTGCTCGGTACCGTCAGCGCCTGTGTATGTGACGGTCTTCTTGCGCTCCAGCCGATTGTGGATGGACACGTCGATACGCACATGGCCGCTCTTGCCGGCGAGGTCGGCGGGTTCGATCGCCTTGCCGTCGAGCGAGTAAGTGACTTTCACGTCGATGGGCAGTTCTTTTCTTGTCTCGGCCCGATAGAAGAAATCCCCTCTGCCGTCGACCGTCACATCGGCGGTCACATCGGCGCCCGAGCGCGTGGGATCGAAGCCATCCGTGAGCGACTCGATCGCGCCGGCGTCCGGGGCTGGGTCGACGAGCGAGATCGTCCCATTCCCCTCCACATGCAGCCAGTCGACCACGATCGTGCTCTTGAGGCCGCCCGTCGCATCCATCACCGCGTACACGGTCTCGGTGTCCTCTATGCGGTCGACTCGCGTCGTCTGTTGCGCGGGCGCCGCAGAGGCCCCGATGAGGCTCGCGGCCACGACTGCCGCGACCAGACCGGCGCTACGGGCGCGTCTCGGATTGATGCGCATCATCACTCACCTCTCACGACATGTTTCGGCCAGCCGATGCTCAAGCGCTCGAAGAGAGGCTGACCCACGACCAGGATGGCGGGCAGGAAGACCACGACCGAGAAGAAGCTCACCAACGCCCCCCGTGCAATCAGGAGTGTGAGCTCTCGGACCGTGCCGATATCCGACATGAAGGCGAGGGGGATCGTCGCCGCGAACATGGTGGCGGCGCTCACCAGGATCGACTGGCTCGACTCGGCGACCGAGGTCTTGATGGCCTCGATGCGGTTGCTGGTCTTTGCCAGCTCCTCTTCATAGCGCGTGGTGATGAGCACCGCGTAGTCCACAGTGGCGCCTAGCTGGATGGCTCCGATCGCGAACGACGCGACGAAGATGATCCCCCCCGAGCCGAGCAGCACCATTGACATGTTGAGGAAGATCGCGAGTTCGATGGTGCCCACGAGCGCGACCGGCACCGAAAGCGAGCGGAAAGCGACGGCGACGATCACGACGATCGCCACGATCGAGATGATGTCGATTCTGTCGGCGTCACCCGCTGAGACGGTCTCTAAGTCGCGCATGAGCATGGACATGCCCGTAAGGTACGCTTCGCCCTGCCACTGCGTGGAAGCCATCTTCGAGATAGCCTCCAAGGCGGGGCCCATCTTGGGGTCCCACGTCTTGTAGGCAAGGTCGATCATGAGGTACGTGTACCCGTCCGAGAAGAACGTGGCCGTCGCTTCTGGCGGCAAGAACTCCTTAGGGATCTTCGGATCGACCAGAGACGTGTACCCGAAGACGCGCGTGACCCCGTCGATCTTCTCCAGGTTTGCGCGGAGCCGCTCGAGATCCACCGCAGACCCTGTGTCTTCGAGCACGAGGAACGCCGAGTTCGCGCGTCCGAACGCCTCGGCGATCTCCTTCTCCCCCCGTATCGACGGCAAGTCCGTGGGCATGCCCGCATCGATGTCGTAACTCTCCACAACTCGGCTGTTGCCGTAGTAACCCACACCCAAGAGCACCACCGCCACGAGCGCGACGACACCCGCGTGCCGAGCCACGAAGCGTCCGAGCCGTGAGAAGTCGAAGCGCGGGATGGGGTGCTGCACCTTTTGGATCAGCGGGAGCGCGTCGATCAAGAGTCCTGGCAGGAAGCACACCACGAGCAGGAGGGTCATCGCGACGCCGCGGGCCAGCGTGAGCCCCAGGTCCATGCCGAAACTCAGACGCATGAACGTGAGCGCGAGGAACCCCGCGATGGTGGTGAGCGCCGCGGCCATGACGGCCTTGAAGGTGGCTTGGACCGCCGTGATCATCGCGTCTTCCGTGTCGCGGCTGCGCCGTTCCTCCTCGAACCGGTGATACAAGAAGAGCGCGTAGTCCATGGTAACGGCGAACTGCAGCGCAAAGACGATGACGCTGGTGAGGTAGAAGACCTCCTGGCCGATGTAGTAGCTGAGACCCAAGTTCATGACCACGCCGATGGCGATCGTGATGACGAAGAGTATGGGCACCACGATCGAGGGCACGGTGAGCAGCAACACGAGGGTGACGAGCCCGATCGAGGCGAGGACCAGCCCCAGCTGCGAGCTGGACATCGACTCCTCGAGCTCGATCTGCTGAGCGCCAGTGATGGCGGCGTCATAGGGCTCGATCAGCCGTTTCACCTCGTTCACCGCATCCTTCACAAGCGGGTCGCTCATGGTGCCCGCGAACCCCACCTGAAGGAGGGTGCCGCCATCGGAGTAGTAGTTGTCAGCGACCGCCTTGTCGAGGAACTCACGCGGCTGTTCGATAGGCGCAAGGTCGGTCACCCAATGGACCGCCTCGACCCCCTTGACCGCCTGGAGCTCCTTCGCGAGTGTGGCGACCTTCGCGTCACTCTCGCCGCGGATGTAGACCTGCATGGTGTTGCCCAGACCGAAGTCGTCGTTAAGGATCGTGAAGCCCTTAGTGGAGTCCAAGTCCTGGGGAAGGTACGACATCATGTCGTAGTTGGTGCGCTGGTTCAGCATGCCCCACGCGGCGAGCACGAGAAGCACCGCGGTGACGGCCATGACAGCGCGACGCTGCTTGACCACGAAGACAGCGAATCTACTCAGCACGTGACGATCCCTCCGGCACGAGATCCGGCTACTCACACAACAATACGCCACGCGAGCAGAGTACCCTGCTACGGGCGTGGTGCGCTAAACAACCCTCGACATTTGTTTGTAACCCAGAAAGAGGAAACCGGGACATCCTCGGAGCCCTCAAAGCCAACGTGCGTTGCCGCGACCGCTGTCGCGTACCACATCTCCCTGTCTTTGCCCTTGCCGGACGCGACGTGGCCCAGAACCACGGCGAGCACCTCGATCACCACGAAAACCCACCCCGCGACGCTGGTCGACCGCCAGGTCCGCTGCGGCTCCGCCCCTCACTTTCCGTCGACGTAGTCGTCCTTCTGGAGGAGCCCCTTGATACGCTCACCGCCAGCGTGGGCCTTCAAGTTGGCGACTGCGACCTTGGTCGCGTGCGTAAGCGCATCCGGCACCATCCCTGAGTCGTGCGGCGTGCCGATGACGTTGGGAAGGTCGAGGAACGGATACGTCATCTCGAACTCCCCGTGACGGAACGGCTCGATCCACCACGCATCGATGCCAGCGCGGAAGCCGGGGTGCGTCTTGAGGTGCTCGAAGAAGGCGCGCTCGTCGATGATCTCGCCTCTTGCGACGTTGACGATGATGGCGTCGGGCTTCGTCCAGCCAAGCTCGCGCTCCCCGATCAGACCCTCGGTGACCTTCGAGAGGGCGAGTGAGATCACGATGATGTCGGCCTGACGAAGCACTGTCTCAAGGTCTGCGAGCGTGCCGATGAAGTCCACCTTCTCCTCGGTGCGCCCGCTCGTGTTGATGCCAAGGATCCTCGCCCCGAATGCCTGGAACAAGTGCGCCGCGGCCTTACCGATACCGCCGAATCCGAGGATAGCGACGGTGGAGCCTTCGATGGAGCGGTTCATGCTGAACTGGTCGAACTCCCCAGCCTTGAGCTTGAGGTAGTTGCCCTTGAGGTCTTTGGCGAGCGCGAGAGTGAGCGCGAGCACATGTTCCGCCATAGGGCGGGCGTAGGCGCCCACGTTGCCCGCTATGTCGAAGTCCCTTGTGAAGAGCTCGCTGGGAACGTGATCGCCTCCGGCCGAGAACAGCTGCATGAGCCGCAGGCGCGACAGCAACGGGTACTCGTCTGCGGCGATCTCCCGCGACGGGTTCCACGAAAGGATGACATCGGCGTCTCGAAGCGCTTGCGCGCGATCTGCGACGTCTGTGAGATAGGAGACTTCGTACACACCGCGTAGGCCCTCTTCTATGATTGCTCGCTGGTCCGCATCCGCATCGTAGGTGACGAGCAGGTTCATGATCCTTCCTTCCTTGGTTGTCCAGAAGCTCCGTTATCGCTCGCTAGCGACCGAAGCCTCTTAGGGCGCGAAACCCCGGCTGGTGAGACGACGGGTCACGCCCTTCCATCACGTCGAGAACCGCCTGCTCCAGCACCGGCTCCGACACCGCTCCGGAAAGCATCCATCGGCCCGCGAAGACCACCGTCGGCACGGCGTTCACCCCAAGGCGCTGTACCTCGCCGAGGTCCGCCATCACCGCTTGTCGGGTAGCGGCGCTTTGAAAGTCGGCTTGCCAGTGCGCGATGTCCAGCCCGACGTCGGCAGCGCATGACGCGAGCACGTCGGCGTCGGCGACGTTAAGCGCTTCCACCGCATGCGCCTTCTGAAGCCTGTCGAACATGTCCCAGTGAGCCGCCATGCCGCCTTGCGTCTCGGCCGCCTTGCAGGCGAGAAGGCTCGGCATCGAATACGGATACGGGAACTCGCGGCTCCGCATCAGGGCGACATCGATCGCCTCACCGCCGGGGTGAGCCGCAGCAGCGGCCCAATGCCGCATGATCTCTTCTTTGGCAGCGACCGGATCTCCGAACATCCGCGAGATCGAAGACGGGTCCGGAGCGAGTGCGAACGACCGGTGCTCCACGTGCACGTCAGGGTGCCGCTGCACGACATGTCTGAGCCTCGCCGAGGCCAGGAAGCACCACACTCAAAGAACGTCGTGGAAGAACTCGACCGTAAGCTGTGACATCTTGCCACCCTTCGCGGCTTGCCGGACTTCTTCAGGGCGCTCGCGCGGTCCAAGAAGAGCGCTCACCGATTTGCCGACGTAGTCGGCGGACTCACACTCGTCACAAACCTTTACGAGAGCGTACGCACGCCACCGCCTGGCCTTCCGTCGTGATGACCGGCAGAACATGCGGCGCCGGTTGAAAAACACCCGCGACAAGAAACAGGACTATGAAAGGCGGACGGCCCGGGCAGCAGCCAACGATGTCGTTGCGATCAGGCTCGGCGCCTACGACCTTTCCATCGCGCATCTCTGCACGGATACGTTCTCCACGCTCGAGACAGGGAGCGTCGATCCGGACCATCTTGCCAGGGAACAGCCCCGGAAGCTCGGGACTGCAAATGGGTCGTGTGAAACGTCTTGTCGAGCGCCGTTCGCCACAGGACCGAGTGTGAACACACGCCGGCTTCATACAGCACCCGGCGATTGCGATGAAGAACTTCCAGGCACGACCCCACTGAACCACCGCCAAGCCAGCTTGTCTTTGCATCTTCCGCCCGTTACACCCTTGCGAGCGCGAATGCACCACAGGCGAGCGTGACCGCTCCGAGAACAAGAACCCACAGCCCGAGGAACGTGCCCACGACCACAAGGCCGGAAAGATCGCTCAACAGAACGAAGATCGAGACGCCGATAAGAAGGAGTCCTCGCAGCAGTCGCAGCCACCACCAGCTCACCAGTGGGAGTATCGCGATTGCGCCGACGATATCATTCACCCCTGCCAGCAGTGTGAAGATCGCTGCGAAGATAAGAAACACAGCGCCCACAGCATCTGGGAAGAAAACGGCGATCACGCCAAGGAGTGTTAGCAGAACCCCGAACACGAGCGGGACGGTCCATAACCGTGCCGTGAAGGACCGCATCTTTACCGCGTTGACGACGAGCACGATGCCAGAAGCTGCCGTGAACGCGCCCACCAGCGTCACCAGCACTGTACCGGTGGCCCCAGGCCATGCGAGAAGCGCAACTCCCAGCAGCACGAGGAGCGCGCCCCATGCTACAAAAAGCCATCCACTGCGGCGTATCGCTTCCAAGTCCTTCGGCCACGGTGACAACATCGCGAATGCCCCTTTCTCTTGAGACCGCCTGTGTCGAAACCTCTCTCCTCGTTGTACCCGGTGATCTCGCATCCAGCACCGTCACACCGGCATTCTCACATCTACCCTTTCCCCCATGCAGAGCCAGTGGGAGCTGGACTTTTGGCGGCGCGGCCTCGTTGTCTACCTGTATCACTATTGTTGAGCGAGGGCGGGACTGGATGAACGGCCCACGGACGTTGTTGTCAGTTGGCCCGCGATATCGGTGGCTGGCCTCCAATGCCTCCGTGTGGACGGAACAGATTGGACTCCCGCAGGAACGGGTCGGCCTTGCCGTTGGTCTGCGGGCGGTGCTCCCAGCCCCCGCCGTCTTTGCGGTAGCCCGGCCCTCCGTGTACGCGCCAGCCTCCGCCGTCGGGGATCCGCCCGAGCTTCTTCACGTCCAGGTGGACCATGTCGCCTGGTTCTGGCCACTCGTATCGCACGGTCGGCTTGCACGTGCGGGTGTTTAAGCGTGAGAGCCCGTAGCGCCTCAGGACCGCATAGATCGTCGATCGGGCTATCTTGAGGCGCCATGCGAGGAAGTGCGGACCGCCCTTGAGAAGCACTCGGGCCTTGAGGATCCTGCGGCACCGGCGCTGCGGCACCCCCGGCCGCGTGCGCCGCAGCGCTCACCGTCCAGCCCGCCTCGATGCGGGAGACCAGAACCCCTCGCCCGTAAACGGTCAATCGCGCGTTAGGATGTGGCATGGGGGTCCTCCTTGCTTAGTTGTTGGCTTCAGCACCTACAACCGGACGGGAAGACCCTTATCTATGTCAACAACCTGTACAGGCAGAACATCTAGCGTGTGCGTGAGTCGGCTGGAAGCACTGGCTAGATGCCCCGTCACCGGCTGAGAACAACGTCGATTCCGTAGAGAACCAAGTCTAGTTTGCCCGACGGCAGACTGCCGACGCGTTCGGTGAGCGACGTGCGATCAAGCGTCACAGGTTGGGAGACGTTGGCGACCGAGTCCTTCTTCAGACCGGTCGTGCTGCCCTCGAGCAGCACGTTTCCGGGGGCGTCCGCCAGACGAAGGTTGCTGGTAAGGGGCACGCAGACGACTGTCGCTATGCGGCTCCGGTTGAACGAGTCGCTCTGAACGACAACCACCGGCCGACGGAATCCTGGCTGGGAGCCCACCGGCTCGCCCAGGTCAGCCCACCACACGTCGCCCTGCGAGATCACCATTCCGAACGCTCAAGTACCCGCTTGCCCGCAGACGTCGCAAACCCGGCCTCCGCAGACTCGTTCGCGTACAGCGCGTCGAGAGCGGCGGTCACGTCATCCGTCGAGTGGCGGGCAACATACTCGCGGACAGCACGGCTGTAAAGCTGGCTTCGCGACTGCTTCAGCTTCGCGGCAAGCCGATCGGCCGCAATGAACACATCGTCAGGTATCGAGATCGCAGTCTTCATACCCGGAGTATAACCCGCGATCGACACCGCATCAACCCTGATTCCGGGGTGCACGCCGCTCGCCTGTGCTACGGTGACCTCCCATTCAGCCGCGCAACGACAACCGAAGGGAGCGACCGATGAACGACGTGCGAGATGCACTCCGACGCCAACTCGAGGCCAGGGGACTCGACGTGACCGATGACACGGTCGCCACCCGCGGCGAGATCTACGTCAGGGGCACAGGCGATCTGGCCGCAGGCCTCTTCGAGTTCAAGCGCACGGCCCGCGAGGCCATCGAGACGATGTACCAGGGCCACTGGACCGAAAGCATGCCGCCGCGCTTCGCGGTGCTGCCCGCCGATGGGTCGAACGACCCGGACTTCGAGCTGCTCGAGCAGATGCACATCATCCCGCTGCTGCATGAGGATGCCGAAGGGACGGTCGCCTTCATCGAGCTCGACGAGGCGCTGAGCCGACTGCGCGTCTAGCACGAGCATCGAGAACCACCGACGGGCGGATGGTTCTAACGTCTTGGCGCTTCAGCTGCGCGCCGAAGACTTCGCTTTCCACCATAATGCTTGGCGCGCCAGCTGTTGCTCCTATGTCAATCCTACACCGCGACAGCGACAGGACTCGGCGCGAAGTCGACGCGGACAACGGCTGAGCCACGCGCCTTCTCGGCGCGTACCATCGTCTTGAACAGCGTCCTGCCGATGTGCCGCTTGAGGCATCTGAGCGCCTCGCGGTTGCTCATCCCCTCGGCGCGCTTGCGCGCAACAGACGCGATCGCCGGCGGGTGCATCCGCACCTGGGTCACGGCGATCACATGGACGACCGAGTTGAGCTTCCGGTTGCCGGTGCGGTTCAGGCGGTAGCGCTCGCTTCTGCCGGAGGAGACCGGAAGCACGGCGGTGCCGATGTGCATCGCGAAGGCGGCCTCACGTGTGAAGCGCGAGGCGCCCGCGGTCTGTCCGGCCAGGTGGGCGGCGGAAATCGCCGAGCAACCCGGTATCTCCATCAGCTTGGGCACCAGGACACGCATGTGGCCGCGGATCTCCCGCTCGAGCGAGCGGATCTCTGAGGTGAGGTCCCGGCAGCGCCTCACCTGCTCGAGCGTGATCCGCCTGCGGATGGAGTGCGGCAGCATCACCAGCAGGGCCTCCAGACGGTCGAGCCATACGTAGCGGGAACTCGAGCGCGACCTCCAGGTCATGGCAGTTCCAGCGAAGCCGCTTCTGGATGCGTGCGCGCTCCCCCACGAGGCCGTCGCGGTAGTCGACCAGCAGCCGCGCCTCGTGCTCGGGTCCCGAAAGCGCCGCTCGCGGGCAGCAAGAAGCGCTCGATGCTCCCCGAGACGTGCCGGCAGTCCTCGACGGCGAAGATGCGCTCCTCGCCAAGGCTCCGCGCCCAGAGAAGCAGCGTATCGTGAGCTTCAGCGTCGCAGGCCACCGTCCGCTCGCCCATCCGTGCCCCGGTCGCGGCGCAGAGCGCGACCGCCGTGCGGGTCTTCATATGCGGGTCGATGCTGATCACGATCATCACTGTCCCCCTCCGCCGAGTCCATGCGGCGAGGTCGCCCGGCGGACAGGCCTTGGCCGGGGCAAGCAAGGCCAGGCTCCTATCAGGTCACGGCGGCGACCCTCGGCACCCGGCGGCGGGGGACGCAACAGCTGACGGTCAGCCTGCCAGAGGTGACAGAAGCGCGGTGGGTCACTCCGCCGCCGGATCCGAGCCCACCCGACTCTCATCAGGCAACCCACAGGGGCAGAGTGACACTAAGGATGCGCGGGTTAGGTGCGCCCCGAGGTGCCACACCTAGAGGACTTCACCCTGAAGATGGAGGGGTGGGGGCTCTGTGCAACGTATCCCGCACTCCTGTTCCAGGAACTCGATGATCGCGGAGGAGCGAAGACCCTTTCCGACTGGCAGAAAGTACCGCACTTCCTCCAGCAGGCATTCTTCATCTCGATGGACGCTCAGAACCTGCGCGGGTGTGAGCTCTTGCTCAACATTCGCGACCAGCATCGCAATGACGTGTAGACCGTAGTCTCGAATGACTGGAGCACCGCTGGCCCCCTGCAGAGCCGGGAAGGACAACTCGACGCTGGGGGCTGGGTATTTCTCGGGATACTTGCTCGTGTACCAGCTCATGACGTTGCCAACGTGGGTGCGAGGATGGAACACCGCTGTCCTCTTGCCGCCATCATGGGCCCTAAAGTAGTTGCCGCTGTACTCGCGGCACACCACCTTCTCGTTCATAGGAATCTCTGTAGGATCCAGGTATAGAGCACGAACACCTGGAACCTCGCCAATGGGAATCGCGGCTACATCATAGCGGGTCGACAGCATCACGCCGTCACCCGAAGCGCCCTTCTGGATCTCGGACCCGTCATCGGCCTGGAAGTAGATGTAGTACTTCTCGCCCTCCGCCAGCGGATTGCTTTCAATCACGTGTCGCGCGGTGATGAAGACGGTTTCCGAGACGGCAGGAATGAACCCTGTTCCGATGAAAGCTGCGACTTCGCCGTCACGACCTAGCTTCATGAGGGGTGCAACCATTGAGCTCCAGGACACGGACTTCATCGGCTCGGAGTACATCGCCTGTTTCGCCTCTCTGGGCTGCACCTAACGTCTTTGGGCGTGACTCGCGAGCGGAGCGAGTCGAGTCGAAGCCCGGCTCAGGTCACGCCTGCCGCGCTCAGCGGCATCTGATTCCATGTGCGATTCTCTAGCTCGCGCCCCGCTGCCTTCTTGCGAACGCCACCCCACTGCTTGAAGAAGAAGGGGACAGACGATGCGACGCACTCGTCGCGTATAGCGAGCACCCACTCGGGATCCAACGGGCGGGCTCGCGGACCTGACTCACCGCCAACGATTACCCAGTCGACCCCAGAGAGGTTGAGGTCGGTCAAGGGGCCGAGCAGTGGTTCGACGGACAAGAACCGCACCTTGGCCGGCACCTCACGCAGGCTGTCGATGCGAGCAAGTCGTTCGTTGTCTTCGACGGTTACACCCATCCACACATTGGCGGGCCAGTTGAGCAGAGGTGCAACTTCAGCCAACCGGTCGGCTCGCTTCGTGAGCAGCTGGTAAGTGTGACGCGGAGTCTGCTCCATGGTGTCGAACACTCGCATGATGAACTCGATGGGGACTTCCTCATGGAATAGGTCACCCATCGAGTTGACGAACACCATCCGGGGTCTGGCCCAGCTGGACGGCAATCGGAGCATGTGTTCGTGGGTGCGCACCGCGAAACCATCACGGTAGTTCGGTTGCCCCATCGCCTGCAGGCGTTTCGCCATCCGTTCTGCGTAGCAGTGTTGGCAGCCGGGCGAGATCTTCGAACATCCCGTGACCGGGTTCCAGGTGGCCTCAGTCCACTCGATTGAGGTTGTGCTCACAGTTGATTCAGATCCTTCACTAGGTGGTTGGCTATGGCCAGCGCCGCCTTCTGAGCAGCAGGACTGGTGCTTGAGACACCCAGCACGAGCGCAAACAGCGGCGCGCCCTTGCTGTTCCTGAGTACCCCTGCGTCAGACACGGCAGGAAAGACCGAACTCAGACGACTACGTATGTAGTCAACCACATGCTGGGTTGACGCGTCTTTGAGCAGAGCCTCGTTGTCGGATTCGAAGAGGGATTGCTGAGGATTTGGCTTGTAGAACTCCCCGTGCCAGTCGTGCGTTCCGAGCAAGCGATCCAGCATCGTGGACCAGGCTGCGGGAATCTCGCCACTGTTGGTCATCATTCGAATGACGCCGCCGAGCGGGAACAGGTACCAAACGTCGCAGCCCTTAGTGGCTGCCAACTTCTGAATCAGATTCCAGTCAACCTCGAGCCCATAAGGATCGAGAAACACCAAAGCTCGGGTGGCCGACCAGTCGGCGCTGTCGACGTAGTGTTCGAGTGCGCTGTTGGCGTCGTTACACGTCACAGTGACGGTGTGCTCAAGCGCTGGGAACTCCGAACGTACAACACCGCGGAGTTCGGTACACGAAGGCTCGTCCGCGTCGATGAATAGGAAGCTGTCGAACGGGCGAGTAGACCCTGCGGATGCGCTGAGCGCACGAATTGCCGAACCGACCAGGAACTCTTCGGTATCGGCACGCTCAGATTCATCGCCGAAGAAGGCCTCCGAGGCCGGAGTTGGTGATCCAGACTTGAGCGCCTGTTTGCCGCGGCCAGCGAATGCGTCCACGTAGTCGAGCGTGCACCAGCGCTGGTTCTGCATCACATGAAGATAGGCGCGCGCATAGTTCTCGACGCAGTCGAGCTTCGACTCGCTCCAAGTTCCCCCGAACTTCCTCACGTGCCCCCCCTCGCGAATGAAAGCGTACCTCCCGGATGTGACAAGCCGAACACAGGCGTTGGCCTAACGTCCGGTGCTTCAGCCACGAACTAGCGGCTCCATGTCAGCCTAGCGCGTGCGTGAGTCGGCTGGAAGCACTTGTTCGATACCGCCTAACTGGTTGACGGCCGAACGCCCAAGACGGACTCCACGTCCCGCATCTCGAGCGACATGAAGTGGTCACGTATCTCGCTTATGGCCGTCTCAAGTGAGTCTAGATTCACGACGGCAATCCAGTTCGGGGCCATCGTGAACCGTACCAAGTCGTTTCTTACTGCAGGGAAGGTATCAATGAGTTCCGACTCGCGATCAAAGAGCTCGTCCAGCGCAGTTGCATTGCGATCGAGGAAGTCCATTGGGGGGTCGAAGTAGCACCACGTCCAACCAACTTCATCCGCGATGTCGGTGGGCACCGCAGCATCGCGGATCTTCGACAGCGATGTGAGATCTGTTCGCAAACGGTAGACCTTCGCATTCGTGACAATCATTGGCACAACCGCCGATGCACTCGGAGGGTAACCGGGAACCACATCGAGTAGCCAGGCGTGATGACTCAGTACATACGGAACAAAGCCGCTGGCCAACTGCTTCACGGCGTTTCCTGCTGCGTTGTCCTGTTTCTGTCCGTCCTCCGAAACCACGATGCCCCGATAGGAGACTGGGGCGAGGTCGAGAGCACTCCTTTGGCGCGGATGCGCAAGGGTCTGGACGGGACCGCAGTTGAAGACCCGATCATTGCTGGCCCAGCGTTCTGTGTCCCGCGGCAGGAAGAACCACGACCTACTCGGGTCGTGATACTTGCATTCGACAAGGAAGTGAAGCGTGGTGTCACCGTTCTCGAACAGCGACGACGCAAACAGGTCCAGTTCCCGCCAGAGCCGCCGATTGCCATCATCGAACTCATACTCCACGCTGGGTGAGCACTCGAAGTCCATCGAACTGAAGGTGACCAGGACCGCGTGCTCCAGCGGCAGCCCGGACTTCAGAAAGCTCTCGCCCCACTTGCGACTGGCCACCAAAACCCCCTGCGTGTATCGAACGCATTTGCGCATCAGCCGCGGCCGTGCGCCTTACTTCACAGAATACCGCTTGCGCCGTCAGCTGGATGCGCTTCCATGAAAAGGACGCGGGCTGCAAGTCGTGAGTCTGAGCTCCGTTCTCGATCGATCATAGGCGCCTCGAGCCTGCAGTCCTCATCTTCGACGG
>JALHJB010000055.1 GCA_022839745.1 Actinomycetes bacterium
CTGGAGGCCCAAGGTCTTTCGCCGCTTGCTGTCAGTAAGGCGCTTGGGGACTAAGGTTCCCCGACACCCTCAGGCGCGGTTCTGCTGCGCATTTGGCGCGTGCCGTGTCGCGGAGGCTTGGGTCTTGTCGTCGAGCATCCGAGCTTGGCCGGCCCCTCCGCCGCCAACCCGAGCGCTCTCTTCGTCATCCCCTCCTCGCCGCCATGATAGGCGCAGGCCCGTCCGCTGCCAAGAAGCGCCAGCCTGCACGCTCTGCGCCCAGTGCGTGGACGCCCTCGCCGAGACCCTGGACACCGGACTTCCGCTTCTCCCTCCCGATTCCTGCGTTCCTGGGGATGAGGGAGGCACCTTCTGACACCGGTCTCATCTGTGCAACGCGACGCGGGATTGACCTCGGGAGGGTTCGCGGGTAACGTTGGCCGGAAAGTACGACTTTCCTACGTACAAAGGAGGTGCGGAATGCCGGTGGTGCGGGTGAAGCGGAAGTTTCAGGTGACGATCCCGGCCGAGGTTCGCAAGCGGCTTGGCCTCGCGGAGGGCGACTACCTGGAGGTCACGGAAGAGGACAACCACATCGTGCTCAAGCCGAAGGTGGTGCTCGACAAGCCTGATGAGAGAGCGTTGGCGCAGCTGGAGGCGATCCTCGAGCGGATCCGCCAGCCCGGCGGGATCCCTGAAGAAGAGGTCGAGAAGGACGTGCTCGAAGCGATCCGCACGGTGAGGAGAGATGCCCGTGCTTGCCGCCGTTCTTGATTCGAGCGTTCTCACGGCGGCCTTCCTCAAACCAGACGGGATCAACCGCGAGGTCCTGCGCCGGGCCGGGCGCGACTATCGGCTCGTCCTATCTGAGGCGATCCTCGAGGAGACGGAGCGCGTGCTCATGACGTACGAACGCATTCGCTCCCGCTACCAGTGCTCAGATGAAGACGTCCGGGCGTTCCTCGGCGCGCTGCGGGGGGTGAGTCGCCCGGTTATCACGGCATGGCCCGAGGTCTGCGCGGTCAGAGAGGATCCCGATGACGATATGGTGCTGGGGGCCGCTCTGGCGGGTGGAGCGGACGTCATCGTCTCGAAGGACCACCATCTGCAGGCGCTGGGAAGCTACCAAGGAATCAGGATCATCTCCACGCAGGAGTTCGTGCAGCTGCTTGAGTCCGGCGAGTCGGGCTGATCGGCGCGCGGCAGACGGATGGGAGAGGCGATCAGGCAAGAGCCAGCCGAGGGAACTCACAGGAGGCCCTCATACGGGGATGGCCTCGCGAAGAACCCGGTCGCGGATGCGTGCCTCCAGACCGCGGACCGTCACCACGTCCACGCGACAGCCCAGCAGGCTCTCTAGCTCTTGCTGAAGCCCGCCGAGATCGAGCAGGGTTCGTCCCGGTTCGAGTTCCACCAGGAAGTCGACGTCGCTCTGCTGATCGGCCTGCCCACGCGCGACGTAGCCGAACACCCGGACGCTGCGCGCACCGTGCTCGGCGCAGAGGCGGAGGATCCCCTCGCACCTGTCCTTGAGCAGATCGTCCAGCGTCATCGTCCCCCTCCTCGCGGCCATGATAGGCGCAAGCATCTCGGCTGCCAACACGTGCCCTACCGCCTTGCTCACAGCCCGAACACGACGCAGTGCCGAGTGGCGAGCTCCTTCCCGAGGCCAAGAAGATCCGGATGCATGCCGCGCGGTGCACGTTCTGCGCCCAGTGCGTGGACGCCTGCCCGGTGGACGCCCTCGCCGCGAGCCCGGACTTCCTCCTCTCCGACACCGACCGCAGCTCCGCCGCCCTCATCGTCGAGTAGC
>JALHJB010000056.1 GCA_022839745.1 Actinomycetes bacterium
GACCACCGGCGTCGACCCCCTGTCTCGCCGGCAGTTCTGGGCGCTCATCGACGACATTCGCGCCGCGCGGGAAGACATGAGCGTGATCGTGGCCACCGCCTACATGGAGGAGGCGGCGCGCTTCGACTGGCTCGTGGCCATGGACGAGGGAAAAGTACTCGCCACCGGCTCGCCGCAGGAATTGCTCGAGCAGACCGGTAGCGACAACCTGGAACAGGCCTTCATCGCGCTGCTACCGGAAGAGAAGCGCCGGGGATATCGACCCGTCGAAATCGGATCGCTACCCGAGCGGGGCGACGAAGAGATCGCCATCGAGGCGAAAGATCTGACGATGCGTTTTGGCAATTTCGTTGCCGTCGACCACGTCAGCTTTCGCATCCGCCGTGGCGAGATCTTCGGCTTTCTTGGCTCGAACGGTTGCGGCAAGACGACGACGATGAAGATGCTCGCCGGGCTACTCACGCCCTCCGAGGGCAAGGCCTGGCTCTTCGGCAAGGAAGTCGACCCGCGCGACATCGATACGCGCCGCCAAGTGGGCTACATGTCGCAGTCCTTTTCGCTCTACGACGAGCTCACGGTGCGGCAGAACCTCGAGCTGCACGCGCGGCTCTACGGCATCCCCAAGGAGAAGATCGCCGATTACGTCCAGGAAGTGGTGCAGCGCTTCGGACTCTCGCGAATCATCGACGCCCTTCCCCCTTCACTGCCCCTGGGACATCGGCAGCGGCTGTCGCTCGCGGCCGCCGTCATCCATCGACCGAAAATATTGATCCTCGACGAGCCGACCTCGGGGGTCGACCCGGTGGCGCGCGACGGGTTCTGGAACCTCTTGCTCGAGCTGTCGCGCCGCGACGGCGTGACGATCTTCATCTCCACCCATTTCATGAACGAGGCGGAGCGCTGCGACCGCATCTCGCTGATGCATGCCGGGAAAGTGCTCGTCACGGGAGCGCCGGCCGAGATCGTGCGCGAGGGCGGTCACGAGTCGCTCGAAGCGGCCTTCATCGACCATCTGGAACGGGCTGCACAAGAAGGGCAACAGGCCGACGATACCCAAGGGTCGACCGCCATGAGCGGCGAAGAACGCAAACGCACGGCGGGTCTGACCGAAAAAGCGCCGGTGCGGGGAACGACGCACACCACCTCCTTTTTCAGCCTGCGCCGGATGCTGAGCTACCTGGTGCGCGAAGCTCTGGAACTGCGTCGCGACCCGATCCGCCTGTCGCTGGCGCTGGTGGGCAACGCCATCTTGATGCTGGTGATGGGCTTTGGCATCACCATGGACGTGGAGGATCTGACCTTCGCCGTCCTCGATCGCGACCAGACCACGCTGAGCCAGTCGTACGCCCTCAATCTGGCCGGTTCGCGCTATTTCAGCGAGCAGCCTCCGATCGCCGACTACGAAGAAATGGACCGGCGAATGCGCTCGGGCAAACTGGGTCTGGCGGTCGAGATCCCGCCGGGCTTTGCACGCGACCTCGCGCACGGCAAACCGGTGGAGGTCGGAGCGTGGATCGACGGGGCGATGCCTTTGCGCGCGGAAACGATCCGTGCCTATGTCCAGGGCATTCACGCGCAGTGGCTCCAGACACAAGCGCGCGAACGTCACTTGCCCGACCCGACGCTGGCCACGATCGAGATCCGTTTCCGCTACAACCCGGACGTGAAGAGCATCGTCTCGATGGTACCCGCAGTCATCCCGCTGCTACTGATGCTCATTCCGGCGATGCTCGCCGCCTTGGCGATCGTACGCGAAAAGGAACTG
>JALHJB010000014.1 GCA_022839745.1 Actinomycetes bacterium
GTGCTCGCGGGTCTGGGCCATGGGGCCGTCGGTGGCGGCGATGACGAGGATCGCGCCGTCCATCTGCGCGGCACCGGTGATCATGTTCTTGACGTAGTCGGCGTGGCCCGGGCAGTCGACGTGCGCGTAGTGGCGCTTGTCGGACTGGTACTCGACGTGGGCGATCGCGATGGTGATACCGCGCTCGCGCTCTTCGGGGGCCTTGTCGATCTTGTCGAACGGCGTGAAGTCCGCAAGGCCCTTGTCGGCCTGGGTCTTCGTGATGGCTGCGGTGAGCGTGGTCTTGCCGTGGTCGACGTGACCGATGGTGCCGACGTTCATATGGGGCTTGGTGCGCTCGAACTTCTGCTTGGCCATGAGTCTCCTCCTTCTGGGATCTGCTGGCGACCGCGCCGGTCGCGGGTAGAGATCCCGCCTCCGGCCTGCATCCCCTCGCGGCGCGAGAGTCGCAGTGTCGTGACCTGTTCTTCTGTGGTGCTATCTCGTGCTCGCTGTGCCGGAGCGACAGCGTCTGATGCCTGGTAGCGGCGACTGGACTCGAACCAGTGACATCACGGGTATGAACCGTGTGCTCTAACCAACTGAGCTACGCCGCCTCGAGCCGGCCAGGCGGCCGGCACGTGGACGGTGGAGCCCACAACCGGACTTGAACCGGTGACCTCTTCCTTACCAAGGAAGTGCTCTACCGACTGAGCTATGTGGGCGAAACGTCTTGCGCGCGGCAAGACGGAGATGTCGTGGTGGGAGCGCCTGGATTCGAACCAGGGTAGGCATAGCCAACGGGTTTACAGCCCGTCCCCTTTAGCCACTCGGGCACACTCCCGACAATAAAAAAGCCGTGCTCTATCACGTTTTCAAGTTGCTTGCCTGGCGACAGGCGAGTGGAATACTACTTCATCGCCAAGAAGGGTGTCAACGATTACAACGGTGCCGGGCGTGTCTATTTCCCCATTAACGGGAGCCGCCTGCTACCTCCCGGCGAGCGAGGCGTACACCGAACCGACCAGACGCACCCCCGGGACGGCGGACTCCAGCTCGGCGATCGGCACGATCCGGCACCACGACATCCGGCCCTGCGCGAAAACAGGACGCGGGGTGAACTGCTCCGCCTGGCGGGAGAACCACGAGCGTAGCGCGGGAAGAGGGATGACGCGCAGCTCGTCACGCTCGGTCCCGAGCTCGGAGAAGAAGACCGCGTCGGGCGAGTCGAGCAGAGCCGCGACTTCCGCTTCGGGACGCGGTACCGCCATCCGATAGTAGAGCAGCTCATCGGCCTGGGACGAATACAGCCACCCGGGCATCTTGCTCGCTATATCCGCGGTCTCTTCGAGCGCGACCGTCGGCGACTCCATTCGATACATCGGGAGGGAGCGATCCCCGGCCTTCTCAGGATCGGTGCCGAAGTAGCAGTCCGCCTGGATCTTCGCGGCAACAGGTCTGCCGGCCAGCATGTAGCGGATGTCGACGCCATCGCTCACGACATGATCGCCAGCGGGGAACGCGATCCTGACCCCGCCGTTCGCCGAGAGATAGGCGCCAACGACTCTCTTGGCGATCTCGTGAGTGAGTGCCGCACCTGTCAGGCCCACGAAGGTACCTCCCGCACTCGGTGTCCAGAGTAGAGGCGCACGGCTGACCGAATCCTGTACTATGGTAACCCAGGGGCCGACATCTGTCGCACCGCGTCAGACAAAGGAACGACCCGGGGCGCTGCCCGGGTCGACTGGGTGCTCTGGAGCCGGCGGAGGGAATCGAACCCACAACCTATCGCTTACAAGGCGATTGCTCTACCGTTGAGCTACGCCGGCGTGGCGCCTATTGTAGCGACGCCGGCGCGACCGGGCTACCGGTCAGCACGCGCGGCAGACCTCGATCTGGAACTCGATCTTGCGCTTGATACGCTGCAGTGCGTTATCGATCGACTTCACGCCTCGCTCCAGGGTGTCCGCGACCTCCTGATACGACTTGCCCGCCACGTAGAGGCGCAGCACCTCGGTCTCGAACGGCGAGAGCACCTGAAGGAATCCCTCGCGGATGCTCGCGGTCTCCCATGCGGCGATGACGATCTCGGCCGGATCGCACACCTCGCGTGCCGCGAGGATATCGGCGAGGACGCGGTCTCCCTCGTCGTCCGCGCCTGTGGACCGGCTGAGAGACACGTACGAGTTGAGCGGCGAGTGCTTCTGGCGAGTGGCAGACTTGATCGCGGTGATGAGCTGGCGCGTGATGCACAGTTCCGCGAACGAACGGAAGCTCGCCTGCCGGTCAGGGTCGTAGTCCCTGATCGCCTTGTAGAGGCCGATCATCCCCTCCTGGATGACGTCATCACGATCGGCCCCAGCCAGGAAGTACGAACGCGCCTTGCACCGCACAAAACCCCGGTAGCGTGAGACAAGTGCCGCGCTTGCGGCCTCGTCGCCCTGTTGGGCGGCCTGGATGAGAGTCATCTCATCGCAGCGTTCGAGTCTACGTCGTGAGTCCCCAAGTGTCCTTTGCAAAGCCCTATTCCCTCCCACACACCCCCACAGGTCCCCAGGGGGAGGAATGGCGCACGGTGCCGGCCGCGCCTTACAAGGTACTCGTGAATCTTTCACAACCATAACATCGGGGAACGGGCTGTCAACGGTTTCCGAGAAGCCTGAATAAGCCTGATGAGCTGGGGCGCGTTAAGGTTAGTCTGAGCTCAACTGATGCCGTCGGAACCCGTTGGACGTCAGGGTCCTCGCGTGTCAGCCGCGCCCGCCACGGGCCCATCGCGCAAGCACGCTGCTGATGGCGGGATCGATGCGGTCGGACAGCGGTGCCCGTGACGGGACACGGGCGGCACGGACGATGTCCGCCCCCGCATGACGGAGGTCCTCGACGAAGGACTCGGACGAGCGGATCGTGACGCTCCCCGCCCGGACCGCGTCGCGCGTGGCACCGTCGGAGGTCACCACCATCACCGTCTCGTCGCGTTCGCGCGCGCGATGCGCGAGCGCTTCGATCACCGTGTCGGCCGTTGTGCCCGCAGGCGAGAACATCACGGTGAGCTGACCGATGTGATGCGGCGAGCCGTCGGAGTGTGGGTTGCCGCCGCCATCGAACACGACGGTGACACGCTCATCGCCGGTCGCCAGCGCGGTCAGGTCGCTCACCAGCCGGGCACGCGCCGAATCGATGTCATCTCGGACCAGCGGACCGTACTCGGGATGAGCGTGCAACACGTTGTAGCCGTCGATGATCAGCCGGTGCCGCCCCATCAGCCGCGTCGGACCCACTCGAACGCCAGTACGGTGGCAGCCTGCGCGACATTGAGGGACGAGACCCGTCCTGCCACGGGGATGGAGACCAGGAAGTCACACCGCTCGCGCACGAGGCGTGACAACCCCGCTCCCTCCGCTCCCAGGACAAGCGCCAGCCTGCCCTCCAGCGGCGCGTGCCAGAGGTCCTCCTCCGCCCGCTCATCGGCGCCCCCGACCCACATCCCCGCGTCTACCAGTGCCGTAACTGCCTGGCCGATATTGGATACACGGACGATCGGGAGGTGCGCTGTGGCACCCGCTGACGCTTTGTGGACGATCGGCCCGATGCTTGCCGCACGGTCCTTCGGGATGATGACCGCGCTGCCACCGGCGACCTCCACCGACCGGATGATCGCACCGAGGTTACCCGGGTCTGTGACATGATCAAGCACGACCACCAGCGCACGGGGCTGCCCGTCGATCGAGCGCAGGACCTGCTCGAGCTCGGCATACACGAACGGCGCAGCCTGCGCCATGACGCCCTGGTGGACGCCCCGTGGGCTCCGCTTGTCGAGAACCGACCGCGCCACCTGCTCCACAGCCACTCCCGCCTCCGCGGCACGCTCCCGGATCTCCGCCACAACGGGACTGTGTTTGAGACCCTCGGCGAGCATGACCCGCTCGAGCGGCAGTCCGGACCGAAGCGCCTCGAGGACCGCGTTGCGTCCTTCTATGAGGTCGGTCACGGTGTGATCACCCGCGATCGCGGTATGAGACGCGTGCGCCGGAGGGGGTGTCCTCGATGACGAAGCCGAGCGCGGCGAGACCATCGCGGACACCGTCAGCGGCGGCCCAGTTACGCTCGGAGCGTGCAACCGCCCGTGCGGCGAGCAGCGCATCCACCGCGGCGTTGGCGTCACTGCCTTCGTAGCCGGCGAAGTCGCGCGCAAGGCCCAGCACCTCCGACGGATACTGGCTGTCGCTCTCCTGAGAAAGCACGGCGACGCCCAGCACACCGAGCAACTCGGCGATCGTGTCGCTCGCAACCTCTAGTCGAGCCGCATACCGCGCGTTGCCTCCGATGCCGTGACTCTCAAGGAACCCGTTCACAACGCGGACAAGGTCGAAAATGGCCGCCAGCGCGCCCGCAGTGTTGAAGTCATCGTCCATCGCCTCGACGAACGCCTCGCGGGCGGCCGCGGGGGCTGCCTCGAGCGCTTCGATGACAGACGCGGTCGCCTCGGGCAGCTCGACCACGGCGCGGTTGCGCTTGGCCCAGTTGAAGTTGCGGACCGGCGTGACCAGGCGCTCGTACGCGCGGACCGCCTCATCGAGGCGCTCAGTGGAGAAGTCGAGCGGGCTGCGGTAGTGCGTCTGCAGCATCAGCAGCCGCACGACAGGCGCCGAGTACCGCTCGAGCACGTCTCTGAGCAGGAGGAAGTTGCCGAGAGACTTGCTCATCTTCTCCTGGTTCACCTGCAACAGTCCGCCGTGGAGCCAGTACCGCACGAACGGCTCGCCGGTGGCCGCCTCGGACTGGGCGATCTCGTTCTCATGATGCGGGAAGATGAGGTCGCTGGCACCGCCATGGATGTCGAAGGTCAGGCCGAGCTCACGCTCCGACATGACCGAGCACTCGAGGTGCCATCCCGGACGGCCCTCTCCCCACGGACTCGTCCAGTGAGGCTCACCGGGTTTGGCGGACTTCCACAACGCGAAGTCGAGGGGGTCCCGTTTGCGCTCGTCGACGTCTACGCGGGCGCCGCTCTCGAGGTCGTCGATATTGCGCCCGGAGAGCTTGCCATACTCAGGGAAACTGCGCACGGAGAAGTACACGTCTCCGTCGACCACGTATGCGTGTCCCCGCTCGATGAGCCGGCCCGTCATCTCGATCATGTCGTCGATCGTCTCCGTGGCCTTCGGCTGTACCGTAGGCCGCAGCACACCTAGGGCGTCCATCGCGCTCTGGAACGCGAGGGTGTACTCTGCAGCGACCTCGGCGGGCTGCCTGCCCTCCTCGTTCGCGCGCGCGATGATCTTGTCGTCGACGTCGGTGATGTTCTGCACGAAACGGACGTCGAAACCGCGGAAGGTGAGATAGCGCCTGATCACATCGAAGGTCAGGAACGTCCGGGCGTTGCCGATATGGATGTGGTTGTACACGGTCGGCCCGCACACGTACATCGCGACCACGCCGGGCTCACGCGGCACGAACTCCTGCTTGCAGCGGGTGAGGGTGTTATAGACCCTGATCGCCATCCTCGTCCTCTCGTTGCTCCGCAGCCGCTCGTGGCGCGGGCGCCGCCTCGGCGTTCATGTCCTCATCGCGCGCAAGCCGCACCTCGATGCGGTCCATCCTGCGTTGCAGCGCACGGTACATCTCAACGACCGGGTCTGGCAGGTCCTCGTGGTGCAAGTCGATCGATTCGACCCGCTTCCCCTCCCGCACGACGACGCGGCCCGGTACGCCGACCACCGTGCAGTTGGGTGGAACCTCCGAGACCACCACGGCTCCGGCACCGACACGCGTCCCGCGCCCGATCCGGATGTTGCCAAGCACCGTGGCGCCGACGCCCACCACCACGAAGTCCTCGAGCGTGGGGTGGCGCTTTCCGTGCTCCTTGCCCGTACCGCCAAGGGTGACGCCCTGATAGATGGTCACATCATCACCTATGACGGTGGTCTCCCCGATCACGACGCCCATGCCGTGGTCGATGAAGAAACGGTCGCCGATCGTCGCCCCCGGATGGATCTCAACACCAGTGGCACGACGGACGCGCTGACTGATCCGGCGAGCCAGCCACACATGGCCGGACCGGTGCAGCCGATGCGTCAGGCGATGCCACCATACCGCCCACAGTCCCGGGTAGTTGGTGAGCGCCGAGAAGGTCGAGGTGCACGCTGGATCGCGCTCCTTGACCGCGTTGATGTCCGCACGCAGTCGCGCGATCATCTATCCAGGGCCTCCCATCGTAACCGTCCGGGCGTCGGGTCGCATAACTATCACGTCACCCCAACGGGCATGTCAACCGTGAAGTCCCTGCCGGGGTGCGGCTGTCCGGGCTCACCGCCCAGGCCCACGCAGCAGCACCACCGCCTGCGCCGCCACGCCTTCCTCCCTTCCGGTGAAGCCCAGTCTCTCTGTCGTGGTGGCCTTGACACCCACACTGGTCACGTCCGCGCCGAGCGCGGAGGCGACGCACTCGCGCATCGCCTCACGGTGTGGCGCGATCTTCGGGTGCTCCAGTATGAGCACCATGTCGGCGTCCAGGAGCTCGAAACCGCGCTCCCGCATCAGTGCGGCGACCCGCTGCAGCAACTCGATGCTCGAGATGCCGGCGTATGCCGGATCGGAGTCAGGGAACAGCTTCCCGATATCGCCCTCACGCATCGCGCCGAGGATCGCGTCAATGAGCGCATGGACGAGCACATCGGCGTCGGAGTGTCCGACAAGTCCCTTGCTGTGCGGTATGGTCACGCCGCCAAGCACGAGCGGCCGGCCCTCGGCGAACGCGTGCACGTCATAGCCCATGCCTACACGGATGTCATCCACGAACGACTCCCCTCGCCGCGCCCGCAAGACCCTGTCCACGATCGGCAGGTCCTCCGGCACGGTCACCTTCATGTTATCGCGCGGACCGGCGCACATCCGAACCCGCCCACCCGCGTGCTCCACGAGCGACGCATCGTCGGTGCCGGCCCACCCCTCGGCCTCCGCGCGCCGATAGGCCTCACGCAGGGCGTCGGCGCGGAAGACCTGCGGGGTCTGCGCCGCCCAGATGGCGGCGCGGTCCGGAGTCGACAGCACTTCGCGATCGGGAGCGACCGTCTTGAGAGTGTCATATGACGGGTGGCCGACGACGACGCCCGCATACTCCGGCTCTCGCTCGAGCTCGGCGATAGCGGCCGCCACGAGGTCAGGGGTCACGAGCGGACGAGCACCATCGTGCACGAGGATGATCCCGCTTCCGGCGGGAACGGCCTCAAGGCCGGCGCCGACCGACGCCGTACGCGTGTCTCCGCCAGGAACGACAGCGACGATCTTGGCAGAACCGAGCAGCGTCACGGCCTCTCGCCGGTACTCATCGACGCGCTCCGGATGCACGACGACCACGATGGCGTCGACCCGGTCGCACGTGATGAACGCGTCAAGCGTGTGCGCGAGCACCGGGCGCCCCGCCACACGCGCAAGCTGCTTGCCGCCCTCGCGGCCGAGCCGCTCGCCGGTCCCTCCTGCGACGATGATCGCGGTGATCACTCGTCGTTCACCGGCTTTGCGAATACCATCCTGCCCCCCGCCGTCTGCAGGACAGTGGTGACACTGACGTCGACGGCTGAACCCACGAGACTCGCGCCGCCGGCAACCACGACCATCGTCCCGTCGCCGAGGTACCCGACGCCCTGATCGCGCTCCTTGCCCTCCTTGGTGATCTCAATACGAAGGCCATCACCCGGCAGCAGCACCGGCTTGAGCGCATCGGCGACCTCATGGATGTTCACCACGGTGGCTCCCTCCACTCTGGCGACCTTCGTGAGGTTGTGGTCGACCGTGAGCAGGGTCCCGCCGCTGGTCAACGCCAAGCGTACGAGCTTAGCGTCGACAGTGGGAATCTCGGGGAAGTCCGCTTCGAGGACCTGCACCGACGCGGATCCGGAGGACAGCGACGTGAGCAGGTCGAGACCGCGACGTCCGCGTGCCCGTCGTCCATCATCAGCGGAGTCAGCGAGCGTCTGCAGCTCCATCAGCACGAACCGGGGAACACGTAGCGGGCCCTCAAGCAGGCCAGCCGTTGCGAGGTCGGCGAAGCGTCCATCGATGATGGCACTGGTGTCGAGCAGCTTCGGTGGCCTGGTGTCCACGGGTGTCGTTCCGCCGAGACCGAAGTGCAGCGTACCGTCGCGAGCGGGCAGCATGAACAGCGCGACTCCCGCGTACGCACACAGGATGAACAGGAGCGCGGTGGCCACGAATCCGAGCCAGAGCGGGCGCTCGATGTAGCGTAGGAGCGCCGAAGACAGTATGAAGGCGACGAGCAAGCCGACCAGCAGACCGACGGCGCCGAGCAGCAGCGCAGGCGTGTCCAGCTCGGACAGCCGTGCGCTGATAGCGCGACACGCCGTGTTGAACTCGCGTCCCGTTATGCCACCGAGGACATACCCTATCGAGGCTCCCAGTATGATGAAGATGACGATGACGAATGTCTCTGAGTAACCTGTGGAGGTCGTCCAGTCGATCTGCTGCGAGACAGCGAACCCGCTGAGCGCGCCCGCGGTGACGAGTATCGCCCGTGCGAGCTGTACGATCATGTGTCCCGACGCCCGAGCATCAGGTCGCGTACCTGATGAGCGCCGTCACCTCCCTTCGAACCGAACATCGTTGGAAGTGGGTCTGGAATACGCCCGGCGACTCCGGGCGGAGCCTTAGGGTACAGCCCGGTCCCGCATCCTGCGAAGGCCGTCTGCGACCGCGCGGGCGCGCCGAAGCCCGACGCCGTCCACGGCGTCGAGATCGGCCTCTTCGGCATCCAACAGCGCGGACAGCGTGCCGAAGTGTTCCACCAGCCGGTTGATGACGGTCCCGGGTATCTGAGGGATGCGGTACAGCACACGGTAGCCCCTTGGACGAACTGTCTGCTCGCCAGCGTCGGACTTGCCACCAAGGCCCAGCGCGACCGCGACCGCCGGCGGCTCGAGCAGCTGTTCGATCGACAGCGCGGCGATCCGAGCAAGAGACGCGGAAGCCCTCTTCACCCCCGGCTCCGGCGCGTAGTCCCGGATGAGCATGAGGTAGTCTTCATCAGTGCCCGCCGTGAGCTCTTCCTGCTGAAGCCTGACGAGTCTGCCCTCGGTGCCGAGCTCGATGATCGACCTGCTCAACTCTCTGGCGACACGCCTGAGCATCTCGGCCCGCTGGATGACGACCGCCACATCGCGGAACGTCACCATGTCCTCGAACTCGAGGGCCGTAAGGTGCGCCGAGACCTCATCGAGGCGTGCGCGATAGCGCTCGAGCGTGGCGAGCGCCTGGTTGGCACGCGCGAGCACCACATCGATGTCCTGTAGGCTGAGGCGTGTACCCCGCCGGTACAGTGAGACCACTTCCCGCCTCTGGGACACGGAGATCACCAGCGCGTCGGTCTGCCTGCTGACGCGCTCAGCGGTCCGGTGCCTCATGCCGGTCTCGGACGTGGGAAGAGCGGCGTCGGGCATGAGATGCACGTTCGCACGCCGGATACGTGTGGCCGCCTCGTCGAGGAGGATGGCGCCGTCCATCTTGGCCAACTCGAACAGACGCTGCGGCGTGAACGGCGCATCGATCTCGAAGCCGCCGTTGCTCAAGGCATCAACGCCCTTCTCGTCGCCGATCACCAGCAGCGCGCCAGTCCGGCCGGCGATGACATGGTCGAGCGCGACACGCAAGGGCGTGCCTGGAGCAACGCACTCCAGAGCGTCGAGCATCACGTCCTCGCGATCCACCTCGACGTCACCTCCCTGCATCGCCCGTTCGGAGTACTCCCCGATTCTGCCATGTTGCAGCCAACATCACCACCAGGCGTCACCCGAGCGTTGCGTGAACCGCCTGTGCGAGGGTCGCCACCGCCGAGACGGTGAGCGGCGTGGTCGTGGCCCTCGCTCCTTGCGGGACGAGCACCTCGCTGAAGCCCATCCGCCCAACCTCTCGGATGCGCGGCTCGACATGCGGGACGCCGCGGACATCGCCCGTGAGGCCGAGCTCCCCGAACGCCGCGGTGGCAGTGCCCACTGGCCGGTCCTTGTACGCGGAAGCGATCGCGAGCGCGAGCGGCAGGTCGACCGCCGGTTCGCTGACCCGGACACCGCCGGCGACTGAGACGTACACGTCGTGCGAACCGAGCGCGATGCCGGCCCGTCGCTCGAGGATCGCGAGGGTCTGCAGCACACGTGCGGTATCGATGCCGACCGATAGGCGCCTCGGCATCTGCAGATAGCTGGGAGTGACGAGCGCCTGCACTTCGACCAGGAGGCACCGGCTCCCCTCCATGGTGGCCATCACCACCGACCCCGACACGCTTCCATCGCGACCAGCGAGGAGTGCGCTTGACGGCTGTGACACCTCGGCAAGCCCTGCCGCGCTCATCTCGAAGATCCCTACCTCGGCGACCGAACCGAATCGGTTCTTGGCCGCACGCACGATGCGGAACGTATGATCGGCATCGCCCTCGAAGTACAGCACCGTATCGACCACATGCTCGAGCACCCGGGGTCCCGCGATCGAGCCTTCCTTCGTGACGTGGCCGACCACGATCACGGTGACATCGTGCGACTTAGCGAGCCGCACGAGCCTGGCAGCGGTGGCGCGCACCTGGCCCACGCTGCCGGGGACACCATCGAGTCCGGGATCGAAGAGCGTCTGGATCGAGTCGACGATCACGACGGACGGGCGCTCGGCCAAGACCGTTGCTTCCACCACCGAGGCGTCGACCTCGGGAAGCAGCGAGATGCCGGTGGACGCGCCCACGCGGTCCGCACGTGAGCGCACCTGCTGCACCGATTCCTCGCCGCATACGTAGAGCACGTCTACGCCACGAGCGCCGAGGCTGCCCGCCGCCTGCAGCAGCAGCGTCGACTTGCCGATACCCGGCTCGCCGCCGATCAGCACCACAGAACCGCGCACGAGCCCGCCACCAAGGACGGTGTCGAGCTCACGGATACCGGTAGAGAAGCGCAACTCATCGGCTATCGCCACATCGGCGAGCGCAGTGACCGGGCGCGCGATGCCCGCCACCGATGAAGGCCCCGGCGCGGATGCGGCCGGGGCCTCTTCCGTGAACGTGCCGAACTCACCACACTCGGAGCACCGTCCGACCCACCGCGGCTCGGTGTGGCCGCACTGCTGGCAGCGCCAGGTCGACCGCGGCTTGGCCATACCCGGACCTACTCGACAGCCGAGCCGCCGGCGGCGCCAGAGCCCCGACGCGACCGGGATGCACGCGGTACCATCGTCGACTTCGGGGCGTCCACAGCGGCGGCACACGGCTCTACGGGCGGCGCATCGGTCGCAGTGAACGTGATCTGACCGTCCGCCACGTCCACGAGCACGGTCTGACCGGGAAGCCATGATCCCGCGAGGATCTGCTCAGAGAGCGGGTCTTCCACGAGACGCTGGATCGCACGCCTGAGCGGGCGCGCACCGAGCGCCGGATCGAAGCCTTCTCGCGCGAGCAACGCCCGCGCTTCCGGCGATAGCCGGATACCGAGGCCCTGGACGAGCATCTGGTCGCTCAGCCGCGCCATCAGCAGGTCGACGATCTGCTCGGTCTCCTCGACCTTGAGGTCGTGGAAGACGATGACCTCGTCAACACGGTTGAGCAGCTCGGGGCGGAAGACCTTCTTGAGCTCACCGGTCACCCGCTCCTTGAGCGTGTCGTACTCGAGCGCACCGCTCTCCTGTGCGGAGAAGCCGATGGGCTGACCCTTGACGATATCGCGTGCGCCGAGGTTCGACGTGAGGATGATGATCGCGTTCTTGAAGTCGACCTTGCGGCCCTGCGAGTCGGTAAGACGACCCTCCTCGAAGATCTGGAGCAACACGTTGAACACGTCCGGGTGCGCCTTCTCTATCTCGTCGAACAGGATGACCGAGTACGGCCGGCGCCTGACGGCCTCGGTGAGCTGCCCGCCCTCGTCGAACCCGACATAGCCGGGAGGCGAGCCCACCAGACGTGACACAGTGTGCTTCTCCATGTACTCGCTCATATCGAGGGAGATCAGCGCCTCCTCGCTGCCGAAGAGGAACTCCGCCAGCGCCTTGGCCAACTCCGTCTTACCCACCCCGGACGGGCCGAGGAAGATGAACGAGCCAGCCGGGCGCGAGGGGTCCTTGAGCCCCGCGCGCGTACGACGGATCGCCTTGGAAACGGCGGTGACGGCCTCGTCCTGCCCGACGATCCGCTCGTGCAGGTTCGCCTCCATGCGCAGGAGCTTGGCGGTCTCCTCCTCGGTGAGGCTGGTCACGGGAATCCCCGTCCACATCGAAACGATGTCCGCGATCTCCCGCTCTGTCACCTCAACGGCACGCTGCGAAGCAGGCTTGCGCCATTCTTCTTCCGCCAAACGCTTCTCAGCGCTGATCTGCTTCTCCTTGTCGCGGAACGCCGCGGCCTTCTCGAACTCCTGCGCCTCGATCGCCGCTTCCTTCTCTCGCCGTGCCTGCCTGAGGCGTTCGTCGATCTGACGCACAGCCGGCGGTGCCATCATCGTCTTGATACGCATCTTGCTGCCCGCTTCATCGATGAGGTCGATGGCTTTATCGGGCAGGAAGCGATCAGAGATGTACCGCGCCGAAAGCTGGGCGGCGGCCTCGATCGCGCTATCGGTGATGGTCACGCCGTGGTGGTCCTCATAGCGATCACGCAGGCCACGCAGGATCTCGACTGTCTCCGGAACGCTCGGCTCGCCGACCATGATCGGCTGGAAGCGACGTTCAAGCGCCGGGTCCTTCTCGACGTACTTGCGGTACTCGTCGAGCGTCGTGGCTCCGATCGTCTGCAGCTCACCGCGCGCGAGAGCCGGCTTCACGATGCTCGCGGCATCGATAGCGCCCTCGGCGGCACCCGCACCCACCAGCGTGTGCATCTCATCCACGAACAAGATGACATCGCCGCGCTCGCGGATCTCCTTCATGACCTTCTTGAGCCGCTCCTCGAACTCACCGCGGTACTTGCTCCCGGCGACGAGCGCGGCAAGATCAAGCGTGTAGAGTTGCTTGTCGATGATCGTCTCCGGCACCTGGCCCTCGGCGATCTGCTGGGCGAGACCCTCCACCACCGCTGTCTTGCCAACGCCCGGCTCTCCGATGAGCACGGGATTGTTCTTCGTCCGGCGCGAGAGGATCTGCATGACTCGCTCGATCTCCTGGCCACGCCCGACAACGGGATCCAGCTTGCCGCTCGTGGCGGCCTCGGTGAGATTGCGCCCGAACTCGTCGAGCAGCGCGCCCTCGGCGCCGCGGCTTCCGCGCCGCTCCTCGGCGGGCTCGGTCTGCTTGCCGTAGTAGCCGGACAGCAGCTGCAGTACCGCGGAGCGGACCTTCTCGAGGTCAGCACCGAGGTCGAGCAGCACCTGCGCGGCGACTCCCTCGCCCTCCCTGATCAGGCCGAGAAGTATGTGCTCGGTGCCGATGTAGTTGTGCCCGAGCTGCAGGGCCTCGCGAAGCGAAAGCTCGAGCACCTTCTTGGCGCGGGGCGTGAACGGGATGTGTCCGGTGGGCACGTACGTGCCCTCGCCGATGAGCTCCTCGACGTGCGCTCGCACATCATCGAGCGAGACGTCGAGGCTCTCGAGCGCCTTGGCGGCGATACCGTCCTCCTCACGGATGAGCCCGAGCAGGAGATGCTCGGTACCGATGTAGTTCTGATTGAGCTTCTTGGCCTCTTCCTGGGCGTACACGACAACGCGTCTGGCCTTCTCGGTGAACCGCTCGAACATGTGAAGTCACTCCTATCGGGAACGCCCCGGGGGCGCATCGGGTTTTCTTTTCGGTACTGCTATTCTACCCCGCCCGACGACAGCGAGCGATGTGTACCGGAATGGAAGCAAGCGGGATGCCACGAGATGTGAGTGACATACACTCATATCTTGGAACTCTGTCGCATGAAGCGATGATCTCGATGTCCCTAGAGCGTGCTGCCAGAGACGATCGCTGCCTCGCGAGGCGCGCTTACGCCTCCGGACGCATATGCGGGAAGAGCAACACGTCGCGGATCGACGCGCTGTTGGTAAGGAGCATCACCAACCGATCGATGCCGATGCCAAGCCCGCCGGCGGGCGGCATGCCGTACTCCTGCGCTCGCAGGTAGTCCTCGTCGACCCACATGGCCTCATCGTCGCCGGCGTCTTTGGCCGCGGCCTGCGCCTGGAATCGGGCCCGCTGGTCGATCGGGTCGATGAGCTCGGAGAAAGCGTTCGCGAACTCGCGACCAGTGATCATCAACTCGAACCGGTCGGTGATCTCGGGGTCAGCGTCGTTGCGTCGAGCGAGCGGTGAGACCTCGGCGGGATAGTGTGTGACGAACGTGGGCCGGATGAGCGTGTGCTCGACCAGCTTCTCGAAGAGCTCGGTCAGCAGCTTGCCTGCACCCCAGGAGCCCTCGAAGAACACCTCGTGCCGGTCGCACAGACGACGGAGCTCCACGATCGGCGAGTGGATGTCGACATCGCGGCCGACGGCCTCGGAGACCAGACTCGCCATCGTGGCCTGCCGCCAGGGTGAGCGCAGCGATACCGCGGTGCCCTGATACTCGAGGTCGAGCGTACCGAGGACCTCCTGTGCGACAGTGGTGATCAGCGACTCGGTGAGCTCGCGCATGGTCTCCATCGTGCCGTACGCCTGGTAGGCCTCGAGCATCGTGAACTCGGGGTTGTGCCGCGGCGACATGCCCTCGTTGCGGAATGAGCGGTTCACCTCGTAGACACGCTCGAAGCCCCCCACGAGCAGTCGCTTGAGATAGAGCTCGGGTGCGATACGCAGGTACAGGTCCATGTCGAGCGCGTTGTGATGCGTCACGAACGGACGAGCGGTAGCTCCGCCAGGGATGGGTTGCAGCATCGGCGTCTCGACCTCGAGGAAGCCGCGGCTCTCCATGAAACGCCGGATGGCCGCAACGACGCGGAATCGTGTCTCGAACACCGTCCGTACTTCGGGATTGGCGATGAGGTCCACGTAGCGCTGCCGATAGCGGGTTTCGGTGTCGCTCAACCCGTGGTACTTCTCAGGGAGCGGACGGATGGACTTCGAGAGCAAGACGACCTCACCGGGCGAGACGGAGAGCTCACCGCGCCTGGTGCGCAGCACCTGGCCGGTGACCCCGATCCAGTCGCCCAGATCCAGATCGGACACGAACGCGAAGGGCTCCTCGCCGAGCACGTTCAGGCGGCAGAACACCTGGATCTCGTGTGCACCGTCGCGGACCACGAGGAACAGCGCCTTGCCCTGGTCCCTCTTGGCGACCACGCGCCCGGCGATCGTGACAACATCGTCGGTCTCGCCACCTGCCTCAAGGTCGGCATGCCGGGTCAGGATGTCTTCAACGCGGTCGGTGCGCTCGAAGCCGTCTCGGAATGGTTCGATACCAGCGCCGCGGAGCTCCGCGATCTTGGCGATGCGACCCGCCGTGATCTCGTCGGTCGTTCCTGCGTTGATACCTGACTGCTCCGCCACTGTCCCCCCGCTACTTGGTGATCGAAACGACCTCATAGGTGATCTGCGTGCCCCGGGGCGTGGTGACCTTCACGCTGTCACCCTTCCGTGCACCCATGATCGCCTGCCCGACCGGCGACTCGTTGGAGATCTTGTTGTTGGTCGGGTCGGCCTCGGCGGAGCCCACAAGCTGATACACGAACACCTCGTCGCTCGTGGCGTCCTTGAGGTGCACACGCGCGCCAAGGGTCACGCGGGTCGGCCGCGCGGGCGATTCGATGATGGTGGCGTTCGCAAGAATCTGGCTGATCTCGGCGATTCTGCTCTCGACCCACGCCTGCTCGTTCTTGGCGTCGTCGTACTCGGAGTTCTCAGATATGTCCCCGAACTCCTTGGCTTCGCGAATACGCTCGCCGACTTCCTTGCGCCTCACAGTCTCGAGGTGCAGCAGCTCCTCCTCGAGCTTGGCCTGACCTTCTACGGTAAGGGCGACTTCTCTCAACATAGAACACTCCTGTACGTCGGTCCGCGATCATCCGATACGGACTCGGCGAGTCCTGACCCCTCGATGACTCGGCAGAGTATATCGACGGGCGGTAGTGCGCACAAGCATCAATCATGCCGAAGGGCGCCCTCGGGCGCCCTTCGCTCTATGTCTCACGTACGGCCGATCCGCCTAAGAATCGCTGCCGTTGTCGGACGACTCGGCCTTCTCGGCCGTGTCGGTCTTCTTGCTCGTGGTCTCTTCGTCAAACGCGTTCATACCCTCGTCCATGCCCTCTTTCAGGGCCTTGGCCGACTTGCCGAACATCTTCGCCAGCTTGGGAAGCTGTGTCGGGCCAAAGAGCAGTAGGACGATACCCAGGATGATCCACAGTTCGGGGCCGTTGGGAATGCCGAATGCCGCCATGCATACCTCCTAGTAGCTTCAGGCCCGCGACCGCCGGTTGACGGGCCATCTGTGACTGCAGGTCAGAGTACCACCTCCGCGCAACGTACGCCACGCCGCTCCCGTGTTAGACGTGTGCGACACCCTCTCGCCTGGAGAGATAGTACAGCGTATGCAGCAACTCCTGGACCGGATCGGTGTTGTGGAGCGTCACACCCTGAGGGACACGCACGATGACGGGAGTATAGTTGAGAATCACGCGCACTCCCGCGGCAGCCAGCCGATCAGTGACGTCCTGCGCCGCCTCGGAGGGCACGGCAACGATACCGATCCTGATGTCCTGCCGGCGCAACGTCTCCTCAAGCTCCTCAAGAGGCTGAATGGTTATCTCGCCGATGCGCGCGCCGATCTTCGCGGGGTCGTTGTCGAAGATCGCGGTGACCGTGAATCCGTGCTGGCGTAGACCCTCGTAGCCGGCGATGGCCGAACCGAGGTTCCCCGCCCCGACCAAGGCGAGACGGTGCGCGTGATCCGCCCCGAGTATCCGCTGTATCCGCTCCACGAGCGTGGCGATGTCATATCCGACACCCCGCTTGCCGAACGACCCGAAATGCGTGAGGTCACGGCGGATCTGGGCGGGATTCACCGCGGTGAGTTCTCCGAGGCGCGCGGACGAAACCGTTGTCACGCCGTCGCCGCGTAGCTGGATAAGGATGTTGAGATAGGCGGGCAAACGCTCTATGACACCCTCGGGTATGCGCTCGGTCATCGCCCTGTCCATGACTCCTCGGTTCCGTTGTCAGAGGACATGGTAACGTGCAGTTACAAAGTTACACAAGTAGCTGAGTGCATGCCGCGGGCCTCTCACCCGGCGGGCACCTATCATCCAGCACTCTGGTCACGGTCGCGCGTGATGTCCATGATGAGTCTGATGACATCTGAGCGAGTGACGATGCCGGCAAGTCGCCCTTCATCGACGACAAGCACTGCACCCGGGCCACCCGGTTCCAGGCGAGGCAAGACACTGTCGACCGAAGCGTGCGGCGAGGCGACCGCGTTCTCCAGACTGCGCGAAGCCACCTCCCCGACCGTGGTCTCAGCCCACCGGTCCCGCGGGACTTCGGTCACATGCTCGATGTCGATGAGGCCGATGACACGCCCCTCCTGGACCACCGGATAGCGCGGATGACGCCCGGCCAGGAAGTACGAATGGCCGACCTGTTCGAGTGAGAGTTCAGCGGGGACCACTACCGCGGGTGTGGACATGATCGAAGAGACGGACACCTCCCCAAGCCGCACCCTGGTGACATGCTGCCGGTATGCACCTGCCGCGAGCGCCGACATGAACCAGCCCATGACCGCCAGCCATACGAAGTCGAAGTTCCCGCGCAAGACGCCGAAGACGGCAACAGCTATCAGGGCGGTGCCGATGGCCTGCCCAGACCTGCTCGCCCACCTGGTGGCCTTCGTGATGTCGCGCGTGAGCGCCCAGAGCACCGCCCGCAGCACCCGGCCGCCATCCAGGGGGAATCCGGGCAGCAGGTTGAACACCGCCAGAGCGAAGTTGATCATCGACAGATAGTCAAGCGGCACGAGCACCCATTCGGGTGCGCCGACGAGCCCCCCGGCGATAGCACCTCCCCAGCACGCACCGGCGATGAGCAGGCTCATCGCCGGTCCGGCAGCTGCCATGAGGAACTCCCTGCCAGGGCTGGATGGCTCATCTTCAAGCTGAGACACACCGCCGAAGACGAAGAGGGTGACACGCGAGACTTCGAGCCCGCCGGCGCGCGCCACAAGCGAGTGCGCGAGCTCATGGAGCACAAGCGAGCCGAAGAATGCGAGGGCGGTCACCGCGCCCAAGAGGGCATAGGCCGTGGGGCTCTGGTCGGGCAGCGCCGCGGGGAAGTAACTCGTGGTCAGTGTCGCCGCGACCAGGAAGAAGATGAAGAGCCAGCTCGCATCCACCTCGAGCGGGATACCGAACGGCCGACCGATCCTCAACGAGCGTAGACCGAACACGAGTCATCAGCCTCCAAGGACCGGCGTCAGAATTCCGCGGCCGAAAGCGCCGTCGCGCAGACGCAGTCCCGCTCCTCGGGCAGCGCCGGGATCATCGCGAACAGAAGGCTCCTGAGCTTCTCGGTGTTCTCGGCGAAGACTTTGATGACCTGGTCGTTGGTGACGGGCTCCTCGATCCCCTCCACACCCGCGTCATGATCGGTGATGAGGGAGATGTTGCAGTAACAGATCTCGAGTTCGCGAGCGAGATATCCCTCCGGGTATTGGGTCATGTTGATGACTTCCCAGCCCTGCGAGGCGAACCAGTGCGACTCCGAGCGAGTCGAGAAACGCGGACCCTGTATGACGACCACCGTACCCCCCTCGTGAACGGTGATTCCGAGCGCCTGGGCTTCTTGAACAGCAGTCGCGCGCATCGTGGGACAGTACGGATCCGCGGCCGAGACGTGAACGGTCTTGGGGCCGTCGTAGAACGTGTCCTTGCGACCCCAGGTGCGGTCCACGAACTGGTGGCAGATCACGAAGTCTCCGGGCTTCACATGAGGCTGCAGCGAACCGCACGCGCTAGGACCGATGATGCGCTGCACGCCCAACTGCTTCATCGCGTAGACGTTGGCTCGGTAGTTGATCATGTGCGGCGGAAGCGTGTGCTCGGTTCCGTGACGTGGCATGAAGGCAACAGTACGGCCCCCGATCTCACCGTAGGTGATCGGAGCGGACGGAGGGCCATACGGCGTCTCAACGACGACCTCTTTGGGACTATCAAGAAGCGAGTACAGTCCGCTTCCGCCGAACACGCCAATCTCCGCCTGGGGGTATGTCATCAGGGATCGCTCCTCACATGGGTTCTTGGACGGTGATGATCGCACCACCTACGACTCCCCAGATTGTAGACCATCCAGACGACCGGCCGCGCACTCTGCGCCTACCCTGCGACCTGAAGCGCGGGCCGCTGTGCGACCGGGCGGGGCGGCAGCACCCTCGCCCCATCGCCGGTCCATGACTCCCCCACCATGCCCGCACCACGCGCCGAGGCTATGAACGACGCCGCACGTGCATCCAGATCGTGGGCGTGCGAGAGGACAGACGCCTCGAGCGTGCATGGCCGCAGCCCGCCTTCGGCACCGATACCGCCGTCGTGGGACAGCATCATGTGCAGGAGGTGATCGAGCACACCGCAATGCGAGTCCGCGCTCCCGATGTTCACCGATGACAGGCGGCGCTCCCCGAGGATCGCGGCACCCAGGAGCCTCCCTTGCTCCGTGAGTTCGATGCTCGTGGAGAACTCGAGCGCATCGACAACACCTATATCGTGCAGAAGAGCACCTGCCAGCAGGAGATCAGCATCGATCTGCGGATAGAGGTCCGACATCGTACGACAGATGCCCGCAACGGCCACCGTGTGCTCCAGGAGGCCGCCCACGTACGCGTGGTGGTCCGATCTGCTCGCCGGACATGAGCGGAACCGCGCCATGAACTCCCGTTGCCCGAACACCGCCTTGACGACGGCTGACAAGTCCCGATCCTTGATGGCTCTGGTGTGCTCCCGCAACTCCGCCATCATCTCACCGGTGTCACGCGGACTGGCTGGAAGCAGCTCCCGAAGCTCGTATCGGAGCGCTGGTTTCAGGGAGTCGACCGAGACGCGCAGGATCCCTCGATACTCGGTCACCGTACCTCGTACGTGTACCACGGTACCTGTGGGCACAGACTCGGCCTCGCGCCCGGGGCGGAACATGATGCCGCCGATCCGGCCGCTGCGGTCGCCGAACTCGAGCGACAGATATGCCTCCCCGGCTCGAGATGACCGCATCTCTTTGGCACGCAATGTGAACGTTGCGTCGACGCTCTCACCAGCGGACATCGCACCCGCGTACTGCCGTCCCATCATGCCACCTCCCACGCGCCGCCCTACTTCTGCGTGCAGCATAGAGTGTGGGTCTGACAGAGACCGATGGCGGGCGAGATCAGCCCACTTGCGCTCCGGTGCGCCTACACCGTGCCACCGCTCCAGGCTCGACACCGTAACGCTCTGCAGCACTGCCCATGTGCACCGCAAGCGTCAGCCAACCTGATGAGTCGACGAGAGCGACGGGCTCTCCGCGTGCCACATCGGAGAACGTCCTACCGAAGGGGGCCTCGATCAGCGCATGGCCTACGGCCACCTCGATGCGGTCGCCGATCGGGAATCGCTGTACCGCCTCCTCGGCCGGAATCGCCACCCGGAAGGAGCCGAAGCGGTCGATGTCTATCACCTCCGCCGTGAGCGCATCACCATCGGCGGTGTAGAGGGCAAACGGCGGACCAGCGAGCGAGGCGAGGTCGAGGGGCTCGCCGATAACGGACGCCTGGACGCCGCACGCGAGTATGGCCGCCGCGGGAGCAAGTATGTCCCGCGCATGGAACGTGGCGAGCGGAGCACGGAAGTCGAGGTGCTCCGGCACGATCGAGTACGCCTCCGCGATCCCGCCGGAGCGCCAGGTCGCCGGAACCAGCACACCGTTGTCGGGACCCACGAGCATGGCCCCACCCCGGGTGACGATGATCAGGTCGCGGCGACCGCCACCGACTCCGGGGTCGACCACGGCGAGATGTATCGCATCGGGCAGCTGCCAGACGCCTGAAGACGCGACGACCGCGGCCTTCCGGATATCGAAAGGCGCGATGTCGTGTGCGAGGTCGACCACGCGTGCCTGCGGACACGACCGGTATATCACCGCATGGCACATGCCGACCCACGTGTCGCCGGACCCGAAATCCGAAGTGAAGCAGATGATGGAAGTCATTTCCCTCCTCGCCACCCACTGAGGTGCATGGGTGGTCTACTATCGTCCCAGGTCGACCATTCTGGGAGGCGCCCATGGCATCCGCGCGGCATCTGCGACTCATCGGCATCACGGCGGTCCTGCTCGTACAGCTTGCACTGGCAGGCTGCTCGGGCGCGGCACGTATCTCCTATATACCCGAGGGTGGGGACTACTCGGCCGATGAACTGCCGGCGCTCCTCGAGAATGCCGACACGTCGAACACCCGCGGTCTTGGCCCCGATGAGGTGCCCCAGGCCCGGCAGGATGCTCTGGCCGATCTCCGAACGCACGGTGATGATGCGGCGGCGCTGGCCGACGCGCTCACGAGCCAGTTCCCCGTTGACGTGAACGCGGTTCCAGTCGAGATCCACCGCGCTACGTACGAGGGTGAGCCGGCATGGATCGTCGTTGAGTCGTGGGGTGATGACGGCGAGCCCGTGACGGAGTCCCGACTGTGGGTGTTCTCCGCAGACGACCTTGATCTGATCACCGCCTACGCGAAATGACGCGGACGTGACGCGTGGGTTCATGCCCCTGACGTGTGCCCCGTGGCCTCGTACGCTTGCAGTCGCGCGCGTGAGGGATCCCAACCTGCTTGGACAAGGTCGAGTTCGATGGTTCGTGTCACGAGACGGCGTCGGGCATCGCCAGCGATCGCATCGGTGCCCCGGACGATACGGCGGCGCAGGACGGCCCGGAAGTACGCCTCCACCCGTCGACGCTCGCTCACAGACAACGGGCGACCACGCCACTCGGCGAAGTGGCCCATCGTGATGCGCCCGGACTGCAGCGCATGTGGGAGCGCACCCGTTTCGAGCGCTCCCACCTCGATCAGCCGGTTGACCTCGTCACCAAGCGTGACGGTATGCGCCTCGGGAATGCGGAGCGCCAGCTGTGCGGCCATCGTATACCTCCTTCGAACCTATGTTCGACTGAAGCATACGGTGCCACTCTGACATCGGAGCCGGACGCCATCGCCTGGCCCGTCGCCAAAGTCAGCTCATGCGAGCAACCGCTCCGTGACTACGCGCAGCCAGGCGGCCGCACCCAGTTCGAGCAACGTGAGTCCGAATGCGAGTGCGATCTGCAGCGTGGCATCGCGCAGGCGACGCGCACGACGCTCAAGCGGCCCGATCAGGCAGACCAGGACAAGGTTCACGCATGTGAACGTCACGAGAATGGCTGCGACGCTGATCAATGGATACACCAGACCCGTTTGCGGAAGCAGGTAGGCGACCAGACCGTAGGTGGCCACAAGCGCACCGAGCCATCCGGCGACACGGCGTCCTCCCGCAAGCAGGCGCCCCTCTCCCGCATCGGCCCAGAGCTGTGCGTTGAGCATGGGGACGACGATCGTGGCCAGTGCCCAGCCGGTGAGCAACCCGGTGATCAGGCGGAGTGTGTTCGTGGTCTCACGCAGCCCGGCATACGAGGTCACGCCGTCGAACGCCATGCTCGCGATGAACAGGCCAAGGAGGACCAGTATTGGCCACCGGGGAGGCACGGTGGGCTTCTCGCCCCGGTGCAGGAGCCAGAGCGCGGCAAGCGCCGCGATGAACCCGAGATACAGCCCGGTGTCCCGTGCGCACACGGGTAGCTGATACCCGCCAGAGAAGAACGAGCGTTCAGGCAGCTGGTGGCACAGTCCGTAGCCTATCGCAGTGAACAGCGCGTCCAGCATCATGCTCCCCGGATACGCCGACAGGCCGGTTGGACCGGCCTGTCGGTTGTCATTCTGATGGTCGGGATGGCGGGATTCGAACCCACGACCTCTGCGTCCCGAACGCAGCGCTCTACCAAGCTGAGCCACATCCCGACGAGCCGCTATGATACATGGTCACTGCGGACGTGGCAAAGAAAAGCTGACAAGGATCGAACACGGTGGCATCTGCGCCATGGGGACCCGGTCAGATGAATCGACCGGGTCCCCATGTGCGTCCCGAATATTCTCGGGTGGTGTGACGCTAAAGGCGCACGTGACACGCCGAGCAGTACGGCGGCTCGTGGCAAGCGAAGCAGGGCTCAGCGCCATCGGCGGCAACGATCTTGGGGTGCTGCCGCTGCCACGGGGTGCCATTCACAGCACCCTTGTGGTGACAGTCAGAGCAGAGCTCTGCGGCTTGATGGCAGTTGCCACACATATCCCGGGTGTTCTTACCCGACACGTGGTTCTTCTTGAACGTGTCTGGGTGCGGGATCTCCGTTCCATGGCAGTCCATGCAGAACTTCGCCTCGGTTCCGCCGGCTCCGTGACAGACCTCACAGCCCTCGACCGACTTCGCCGCTGCAACCGCGTGTGCGGCGGTCGCGACCGCCGGCGTATCCGGATACTGGGTCACAGTCAGCTTGCCGTGCAACCAGTCTTTGGCTGCATGAGACGTGGGAACGGGAGCCATCTTCGTGTGACAGTCGGCGCAGTACTGCGAGTCGTGGCATACGCCAAGGCAACCGGCGATGCCCTGCTCGGTGACAGCGGTCGCGTGCTGGGTCTGCCAGACGACCGCAGTGTCGAACGTCCAGTCGACCTGCGAGCCGTGGTGGCAGCTGTCGCAGAAGAACGTCTCCGACTGCTTGTGGCACATCTCGCACTTGTCGATCGCGGTGGCCGCAAGCTCAGGGTGCGTCTTGGTCTTGAACTCATCCGAGTGCGGCATCTCCATGCCGTGGCAACCGTCGCAGAAGGTCTCCTTCACGTGGCACGTGGAACAGTAATCGACCGTCTCGACAGGCACAACAGCCAGGACATCCGGGTCATGATGCTCCTCGGCCTCGTGCTCGCCCTCGGCAGCACCAGAAGCCTCCTCGGACTCCTCATGCATCAGATAGTCGCCACCGGTCGGGATCGGCCGGATGATGTCCTCAGCCGGACGACCAGTCGCGTGATCGACCTCCATGACCGCGAGCTTCGCGTGGCCACCGGGGTAGAAACCGGGCTCATCGTGGTTCGCGGGCTTGAGGTCGAAGTCGGCCGGGTGGCACGCAGAACACGTGCCCGGAGCCTTGAACTCCTCGCCCGACGGTGACTCGCCGGTGAGCGTGTGGCAGCGGAAGCATGCGGTCATGCTCATGAAGTCCGCGTGCTTGGCGGCTTTCTCGCCCGTCTCCGGGTTCACGCTGATGAAGTCGGCGTACGCCTCACCCTCCGGATGCGCGACACGGTTATGGCACGCGGTGCAGAGGATCCCCCGGTCGGTGTGGGCATCGTGGTTGATGATGATGCCCTCGCTCGGGGTGATCTCGCGGTTGTCGAGATTGTGGCACTGGGTGCACAGCTCATCGCCCATGTGCACCTTGTGGAGCGCCAGATGGCTCGTCGCGTTGAGCGGTACCCCATAGGTCTTGGTGACCATCTGGTACATACCGGTGATGACCGCATCAAGCTTGTGAATGGTCAGAGTGATGGGATCGGCATCGACGGGCATGTGACACGAGGTGCACGCGACCATGTTGTGGGAGCCGTCGTCATACGCCCGGACCGAGTCCAGCTGGACGAAGTGGCAGAAGGTCTCACAGAACCAGTAACCCGACGTCACTACGAAGGCGGCGTTGATCACGGCCAGTAGCGCGAGTACCACCACGCCGGTCCAGATGATGTAGCGTGGCTTGCGAACAGGGTCTTTCCACCCCTGCAGCCAGCGTTGCCACTTCCCCTTCTTCTCTTTCGGCTCCTTGGCCATACGCACCCTCTCCTCGCCACACTCAAGGTTATGAACGCACCACGGAGGCGATCCCCTCGGGCGCCTCCGACAAACTCTAGCCGAACCCATCAGCACGAACAATACGGGCGGGGCAAGAAACTCCGCCTATGAGCCTATTCGACGACCGCAGGGCGGTTCCTGCCGTATCGACCGTCACCGCACCTCGAGAACGAGCGATATCTCGACCGGCGCGCCGAGCGGCAGACACATCACGCCGACGGCCTCCCGTGCGTGACGCCCCGCATCACCGAATGCTGCAACGAGGGTCTCGCTCGCCGCGTCGATGACCCGCGGCTGAGCTGTGTACCCCGGCGCCGACGCCACGTAGCCGACCACCTTCACGACACGCACGACATCGTCGAGCGAGCAGACGGTTGAGGCGGCGGCGAGTGCGTTCAGCGTGGACTGGACAGCGCACGCGCGGGCCGCTTCCTCCCCCACATCCTCCCCAACGACTCCAGATGCCAGGAGCGCTCCCTCGCGCATAGGTATCTGGCCAGAGGTGAACACCAGCGCACCAGCGCGCACAGCGGGAAGGTACGCACCCACCGGTACTGCCGGTCCAGGCAGCGTGTGACCTGCGGCGGCGAGCGTTTCGCGTACGGACATCACTGGGCGATCTCATCGGAGAGCGTTCCGAGTTCGGCGATCGCAGCGCTGATGCGACGGGACGCCTCGGCCGCATGCTGCGAGACCAGGGCGACCTCCCGCATCGAGACCACGACCTGGTCGGATGCGGTCCGCTGCTGCTGGGTCGCGATCGAGATCTGCTTCGCCGAGTCGGTCGTCTGTTCGACCTGCACCACGATCCTCTCGAGGGCGACCGCCGTGTGCGCCGCAAGCTCCTGTCCCTCCTCGACCTTCTTCGCCGCCTTCTCCGTCTGCATGATGAGCGCCGAGGTGGATGCCTGGATCTCCCGTACGACACGACCGATCTCCTGCGTGGACTCGGTCACCGAATCGGCCAATTTGCGAATCTCTTCGGCCACCACCGAGAAGCCCTTGCCGGCCTCACCCGCACGCGCGGCCTCGATTGCCGCGTTGAGCGCCAGGATCTTCGTCTGCTCGGCTATCTCATCGATGATCGACAGCACGCGACCGATCTCCTGGCTCCGCTCGCCGAGCGCAAGGATGCGATCAGAGGACTGCATCGTGGTCTCACGGATCTCCTCGATGCCCATGGCCGTATTCGAGACCGCGTCCATGCCCTCCTCCGCGCTCGCGAGCGTCGTCTCCGCGATCTTCACAACGGCCGCGGCGTTGTCGGCGATCTGGCTGGACGTTTGCGCCAGCTCCTCGACGGTGGCCGAGGTCTGTGTGACCGCGGCAGCCTGCTGCGCCGCGCCCGACGCCTGCTGCTCGGTGGCGGCGGCGATCTCCGCGTTCGTCAGGCGGATGCTCTCGCCGACCGTGCGCACCCGCCGCAGCCTGGAAGATATCTGATCGAAGGAGCGCTCGATCTCGCGCGATGTGGCGTCGACCCCCTGCACATCAGGAACGGGTACGCCGAGTGTCGCGCTCGCATGCCGCAAGACACTCGTGAGCGAGTCGGCGGCCACCCGGCCCATCAGCCAGTGGCAGAACCGACCGGCTACGATACCGGCCGCGATGCTGAAGACCCAGAACAAGACCGCGCCGACAGTCCCCTTTGGCTCGACGATGAGCAGGGCCACGACCGGAAACACAACGCCGATCGCCGCGCCTGCGGCAATGAACCGTACAGCCGAGAGGCCCCGTCCGGCAGAACGCACTTCCGACTGCACCGACTCCATCTTCGCCGCCTTCTCATCCCGAGCGCCGTCATGCCGTCCGCACCGTATCGTACCAGCCCCCGCGCCACAGGGTCAGCCGAAACATCACCGCATCGGCGCGATACCCTACCTATCGGGCGATGGGATGGTTGCGTGTATACCCGTTGGGGTATATGATGCATCCCGAACCGAACGAGCTGACGAGAGGAATCCCTGGTGCGCCGCGTAAGTATCGACCTCGCTAGCTGCGATAGATCCCCCGGCTGCCCCGCAAGCAGGGCATGTCCGCGAGGCGCCATCGTGCCGGTTGCGGGAGGCGCCTATCCGGGAGCTCTCGGCTACACCGTTGATGAGGACCGCTGCACCGGCTGCGCCATCTGCGCGCGATATTGCCCCGGTGGAGCCGTCCGCACCGCCTGAAGGAGAGAAGATGCCCGACACCACCGTGAGCGTTGAAGTCTACGACTTCCCTGTCGAGACAGCCTGCTGGGGCGGCGGATGAGGCCCATCCTGGTCTCCGGAGGAGATCACCTCGATAGTCCGCGCTGAGATCGAGCACCGCTTCGGCGACCGCGCCCGGGTGCTGTACTACGACACCAGCCGCCCGGAGATCGCGGCCGCGCACGAACCGATGGTCTCGCTCATCCAGGAGCAGGGCCTCGTGTACCCCGTCACGGTCGTTGATGGCCAGCCGCTCTACGATGGCGCAGTCTCGTACCCGGCGATCCTGCGGGCCGTGCAGACGAGGCTCGAAAGCACGAACTAGCCGCAGACGCGACGAGAACCACAAAGGGCAGGGAGTCTCCCGGCCCTTTGTGCTATCCGCCGAAGATAGCCTGTGGGACCCGGCCCGCGGCGTTCGGGTATCCTGTGCGTGCACCTACGTCGACCGAGGGGAGCGTCCGTGGGGTCGCACATCCGTACAAGCCCGCGGAGCCCCCGGTGATCGCCAGGGCGCTTGCGGACGCGCTCGCCGCGCTCTTCCTCGTGTGGCGGCGCTCCGTGACCCGGGCCTGGCGTATCGGTGGCCGCCTCTCCCGGACGCTCGCGGACTCGACCAGCTCATCTGCTCGTACCTGGAGGATCGCGCTCGGCCACATCATCCACCCGGAACAGGGCACCACAGACACGGACGCCCGGTGGTACCTCGCGTCCGCATTCGGTGTCATCGCGTTCGCGTCCGGAGCACTCATCGCCGTCGGGTTCTCCATTGGCAATGGCGACAGTCCCGCCACGATCGCGGTCACGATACTCAGCGAGACCGCATGGGCGGCCGCACGGCTGTGGGTGCTCCTCCTGGTGCTCCGCAGCCGCCAGCTACGCGTGAGGATCACACACGCCTTCCTCGCGGGGCTCGCGCCCTATGCGCTGGCCTTCAGTCCTCTCCTACGGTTCAGCGCCCTTATACTCTCGGCGATCGTGACAACGCGCGGTCTGCGCGCCGTCGAAGTCTCGGCAGCCGATGCACGGACGGCGACGGCGTGGGCGTTCGGGGGTCAGGCACTCATGACCTTGCTTGGCACCATAGCGCGCGGAATGTTCACCGTGCTTGCGCTTTCTTGAGACCGCGAGCACCAACCGTCAATCCTGCGTGCTCCATGCCGCCACGGAAGCCGTTGCCATCAGCGGGGCGCCAGAGCGGGGGCAGTACCTCAGCGCACCATGACCTCATCCGGATACAGGTAGAATCTCTACGTTTGCGGATCTCGCCGCCCGGAGCCAACGAAAGGACGCAGTGCATGGACCGTACGGGACGAACACGCGCTCTATGGGTCGCCGCGCTGCTCTGGATGGGCGTGATCTTCGCGCTGTCGTCGCTGCCCGGCGGCTCCATGCCTGCCGGCGACTACGGCTCCCTGGGACACTTCGCCGTGTACGCTGTGCTCGGGGCGCTGTACTTCCTCGCAGTGCGGGACCAGCGTGGCGGCTGGATGGCGGTGGTGATCGCCGTGGCGATGGCCTCCGTGTACGGCGTGACTGACGAGTTCCACCAGTCGTTCGTGCCGGGACGCATGCCGGATCCGGCCGACTGGATGATGGACACCTTCGGCGCGTTTGTGGGAGCAGCCGTCACTCTCGGCGTCCTCACGTGGCGTGAACGCCTCGGCGCCACGGATGAGAACGGGTCGACCGATCAGTAGATGCCGGTCTGCGCGGCCTGCTCCGCAGTCACCCCGAGCTGCCGGACCTTGATGCGAAAGTCGTGTGCGTTGGCCGCCATTGCGGTGGCGTCCTCCAGCGTGATGCGACCCTGCGAGTACAGCCGGAGCAGACTCTGGTCGAACGTCTGCATGCCGTAGTACTCGCCCTCTTCCATCGCGTCCCGGATCATGTACGTCTTCTCAGAGTCCATGATGTACTCACGGATCGTGCCGGTCATGACCATGACCTCGACCGCCGGAACGAGCCCGCCGTTGATCGCCGGGATCAGTCGCATCGAGATGATGCCTTTGAGCGTGGAAGCGAGCATCAACCGGATCTGCTTTTGCTGGTACGGCGGGAAGAAGTCGATGATGCGGTTGATGGTCTCGGTCGCATCGATCGTGTGGAGCGTCGAGAGGACGAGGTTGCCGATCTCCGCAGCGGTCAGCGCGGCGGAGACCGTCTCGTGGTCGCGCATCTCGCCGATGAGGACCACATCGGGGTCCTGTCTCACCACGTGCCGCAGCGCGTCGGCGTAACTCTCGGTATCGATGCCCACCTCACGCTGGTTGATGATGCAGCGCACGTCCTGATGCAGCACCTCGATCGGGTCCTCGATCGTGACGATGTGACCATCACGCGTGTGATTGATGTGATCGATCATCGCCGCGAGCGTGGTGGTCTTCCCTGAACCCGCAGTACCCGTGACGAGCACCAGACCACGCGGCTCTTCGGCGAGCCGGCGCACGACCGGTGGCAGCCCGAGCTGTTCGATGCCGGTGCGCTCCGTGGTAACCCGGCGCAACGTCATGCCGATGCTGCCACGCTGATGGAACACATTCACGCGGAAACGGCCCACACCGGGGACCGAGTAGGCGAAGTCGAGCTCGCGATGGTTCTCGAACGACTGCCGCTGCCGCTCGTCCATCATGCCGTGTGCGAGTTGCCGCGTGATCTCGGGGGTGAGCTGCTGAAACTCCTTCAGCACGAGGAGCTTCCCGTTCAGCCGCACCGCGGGCGGAGAGCCGACCTTGATATGAAGGTCTGAGCTGCCACGCTCAGCCATGACTTTGAGGAGGCCGTCGATCTCCGCCATGAACGCCCGCTTCCACTTGTGGTCACCGTGCAACGCCCGAGCGAGCCGGGCGCATCCATCCGCTAGTTTACTCTACCCGCATATGACCGTCAGGTGGTGCATACCACCAGCGCCTGCGCCACTCTGAGCCGATCACGCGAGTCTGAGTTGCGGGCGGGTCCAGCCGTAAAGCGACATCGCGATGACGATCATCCCAGCGATGAGTATCGATGGAGTCAGACCGATCCCCTCCGCGAGCGCCCCCGCCCCGATGAAGCCAACGACCGAGAGGACCCGGCTGAGTGACTGCTTCGCCGCGAACACGCGCCCTCGCATCGAGGGCTCCGCGTCCTGCTGGAGGATGGTGGCCATCGGCACATAGAAGAACATGTTGGCCACCCCGGCGCAGAACAAAACGGCCGCGGTCGCCGCGATGGTCGGCGTCACCGATGCGAAGGAGACCAGCACCCCGAACACCAGAAGCCCCATGAGGAGCTTGCGGGCCGGACCCGAGGGGTCGGCCTGCCCGACGATGACGCTGCCCGCAAGCAGGCCCACCGTGATCGCGCCATCGAGGGTAGCCAGACCGACGGCCCCCGCAGCGAACCGGTCGAGCGCGAGCGCATAGATGAAGGTCGTGGACGCGGCCACGCCCATGATCGCGAACGAGTACACGCCGAGGAGGTCACGGAGCACGGGGTGGCCCCACACGTACCGCAAACCCTCGACAGTCTCCCCGAGCACCGGGACCAAGGAGATCCTCTTCTCGCCTGCCGGACGCGCCGACCGGTGCGAGATGCTCAGGATAAGAAGCGCGGAGATCAGGAACGTCCCGCCATCGAGCAGGAACGCGGCCCGGTACCCGAGCACCGCGACGAGCGCTCCGCCGAACAACAGACCGGCGAGCTCGGCCACTGAAGAGGTGGCGTTGTCGAGGGAGTTGGCGGCCATCAGATCGTCGTGACCCACGAGCTCAGGGACCAGCGAGAGCTTGGCCGGTTCGAAGAACAGCGCGATCGTCCCTGCCGCGAACGCCAGTGCGTACACGGCCGGGAGACTCCACTCGGCCACGAAGGGCACCGCGAAGACACATGCCGCACGGAGGACGTCGGCGACCACCATGGTCCCTCGCCGGTCCCAGCGGTCGACGAACGCACCCGCCAGCATGCCGAACAACGCCGCAGGCAGCATCGAGATGGCGAGCATGATCCCCATCTGCAGCTCCGACCCCGTCTTCTGATAGACGAGGATGCCGAGCGCTATCTGGTCGATCTTGTCGCCGACAACGGAGACGAACTGACCTACCCAGAGCCGACGGTAGTCGGCCGAGCGCAGGGGAACGAAGAGCCTGCCCCCCAGCATGAGCCCCCCCATCTCGTCGTTACTGCCCCGGGTCCGCTCTTAGGGCCGACACGCCCCTACGTAGTCGCTGCGGCCACTCAGACTCGAGACCTTCACCACGTCGCCGGTGCTTGGCGCGTGGACATACTTGTCGTTGCCCACGTAGATGCCAACGTGATGAATGGTGCTCCGGCCGAAGAACACCAGGTCCCCGGGTGCGAGGTTTGCGCGCGAAACGCGCTGCCCGCAGTTGATTTGCGCCCTCGAGCTGTGCGGAAGGCTGACCCCGACCTGCCGATAGACCCACATGGTGAAGCCGCTGCAGTCGAACGAGTCAGGGCCGGAGGCAGCCCACCTGTAGGGCGCGCCCAGCTTGGACAGCGCGATCGACACTACCTCGGAACGAGGCGCGGTGGTGGGGGTGCCGTAATCGGTAGTGGGTCGGGCGGGTGCCTTCGCCGCAGCCGCCCGGGCGGCTGCGGCCGCCGCTTCGGCGCGACGCCGCTCGGCCTCGCGCTGTTCCCTGAGGATCTGCGCGATCTCAGCATTCACGCTGTTGAGCACCCGGTTGCGCTCGGCGAGCTGCTTCTCGACTTCGGCCTTGCGGGCCTCCATCAGATCCGACTGGGCCTTGGCCTCGGCCTGCTGCGCAGCCAGCTCAGCGTGCACCCGCTCTAGTTCGGCGGTGGTGGCCTTGAGCTCCGATACCTGCGCGGCGTCCTGGTCGTTCAGCGAACGCAGGATGTCCCACGTGGTGGCGAACTCCTCGAACGATGTGGCTGTGAGGAGCACCTCGAGCTGAGCGAGCGGTCCCTGTCGGTACATGCTCGCCACACGGGTGGCGAGATTCGACTGCAGCGTCTGCTGCTGCGCGGTGAGCTCGGCCGCGCGGGCCTCGTTCTCCTTCACCTTCGTGGTGACGGAATCGTAGGCGCCCTTCGCCTCGTTGTACGCCTCAGCGGCGACCTCGAGAGCGGTGTCAAGCTCGTCCACCTGCGCCTGGATGCGCGCCGCTTCGGCCCGCTTCTCCTCGAGAGGTGTAGCGAACGCCGATGGCACGATCATGACCAGCGCAAGAACGATGATAAGAAACAGGCCAGTGGCCCGCCGGAGTGTCTGACTCAGGATGTCCAGCCTCCTCGATGAACCAGGGACGGCCGAGCGACCGCGCTATCGTACCACAGGGGGGATGCCGCCCGACAGAGCCGCGCACAGGCCATCGAGCACGTGCACCGCGGCTGACTGCGCGACGCGCTCATCCGCCACCACGTCGGCCGACACGATGACCGCGACGGCCCGGGGCCGGCTACCGGACGCGAAGGCCGCCATGAAGCGTCCCCCGGCCCCCTCGCCCTCCTGAAGGCGCACAGTGGGCGCACCGCCCGGCGCCTTGAGCGAGGAAGCCTGGCCGAGATAGAGGGTGACGCGATCAGGCGTGGCCTCCCCCGGCTCAGTGACTATGTCCATCCGTGCCTCAGGCTCCGTTGCCAAGGCCAGGTTGGCGAGGCGCTCGCCCACAACGCGGCCCGGAGCATCGACACATACCAGTGTGAACAGCGTGGTGCGGAGCGCTTCGGCCGCCCGCGCGGGGGCCACGAGCAGGTTGGCGGGCGCCGAGGGGTCTTTGCCCTCCCATACATGATGCAGGCGCTCGATCGCCCGCACCGTTTCAGGCCCAGCGATGCCGTCGCTGGGGAGCCCCACGTTGGACTGGAACTCGCCGACGGCCCGCTCGGTGAACGTGCCGAAGATGCCGTCTGGAGGACCGCAGGCGAAACCCAGGACGTTGAGCGCGCCCTGGAGCGTCCTGACATCGGCGCCATGGAGGTAAGGGTACCGCAGGTACAGGAGGCGGTCGCCCAGGCGGAATGTCGCGTCCACGAGCGCCGCCCACGTCTCGTCGCCGACCATGCCGTCTTCGGACAGTCCGCGCTCACGCTGGAACCGCCGGACAGCTGCCAGCGTGGCACCAAGGAACACACCGTCGATGCCGGTGGGCCCGAGATCGAATCCGAGCCACAACAGGCGCTTCTGAATATCCTCGACCGCAGGTCCACGGTCACCTTGTGTTATCGGCTCAAGCACCCTCGGCTCCGTTCGGTGAACGCACCGACAGCTCAGGGCCCGCGACGCTCCCTGAACCGTGCAACGTTCGATGTGACATGACTCTGCCGGCTGTCGATGCGCTTCCTGTACGCATCGATCTCGTACCCCAGCACGACGTCGCCGGTATACCTGTAGACCCCTGATGCGCGGTCGAAGTCTAGCACGAACCCGGACGCCAACACGGGCAGGAGCACGCCCAGCTCATCAACCCCGCGCCCGATACGACGGGCAACATCGCGCTCGGTGAGCGGCTCACCGGGATGACGTGTGAACAATACGAGCACATCCCGCAGGACCTGCTCGGTGATCGGGTCGGGCTGCAGACTCGCGAGCGCGCGATCGAGACTCACTCATGCCGCCTTCCGGACCGTGGTCCCCTGATCCACGGGCCATCGCCTCAGACGGCGACGACCACCCGGTTCTTACCCGTACGCTTCGCGCGATACATCGCCTGGTCCGCCGACTCGATCAGACTCGCTCCGTCGGACGCGTGCAGCGGGTACGTGGCGACACCCAGCGAGACGGTCTGCACCACCCGCTCGCCGTGGTCGTCCGCGATGTTGGGATAGGACTCGGTGCTGGCTCTGATCCGCTCGGCCACCGCGAGCGCCCCGGCGACATCGGTCTCAGGCAGCACGACGACGAACTCCTCACCGCCATACCGTGCCGCCACGTCGATCTCACGCAGGTTCTGCCTGATGATGGCACTCACCGCCTTGAGGACGGTGTCGCCGCGAGGGTGACCATAACGGTCGTTGAACTGCTTGAAGTCGTCGATATCGAGCATGATGACCGACAGCCTGTGGCCGAAGCGCATCGCTCGCTCGATCTCCTCGTCAAGCCGCTGGTGCAGGTATCCGTGGTTGTAGAGCTCGGTCAGTCGGTCCGTGACGGACAACCGCTCGAGCTCCTCGTGGAGCAGTGCGTTCTGCAGCGCGAGCGACGACTGGTTCGCGATCACCTGAAGACGATCGCGCTCCGCCTGCGTCAACTCCCGGAACGTGGCCGAGGCGATCAGCAGCACGCCTATCACGCTGTCGCCCGAACGAAGCGGCATGGCCGCCTGGGATCTGACCTCGTCCGAATGTGCGGCCCAATCGGCCAGACCCGCACCACCGGCGACATCGGTCTGCTGTACGAACCCTTCACGGAAGGCGACGCCGAGCAGTGTCTCCGAGACGGGCATGCTCGGACGGAAGAACTCCTCCGGACGGCCCTGGCTGGCACGGAGATGGAGCGTCCAGTCGCGATGCTCGAACAGGTAGACCGCCGAGATCTCGGCGCCGAGGATGCCGTTGGCGCCATCTACGATCAGGCTCGTCACGTCGTCGACCGAGCTGAACGTGGTGAGCGCCTTGAAGAACTCGTGCGTGAAGAAGATCTCAGCGAGCCTGCTCTCCAGCTCCTCGTTCGCCCGCTCCAGCGCCTCCTTGCTGGACTGGAGTCTCCGCTCGTGGCTGCGGATCTTGTCGTAGGCCACCTGCAGCTCAACGAAGATCTTCTCCTGCTCCTCGCTGCGCTTCTTGGCGATCAGAAGGTCCCACACGAGCTCGGAACCGTTGCCTGTGATGATCGCGACATCCGGCTGCCGTTCGCTCTCAAGCGCCTCTCGGACGACGATGTCGTCTGAGAGGTCGAGGATGAGGTCGAGCCCGGCTATCTGGGCCAGTTCCGACGCCTGTGTCGTTGTGAACACACCGAGATCCTCGGCAAGGCGCATCGCCGGCGCCGTACGACTCGGGTCGTAGACCGCAGCGACGCTCAGGTTCTCGATGTCGTTGAGAAGACGCAACACTGAGGTGGCGCGCAACCCGCCACCGGCGATAGCGATCCGTATCTGTCCTTCTCGGACCGACCGCGAAACGGTCGACCCTGTCAGCTCTTCCATCAAGCGCCTTCCGCTCGAGGTGTGGTCGGGTGCATCACAACTCCCTGATACCGTACCGGTAGCTGCGCACGACCACCAGCCCGGTGTCCAGATAGAGTTCCATCGTGCGGGCGTGCGTGCCGCCGATATCCTCGGCCAGCAGCGGTATGCGCAGCTGGCCCAACTCGTGCTTCACGGCCTCCGCGTTGCGCACGCCGATGCTCGCCATCCCGGCGTCACCACCGAACATCGTCGACCCACCGGCGATCTTGGCGACCAACCGGCGGCGCGGCACGCCACCGGCGACAGCCTCGGCCAACCGTGGTACGGCAACGGAGGCGAACCGGTCGGCAAGCCCGCCCAGCCGGGTCTCCGACGGCGAAGGCAGCATGATGTGTGCCATGCCTCCCCGGCGGGTGAACGCGTCCCAGAGCGTGAGCCCGATGCATGAGCCCAGCGCGGGGGTGACCAGCCGCTGTGGATGGACGGCGACCGCGATCTCACCGGTCGAGACCAGCACCGTGCGTTCATCCGGCGCGGCCCACAGTCCCCCTATGTCACCGGTCGAGGACACGCTCAGAGAACCCCCAGTCGACCGAGCATCACATCGAGACTATCGGGATCGGGCAAGTAGAACAGAGCAGCGTCGACACTCGTCTCCAGTGCGGAGAAGCGGGTGAGCACGAGGATCGCTGTCTCAGCCTTGAGGCCGACCTGGGTGGTCACACCCTCAAGGATCGCCCCGCTCATGTCGAACGCGAACTCCGGCGGCCCGGGAAGCGTGGAGAGCTCGGTGAGACGCGCCACCGCCGCCAGGTACGCCGACAGCAGCACGGATGCCGCATGGGTCACCGTGGCCTCCTCGGCCGCACCGAGGGACTTCGATGTGCCGGGCGCTCGCGACCGCAGCAGGTCGGAGAGTTGCAGGAACGCGTCGCGCTCCAGGACGAAGAGCAGCCCGCCACCGAGATCGCCCAGTAGACGGCTGTAGACCGCGCCCACCAGATTCTCGGGACCGCCGAGCACCGTGGGGACCTCGGGGATGGACAACACCTGGAGATCCGGGACGTCGATGTCCACCGGCATGCCAAGCATCTGTGACAACGCCGTCGCGGCATGGCCGGCGCCGATGCTGCCGACCTCACCCAACGCGTCGCGCTGGATCGCGGTGAGCGACCGTGGATCCAAGACTCACACCTCCCGAGAGAAGAGCGTCCGTGGGTCGAGGATGAGCGCGACCCTGCCGTCACCGAGCACGGTCGCTCCACCAAGACCCGGGAGACCGCGGAACAGAGGCGACAGCGGCTTGATGACGACTTCGCGCCTGCCCAGGAGCGCGGGTACCGCCAGTGCGTGCATCACATGACCGGACCGCACGAGGATCAGATGCTTCGACCGGTCGTCGCCTCCGGCCGACGCGCGCCCATGCAGCTCGTCAAGGTCGCTCAGCGCGACAACGGAACCGTCTCGCAGCGCGACGACCGGCGCGCCATCCACCGTCTTGAACGTGACCTCATCGGGAGACAGGACCTCATCGACCGCACTGAGCGGCAACGCGTACACCTGCTCGCCGCTGCGCACGAGCAACGCCTGGATGATGGCGAGCGTGAGCGGCAGCTGCAGGGAGATCCGCATGCCTTCGCCGGGAACGGACGAGATCATGATGCTGCCACCGAGATACTCGATCTTGCCCTTGACCACATCCATGCCAACGCCGCGTCCGGAGACCCGGGTGGCCTGATCGACGGTAGTGAACGCCGGGAGACAGACGAACATGAGGATGTCTTGGTCGCTGTACGAATCGCGCGCCGAGCGATCCACGATCCCCCGCTCAACGGCCTTGCTCCAGATGCGCTCGATGTCCATGCCCCGGCCATCGTCGGCCACCGAGATGAACACCTGCTCACGTACGCGCTCGGCGACCAGACGCACCGTCCCGCAGGGCGGCTTCGACGAAGCGACGCGGTCCTCAGGCGGCTCGATGCCGTGGTCGACCGCGTTGCGGAGCAGGTGCACGATGGGATCGCCAATCTCGTCGAGAACGGTTCTGTCGAGCTCGATGTCAAGCCCCTCCATCTCAAGGACGACTTCCTTGCCAAGATCACGCGCCAGATCGCGGACCATCCGGGGGAATCGATTGAATATGTTGCCCACCGGGACCATGCGCGTCTGCATGACCTCTTGCTGCAGCTCAGCACTGATGCGTTCAAGCACGCCGAGCGACTCCACAAGCTCGCTGTCCCCGGTGCGGTCGGCGATGTCCTCGAGTCGCGAACGGACTATGACCAGTTCGCCAACGAGGTTCACGATCGTGTCGAGGTGGCCGATGGAGATGCGGACCGTCTGTGTCTCGGCAAGCTTCGGCATCGCCTGGCGCACAGCGGTCACCGGTGCGCCGCCCGTCTCCGGGGCAGCCGGCGGGACTACCGACTGGGTCACCTCGGTGACTTCCGCATCCTCGACCTCGGTGACGGCCATGACCGCGTCTCGGAGCGCGGTGGCGGTGGCCCTGGTGCGTACGATCACATGGAATGTGAGGTCGAACCGTTCGTCTTCGATCTCGCGCGCGGCCGGCTCGGTCTCGATGACCGTACCCAGATGACCGAGGCGCTTGATAGCCATGTACGCCCTCACCCCCTTGAGGACACAGCCCTCCTCAAGGCGGACGGTCACTCTGTATGTGGAGCCATCGGCATGCGTGGTGCCGGCTCCCGAAACCATCGCCGCGGTCGGGCTCTGCCGGGCAGCGCCCGATGCGTCGGCCATACGCGTCCGCTCCTGCAGGAGGGCGATCATGTCATCGACTGCCGGCACCTCGGTGCCTGTCGCCTCGTCATCGATGACCTCTCGCACACGGTCGGTCGCCTTCAGCATGAGATCGATGAGCTCACTGTCGGCCACCTGGGCCCGCGACCGGACCGTGGCCATCAGTGATTCCATCTTGTGTGTGAGCTCCTGGGTGGCTGTGTAGCCCATCGCGGCAGCCATGCCCTTGAGCGAGTGGGCACCACGGAAGATGGTTTCCACCGGCTCAAGGTCGACGGGGTTCGCCTCGAGAGCGAGCAGTCCGTCGGTGATCGCCTGCAGGTATTCGGCGCTCTCACTCAGGAACACGTCCTTGTACGCCGACATGTCGTCACTCATGCACCCTCACCCCCCTGAGGCCGCGCCTGATCTCGGTAGCGATGTCTTCGAGCGGTGCAACGTGTGACGCGGCCCCGGCCCGAACGGTTGCACCGGGCATCCCCCACACGACACTGCTGTCTTCGTCCTGCACGATGGTCATCCCGCCAGCATCGACGATCGCCCGTGAACCTCGCGCTCCATCGGCGCCCATGCCGGTCAGCACGACCCCTATCCCGTGCGTGCCGGCGACACCGGCAACGCTCTGGAAGAGGGGATCGGCGGCAGGCCGCACGCCGTGCACGCTCGGGGTGTCCTCGAGCGCGATACGCAGAGTACGTCTTCCGGAGACCTTCATGTGCAGCCCATGCGGCGCGACATACGCTGTGTCGCGCTCGAGAAGCATGCCGTCCTCGGCCACGACGAATGCCAGATCGCTCGTGCGCGCCAACCGGCGCACCAGCGAACTCGTGAATCCCTTGGGCAGGTGCTGGACCACGAGGTAGGCGGCATCCAGACCCGAGCCGAGACCGGAGAACACCGTCTCCAGGGCCGGCGGACCACCTGTCGATGCGGTAATGGCAACCAACCGGGATGGCGGCGGCGCGGTGGCGGCGGCGCGGTGATGATCGCGCGCGACCGGCTCGACCTCACGAACAGCGGTGCGGGACTCGGGGCGGACCCTGTACGCGAGCTTGATCTTCTTGAGCAGCACCTCGCTCAGATCAGCAATCGAGCTCGCGAACCCCTCGGCGGGCTTCACGATGAAGTCGGTGGCACCCAGATCAAGCGCTTGATAGGTCGTGTCCGGATCATCGATGCCTGACAGCATGATGACGCGAGCGTCGCTCGACCTGATGATGTGCGGCAAGGCCTCGATGCCTGTGAGCTCGGGCATCTCGATATCGAGCGTGAGGACATCAGGCTCGAGGGCGACGGTCTTCTCGATGGCTTCCACGCCGGTACGCGCCGTGCCCACGACTTCGATTGCCGGATCGACAGACAGCGCCCGCGTGAGTATCTGCCGGGTGAGCGCTGAGTCATCGACGACGAGCACCTTTATCGCGGAGCGCATGGCTCCCCTATCAGCCGCGTGGTGCCGCTTGCAGGCACTTCTTGACGGTCTCGAGCACCTTCGTCGGCTGGAACGGCTTCACCAGAAAGTCCATCGCCCCGTATTCCAGCGCCTCGACGATCATCTTCTGCTGCCCCATCGCGCTGACCATCAACACACGGGCCCCGGGGTCGTGTTCCCGGATCGACTGCAACGCCTCGAGGCCACTCATACCGGGCATCGTGATATCCATCGTGACGAGGTCGGGGCGCACCTCGAGGTACTTCTCGATAGCGTCGCGACCGTTGACGGCCTCATGGATCAGGTAACCCTCACGTGCGAGGATGTCGCGGATCATCATCCGCATGAACGCCGCGTCGTCGACCACGAGCACTGATCTAGGCATCGAGTTCACCCTCCTGGATGGCGCCGGAAGACGCGAGAACCGGCTTGGGAAGCGCCTTGTCGGGATCGAGCAGGATCACGAGCCGGTCGCCGTACGTGGCCACACCCTCGAACGCTTCGCCCATCTCCGTCGTCAACGCAGCTGCCGGAGCCGGGCGGACCTGATCCACTGGAATGCTTGCCACCTCATGCACGCGATCGACCGCGAGTCCCACACTCCCTACTCCCGCCTCGGCGACGATGATCCGCGAGAGAGCCGTTGGCTCGATCGCCGCGCCACGCAACTGACGCCCAAGGTCGACGAGCGGAAGGATCTGACCGCGCAGGTTGAACACACCCTCAACGCCTGCAGGTGCGTGCGGGACCGGCGTGGGGTCTTCGAAGCGGATCACGCTTCGGACCGCGGCGATGGGGAGCCCGTACTCCTCGCCGCACAGCGAGAACAGCACGTACTGCCGGACCTCGTTGACTGAGGACTCGCTCACGCGTCGGCCCCCGAGACACGGAACTGCAACGCCGACTGCTCCAGAAGGTGCGCCATGTCCGCAAGGTCTTGCGCCGAGGACGATATCTCCTCCATGCATGCGGTCTGCTGCTCGGTGGCGGCGGCAGTCTCTTGTGCGCTCGCCGCGTTCTCCTCGACGACAGCGGCGATGTCATGCATGGCACGATCGATGTCGGTGGCGCGCTTCGCCTGCAGGGCGGTGGTGTCCGCGATGGTCTGCGCAAGCCCGGCGGTCCTGGTGACAGCTTCGGTGATCTTGCGCAGCGCCTCGCCGCTCTCGTTCACGACCTCGGCGCCGACGCGGACCTCCGTCGTGCCGATCTCCATGTACTTGAGAGCGGTTGCTGTTTCGGCCTGTACCTCCTTGATCAGCTCACCGATCTGCTCGGCGGCTTTGCCGGATCCCTCGGCGAGCTTGCGGACCTCCTCGGCGACGACCGAGAACCCGCGACCGGACTCGCCCGCCCGTGCGGCCTCGATCGCTGCGTTGAGCGAGAGGAGGTTCGTCTGGTCGGCGATAGTGGTGATCACATCGACGATGTTGCCGATCTCGTTCGACCGGTGGCCGAGCCTCTCGACCGAGGCGGCGAGCGTGAGAATCGCCTCGAGCGCTTCGTTGATCTTGCTGATGGCCTGCTCGTTGGACTGCTCACCCACAAGCGCGTACTGCGCGGCCGCGTCGCTCGTACGGCTGGCTTCCATGGCGCGCTCCGCGACCTCGCTCACCGCGGTGGAGATCGACTCCATGGCGGCGGTAGTCTCTTCGACCTTGCGCGACTGAAGCTCTGCCCCGTGCGCGACCTGCTGCACCGACGACGATATCTCCATCGACGAGGCGCTGATCTCCTGGGATGACGCGGAGAGCTGTGTGGCGGCATTGGCGACCGACTCGGCCGAGACGCGCAACTGCGTGGCTATACCGGACAGTGAGCCGATCAGACCGTTGGTCTCGGTGGCCAGCAGGCCGATCTCGTCTTCATGCGGCGCCACAGCGCGCACGGTCAGATCGCCCTTGCCAGCCTCGATCAACACCGCGCCGAGGTCGCGGAGCGGCTCGAGGACGCGACGCTTGAACGCGGCCCGCCAGGCGAGCGATCCCGGGACCGCGCAGATCGCCATCGCGATCGCGCCGAACAGGGCGATCGACTTGAGCGTCTCGACATCCATATCGAGCGCGATGAGGGCGAACAGGCCGGTGGCCGTGAGACCCACGAGCACCGCGGGGCCGATCGTCAGCCACGTCAGGAGCGTGAAGGTGAACGAAAGCCCACGCTTCAGCTGACTCGAACGCACGTACTCGGTCATGCGTACCCTCCTCGGTCGTTCCCCGCCCAGACGCTTATCTTCCAACGATAGCAAACCATCATGCCCGCTGCAGTCCAGTGGGCTTGCGATATGTTCGCTGACGTCCATCGACCAGCTCGAAAGCACCCGACACCTCAGGCGACAGCCGCTCGGAGCGGCCGAGCACAAGATACCCCCCGCGGGTCAACGACTCCCAGAACGCGCGGATGAGCCGTTCCTGATCGGCCTTGTTGAAGTAGATGAACACATTGCGGCAGAACACGACGTCTACTCCATGTATCGGCGCACTCTCGAAGAGGTTGAGATACTGGAAACGGACGATGTCCCTGACCTTCTGCTTCATATGGAAGGTATCCGCCCCGATATCCAGATACCGCATCTGATCGTGTTGCGGGATGTGCGCCAGCTGGCGCACGGGGTACTCGGCCTTCTTCGCGGTCGCCAATGCGGAACGATCGATATCGGTGCCGATGACCGTGGGGATGATGGTGCTCGCACCGGTCCTATCGACCGCGTCAAGCAGCGACATCGCGAGCGAGTACGCTTCCTCCCCGGTTGCGCACCCCGCGGACCACACCCTGAGGATACGCTGACGCCGCGCCAGCTTCGCCTGCACGACGGTGGGCAGCACCTGCTCCCGGAACAGGGTGAACACCTCAGGATCGCGGAAGAACTGGGTGACGTTGATCGTCAGGGTGTCCAGCAACCGATGGTACTCATCCGGATGCGCGTCGAGGTGCGCCGCATACTGGTGGTAGGTGTGCAGCCCGAGAGCGTTGAGGCGGACCGCCACGCGTCGCTCGACATACCGCTTGCGGTACTGGCGCAAGTCCAGACCATGGTCGGCCAGCACCTTGCCCATCAGCTTGTCGAGGCTCCCCCGTACTGGCGCCACATCCGATTCCCGCTGCATCCGACCCCCATCGATGACGCTTGACGCCTGTGCGCAAGGCTCGTTCATTGTAGAATAACCGGAATCCGTACGGTCTGGGCGCTGAGAGGCCACTTCCATGCATCGTGCTTCGCTTCCTGTCCGGCTTGCCGCACTCGCGGTCTCCCTGGTGCTGTTCGCCATCACGGGCGGAACGGCCGCCGCGGTCGCGGACGACTACATCAATCGCGACCTTATGCCCACCGGCACGCTGGTGGCGGGCATCGATGTCTCGGGGATGACACGCTCGGACGCACGCGAGCTCATCACGCGTGAGGTGGTGGCGCCGCTGGGCGAGCCTGTGACCGTGGATGCCGGGGGCACGCGCTTCACACTCCCTGCGGCCGAGGTCGTGGCGGTCGATGTCGACGCGATGCTCGACGAAGCGTTCCTGCCGCGCAAGCGGGCCGCCCTGCCCAAACGCGTCGTCGACCGTGTGGCTGACCGGCCGGCCGGTACGAAGACCGACCTCAAGATCACGCTCGCGGACGCGACGGTCGATCAGTGGCTCGCCGAAGCCGCGCGGTCCATCGAGACGACCCCCTCCGACGCAGCGATCAAGCTCGAAGATGGCGCGGTCGTGTTCGTCCCATCGCGCGTCGGGACCTCGCTCGACGTGACCGCGACAGCGGGAGCGCTGCGTGAGGCGCTTGTAGCGGGCGTGAAGACGGTGGAAGCCGGGATCATCCACACCGAGCCCCAGATCACCGAGTCGGAGCTTGGTCCGGCGATCCTGGTGGACATCTCCGAGCGAAGACTCTACCTCTACCGCGACGGCGAGGTGGAGAAGACGTACGGCGTGGCCGTTGGGACACCGGGCCACCCCACACCACGCGGGGAGTTCGAGATCACGCAGAAGCGCTACATGCCGACGTGGGTGAACCCCGGATCGGCGTGGGCGGCCGACATGCCGAGGACCATAGGCCCCGGCCCGAGCAACCCGCTCGGCACACGGGCACTGAACATCAACGCTCCCGGTATCAGGATCCACGGGACCACGGCGAACTCGTCCATCGGCACCGCGGCGTCACACGGGTGCATGCGCATGCACCGCTGGGACATCGAGGACCTGTACGAGCGCGTCGAAGTGGGGACCCCGGTCTTCATCGTCCGCTGAGCGAAGCCCGGAGCCTGCGCGGATCACCGACAGATCTCGTGCATGGCCTCCAGCGCACTATCGACGGAGCCATCTTCGAGGCCCCATCCGAGACTGAACCGCACTGCGCCTGACTCGAGCGTACCGACCGCCGCGTGCGTCCATGGGCTGCAGTGCAGTCCGGCACGCACGGCGATGCCGTACCGCTTGTCGAGCACGTAGGCGATCTCGTCCGAGGATGTGCGCTCGTGGGCGACGCTCAAGACCGGAACTCGTGGTACGTCGGGCGCGGGACCGAGCACCCGGAGTCCGGGTATCTCCAGCAATCCCTCGTGCAATCTGCGTGTGAGCTCACGCTCGCGCGCCATGAGGGCCTGACCCTCGGCCAGCAAGAGCGTCGCCCCGGCGCCGAGACCCGCGATACCCGGGGTGTTCGGCGTGCCAGCCTCATAGCGGTCAGGGCGATCCGCAGGCTGCGTCACCTCGATGGATGACCCGCCACCGCCCTGGAGCGACTCTGTCGGCTGGAAGTCCGGTGCGAGGTACAGCGCGCCGATGCCCTGCGGGCCGAGCAGCCCCTTGTGTCCCGCCACCGCATAGGCGTCGACGCCAAGCGAGGCGCAGTCGACGGGCAGGTGACCGGCCGCCTGAGCGCCATCGACCACCATGACCGCACCGTGCTCGTGCGCGACGTCGGCAAGGTCGGCGATCGCCTGGATGGCGCCTGTGACGTTCGATGCGTGCTGACAGATGACCATCCGGGTCGGCGCAGCCGCGACCGCCCGCTCGACGTCTTCGATGTCCACGTGCCCCTCAGCATCGACCGGCACGCGCGCGACCTTCACCCCGCGCGTGACGAGCGTGTACAGCGGCCGGACGACGGCGTTGTGCTCGGCCGAGACGATCACGACCCGATCACCACGCTTGAGGGATCCCTTGAGCACCAGGTTGAGCGCCTCGGTGCACCCGGATGTGAACACGAGATCGCGTGCATCAGACACGCCAAGGAGCCGGGCGACCTCGCTTCGCGCATGCGCGATCGTCCTGCCGGCCGCAAGCGCGAGCGCGTGCGATCCGCGGTCGGGGTTGCCGCCCGCCGAGTCCATGGCGGACACCATCGCCTCGACCACGCCCGGCGGCTTGGGCCAGGATGTGGCGGCATGATCGAAGTAGATGACGCCCGGCGACTCGCCCATCGTCTAGCCGTGCCCCCCGCCGGCCATCATTTCGGCCGCATGCTCGAGCACGTCGGCCACGAAGCCGAACGACTCGCGCACGGCCTTCTCCGAGCCGGGCAGATTGATGATGAGCGTGCTCCCGCGCTGCCCCGCCGTGCCCCGGGACAGCATCGCACGGTCGGTGATCTTGAGACTCTCGCCGCGGATGACCTCGCCGATGCCGGGAACCTCACGCTCGCACACGGAAAGCGTGGTCTCGGGAAGCACGTCGCGTGGCCCTATACCGGTGCCTCCGGTAGTGAACACGATGTCGCATCGATCGGTGTCGGCCATCTCGATAAGCGCGGCCGCGATACGCTCGGGATCATCCGGGAGCAGGTGGTATGCGGCCACCTCCCACCCACGCGATCCTGAGAGCTCCATCAACGTGCGACCCGAAGTGTCCGCCGCGCCGCCAGCCGCGCGCGTATCGGACGAGGTCAGGACGCCGATGCGCAGTACGCTCATCAGGAGTCACTCCCCGCGACCGAGATCTCGTCTCCGACCTCGACGCGCCCGCCCTCGACCACGATGGCGAAGATGCCCTCCTTCGGCATGACACAGTCACCGGCCTGATAGTAGATGGCGCACTTGGTGTGGCACTCCTTGCCGATCTGCGTGACCTCGAGGAGCGTGTCGCCAACGCGCACGCGCGTACCGACGGGCAACGAGACGAGGTCGATCCCGCGTGTGGTGATGTTCTCGGCGAAGTCGCCCCCGTGCACGTCCAGGCCCTTTTCCTGCATCTTGGCGATGGACTCCTCGGCGAGCAGGCTCACCTGACGATGCCAGTCGCCTGCGTGAGCATCACCCTCGAAGCCGCTCCCGGGTACCAGGACCCCGGACTCGCCAGGAGTCTTCCGAACGGTCTTCTTCGCCGACAGGTTCACGGATGTGACAGTCGCGGGCATGTACTCAGTCCTCCTTGTGGGTCTGACCGTCATCGGCGCGTGTCCACGTGCCGGACGCGCCACCCGACTTCTCGAGCAGACGGACTGAAGCGATCTCCATGCCACGATCGACCGCCTTGCACATGTCGTACAGCGCAAGCGCGGCGGTAGCCGCGGCGGTGAGCGCCTCCATCTCGATACCCGTCTTGCCATCGGTGGCGCAGGTGGCGAGGATTCGCACCGACGCCTCGCCTGGCTCGAGCTCCACCGACACCTTCGTGATCGGGATCGGGTGGCAGAGCGGGATGAGATCGGCCGTGCGTTTGGCTGCCTGGATGCCCGCGATGCGCGCAACCGCGAACACGTCGCCTTTCGGCGCCCTGCCCTCGACGATCATCGCGAGCGTCTCGGGCTTCATGCGGATGATGGCCTCGGCGGACGCCACGCGATGCGTGACCTGCTTGGAACCCACATCGACCATATGGGCCGCGCCGCTCTCGTCGAGGTGCGTCAGACGATCGTGGGACACCTCAGCCTCCGATCTGTGACATGTACCGTACCGTTCCGTGCTGCTGGTTGTGCCCCTCGGGCTTGGAGTCCAGCGCGCGATGGATGAGCGCCCGCACGTCCTCGTCGGTGCCGGTACGCAACACGGTGCGGACATCGAGCTCGGCATCGGAGAACAGGCATGTACGCAGCCCGCCATCGGCAGTCAGGCGCAGGCGATTGCACTCCCCACAGAAGTGGTGCGAGAGCGGCGCGATCACGCCGAGCGTGCCGGCCGCACCCGGGAACCGGTAGTACATGGCTGGCCCCCATCCGCCGGGCGCGTCATCGCGGGCGACGGGCGCGAGCACACCCAGACCCGCGGCCTCACCCTCCACCGTGATACGTTCGAGGATCTCATCGGTGGAAACGTGGTCGGCCTCGGTCCATCCGTCGGCCTCCGCACTCGTACAGCTGTGCTCTCCCACGTCACCCACCGGCATGTATTCGATGAAGCGGACGTGCACCGGGCGGTCCACGGTCATGCGCGCGAAGCCGAGCAGGTCCTGGTCGAGCGATCGCACGACCACGACGTTGAGCTTCACGGGATCCATGCCCACCGCGAACGCGGCCTCCATGCCCGCGAGCACGTCCTCGAGCCTGCCGCCACGCGTGATCCGCGAATACGTCTCGGGTTCGAGGGTGTCGAGTGAGATGTTGATGCGCTTCAGGCCGGCCTCGGCGAGATCCTTCGCGTACCGCGCCAGCAAGGTGCCGTTCGTGGTGAGTGCGATCGCCTCGATACCGGTAGTCTCCCGCAAGCGGCGCACGTGGTCGACGATACCGAGCCGCACGAGCGGCTCACCGCCGGTGAGGCGGATCTTGCTGATTCCCTCCTCGGCCGAGATCCGGGCGAAACGCTCGATCTCCTCGAAGGAGAGGACCTGATCGTGCTCTTTCCAGTCGATGCCGCCGGGAGGCATACAGTAGACGCACCGCAGGTTGCAGCGGTCGGTCACGCTGATGCGCAAGTAGTCGATCCTTCTGCCGAACGCGTCAGTCGCCATGAGGCACACCTTTCAGAAACGTGGCCTCCACAAGGTCGGCCAGCCCCCCGGCGTCATCGAGATCGAAGACGGGCAGGTCGCCGACCTCGAGCTCCGTGTTGTCGGTCACAAGCGCGAACAGCTCCCGCGGCTCGCAGACGAGCTCTGTGGAGCGGGCATGGCGCGAGACCTCTATCCGCACGTTGCCCGCGCGACGGTAGCCCTCGGTGAGCATGATGTCCACGTCGCCCGCGAGGCTCTGGAGCTCCTCGAGCGTGGCTTCGTGATCCATGGTCCGGGTCATACCGAGCTTGGACGGTGAGCTCACGAGCGAAACCGCGGCTCCCGCCTTCGCATGCCGCCACGAGTCCTTGCCGGGCACGTCGATGTCGAAGTCGTGCACGTGGTGCTTCACGCTCGCGACCCGGTACCCGCGCTCCGCGAGGGCGCCGATCAGGCGTTCCATGAGCGTGGTCTTGCCCGAATCGCTCTTTCCGACGACCGAGACGACGGGGATGCCGGTCCCCGTGGTCACGCTAGAAGCACCCGAGATCACAGTTGTGCACGCGCAGGCCTGCGGCGTCCGCGGCAGCGCCCGCGACCTTGTACGGCACGCCCTGGTCCTCGGCGAACTTGCGCAACACCGGACAGGTGATCTTGCCGTCGATGGCCTTCGCCTTGATCGCGTCCATCATCTCGTCGGTCACCTGAGCGGTCCAACGGGGGTCGGTGAACTTCTGGTTCTCGCTGCTCATGCCGTGCCTTCCTCTACATCGAGTCGGATGCATATCACTTCGGAGCCCGCCGCCACGAACGATTCGCCCTCCGGCAACGACATCAGGCAGTTTCCGCGGTGCATCGCTGTGAGCAGCGCCGAGGACTGGTTGCCGGAGACCGCGACAGTGTAGCCACCGTCGGCGCCCCGCGTGAGCCTAGAGCGCAGGAAGTAGCGTCGATCGGCCTTCTTGCGCGTGTCATGCGTGAGCGTTGCCACCACACGGGGGCGCACGAGCGAGGTGAACCCTGCCATCTTACGGATGGCAGGGCGCACGAACAGCTCGAAGCCGACCATCGTGGAGGTGGGGTTGCCGGGAAGCCCGAAGAACGGCGTGCCGCCGATCGTGCCGAAGGTCTGCGGCCCACCCGGACGCATCGCAACGCGCCAGAATTCGAGCTCGCCGATCTCCTCGAGCACCTTCTTCACGACGTCGAAATCGCCCATGCTGACGCCGCCTGTGGTGATCATCAGGTCGAACTCGGGGGCACGCTCGAGCAGCTCCCGTGTGCTGTCCTCGGTGTCGCGGGCCACGCCGAGCACATGCGGCTCGCCGCCGGCCTGCACGACCTGAGCCGCAAGCGAGTACGAGTTCGAGTTGCGGATCTTGCCGGGGCCCGGCTTCTCCGCGACATCCACGAGCTCATCACCGGTGGAGACGATCGCGACACGCGGGCGGCGGCGAACAGCGAGCTCGGCGTGACCGACGGAAGCCGCCAGACCGATCGCCGCGGGCCCGATGGTCTCACCGGCAAGCAGCACGGACTGGCCTTCGCGCACCTCCTCGCCACGGGAGCGGACGTTCTCGCCAAGCGTGACGGGGCGCAACACGGCCACGGTGTCGCCGATGCCGCCCTCGCCGGTGTCGGGGCGCGTGTGCTCGACCATCACCACCGAGTCGGCGCCCATGGGGATCGGCGCGCCGGTCATGATGCGGGCGGCCTGGCCGGGATTGACCACGATCTCCGGCTGGACGCCCGCGGGTATATGATCCACGACCCGCAAGACAGTAGGGCTGTCCTCGGACGCGTCGCGCACATCGACGTACCGAACGGCGTACCCGTCCATGGCCGAGTTGTCGAACGGCGAGACATCGATGTCCGACACCACGTCCTCCGCGAGCACCCTGCCGAGCGAATCCAGGAGCCCGACCCGCTCGGGTTCGAGCACCGAGATACGCGAGAGCACCTGCTGCTGAGCTTCCTCGACGCTGATCACGTCAGACGCCCTCCTTCGACGTCACGACGATGCGTGACGGGTTCGTGTAGACGACCAGCTTACCACCGCGCGCATACCCCACGAGGGTGAGCGCCGCGCGCTCGGCGATCTCGGCCGCCAGGTCGGTGACAGCGGTCCGGGACACCACGATGGGCACCCGCGCCTTGGCTGCCTTCACCGCCATCTCGTAACTGATGCGGCCGGTGGTGAGCAGCATCGCGTTCTGTGTGTCGATGCGATCGAGCCAGATCCTGCCGAAGAGCTTGTCGAGCGCGTTGTGACGCCCCACATCCTCGCGGACCAGGAGCAACTTCCCGCCGACGGCGATCCCGCACGAGTGCATCCCGCCTGTGTCGCGATACGACGCCGCCGCACGTGCGAGCTGACCGACGAGGTCGTAGATCTCCTCGGAGCCCACGCGGGCGTCAGAGTCGACCGGCAGGATGCCACGGGCGTGGCCCACCGATGCGAACGTGATGCCCTTACCGCAACCCGAGGTGACATACCGCTTGCGCTCGGCCACATCGGGTGGCGCCTCCTCACGGGAGCGCACGTAGACGAGGCCGCGCTTGTGATCCACGTCCACGCCCGCGAGCGCTTCTCTGTCGGTGATGAAGCCCTCGGAGAGCAGGAAGCCGATGCCGAGGTCGGAGAGGTCCTCGGGGGTGGACTGCATGGTCGCGATCTCATCGTCGTTGAGGAAGACGGTGATCGGGCGTTCTGAAGGCATGCCGCGCGACGCACGCGCGCCGACCTCGATGACCGAGACCCGCGGCGTGACCGGCTCCTGCTGCTCCGACGCGCGGTCGCGCGACTCGAGCAACTCCTCCGGGGTGTTGACGTTGACGATGCTGCGCAGACCGGGATCCACGCCCTTGAACGCGTCGAGCGGCACCTCGACGGTCTTGACCGCGGGCGCGATAGCGATGAGGCGGCGGCGGCCGGATGCGAGGATCCGCCGCGCCTCCGGCAGACAGCTCATGTGATACAGCGCCAGAAGGGGCTCCGGGCCCTTCTCACTCACCGGCAGCACCATCTGAGCGCCGTCACGTGCGTCCCACAGCGTGCGGATGACCGAGGGCTCGAGCCACGGCATGTCAGCCGCGACCGCAAGCACCCACTCGTCCTCGGCAGCGGCCAGCGCGGTCACCAGTCCGCCGAGCGGGCCCTGGTAGGCGACCTCGTCGGTGAGGACCCGCACGGACGATGGAAGACCCGCCGACTCCATCACTTCGGGACGGTTGGTGACGACCACCACGTGCTCGCAGACCGAGCCGACCGTCTCGGCGACCCTGCGCACGAGCGGCTCACCATCGAAGAGCAGCATGGTCTTGTCGACGCCCATGCGCTGAGAGCGACCGCCGGCCAGTACGGCCGCGGTCACGGGGATGCGGTTCGTGTCGGGCAATCTCTACCTCCATCGCGAGTGCCGGCCCGCGAACGCCGCGTCCGCCGGACGCGGCCACCGTATCATACCCCAGAGGGTACGCCAGCGGCAGACTGCACCCAGACAGATGTGGCCTTGAAGAACGCACGGACCTCCGCGCCGACCGTGAGGTCAAGCTCGCGAGAGGCGGCGCGCGAGATCGAGGATGCAATCCTCATGCCGTTCGAGTGGAGACTGACCCGATCGGTGCTGCCCATGTGCTCGATCGACTCCACCCGCATCAGCAGCTGGTTGCGCGCCGATGACACCGGCGTCTCGGCCCACGCCTCGAAGAGCATGACGTCTTCGGGCCTGATCCCCACCAGCACATCGGTACCGGGAGGGAGGTCGGTTCGAGCGAAGACCCGCTCCTCCCCCACCAAGACCTCGGCGATGCCTTCCACGCTCTCGAGGATCGTGCCACTGAGCGCGGCGTCCATCCCGATGAAATCCGCGACCCAGGGGCTGGTGGGAAGCGTCATGACTTCGTCCACGCCACCGGTGCGAATCACCGCGCCGTCGTTGATGATGCTCACCCGGTCCGCGACCACCATGGCCTCGTCCTGGTCGTGCGTCACATACAGTGCGGTGACCCCATCGGCCGAGAGGATCCGCGAGAAGTCCTGCACGAGGCGGCGCTTGATGAGGGGGTCGAGGTAGCTGAGCGGCTCGTCGAGCAGGAGGATCCTCGGCTCGAGCACGAGCGCACGTGCGAGCGCCACACGCTGTGCCTCGCCGCCTGAGAGGCGCAGCGCCGATTGCCGCTGCGTGCCGCCGAGGCCGACGCGCTCGAGCACCGCCGCCACACGGTCGTCACGCTCGGACTTCGGCACGCCGCGGAGCCTGAGCCCGTACGCGACGTTCTCGGACACTGTCCCCTTGAACAGATACGGGTTCTGGAAGACGGCCGCCATCATCATGCGGGCGCCCTTGTCCCCAGCCGTGACTGCGCGTCCGTCGAGGGTGATCCGTCCCCTGGTTGGGCGCTCGAGCAGGCCGAGCACGCGCAGGAGCGTCGATTTCCCAGAGCCGGAAGGGCCAAGGATCGCGTGCGTCTCACCGTCGCACAGCTGGAAACGAGGCACGTCAACGACGGTGCGGCGATGGTAGCGAACGATGATGTCCTCTCCGGTGATGATCGGCGCGCCGCCGCAGCGGTGCGCGCTAGCGTTCATAGCGGCCTCCCGACTGTTGCACGCGCGTGAAGCCGTTCATGATCACGAACGAGATCCCGATGAGGATGAGGCCGAGCGCGAGCGCGAGGCCGAAGTTGCCTTGCCCGGTCTCGAGCTGGATGGCGGTGGTCATCACGCGCGTCTTGCCGGCGATGTTGCCGCCCACCATGTTCACGGCGCCGACCTCGGAGATGATGCCGCCAAAGCCCGCGGCCACCGCTGCCATGATGCCCCGCCGGGCTTCCTTGACGGTGAGGATCGCCTCCTGGAGCTTCGACGCGCCAAGCGAGCGCGCCTGAAGGCGGAGCTCGGCAGGGACCGAGGCGACCGCGGCGAGTGTCACGCCCGTCACCAACGGAGACGAGATGATGACCTGCGCGACGATCATCGCCGGAACGGTGTACAACACGCGCGGCATCTCCTGTCCCATCAACGTGAGGTACAGGTCCCAGATCGGACCGCTTCGGGACAGGAGCATGTAGACCGTGAGGCCGACGACCACCGGCGGAAGGCCCATCCCGGTGTTGACGATCGCCACGACCAGTCCGCGACCGGGGAACCGACGCGAGCCGATCACGTAGCCGAGCGGGACGCCGATGCACATCGCAAGCACGAGCGAGATGCCTGAGACCCTGAGCGACAGCCCGATGATCTCGTAGAGCGCGGCGTCACCGCCGAACAGCAACTTGATCGAATCGACGAACGCTGACCAGAAGACCTCCATGCCGCTCCTTCTCGATGCGAATACAGGGCGTCACCGCAGCGCGGTGACGCCCTGTATCAAGCGATCACACGTACGCGCTACTGAGCGTTCGGAAAGAACAACGGTGCACCGAACTTCTCGACACCATACTCGCCGATGATCGTCTGAGCCTCATCACTCACGATCCAGTCAGCGAAGGCCTGCGCACCCTCCATGTTGGTGGCGTCAGTCACCGGGATTACACCGTACTGATTGAACAACACGGTGTCACCCTCGCACAGGATCTCGAGCTGCAGATCGTTCTTCATGTTCAGGTAGGTGGCACGGTCGGTCAGCGTGTACCCACCCATCTCGGAGGCCATGGTGAGCACGTCGCCCATACCCTTGCCGGCCGAGTTGTACCAAGCGCCAGCCGGCTTGATCGCTGACTTCTCCCACAACGCCTTCTCTGCGGTGTGCGTTCCAGAATCGTCACCACGGGAGATGAACGTGGCGCCGGAATCGGAGATCTTCTTCAGCGCATCGGCAACCGTGCCGCCCTTGATCCCTGCGGGATCGGCAGGCGGACCCACGATGATGAAGTCGTTGTACATGACGTCACGGCGCTCGGTGCCGTAGCCGTCGGCCACGAAGGCCTCTTCCTTGGCCTTGGCGTGCACGAGCAGCACGTCGGCATCCTTGTTCTGGCCAAGCTCGAGCGCCTCACCGGTGCCCACGGCGATGACGTTCACCTTGTACTCCGGGTGCGCCTCTTCGAACGCCGGGATCAGCACGTCGAACAGGCCAGAGTCCTGGGTGGACGTTGTGGACGCGAGGATGAGGTCGGTGGTCTCGATGGGTTCCTCGGCAACCGGTTCCTCTGCGGCGGGCTCCTCGGCCGGCTCCTCGGCGGCGCAGCCCGCGAGTGAGAACACGAGTGCGAATGCCAGGAAGACCACGCCAAAGCGCCAGATGGCCTTGTCTCTCAAGCGGTCGATCATGAAGTGCTCCTTTCCAATCCGGGAGGCGGAGTCGTTTCTGACCCCGCCCTGTGGGCCCCACCTCCATAGCGGCCGCTCTGCCGCGGTAGGCTTGTGGGGCTCGGAGTCATACCACCCGCGCATCCGGCGCGAGAGACTAAGGATGAGTTTAGCGTAACCTTCGCAACGTGCAAGCTTGTACCGCCGGGCGAAGGAGGAGCGCGCGGTGGGCCGGTTCGCCTCAGGCCGCAGGTGCGCGGCGGCGCGCGGGCACCCCGCCTACAGTTCGCCTCGGAGGTGATCCGCGAAGGCGTCAGCCGCACGGGTGAGCGTCTTGCGCGGCAGTACCAGGAAGAGCGGGCGCTCGACCGGGAAGCCAGCGCCAGGCACGCGGGCCACGGTGCCGAGCTCGAGTGCCTTGGCCGCGACCTGCGCACTCACGATCCCGAGCCCCATCCCGCCCTCAACGGCGCTCACGATGGCCTCGTTCGTGCCGAGCTCCAGCACGATATCGAGATCCGCAGGGTCGATTCCGCTGTGCCGCACGATCTCCTCGGCGGCGATCCGGGTGCCGGATCCGGGCTCGCGCACGATGAACGGCTCGCTCGCCACCTGGGAGAAGGTCACGTCCCCCGCACCGGTCAGATGGTGACCTGCCGGACAGATGAGCACGAGCTCGTCGGTGCCAAGCCGCTCGTAGTGCACACGTGCGCCCGGAACCTCGGCGCCGGTCATCCCGAGGTCGGCCTCGTCGCGGGCGACCATCTCGACCACATCGGCAGAGTCATACACACGGAGCGTGACCCCGACCTCGGGGTAGGTCGTGAGAAAACGGCCGAGGATACGCGGCAGCAGATACTGCCCCGGCGTGGTCGACGCCGCGATGGTGACGCGTCCGCTCACGGTCCCCGACATGTTCTCGATAGCGTGATGCGCCTCGTCGACATCGGCGAGGATCCGCCGCGCGTAGGGAACCAGCACCTCGCCCGCCTCAGTCAGATCGATCTTGCGATAGCCGCGATCGAACAGCGTCGCGCCCATGTCGGACTCAAGCGACTGGATCTGCATCGTCGCCGCCGGCTGCGAGATGCCGAGGATTCGGGCCGCCTCCGAGAACGAGCGGTGGTCGACGACCGCAATGAAGGTCTTCAGCTGGCTGATGTTCACACGCGACCCCTCTCAGGAGACGCCCCAATGCTAACCCACACGCAGGGTTGCGGGAACGGTGTGATGTGCCATACTCGCGAAGTGAGAATAGTTCTCACTTAGGAGTCCTGATGCCCCACCCCGATGCGACACATGGCGATTGCGCAAACACGACCACGCTCTACGGTCGCGCCCGTGTAAGCGCACAGCGCGCCGCCATCGCCGAGGTCGTGCCGCTCATGCGCGGCGCGTTCACCGCAGAGGACCTACACCGGGCTGTGGCGGCCCACACGCCCGGCATCGGTCTCGCGACCATCTACCGGGCCATCGCCGCAATGCAGGAAGCTGGCGCGCTCGCGTCGGTGGGCGAACGCGACGGGTCCGCGCTGCTTGCGGCATGCGCCAGGAACGATCATCACCATCACCTGGTGTGCACCGGGTGCGGCCGCGTGGTGGGGATCGAATGCCCAATCGATGAAGCGACACTGAACGCAGCCGAGCGTGAGGGCCACCTGGTCACGAGCCATCAGATCGTCCTGTACGGCCTGTGCAGCCGTTGTCGCCAGCGGGAAGGCGCCTGATGTCCCACATCCACATCCCTGACGGGGTGCTCCCCTGGTGGCTCTGGCTCGGCGGATGGCTCGTCACGGCCGCCCTGCTCGGCCTCGCATCGCGCAGAGCCATGCGCGCGGGCTCAAGGCGCGCGGTGCCGATCATCGGCGCGGTCTCGGCGCTGGTGCTCGTCTCGATGTCGAGCGAGATCGTGCCGATCGCCTACCACGTGAACCTCACCGTGATCGCCGGTGTGCTTCTGGGCCCCTGGCTCGGCATGATCTCGGCGTTCATCGTCGTCCTGGTGCTGGCGCTACTCGGTCATGGTGGGATCACGGTCGTTGGGCTCAACACGCTTGTGATCGCCACCGAGATCGCGCTCGGCTGGGCGTTCGTCCGGGGCGGCACCCGCGTGTTCGGTATCGCGCGCGTGCGACCTGTGGCGGTGATCTCGACCGTACTCACGCTCGCGATCACCACCACGATGCTTGTGGGAATCGTTGCGCTCGCGGGGACCGGCGCGACGACCCGTGAGACCGGGGCGCTCGATTCCGAGACCCTCGAGTTCCGCAATCCTTTCTCCGGCGAGCTGTTCTCGATCGGACTGCTCGGGCACGGGCATGAAGCCGGAGAGGCCGAAACGGAACACGATCATGAGCACGAGGACCTTGATGGTGATGGCGGCGAAGACGGACATGACGACGCCGATCCGCATGACGGGGAGACCGCGACGCACGAGGATGATGCGCACGCCCATGGCACCGCCCTGTCGGTGTCCCGGTTCGCCGCGGTCGTGTACACCCTCGGCCCGATCGGTTGGCTGCTTGAGTCGCTTGTGACCGCGGGGATCCTCGGCTACGTTGCACGGGTGCGCCCCTCGCTCCTGTTCGCGGGCGTAAGCGGGCTCGGACGGACACCGCGTATCGGCGATGAACACGGGGGCCACTGATGGATGTGACCGCCGTCGACCGCTCGGCCATCTCCGGCGACACACTGCTGCACCGGGCCGCTCCGGCGAGCAAGCTGGCCGCCGCGGGACTGCTGCTCGGAGCCGTTGTCGCCGTGAACGACCCGCTCCTGGCGGCGGGCGTGGCCCTCTCGCTCACGGGCGCGGGCGCGGCCGTGAGGCTGCCGGTCCGCCAGATGCTGCCGCTTGCGCTGTACCCCGCGCTCTTCGCGCTGATCTTCGCCTTCGCGGCGGCGCCGGGCCCCGTGACCGGCGCGCTCGTGGTGCTCAAGGCGGTGACTGCGGCGCTCACGGTGGTGATCCTCATGTTCTCGACGCCCTATCCGCAGGTCTTCGCGCCCATCCAGCGCGTCACGCCGCAGGTGGTGGGCGATGCGCTCCTGATGACGTACCGCTCGCTGTTCATCCTGGCCGAGAAGTTCGCCGACCTCACCCGCGCCGTGCGGCTGCGCGCGGGGCTCTCGGCACGCCAGCCCATCCGCTCGGCGAAAGCGACCGTGCGAGCGCTCGGCGGACTGCTGCTGTACTCGCTCGACCTGTCACAGCGCGAGTACGACATCCTGTACCTGCGCGGCTACGAGGGCGGACTGCGCGTGAGCGGCAAACGCAGCACGGACCGCGCCGCCGATGGTGCCGCGGTGCTCTACGCCGCCTTGGTCCTCACCGTGGTGCTCGCCTTCCGCCTGGTGCCTAGCCTGGGCGGATACGCATGGATTGTGACGATCGCGGGAGCTGTCGACCTCGCGACCGGACTGTTGATCGGACGGAGACGCGCATGAACACGCACGCCCACGACCACGGCCGACTCGCCGATGCCGAGGAGATCATCCGCATCAGCTGCGTACGCCACACCTATGAGGACGGCACGAGCGTGCATCTCTGCGGCCTCGACTTCCTCGCGCACACCGGCGCTCGCGTTGCCGTGCTCGGACCGAACGGCTCCGGCAAGACGACCATGCTGTACCACATACTTGGCCTCATGAAGCCGCAGGAGGGCGCGGTCAGCGTGTTCGGTGTCTCCCCGTCCGAGAACTGGCCGGCGATCCGGCGGCGCATCGGCGTGGTGCTCCAGAACGTGGACGAACAACTCCTTGCCCCTACCGTGATCGACGATGTGGCCTTCTCGCCCCGGCAGTACGGCCTGCCCGAGAGCGAGGCCCTCGCCCGCGCACACACGGCTCTGGAGCTCCTCGGCATCGACCACCTCGCCGACCGCGTGCCGCACAACCTCTCCGGTGGCGAGAAGCGCAAGGTCGCACTCGCTGGCGCCCTCGTGATGGACCCAGAGCTCCTCGTGCTCGACGAGCCGTTCGAGGGGCTCGACCCCACGTCGCGCTCGGCGCTTCTTGCGCTGATGGACGGACTGGCCCGCGAACGGCGGATGACGATCGTCATGTCCACGCACGACATCGACTCGGTGCCCGAGTTCGCCGACTACGCGTACGTGCTCGCTCCCGGCGGGCGTATCGCGCTTGCCGGCACACCGGAAGAACTGTTCTCGCATGCGGACATCCTCGCCGAAGGAAACGTGACGCCCCCGATCCTGGCGGAGCTGTTCGCCCGGCTCCGCGAGCGGGACCCTGCGGCGCCAGCGCCCGCGCTCTCGGTTGCCGAGGCGGTCGAGGCGCTCACCGCATGGAAGGGCTGCCCCGACACCCCCGCGGCAATGCCCGACGGAAGCTAGGTGCCGATCCGCAGTGCGATCGTGGCCGCCCGGAGCGAGGCGTCAGTCGACAACGAACGCCCGGGCCAGGACGAGGACGATGCAGTTCACCAGCACGGTGAGCCAGTAGATGGTCCTGAACGGCTGCTTGCGGGTCTTGTGCCGCAGCGCCTGTTGCGCCACAAGCGCACCCGGCCACCCGCCGAGCAGGGCAAGCACGTGCAGCGTCGACTCGGGCACCCTTCTGGCGCCACGACGCGCCGTGGACTTGTCCCATGCGTAGACGGCGAAGGTGACGATGCTGAACGCGAGGTACGCGGCGGCGACCACCCCTCCGACGTACGGGACCCGACTGCTACTCACGATCGGACACCGGACCGATGAGCACCGGGGTAGCTGTCCGGGCCTCAAGACGCCAGTCAAGCGCCACGCCGAGGACGCCAAGCGATACGATCGCCACGACGAGCCCCGGAAGTCCCGCCCAGACCAACGCCTGTGCCGGCACCACGATGGCGATGATGCCGAAGAAGAGAAGCCACACCCAGTAGTACCACGTCTGGCGCAGCCGGAGCCTGGCGCCGCAGTGCGGACATGCGAACCGCGCGAACGCCACACCCATATACCGGGCAAGCGTGAGAGTGAACCGCTGTGCACAACTCGGACAGATCATGTGCTCTCCACTGGGCGCTGCCACGCACCATCGGCTACCAACTGTAGCCGCAGCTGACCTTCGTGGTCGAGGGCACGCGCGCGGCCATTGCCAGCGTCCGTGCGGCGCGAAGCTTCCACAAGCGTGCGTAGTGGGTCAGCGTGCGCGATTCGATGATCATGCGCCCCGGACCTCGGCGGTCGTCGGGCAAATGGACACCGGCAGGGCGAGTGTGAACGTGGAGCCTACCCCCTGCTCACTCTCGACGGTGAGCGTGCCGCCGAGCAGCTCGGCGAGTTGACGGGAGATCGCCAGTCCGAGTCCGGTGCCTTGTCTGCGCACGGCCGGATAGTCGGTGACCTGCCAGAACTCGTCGAAGATGCCCTCGAGGTGCTCACTCGCGATACCGGGACCGGTGTCGCGCACGATGAAGTCCACCGCACCCTCATGCTGCGTGAGTATGACCTCGACCGTCCCAGACTCAGTGAACTTCAGCGCGTTGGACAGCAGGTTGAGCAGCACCTGCACGACCATGTGCCGGTCCGAGACCATCCGGACGGGTCCGGCGGGGACTGTAGCGCGCAGAGTGAGCCCGCGCTCGGCAGCAAGATGCATCGAACCGGCGACGCACTCCTCGACGACGCCCACAGCATCGAACTCCTCCGGCGTCACAACGTTTGCATGCGCCTCGAGCTTGGACAGGTCGAGCAGGCTGTTCACCAGGTGCAAGAGCAGCTTGCCTGACCGATTGATGACCTCGGCCTGCCGCGTGCGCTCAGGCGAGAGCGGATCGTCTCCCGGCATGAGCAGCACACCGCTGAAGCCGATGATGGAATTGAGCGGCGTGCGCAGCTCGTGGCTCATATGGGCGAAGAACCGGCTCTTGGCCTTGGTGGTCTGCCTGAGGTCTTCGTTCACGCGCTGCAGCTGAGCCGTGCGCTCCTCCACGAGGTCCTCGAGGTGGCGCTTGTGGTCCTGGAGTTCGTCTTCGGCATTCCTGCGATCGGTGATGTCGGATGCAACGCCCTCGATGATGATCTCGCCGCCAGACTGAAGGACGCTCACCGAGCGGACTCGCAACCATCGCCACTCGCCATCGGCGCGCTGGAAGCGGAACTCGACATCGACGGGCGAACCCTGGAAGCCGTGCTCGAGCGCCACGCTAAGCGGCTTCCTATCCTCTGGATGCACCAGCGTGAACCAGAGCTGAGGGTCATCACGCAACTGTCCGGGCGTGTAGCCCGTCAGCACCTCGGCCCTCGGCGAGAAGTACAGAACACCGCGGCTCTTGCAGATCGAGTAGACCATGTCGGGAGAGCCTTCAACGAGTCGCCGGTAGCGCTCCTCGGACACGTGCAGGCGCTTGAGGTGCCGCATGAGAAGTATGAAGGCGGCGGTAGCCGTGGCGAGCACGAAGAACTGGCCCTTGACCGCGGCGATCGCGCGTTCCGTCTCAAGCGGCAGGCCGAGCAGGCTCAGGGCCTGGTCCGAGAGACCGATCCAGAGCGAGGCGACAACGACGTAGCCGACCACAAGCAGGAACGCAGACCGGCGCGCGGACGCGATACCGCGCGTGTCGGCAGGTCCTGCCGCATAGTCCATGCCGGCGGAGCGCGGCCGCGTATGCCCATCTCGGCCGAACGACAGTCTCACGCACCCTCCCATAGGTCGCACGCGAGTCGATCCAGCTTATTGCACACAGTCACCATCGGCAGGTTGCCTCGAGCGGGTGAGTGGGAATGACTCTGGTGATGCCGACGACCAGAAAGGCGGATGTGACGATGGCGGGAGATGAAGTGGGCGCACAGGCCGCTCGCAGGCCTCCGAAGAAGAAGACCGGCGGCCTGACCGATGTGCTCGAGATGATCGCGGCCATGCCTGAAGGTGACCGCGAGATGGCGATGCGGTTCCATTCGATCGTGGAGAAGACCGCCCCGTCGCTCACCCCGCGACTCTGGTACGGGATGCCCGCGTACGCGAAGGACGGGAAGGTGCTGTGCTTCTTCCAGTCCGCGTCGAAGTTCAAAGCCCGGTACGCGACCTTCGGGTTCGAGGAGATCGCACAGCTCGATGACGGTGCCATGTGGCCGACGTCATACGCGCTCACGACGCTTGGTGACGCCGAAGAGGCCCGCATCGCCGCGCTGATCACGAAGGCGCTCGGCTGACCCACGCCGGCGCTCCGACCCCGGCTACCGCTCGCCCTCGACCTCGCGGACACGGAACTCCACGATCTGATGGATGAGGTCCTCGGGCAGCGGTTCGTCGAGCTTGAACTGCACGGACCCCTTCCCCGACTTGTAGCCGACCAGTTCGGCCTGGAACGTCTCGGTGCCGCTAGGCGTGGGGTAGAACCCGACATGCTTCGTGAACCCGCCGAAATGGACGAGGTGCCTGCCGTGCAGGTCGAACGTGGGGATCCCGTAGCTGATCGTCTCGACCGCCTCCGGCGCCACCGAACGCACAACCGCCCGGAGACGCTGGAGCACCCGCTGCGTCTCGGCCGGGAAGCTCGCGATGTACGGCGTCGACTGCCGCTGAGGGCGTGCTCTCTTCCATCGTGCACATCTTCCTGTCGCCGGTCTGTCGCGCCCCGCTCACCCGCACGCGGAGACTCGTCCGGACGCGGGCGATGAATGACACCGGGTAGACTCTTCCCATGAGATACCTTGCGCTACTCAGGGGCGTCAACGTCGGCGGGGCGAACAAGGTCCGGATGGCCGACCTGCGCCCTACAGCCGACGGCTGTCGTATGCCCAGTTCAGCAAGGCCTGCCGCTGCTTTGGCCGGCAGGACTCGTCGCCCGGAAGGCAGTTGGCTCGTATCTGCCCCGCGTGCCGGCGGAACGCGCGCCACCGCCCGATCTGACGCTCGTCCTCTCCCGGCAGCCGCCGCCCCATCCAGTAGCGGCAGTACCACTGGAACCAACCACGCGGATCGTCGGGGTGGATCCATCCACGCTTCCGCCAGTCGGACAGCGGCAGGCTCGCGTTGACGCCGAAGTAGTTGAGCTCGGGCACGTGCCGCTCGTGGCAGAGCTTCGCACCCTCGAACCAGGCATCGGGAAACTCGTCCCGGCAGTCGGTGAGGTACTTCCCGCCGAAGACGCCGAGGTGCAGCATTTCTCCAGGAGTGAGCTCGGGCTCGAAGCGAGGATCGAATCCGCCGCCCTGCGGCTGGACCAACACGTATTCGTACCCCTGCTGCATGAGGTCGTTGACGACCACGCGTTTCGGCCTCGCACCGTCGTCATGCATGATGCCCCCGTCAGTCTTCGATGACGTCCAGTCCCTGCTCTCGCAGCTGCGCCAGATGGTCCAGCATCCCTTTGAGCACCTCGGGGCTGTGTCCTTCCCAGTCCTCGACCTCGGAGATCACCCGCAGCGGTCCACGGGTCCGATAGGACCGCGTGGGGTTGCCGGGGAACCGCTTGTTGGTGACGTTCGGATCATCCTCGAACGGCCCGCCGGCTCGACGACGTAGATGTGCCCCCGCTCCTCGGCCTCGGCCAGTGCGGTTGCAAGCTCCGCTCCCCAGGCTGCCGTATCCATGAGCGCGGTGAAGTAGATGTGGTTCGATACACGGCCGTCCTGAAAGTTCGAGCCGAATCCGGGCGTGAGCTCGTCACCCGGCCGCAGCCTCGACTTCGTCCCGTGGTAGAAGGGGCCCGTCACGTGGTCACAGTGCTCGAACGTGACCGGCTCCCAGACCTGATCATCCATGCTCCCCACTCTCGGCAGTGTGCGTGCAGTGCGAGTACACATGTACCGTACCCGTACGCCCGATGTCAGCCCCGCGCGCGTGGCGTGCGATTCGAGAGGCCCCTGCGGGACATCGGGTACAGTGCCTGCCCTGAGGCGTCGAGCTTCTCGAGCCACAGTTGGTGCAGAGCATCCAGGTCCTCGGCAGTAGCGGCATGCTGCCCCTCCGGGACCTCGAGATGGTCGAGGACCTCGATGACGAACGCATTCGGCCCGAGCTCTGTCCAGTCGTGCTGGATCTCCTTGTCGGGGTGAGAGCCCATCTCCAGCTGGAATCGGTGACGATTCAGGCTCCCCGGCAGGTCATTGCTCGGCCCGATGAGCCACCGACACATCGTGAGCCACTTGGCGGCCTCGTATCTGTCCCACCCGTCCTGGCCAGCGAGCACCATCTCGACGACGTCGTAGCCCGGATCGCCGAAGGAGGCGATGAGTCCGGGGAGCATGAGGAAGTCGGCGATGGAGGTGGCGTGACATCCCCTTGCAACCTCCTCGGTCGGCGGCATCTGCCGCCAGAAGGGTTCGCCGACGAGGATCATGCCGCCCGGCCGCAGGCTTCGTGACAGCAACTCGAGGGTACCGGCGACTCCCCCGCCTATCCATGTGGCGCCCACGCAGGGCGCCCTCGAAAGCACACCGCTTCTTCGTCAGCCGGAATGGCGTGCCGCGTCCTTCGACCCGCTACGAGCACACGATGTGGGGGCTCTCGTTCCGCTGCTTCAGATCCCGAAGGTGCTCGATCATCTCGGAATCCGCGTCGCCAAGGACGACCAGCGCCTTGATCTGCTCCCCAACGATGACGGCGGTCCCAGAGCGGTCACCGTCTGTAAGCGCGAACCTGCGAGCTATGGCGTACCAGCGAGCCCACGCGGGGTGGTCCGCTCGCTCGCCCGCCGACTCGAGCAGCGCCCTCGCTTCGGCCATGAGCGTCGCCGCCTCCGCGACATGCTTGCCGAAGTACGACCTCCCGCTCTTGCGATTGAAGCGGATCCATACGCAAGGTGGATGAGGAGCTCGGCGGTATCGACCGGTGCGTGGTACGCCGGACGGCTCCGGTGCTCGTCTGCAAGTGCGCGCAGCTCCTTGAGACCCGCCTTGCGTTTACCGGCCTCGAGAAGCTCGTCAGCCTGCTCACGTGAGGCCATGTACCCTCCTCAGCCGAAGGCGATCGCGGCGCTCTGTTGCCACCCGCACGCCCGCGCCGTGCAGTGGCGCCCGGACTGCGTCACCGCCCTCAGTTCATACCCCGCTGCGCCCGTCACAGCGTGGCGGGCGGGCTTTCCACTGGCGTGCTCGAGGCTTTCGCGGACTCATAGAGCGCCGCGACCGAGGGCCGTGCGAGCACGATGAAGGTCAGAACGCCCACCAGCGTCCCGTACGGGAACTCGAGGCAGCTCACCGCCGCAGCCACCATGGTCGCCACGCGGTTCTTACGCTTGAGCATCCAGAACCCCGCGAGGAGCTTCAGCGCGGAGAACACCGCTACCAACACGAGCGCAAAGCCACCCATCCCGATGAAGACCCAGCCGAACTCGGCCGGAGGCGCGCCGGCCTCTTCGAACGGCACAGCGGAGAACATCACCCCGATGAAGACGAAGTAGGCGGCGATGAACAGGCCGCACAGCGCCCAGAAGCCGCCCGACACCCAGTAGAAGATGGGCAGGAGGCGCAGGTGCTCCTCGTCGACGATCGCCTGGCGCTCCGAATGCTCGATCATGCGCTCCCCCACTCTCCGGATTCATCGAACCACTCCGCACCGTAACGGGGCGGACCCATGTCAGCCTATCGCGTGTGCTTGCGGACTGGAAGCGCACTACGGACCCACGCTACGCGCGACGCAGCTGGACGCACTGTGCGCTCGGCAATGGGGTCGCTCGTAGGTCGAGCTCCAGCCTCTGCTCCAGCACCTCGATGCCCCAGCGACGTCCAGGATGCTGCTCCACCAGCAGGAACCCCGCGCTGTCGTAGAGCTTCCGCGCTTGATCGAGGCCCGCGAACGTCCACAGGTGGACGCTCTTGAATCCCCTGTCCCAGCAGAACCCGAGGGCCGCACCCAGCAGCCGCGATCCGGCTCCATGGCCCCGTAGCAGGTCCGAAACGAGGAGCCAGCGGAGCTCGGCTGTTCCGTCGATGGATGCGCACGAACCATTCACGGCCACCGACCCTTCAATGCGCCCGCCCGCCCACCCACGCGGTCCACAGACCGTCGCAGCCGGCATCGAACCCGCCGAGGAAGTCGGCCAACTCGCTCATGTTCTTGCGCGTGAACGCGGCACCGAAACCCCATCGCGCGCCGTAGTAGGAATCATGCATCTCCACGATTCGCTCCAGCACGCCGGGTAGCGGGCCAGATTGGATCTCTGTCAGCGCCGACAGCATCGCTGCTCCTGACTCTGAGTCGACCACAGCGTGCCCCTTCCTGTGCGGCGTGCCGCCGGCCTTGCCGTGCCCACTCGGGCGTCATGTGCTCGAACAGCGCGCGTTGGCCGGGTATGCCATCATGCCGCAGTGCTGCGCCGGTGGAGAGCCAACCTAAGAAGCATCATCGCCGCGCCCATGGCGAGAAAGACCACCTCCGTCACGGGTCGGCTCGACGGGCTGGTTGAGGATCGCGAATTCAGATGTTAGGTGCAACGCCCCCCGGGTGCGAGGGCGAGGCAATCCGGGACACTTCAGGCTCCTCCACTCCGCCAAGAACAGGGGAGCCGAACATGAAGTACCGCCAGATCACCTCGAGCGAACGATACGCCATCGCCGCGCTCAGAAGACAGGGGCACTCGCTGCCGGTCATCGCCCGCGACCTCCGGCGCTCCCCCTCCACGATCTCACGGGAGGTCCGCCGCAACCGGTGCGCCGGCGCCGGGTATCGGGCGTCGAAAGCCGACTCCCGGACGCGCGGACGACGATCGAGGTCCAGGCGCAACGCGCACTTCACCGCTGATGACTGGGTGATCGTGGAACGCTGCCTGCGCATGGACTGGAGCCCCGAACAGGTCTCAGGCTTCCTGCGCGTCGAGGGCATCATGCGCATCAGCCACGAGACGATCTGCCTCCACGTGTGGGCGGACAGGCGCGCCGGAGGCGACCTGTGGCGCCATCTGCGCCACGCGGACAAGCGATGTCGCAAGCGCTACGGAGGTCGCGACTGGCGCAGAAGACTCGCAGGTAAACGGCACATCTCCGAGCGGCCGCCTGAGATCGAGAGCCGTAAGGAGACAGGCCGCTGGGAGATCGACACCGTGAAGGGCGACGGCCAGGCCAGACACAGCGCGGTGACCATCGTGGAGCGCGCGACCGGCTTCTTGCAGATGGGCAAACCCCAACGGCATCGCGCCGTCGACACCGCGGAGTGCTGCATCGAGCTCATCAGGAGGCAGCCCGACGCGTTTCTGACGATCACCGCGGACAACGGCACGGAGTTCCCCGACTACCGCGACATCGAGTCGGCCACGGGTGTGGAGTTCTGCTTCGCCACCCCCTGCCACTCATGGGAGCGAGGCACCAACGAGAACACCAACGGGCTGATCCGTCAGTACCTGCCGAAGGGCCGGAGCATGGCGCATATCACGCAAGCCGATCT
>JALHJB010000057.1 GCA_022839745.1 Actinomycetes bacterium
CGATCACCACCGAAGGGATGGCGAGCAGCACCAGCGGCACCGTCACCACCGGGGGCGACTCGTGCGGCTTCTCTCCCGGCGCGAGTCCGTGGTGTTCGTCGTGTCCGTGCGCTTCGTGCCCATGGTGCGCCTTGCCGAAGCGCTCTTTGCCGTGGAAGACGAGGAAGTACATGCGGAAGGTGTAGAAGGCCGTGACGAAGACGCCGGCGAGCACGCAGAAATAGGCGTACCCCGCGCCGAAGACGTTCGCCTCGGCCACCGCCTCGATGATGGTGTCCTTGGAATAGAACCCGGAGAAGAAGGGCGTGCCGATGAGGGCGAGCGAGCCGATGAGCGCCGTGATCCAGGTGATGGGCATGTACTTGCGCAAGCCCCCCATGTTGCGCATGTCCTGGTCGTGGTGCATGCCGATGATGACCGAACCGGCGGCGAGGAAGAGCAGCGCCTTGAAGAAGGCATGCGTCATGAGGTGGAACGCCGCCGCCGAATAGGCCGATGCCCCCAGCGCCACCGTCATGTAGCCGAGCTGCGACAGGGTCGAATAGGCCACCACGCGCTTGATGTCGTTCTGCACGATCCCGAGAAAACCCATGAAGAGCGCCGTGGTGGCGCCGATGATCAGCACGAAGGAGAGCGCCGTGTCGGAGAGCTCGAAGAGCGGCGACATGCGCGCCACCATGAAGATGCCGGCCGTGACCATGGTTGCGGCGTGGATGAGCGCCGAGATCGGCGTCGGACCTTCCATCGAATCCGGCAGCCACACGTGCAGTGGAACCTGGGCCGATTTGCCCATGGCGCCGACGAAGAGTGCGATGCAGATGGCGGTCACCAGCGGCCAACCGGTGACCGTCTCGGTGAGCCCCGCCAGATGCTCGGCCTTGGCGAACACCTCGGTATAGTCGAGCGAGCCGGCGTAGGCCGCCACCAGCCCGATGCCCAGGAGGAACCCGAAGTCGCCGACGCGGTTGACGAGGAAAGCCTTGAGGTTGGCGTAGATGGCGCTGGGGCGTGTATACCAGAAACCGATCAGCAGGTACGACACCAGACCCACCGCTTCCCAGCCGAAGAAGAGCTGCAGAAAGTTGTTGGCCATCACCAGCATCAGCATCGAGAAGGTAAAGAGCGAGATATAGCTGAAAAAGCGCGTATAGCCCGGATCGTCCGCCATGTAGCCGATGGTGTAGATGTGCACCATCAGCGACACGAAGGTGACCACGAGCATCATCATCACCGTGAGGGGATCGATGAGAAAGCCCACCTGGAAGGAGAGCCCGTCGCTCGTGCCCCAGACATAGAGCGGCCCGTTGAAGGTATTGCCGGCCTTGACGTCGAAATAGATCGCCACCGAGGCGAGGAAGGCCACGAGCACCCCGAGGATGGTCACCGTGTGCGCCCCGCGGCGACCCACCCAGCGTCCGAAGAGCCCCGCGACGATGGAACCTGCCAGCGGCGCGAGCGGCACCAAGGGATAGAGCGTTTTCATTTCGTTCATCGCGCTCATCGGATCAACCCTTCAGTTGGTCGAGGTCATCGACGTGGATGGTGCGGCGGTTGCGGAACAGCACCACCAGGATCGCCAGCCCGATGGCGGACTCGGCCGCCGCCACCGTCAGGATGAAGAAGACAAAGATCTGGCCGTGGATATCGCCGAGATAGCGCGAGAAGGCAACGAAGTTCGTATTGAC
>JALHJB010000015.1 GCA_022839745.1 Actinomycetes bacterium
CTCGTGATGCGGTACAACAAGACATGGAAGAGTCACTGGGACGTGAGAGCCCGCTCCTTGCCTGATGCGGCCTAGTCCCCAGATCGTGGGATGCTTCCCGCGCCTGACTGCGCTCGTGACGCATCACTGCCTGCCGAGTATGCTTGCATGACCGGTGCGCCGGATCCGGCGAACGGCGCGCTACAACAAGAGAGGACCGCCAGATGCGCGTGTACGTCTGCTTCGATGACACCGACTGCCTCGGCGCGGATCGCGGTACGGGCAAGCTCGTCCGCTGGTTCACAGAGCGCCTCCCTGAAGGATGCACCACCTGGGGTGTCGTCCGGCAGCAGCTTCTCGTGCACCCTGATGTCCCCTACACCTCGCACAACAGCTCGGGCTGCGCCGTGCTCGACGTCCCCGACGCGTCCTTCCTGCCGGTACTTGCCGAACTCGGCGCCGCACACATCGCCGAGCACTTCATCGATGGCAGCGATCCGGGTCTGTGCGTAGCGTCCGAGACAGCCAACCTCGACGCGGTGATCGCGTTCGGACAGCGAGCCGCGATCGAGGTCGTGACCCAGGCCGACGCATACGCGGTCGCCTCGGCTGCGGGCGTGCACCTTTCGGGGCATGGCGGCACCGAGGACGGCATCATCGGTGCGCTCGCCGGTGTCGGCCTGACTGCGGGCGGCTGGGCGGGACGGCTTGTCGAGTACCGCACACCGCTTCGTGGCTTCCCGGAGATCACCACCGTCGGCGCTGTCGAGGAAGTCGGCATCACGGTGGTGCCGGTCGACCGCAACGTGCAGGTGCCCAAGCCGACCGACTCGCTGGATACGCAGGGCTGGCTGCGCCCCCGGCTCTGGGGTGGACGTCCGGTCGCACCTGTCACCAGCACCGGCCCGGGCTCCTGGTCGGCGATCGGCAAGCAGCGCGGTGCGGGACAGGGTCATTCGGGCACCGGCACCGGCCCCGGCAATGGCTCTGGGCACTGCGGGGACGACTGGTAGGAGCGTTTGGCACGGCTCTTGGTAGTGTTGGAAGCACCCACGGTCGACTGAAGGCCCCTTGCAGCCAATGAGCGGACTCACCACCATAGATCAGCACGCGCAGCTCAGCGCCATCGCCGACCCCCGGCGGTTGGCGATACTGCGCATGCTCATGGTCCGCCCGCTCACTATCACGCAGATCGGTGAGCGGATCGGGAAGCACCCGGCGTGGGTCAGGCACCACGTCCAGGTGCTTGTTGCCGCAGGCCTCGCTCAACTGGTCGAGGAGCGCACCGTCCGCAACTACACAGAGAAGTACTACGGTGCGGCGGCAGGCGCCTTCGAGGCGCATATGATCATCGCGCCGGAATCGGACGAACCCCGAACGCTCATCGCGCTCGGCAGTCACGACCTCGGGCTCGAGAAGCTCAAAGAGGACGTGGGTGGAGCGCACGTAGGGCTGGTGAGCGTCCCTGTGGGCAGTCTCGACGGGCTGATCGCGCTCCGGCAGGGACTGTGCGATATCGCCGGTTGCCATCTGTTCGACGATGAGCGCAACGAGTACAACACCCCGTTTCTGCGGCACCTCTTTCCCGACATGCCGGTCCTCGCGGTCACGTTGGCCTATCGCGAGCAGGGGTTGATCACCGCGCCGGGCAACCCGCTGAGGCTGCGCGGAGTGGCCGACCTGGCGCGCCCGGAGGTCCGGTTGGTCAACCGCAATCCGGGTTCGGGCACACGCGTCTGGCTCGATGCACAGCTCCGCCACGAACGTATCGACGCTGCCGCCATACCGGGCTACGACTCGGTCGTGCCCACCCATACCGCGGTGGCCGCAGCGATTGCCGCAGGACAGGCCGACGCCGGGATCGGCCTCAGAGCGTCGGCCGAGGCGTCCGGCCTGTCGTTCACGCCGCTATTCATGGAGCGCTACGACCTCGTCATGCGCAAGGACCGCCTGAGTGATGAGACCATAGACGCTGTCCTCGACAGCCTGACCTCGCGTCGGCTCCGAAACGCACTCGGTTCGATCGCCGGCTATGACACGGTCCACACCGGCGAAGAGGCCGCCGAACGCTAGGTTCGCGCCGATCACCGGCCGCCCGTCGAACTGAAGCGGCCAACGTGCACGGATTACGCTAGACTATCCTTTAGGGTGCTCCACGGCCGGCTTTCTCCGTGGGACACGCACCAGCACACCGGGTCGAGGATCGACCCGCCAGCCTTGCGCATCAGTCATCCACGTCGAGACGATGCACCTGATGAAGGGAGAGGGTATGCCGAGATCAAGAGTGGCACGCAGGTTCACGGCCGTGATGGTAGCGGCGATGGTGCTTCTCGGAGGGATTGCAGTGGTACCGGCTTCAGCAGCGGAGCCGTTCAACACCTCGTACGTAGAGGCGCCCGCGTACGTGATGAACGACCACACCCCCTTCGGCGTGCGTTTCAGCGCGGACGCGTCGAGCGGGCTCACACCCGACACGACCTACTACGTGAAGGTGCGTTTCAGCCCGAAGCCCACGCCACAGAACGTCAACAACCGCGGCTTCACGTTCAATGAAGAGACCGCCTCCTGGGCGCAAGAGCGCGGCGACTGGGAGGACAATCCCACCATCACGACCGGCGCCGACGGCTCGATCGCAAACACCTGGCTGTACGGCAAGTTCGGTGACGAGGCCAAGTCCGGTAGCTACTACCTCATCATCTCGCTCTCCGAGTCCGGTGCCGACTCCACCTTCAACTCGTCCGCACCCCCGAAGGTCACGGTGCTCGATGCCGCCACCGGCGGCTCCTGGATCCACAACGGCGCGACCGTGACCGGCTCGAAGATCGACGGTGGCCGTTTCGCAGTCCGTTCGAGCGACTCGACCGATGACCAGGACGATTCGATCTCGACGCTGTACTCCCTCTGGGAGATGGAGATCAATGGCATCGACGACGACTCCAACGGCCTTGTCGATGACGCGAACGAGAACCAGGGACCGGTGGGGGCCATCTCGGGCGACTACCGCTCCTCGGTGCCGAGCGACACGGTCGTCGACGTCTATCTGAGGCGTGGACAGACCGCCACGATCAACGACTTCACCACCGGCCCGGTCGACTGCGATATCGCTGTCGGTGCGGACGACACGACGCCGCCGACGGCCGCGACCGGCGTCACTGCCACACCCACCTCCGACGGCATGGTGCTGTCGTGGGATGCGGCCACCGACGCCGGCGGATCAGGCCTGGCCGGCTACAACGTCTACCGCTGGCCCGTGGCGATCATCGACTCACCCGGGTACACCACGAACCCCGCCGTCATGATCGGTGTGACCAACGGTACGACGTTCACTGACTCGGCGACCGTTGCCGGCGTCGAGTACGCGTATCGCGTCCGTGCTGTTGACGGCGACACGAACGTGGGCCCGCGCTCCAACACCGCGACGGCTGTTGCTGTGGCTCGCAACGGGATCGCCCGCGACTTCGGCGCCAACCGCTACGAGACCGCGTTCGCCGTCTCTCGCTCCACGTTCGCCACGGGCTCCATCGAAAGCACTGTTGTGGTCGCCACCGGTGAGGACTTCGCCGATGCGCTCGCCGGCTCGAGCCTGGCCGGTGTCCACGGCTCTCCGCTGCTACTGGCACATGAGACTGTGCTGGACGACCTGAAGGCCGAGATCGACCGACTCGGTGCGACCGATGTCGTGCTCATCGGCGGCACAGGCGTCATTTCACAGGACATCGAAGACGAGCTGTCCTCCACATACAACGTGAAGCGCGTCTTTGGCGTCAATCGCTACGAGACCGCCGCCGAGGTCGCCCGTGAAGTGGCCGCGTTCGGCGGCAACGTGTCAGATGCGTACTTCGTGCGCGGTGACGACTTCGCCGACGCGATCTCGATCTCGCCGTTCGCGTACAGCACCCAGACACCCGTCTTGCTCGTGCAGACCACGGGCGTCCCTTCCTGGACCGAAGCCGTGATCGATGAGCTCGGCGTGACCTACGGCATGATCGCCGGCGGCACCGGAGCGGTCGATGTCAACGCCGAGGCGGACCTCGAGACGCTGCTGGGCGCACCGCTGGTCCGCTGGGCAGGCCTCGGTCGCTTCGAGACCGCGGCGCTCGCGGCGCAGTGGCACGTTGGACAGGGCCTGGCCTCGTACAGCTACGTGGCTGTCGCAACCGGCTATAACTTCCCCGACGCCCTCGGTGGCAGTGCCGCGGCCGGTGCGAACGGTGGCGTGCTGCTGCTGACGCGTGTGGACTCGCTGGTTCCCGAGACGGCCACCGTCCTCGAGGACAACGTGGCACTGATCGATGAGGTTCGTGTCTTCGGTGGTGTCGGTGCGGTGGATGCGACCGTCTACAAAGCTATCAAGAACATCCTTCAGTAGAAGCGTCATACTCCACAGCATGCACAGACGTGAACAGGGAATCCGGCCGAGGACGATCGCACTGATCGTCCTCGGCTTCCTGTTCGCATTCGTCGCCATCGCCTGGGGTGCTGAGCTTCTCCTCACCTCACCGGAGGACATCGGCCCCCTGCTCGTGACCCGGGACGGTGAGGTCCTGGCTGAGTTCTCGATGGATGAGCTCCATGAGCTTCCCATGCACTCGTACTCGCAGTTCGGCAAGTCGGGTGAGGGCCCCGCCGTGCTGGATGTTCTGAACGAGGCCGGCGTGACGGATTTCGAGCGCTTGACCGTGCGAGGACCCGGCGTCAGGGACGATGGGCTTCTCGTGCTTGAGCGCGATCAGCTGACCGGAGATGTCGTGCTCGACTTCGCCAACCGTGGGACCGTGAAGATCGCCGGTCCGGACATCGCGTGGGCCGACCGCGTCCGTGACATCACCGAACTCGAAGTCGAGTAACCCATGAGCGGCAAGCGCTCCCGCAAGCGACAGCTCTTCACCACGCAGGACCTCGTCGTCCTCGCGTTGTTCGCTGCGCTCGTCGCCCTCTCCAAGGTCGTCCTCCGCATGCCCCTCCACGTTCCCGGGCACTCGGGAATAACCTGGATGGCCATCCTCCTCGTCGGCAGAGGGCTTGTCCGCCGCCCATGGGCGGGCACGGTCCTCGGATTCGTCTCGGGCATCATCGCAGTGGCTGTGGTCGGCGGTCGCGAGGGCCTGCTGCTCTGGCTGAAGTACCTCGCTCCCGGCGCGATGATGGACCTGGCGGCCTTGATGAGCCGCGAGCATCTCGGGCATCCGTTCGTGGGGGCGGTGGCCGGCGCGATAGCCAACGCTGCCAAGTTGGTGACAAGCCTTCTCGTGTCGCTTGCACTCGGCGTTCCGACGGGCTACCTTGCATTGGGTCTCGGACTCTCCGCGACCACACACGTCGTGTTTGGCGCGCTGGGTGGCTGGCTGGGTACCCTCGTACTTAGGCTGCTCCGGCGGGTCGACGTCCCGCTACTGCAGACCTACGCCCGGGAGGAGGATGTGCCGTGACGAAACGCCTGCTGTGCGCGCTGCTCGCGTTCGGCCTTCTCCTCGTTGCCACACCAGCACACGCGGCGACCTGGTCTGAACCCGACATCACGGCACTCCGGGGCACGCTTGCCCCCGGCGACGGTCCGTGGCTCGAGCTGCCGTGGACGGTCGTGTGGCAGTACAGCGAGATGCTCGGCGGAGCGCTCCTTGACCCACGCGCGGTGGAGCGTCTCCCCAATGGCAACACGCTCATCACCAGCCGTGACGGACTCGGCGTGTACGAGATCGGCGCCGACGGGAGCGTCGTGTGGTCGTACACCGCCGACGACTACACCGATCTCGTGCCCTTCCACGCCACACGTCTTGCCAACGGCAACACGCTCATCGTGAGCCGCATGCAGGACACCGTGCTCGAGGTAGCGCCCGACAAGACGATCGTGTGGAGCTACGGGAGCCCGGAAGACGCATCGAAGCTGATCGACCCTTTCACCGCGTTTCGCATGCCCAATGGCAACACCCTGATCGCCGACAACCAGGCATGCCGGGTGCTTGAGGTCAGCGCCTCGGGTGAGATCGTCTGGCAGTACGGCGTGACGGGCCAGCGGGCTGCCGACAACGGCTACGCACAGGGCTACCTCGACTGGCCGAAGTGGGCCACCCGCCTTGCCAACGGCAACACCCTGATCGCAGATGACGAGGGTCATCGCGTACTCGAGGTCACCCCTGAGGGAACCGTAGTGTGGAGCTACGGGCAGGCCGGGGTTTCCGGAAGCGGGCCGGGCCAGCTCAGCCATCCCGTTTCCGCCGAGCGCCTCGACGATGGCTCGACGCTGATCTCCGACAGCGGCAATGACCGCGTACTCATCGTTGCGACGGATGGCACCGTCGTTTCCTCGATCGGCACCCCGGGGGAGGACGGACTCGACGAGCTCGGTCTCAACGACCTCCGGCGCGTGACCATCACGCCAACCGGCACACTCCTGATCGCCGACACCCGCAACTCCCGCCTGCTCGAACTCGGCCACGCCGCGAGCGGCGTAGTGACCTCGGGTCAGATCGACTGCGGTCTCCCGGGCGTACGCAAGCGGTTCACGAGCCTGAGCGTGGCGTCGGTCACCCCCACAGGCACTGCCGCGACCCTTCAATACAGGATCGATAGCGGCGCATGGAAGACCACATCGGGAGGTTCGCTTCCCGCGGACACCTACGGCATGCTGATCACCTACCGCGTCACGCTCGTCACCGACGACCCGGCGGTCACACCGCGGCTCACCGGCGTATCCATCGGCTACCAGCCCGCGCCGGCACAGTCACCCGGCGATGGCGACGACGACGGCTCTCCCGGTGCCGGCACTGGCACCACGCGTCCACGTCCCTCGGCGCGTCCATGGAGTCGTCCCCGCGTTCCGATTGCACCGCGTGGCCCGGTCAGCGGGATCATGAATCCCTCGGAGGGGTATGCGTCCTCGCAGTTCGGCGAACCGCTCGCCACGCTCGAGGGCCCGGTAACGTCGCGCAGTGGCTGGACCCTGGAGCGTGTCAACACCGAGGTCGACGTCGACTCGCTTGCCAGCGACACCCCGGCGCCGCTCCCCTCACCCGAGGGACTGATCCTGCTCGGCGGCCTGTATGCCGCGGGCGCACTGTCCGTACCGCTCGGCCGCGCCGCTCGCGCAGCCGCCTCGTTCGTGCCCACCGACTACTGAGCAAGGAGCGCCCCACCGCATGGACACCCTCGTGTACTACGCCACCCACCCGAATGCCATCATCTACGCCACGGCGAGCGCACTCCTGTATCCGGTCCTGATCGCCGAGATCGCGCTCCTGGTGTTCGGCGTCTTCGAAGCCGGACGGTTCACCGTCGAGATGATCGGCCGCTGGCGCAAGCGGTCACTGTCGGCACTCAGGGAGTCGGCCCTCGCCGCCCGGACCGCACTCGCCGAGGGACGACGTGAGGACGCCATCACCGCGCTGTCAGCGGCCCTGAAGCACGCGAGGTACGGCCGCCGGTTCACCCAGATGCTCGGCGTCGATGACTTCGAACAGCATCACCTGATCAAGCTGCTGAGCGAGGTGGAGGGCCAGGCCGCACGCAGGCTCGAACGCACCCGCATGCTCATCCGGTTCGGCCCGATCCTCGGACTGATGGGAACGCTCATCCCGATCTCTCCGGCGCTCGTAGGCCTGGCGCAAGGCGATGTGCAGACGCTCTCGGACAATCTCGTCATCGCATTCTCCACAACCGTCGTCGGCCTTCTGATCGGCGGCATCGGCTACGGGATCTCCACCGTGCGTGAGCGCGTGTACACCCGCGACGTGAACGACATCGAGTACGCCCTCGAGATCGCGGAGCTGTGACGATGTACGCATCCACACGACACGACCGCTCGGGCGCGTACATGCGGCGCCGCCGGCGCACCTTGGCCGACCACGGGGGTGACCCGATGGAGTCCACGGGCAACCTGTTCGACGTGGCCATACTCATCGGGGTCGGCTTCCTGATCGTCGCCCTCTCGGGCTTCGGGCTCCAGGAGCTGCTCAGCGCCGAGGACGTGACAATCGTCAAGAACCCTGGCGAGAACGACATGGAGATCATCACCAAGACAGCAGGCCGCATCGAGCGGCTCCAGCGTACCGACGAGATGGGCGAAGGCCGAGGCTACGCTGTGGGCACCGTGTACCGCCTTGAGGACGGCACCATGATCTGGTCGCCGGGCGAAGGGTACCAGGACTCGGCACCTGCCGAGTGATCCTACCCCTCACCGGCGGACCATCCGCCTGCCGCACACACGACGAAGGGCGCTCATCCGAGCGCCCTTCGTTCATACACGTGACCGGTGCCGCTAGAGCAGCGGCAGATACGCCTCAAGCTCGTACGGTGTCACGCGGGTGTGGTAGTTGATCCACTCGGCCTTCTTGTTGCGCAGGATGTACTCGAAGACCTGGTCACCGAGCGCCTCGCGCACGAGCTCGCTCTTCTCCATCTCCACGATGGCCTCATCAAGATCGCCCGGCAGGACGCCGATGCCGCACGCATCGCGCTCCGCCTGGGACATCTCATACACGTCATCGGTGACATCGGCCGGTAGCGTGAGACCCTTCTCGATGCCGTCCAGGCCGGCCGCCAGCATCACCGCGAACGCGAGATACGGGTTGCACGCCGGGTCCGGCGAGCGGAGCTCCACGCGGGTGGCATTCTCCTTGCCTGGCTTGTACATCGGCACGCGCACAAGCGCCGAGCGGTTGCGGTGTGCCCAGCAGATGTACACGGGGGCCTCGTAGCCCGATACAAGACGCTTGTAGCTGTTCACCCACTGGTTGGTGACCAGGCATGTCTCACGGGCATGCGCGAGAATGCCCGCGATGTAGCTCTTGGCCGTAGCCGAAAGGTGGAACGGATCGCTGGCATCGTAGAAAGCGTTGCGCCCGTCCTTGAAGAGCGACTGGTGCACATGCATGCCGCTTCCGGCTTCACCGAACATCGGCTTGGGCATGAACGACGCGTAGACGCCGTTTTGCTGCGCGACCTCCTTTACCACCACGCGGTAGGTCATGACGTTGTCGGCCATCTGAAGCGCCTCAGCGTAGCGGAGGTCGATCTCGTGTTGGCTCGGCCCTACCTCGTGGTGGCTGTACTCCACATGGATGCCGAAGCGCTTGAGCGCACGGACGGTGTCCTTGCGGAGGTCGACCGCGAGATCGCGCGTGGTCTGGTCGAAGTACGTGCCCTGGTCGAGGACCTCGGTGCCCTTGTCGTCCTTGAAGTAGTAGTACTCGAGCTCTGGCCCCACGTAGAACGTGAAGCCCAGCTTCGCCGCGCGCTCGAGCTGGCGCTTGAGCACGTAGCGGGGATCGGCCTCGTACGGCGTGCCATCGGGACGCACGATGTCGCAGAACATCGTGGCCATGAGCTGCCCGCCCGTCCTCCACGGCAGGATCTTCAGCGTGGTGGGGTCGGGATACGCGATCATGTCCGACTCTTCGATCCGCGCGAATCCCTGGATGGAGCTTCCGTCAAAGCCCATCCCCTCGATCATCGCGTTCTCGAGTTCCTCCACATCCATCGTGAAGCTCTTCAGAAAGCCGAGAACGTCCGTGAACCACAGGTGGATGAACTCGATCTTCTGATCCTTGATCTTCTGGATCACATCGTGCCGGAGCTCCTGGGGCATGGTTCCTCCCTGTGACTGCTGCCCGTTTGCCGAAACGTCATCTCATGATGCGAACACAGTACGCTACACTAGCGCAAATTCAAGCACGTTCGTCATCTGAAGGGGGCTTTTCGATGTCAGGGTACGCCACCGATCTCATGGACGCCGTGAAGGCGAAGAACCCGGGGGAGCCGGAGTTCCATCAGGCTGTCTCCGAGGTCGTCGAATCATGTAGCGTCGTCCTCGACCGCCACCCCGAGTTCCGCAACGCGCGGATCCTCGAGCGCATGGTCGAACCCGAGCGCGTCATCATCTTCCGCGTGCCGTGGCAAGCCGACAACGGCGACGTCCACGTGAACCGCGGCTTCCGTATCGAGATGAACAGCGCGATCGGCCCCTACAAGGGCGGCCTCCGGTTCCACCCCTCGGTCAACCTCGGCATCCTGAAGTTCCTCGCCTTCGAGCAGGTCTTCAAGAACTCGCTCACCACGCTGCCGATGGGCGGCGGCAAGGGCGGCAGCGACTTCGACCCCAAGGGCAAGAGCGAAGCCGAGGTCATGCGGTTCTGCCAGAGCTTCATGACCGAGCTCCAGCGTCATATCGGCCCCGATACCGATGTGCCGGCCGGCGACATCGGCGTGGGCGCTCGCGAGATCGGGTTCATGTTCGGCCAGTACAAGCGGCTCCGCAACGAGTTCACCGGTGTGCTCACCGGCAAGGGCCTCGACTGGGGCGGTTCTCTGATCCGTCCCGAGGCCACCGGCTACGGCTGCGTCTACTTCGCCGCTGAGATGCTCGCAGTCAAGGGCGAGACCTTCGAGGGCAAGACGTGCCTCGTGTCAGGCTCGGGCAACGTCGCGCAGTACACGATCGAGAAGATCCTCGACCTCGGCGGCACGGTGGTCACGGCATCGGACTCGAACGGCTTCATCTACGACGAGGCCGGCATCGATCGCGAGAAGCTCGCCTTCCTGATGGAGCTCAAGAACGTGAAGCGCGGTCGTATCGCCGAGTACGCGGAGAAGTACAGCACAGCCGTCTACACGCCGGTCGACCCGTCGCTCGGCTATAACCCGCTGTGGGCGATCAAGGCCGACTGCGCCTTCCCTTCTGCCACGCAAAACGAGATCAACGGCGTCGACGCGGCCAATCTCCTGGCCAACGGGGTGCGCCTCGTCGCCGAGGGCGCGAACATGCCCTCCGATGCCGATGCCGCCCACGCGTTCATCCAGGCGGGCATCATGTACGCGCCGGGCAAGGCCAGCAACGCCGGAGGCGTGGCCACCTCCGGACTCGAGATGTCGCAGAACAGCATGCGCCTGTCGTGGAGCCGCGAGGAAGTCGACACCCGGCTGCGCGGGATCATGCAGTCGATCCACCGGTCCTGCGTGCAGGCCGCCGAGGAGTACGGCACCCCGGGCAACTACGTGAACGGCGCGAACATCGCAGGCTTCATGAAGGTTGCCCGCGCGATGATGGCCCAGGGCATCGTGTAGGAACCGCCCGACGATGCGTCACCCAGCGCGCCGCTCCCGCACCACGGGGGCGGCGCGCTCGCGTTCGGCTGCGACGTGGCCGCGTCATCCCGGCAGACGTGCCTGCGCCTGACGCCCCTCCTCCACGACCCCCTCTGTACAAGGCTGTAACTATTGTTACAATGCCTACGTGGCAGGTATCTAGCAACATAGGAAAGGGGTACCAATGGCAGGATTCGAGGGTAAGGTGGCGCTCATCACCGGTGCTGGTTCGGGCATCGGACGCGAGGCGGCGCTCGGGTTCGCTCGCGGCGGGGCGAAGATCGTCGTCTCCGACGTGGACGAGGCGGGCGGAGCGGAGACCGTGGCGATGGTGGCCAACGCCGGCAGCGAGGCCGTCTTCGTGCGTGCGGACGTGTCCAAGGCCGAAGAGGTGGAAGCCGCCGTTGCGGCCGCTGTCGACGCATTCGGCGGGCTCCACATCGTGGTGAACAACGCCGGTATCGGCGGAGAGGCCAACCTCACAGGCGATTACTCGCTCGAGGACTGGCACAAGGTCATCGGCATCAACCTGAACGGCGTGTTCTACGGCATGCGCTACGGCATCCCCGCGATCCTCGCCTCCGGCGGCGGATCGGTCGTGAACGTCTCCAGCATCCTCGGCCTCGTAGGCTGGAGCACCGCCCCTGCCTACGTCGCCGCCAAGCACGGCGTATCGGGTCTCACCAAGGCGGCGGCCACCGAGTACGCCCAGCAGGGTATCCGCGTGAACTCCGTGCACCCCGGGTTCATCGAGACACCGCTGCTCACGAAGACGGGCATCACTCCCGGCACCGACGGCTACAACTTCATCGCGAGCAAGCATGCGATGAACCGCCTGGGGACCGCCGACGAGGTCGCGAACCTGATCGTGTGGCTCGCGTCCGACGAAGCGTCGTTCGTCACCGGCTCGAACATGACGGTCGACGGCGGGTATACCTGCCAGTAGGCCCGTGCAGCGGACATGTTGAAGGGCGGTTGCTCATGAGCAGCCGCCCTTCTTCTTTTCGCTTTTCTTGCCGCCGGGCACCACGTTGGCACACCCGTTGCTTTACCCTCTGCGAGCAGTGCGACCCGCCATCCCTCCCCCCTCGGACGCGGGGAATCGCCGCTCAACTGAAGCGAGGCGCACCCCCCATGCGCCTCGCTCCTACTTTTTTCGGGGGCCTGTCCGGCGCCTATAGGCCGCGCCAGCCGCCTGCCCCGCATCGTCCCTATACGACGGCCTACCCGAATCGACCGGTGATGTACGATTCCGTGCGCGGATCATCGGGGTTCGTGAACATCTTCTTGGTGTCGCCGATCTCGATGAGGTGCGCCGGCGCTTCCAAGCTCTCACGCAACATGAACGCGGTCTGGTCCGAGATCCGGGCCGCTTGCTGCATGTTATGTGTGACGATGACGATCGTCACCGAGTCCTTGAGCTTCGCGATGGTGTCCTCGATCTGCTGCGTCGAGATGGGGTCCAGCGCCGAGGCGGGCTCGTCCATCAGGATGACTTCCGGCTTGGTGGCAAGCGCCCGCGCGATGCACAGCCGCTGCTGCTGTCCGCCTGAAAGCTCGAACGCGTGCTTCTTGAGGCTCTTCTTCACCTCGTCCCAGAGGGCTGAACCCTTCAGGGACTCCTCCACGAGCGCATCGAGCTCGGCCTTGCGCCGGATGCCCTGTGTGCGCGGACCGTACGCGACGTTGTCATAGATGCTCATCGGGAAGGGATTGGGCCGCTGGAACACCTGCCCCACACGCATCCTCAGCTCAACGGGGTCCATGGCCTTTCCCATGATGTCCACCCCGTCGAGCGTGATGCGGCCGCCCACGGTGACGTTGCCGAGTTCGTCGTTCATCCGGTTCAGGCACCGCAGCAGCGTGGACTTGCCACACCCCGAAGGGCCGATGAGCGCCGTCACTGAGCGTGGGGGGATCTCCATGTCCACGCCCTCTATGACCTGGTCGCGTCCGTACGCGACAGATACGCCTGTGAGCGAGAAGCTGCCCCGGATCGTTGACGAAGCCTCATCGCGGGTCGCCACTTCGGCCGCCTCCCGAACGTGCATGTGCGGCGCTCCGAGCGGCGCCGCGCCCTCGCGCTCCAGCAGCAGTGCTGTCACCACTTCACCCTCCTCCTCTGCGCCGACCGCCAGAGGGCGGCGATGACGCTGACAACGCTCACGCCGGCGACCAGGACGAGCGCGGTCCCCCACACGAGCGTACGGTTCCAGCCAGGCACCGATGTGACCTGTGCGTAGATGTGATATGGCAGGGACATGAACTGCGACGACAGATCCTCGGGCAGCCGCCGCATCTGGAACACGGCGCCAGTGAACAGGATCGGTGCCGTCTCTCCAGCGGCACGCGCGAGTCCCAAGATCGAGCCGGTGATGATACCCGGTGCCGCCGCGGGCAGGACCACTTTGTAGATGGTCCGCAGCCGGGTGGCGCCAAGCGCGAGCGACGCCTGCCGCAGATCCTGCGGGATCTGTCGCAAAGCCTCCTCGGTGGCGGTGATCACGACCGGCAGCGTCATGCAGGTAAGCGTGAGCGCCGAGGCGATGATCGACCGGCCGAGCCCGGCCGTCAGCACGAACGCGGCGAGCCCGAACAGGCCGTACACGATCGACGGCACGCCCGCCATGTTGGTGATCGCAAGGCGGATCGCACGGGTGGCGAGATTGCGGGGCGCGTACTCCGATAGATAGATGCCCGCAAGCACGCCGATCGGAAGCGTGAGCGCCGCGGTAGCGGTGGTCACCCAGATCGTGCCCACGATGACGGGGAGGATGCCACCCTCACGACCTCGGTCGCGAGGGACATCGGTGAGGAACGTGAAGTCGATCGCTCCGATACCGTTGTACACGATGTATCCGAGCACGAACAGCGCGACCGCGACGACGCCAAGCGCCGCGCCGCCCGTAAGGATCCTGGCCACCGCTTCGGCGCTGCGCGCCCTGCGAGTCCGCGACGTCCTACTCATCGGCGCCACCTCTTCCGCTGACCTTCGAGCACCAGGTCGGCGGCCAGATTGATCGCGAACGTGATCACGAACAGCACCAGACCCACAGCGAACAGCACAGAGTAGTGGAGGCCGCCTTGCACGACCTCCCCCATCTCCGCCGCGATGGTGCCGGTCATGGTACGCACCGACTCCAGCACGCTCGTGGGCATGATCGCCGCATTGCCGGTCAGCATGAGCACAGCCATCGTCTCACCGATGGCGCGCCCGAGACCGAGCATGACCGCCGCGAAGATACCGGAACTCGCGGCGGGAATGGTCACTTTGTAGGTGGTCTGCCAGCGCGTGTTGCCAAGCGCCGCAGAGCCCTGGCGCAGATCGAATGGCACCGCGTGCAGCGCGTCCTCCGAGATGGAGATCACCGTGGGAAGCGACATCACACCGAGCACGATGCCGCCAGCAAGCGCCGTCATACCGCTGTTGAGCGCGAAGACATCCTTCACAAGCGGGATGACCACAGCCACACCGATCAGACCGTACACGACCGAGGGGACCGCCGCCATGAACTCGATGATCGACTTCATGATGTCCTTGACCCCGGTCCCCGAGAACTCCGAGATGAACACCGCCGCCGCGACACCGAGGGGAACCGATACCACCAACGCGACCGCGGTCACAAGGAGGGACCCGAGAATCAGCGGCAACATCCCGAACTTGCCTGGATTCGACGTGGGGTACCAGGCGGTGCCGGACAGCATCGATCCGAGTCCGGCCTCGTTGAGCGCACGAACGGAGTTCAAGATCAGGAACAGCGCGATGGCCGCCAGGATGATGATGGCGAGCCAGCCACATACGTAGATGAAGGCGAGAACAACGCCTTCGGCCGCACGACGCATGGTCGTGCGGCCGCGGCGCCGCTCACCGTGGGAGGGAGGGATGCTCATACGGTTTACGGAAGCGGGACGAAGCCCTCGTCCTCGACGAGCTTCTGACCCTCGGCGCCGAGGATCCAGTCGAGGTATGCGGCCATGACACCCTCAGGCTCACCATCACTGTACATGTACAGGTAGCGGCTGATCGGGTACGAGCCGTCGGCGGCGGTCGCAACCGAGGCCTCCACGCCGTCGATGGCAACGACCTTCACATCGGGCGTGAGGTAGCCGAGACCGATGTAGCCGATGCCGGCCTCGTTGGCCTTCACCTCATCGGCGATCGCCTGGTTCGAGGGGAGGAGCTTGGCGGAGGCGGCGTACTCGAGGTCCTCGCCAACAACAGCCTCCTTGAAGAACTCGTACGTGCCCGAGGAGCTGTCACGCGAGAGCAGCACGATCTCAGCGTCGATGCCGCCGACGTCCTTCCAGTTGGTGATCTCGCCGCGGAAGATCTTGCCCAGATCGTCGAGCGAGAGCTCCGAGACACCGTTGGCCGGGTTGACCACGACCGCGATGCCATCGATGGCCACCTGGTGCTCCACGATCGACATACCCTTGCCCTCAGCCTCGGCGATCTCTTCGTCCTTGATCTCGCGCGAAGCGTTGGCGAAATCGACCGTGCCGTTGATCAGCGCGGCGATGCCGGTGCCCGAACCGCCGCCCTGGACCGAGATGTCCACGCCGGGGTTCTCATCCATGAACGCGTCGCTCCATGCGGTGGCGACGTTCAGCAGGGTGTCCGAACCCTGCACGGTGATCGAGCCCTCGAGCTCCCCGGTCACCTCTTCAGCAGCCGGCTCTTCCTCGACGGCCGGGTCCTCCTCCGCGCTGCATCCGGCGAACGCCATGGTGCCGGCGAGCATCAGCACGGCAAGGCCGGGTGCTACCAACCTCTTGAGATCCACGTATGACTCCTTCGTCTCGACATCGCTGCCCGGCCGCAGGGGACCGGTCCTTTGCCAGACTACGAAGACACGGGAGGCGGATGGTTGCACCAATGTGAATTCCACTGCCTTCCTGTGAACTCTTTGTTACATGCATGTTCAATCCCGGCGCACGGTGGCAGAATGCAGGCAGTAACCGGCTGGGACAAAGAGGTGTCATGACGCGGATCCTCGTGGTCGAAGACGACCCGATCATCAGACAGACCGTCAGCTACGCGCTGAAGCGAGCGGGATTCGAGGTGAGCGCCGCCGGCGACGGCTTCGACGGCCTCACGCTGGCGCGCGCCGAGCAGCCCGATCTCATCCTGCTCGACCTCATGCTTCCCGGCATCGACGGCTACCGCTTCGCCGAGGAGGTCCGTCGGGAGAACACCGAGGTCGCCATCATCATGGTAACGGCACTCGACGGCGGGCGCGACACCATCCGCGGTCTGGACGCCGGCGCCGACGACTACGTGACGAAGCCGTTCTCCATGGAGGAGCTGCTCGCGCGTGTGCGCGCCAACCTCCGGCGGGTCCGCGAGCGCGTGGTGCTCGAGGCGAACGACCTGATCGAGGCCGGCGACCTTGTCCTGGAACCGGCGCAGCTGCGCGCAACCATCGGTGGCGAGCCGGTGAAGCTTCGCCTCAAGGAGTACCAGCTGCTGCTCGCCCTGGCGCGCAACAGCGGACAGCTCATGTCGCGGCAGCGCCTCGCCCGTGAAGTCTGGGGCTATGAGTTCCTCCCCTCGTCACGCACGATCGACGTGCACATCCGCCGCCTGCGCCAGGCGCTTGAGGAACGTTCGCCGTATCAGTACATACACACCGTGCACGGCGTGGGCTACCGGTTCGACCCAACGCTCGTTGGCTACGACGATCCCAGCGGTGACGCACGGTGAACCAGCTCTCATCGCGGCGTATCACCCCCTATCGCCTGCGTCTGCTTGCGGGAGCGCTCTCGATCGCGCTGGTGCTCGCGGTCGCATGGACGTGGAGTCTGTACGGTCCGCTCGCCAGCGAGGTGACCGAGCGGGAGACCAGCTACCTGACCGGATCGGCGCGATCGGCTGCGCTGCTCTTTGGCGAGGCTGACAGCGACTTGCAGGCGACCGCCGAGCGCCTCGGCGAAGAGACCGGGCTGCGGATCACGGTCGTTGCGAGCGACGGTACGGTGATCGCGGACAGCGAGGAAGAGCCTTCCGCGCTCGAGAACCATGGCGACCGTCCCGAGATCTCGGCGGCCCTGGCGGGCCGTGACGGCACCGATATCAGGCGCTCCGATACCCAGGACGTCGACCGCCTGTATGTAGCGGTTCCGGCTGTGGTTACCGGCGAGCGAGTGGCCGTGCGCGCCTCCACGTCGCTTGCCGCGGTGAACGCCCTCACCGGCGAGCTCCGCACGACCGGCCTCATCCTGCTTGCGATCGGCACGCTCGGCGCCCTCCTGCTCGCCTGGCGCGTGACGGCGGTCACGGCGCGTCCCGTCGACCGCCTGGCCGATGCCGCGCGCGCGATGGCCGACGGAGACCTCGGAACGCCGATACCACCGACGAATGCAGCGCTCGCGCCGCTTGGTGAAGCGCTCGCCGCTCTCGCCACGCAGATGCGTGACCGCATCCGGCAGCTGCAAACGGAACAGCACGCGCTGCGCATGGCGGTCGACGGACTTGATGACGCGGTCGTGCTGCTCGAGGACGGCCGTGTCGCGCTGGTAAACCGCAAGACCGGGCTGCTGCTCCGCGGCTCGGCGCAGACCATCGAGGGCCGCGCGCTCGCGGAGTCGGGGCTCTCCGCCTCCCTCGTGGCCGCGATCGAAGATCACCTTCTTGACAATGCGCCCGCGACCGTCGAGCTCGGCCCCGACCCCTACCAGCGCTACCACCGGCTGCGCATCGTGCCGCTCGGTCACGGTCCGGGCGGTCGCCGCGCGCTCATCGCCATCACGGACACGACCGACCGCATGCGGCTCGACGCCGTGCGTGCCGACTTCGTGGCCAACGCGTCGCACGAGCTCAAGACTCCGACCGCGGGCATACTCCTCCTCGCCGAGAGCGCCGACAACGCCGCTCACGATGGCGACGTCGAGCAAGCGCTCGCGTTCATCAGTCAGATCCGGGGCGAGGCGGCACGACTCCGTCAGCTGGTGGCCGATCTGCTCGACCTCTCACGCATGGAACGGCTTCCCGGCCCCGACGCGATCGCCGAGGTCCGACGAAGCGTGGACCTCGCCTGCTCGGCCCATCGGCGCGCCGCGAGTCAACGCGATCTTACGCTCAGCGTGGACCTGTCCGCTATCGCGGGGCAGGACATCGCCGTGGCCATGGACGCGGCCGATCTCGCTATCGTCCTCGACAACCTGCTCTCCAACGCGATCACGTATACGGAGTCCGGAGGTGTCTGCGTTTCAGTGACGGCAAGCGACGCCGAGGTCGCTATCACCGTCAGCGATACCGGCATCGGGATCCCGGAGGCCGACCTGGAACGGGTCTTTGAGCGCTTCTACCGGGTCGACCGTGCGCGTTCACGCGAGAGCGGAGGGACCGGGCTGGGGCTGTCGCTCGTGCGTAATGCGGTGGAACGTGCACGCGGTACGGTCGCCATCACGTCGCACTCCGGCGAAGGGACCACCGTGACCGTGCGGATCCCACGCGTCAGGTAGTGCCGGTAGTGCCGCTCGCGCCCCATCGCGCCGATACGAGCATCATCACAGTGAGCAGCCCGAAGCCGAGCAGCCACGAGCCCACGATGTCCCCGAAGTAGTGCACCCCGAGGTAGACCCTGGCGATCGCGATTGAGAACGCCGCGAGCAGGCAGACCGCGGCCCCGGCTGTCGCTCGCTTGAGGTTCTTCACGTGCAGCATGATCAGGAACGCGACCGAGCCGAAGAACAGCACGCTCGAGAGCGCGTGACCCGAGGGGAAGCTATACGACTCGGGCAGGGCGATGCGTGCCACCTCGAGCGCAGGGCGGACACGCCCGAACAGCAGCTTCAGCCCGGCGCCGAGGAGCGAGCCGAGCGCAACGGTGAACACGAGCGTGGTGGCCGAGGTACGGTGACCGCGGAGCCACAGCCCCAGACCGGTCAGCGTCGTGAGGGTAGCCATCGGCCAGAAGTCGCCCACCCACGTGGCAAAGCGGGCCACAGGGTCGAGCCACGGCCACGAGATGCCGCGTATCGCCTCGGAAACGCTCATGTCGAAACGCACGAACGCGGGCGCGAAAACGAGAGCGAGACCGAGCGCCACGAACCCACCGAGCAACACGCCCGCGATGATGACGAGCATCCCCGGCATGGGGTCCCGCTGCCACGAATCGTGACCGCTCCGGAACACCGTCAGCCTCCGATCGACTCGAGGAGACGAGACGCCACCTGCTTCTTGCGTGAGAGCACGCCGTCCATCCATGCCGAACCGGCGCTCAGATCGATGCCCAGTGACCGTTCGGCGATCCGCACCTTTCCGGCCGCGAACACCTCGCTCCCCTCCTTCACCACGTCAGTGACCAGGAGCATCGCCAGATCGAGACCACGGCTCAGACGGAACTCTTCGAGCGCCGAGGCAAGCTCCTCGGCTCGGCTGCGATACTCATCGGAATCCACCGTCTCAACCTGGGCGATGCCGATCGCCAGATCACCCGAGCGGTACTCCTTCAGGTCGCGGCTCACCGCGTCCGCCGCGGAGAATCCGGTCTGCGCCGCTCGGGCGCGGAACATCTCCAGGCCGAACTCGATCGCGTCGAGACCGAGCTGGCCGGCGAGGCGCTGAGCGACCGCACGGTCCACATCGGTGGTCGTTGGCGACTTGAGGAGCACCGTATCGGTCAGCACCGCCGACAACAGGACGCCGGCCATCGCCACGGGAGGCGTGACGCCAAGCTCGCGGTACCGCTCGGCCACGATGGTGGCGGTCGAACCGACCGGGAGGTTCAGGAACATGATCGGCGTGGTCGTCTGGATGTCACCCACCCGGTGGTGGTCGACGATCTCCACCACGGACGCCTCCTCGATTCCCACCGCCGACTGCGACGCTTCGTTGTGGTCGAGCAGGATCACCTTGCGCCGCACGCCGCGCGCCAGGTTGCTCCGGGTGAGGATGCCGAGGAGACGCGAGTCCTGGTCCACGACGATCGCCTCGCGGTGCGCGCTGTCGATGAGGTCTTCAGCGACCTCGGCAAGAAGCGCATCGGGGTCGACGAGCAGCGGAGCGGGGTCCATGACGCCGCCCACCGAGTGCCCGAGGTTCACGAGGCGCGCCGTGGCGTACGTGTCGTGCGGGCTCGAGACAATCGCCGCGCCCTTCGCGCTCGCGAGCTCGAGCACGGCACTGCCTGGCTCGAACCCGCCGGTCACGATCAGGCATGCGGCACCCGCTTCGAGCGCCAGCGGCTGCGTGCGTACGCGGTCGCCCACGATCAGCGTGTCTCCTGGGTGGATGTAGGCCACCATCGTACCGGGCTCCATGGCACCGATCACCACATGGCCGGTGAGTGCCGTCGCGCCGCTACCGCACAGGATGCGACCGCCCACGACCTCGGCGATCTCTCCCACGGTCATCGGCATCTTCTCGAAGCCGAGAAGCTCCGTCTCATTGATGTACAGCTCGGCGAGGATGCCGTTGTCGAGAAGGCCACGCACGACGCGGTCTGCATCCACCACGGGAAGCGCCCGGACCCCCCGCTCGCGCATGAGCGTGCCCGCGGCGAGCAGGTTCTCGGACACGCCGATCGAGGCGACCTCGGCGCTCATAGCGTCGCGCACGCGCGTGCGCACGTGGGTGATCTCAACGGGGATGTCCACGCCGAACCGCTCGAACGTCCAGGCGGTCTCGGGCGGAACCGGACCGAGCCGGGCCGGAACGTACACCCCGTCAGGGTCGGTGACGTTCTTCAAGTGCGCGTAGGCTACCGCCGAACAGATCGAATCGTTGTCGGGGTTGCGGTGTCCGAAGACGAAGACCGGTCCCATCGCCGTCCTTTCGCTCGAGCCGTGGATCAGCCCTCGACCTTTCGTATCGGAGCGTACCCCAGAAGCAGGTTCTTCGTCCCGCCATCAGGGAAGGTGATGCTGACCTTGTCGCCGCTCACCGACTGCACGACCCCGCGGCCGAACACCTTGTGGTCCACCACGTCACCAGCGGCGAGCACCGGCCGCTCCTCCACCGTGCGCTCAACGCGCGCACCCGAGCCGTAGACCCTCCCGCCTTCAGGCGTTCCGTCGCGCGACGCGCCTCCGCCCCACCGCACGGAACCGCCCCGGTCGCCACGCCCCCTGCCCGGTGCGGATCCGCCGAAGCCGGCCGAACCCACGCCCTCGCACTTCAGATGCTCGTCGGGTATCTCGCCGATGAACCTGCTCGGTGGGTTGTACTGCGTCTGGCCGAAGAGGATGCGCGAGCTCGCATGCAGGATGTACAGACGCTGCCGCGCCCGCGTGATGCCCACGTAGCACAGGCGGCGCTCCTCCTCCAGACCCGACTGCTCGAAGATGGCGCTCGCGTGCGGGAAGATCATGTCCTCCATGCCCGGCAGGAACACCACCGGAAACTCGAGACCCTTGGCCGCGTGGAGCGTCATCATCGTCACCGCGCGGTCGTCCTCGGCGATTTCGTCAAGGTCGCTCCTGAGCGCCACCCACTCGAGCAGCGCCTCCAGGGTGCGAGCATCCGGCTCGTCATGCTGGGCGTCGTATTCATCAACCACGCCGAAGAACTCGCGTATGTTCTCGATGCGGCCGGCCGCCTCTGTGGTCCCTTCGGCGGTGAGCGCACCCATCAGCCCCGATATCCCCACGATCGCCTCGACCCTGGCCCGGAGCGTCTCGGCGTCGGCGGTCCGCCGGGCGGCCTCCAGCTCGGCCGCAAGCGCGCTCACCTTCCGTGCCGGGGCCGTGGCGAGCCACCCCTCGGCCTCGGCACGCGTTATCGCGTCGGTGATCGTGATCCCCTCATCGTTGGCGCGCGTACGAAGCGCCTCGATGGTCGTCTTGCCGATGCCGGCGCGCTTCTCCATCACGCGCACCAGCGACTGCACGTCAGCGGGATTCACGGTGGCCCGCAGCCATGCCATCACGTCCCGGATCTCGGCACGATCGAAAAAGCGCGTGCCGCCCACGAGGCGATAGGGGACGCCAGCCCGCAGGAACATGTCCTCGATCACGCGCGACTGTGCGTTGGTGCGATAGAAGACCGCGAAGTCGGCGTACGAGCGATGCTCCTCGCGCAGAAGCCGTTCGACCTCCTCGGCGATGAACCGCGCCTCGTCCCGCTCGTCGGTGGCGGCGTACCGGATGATGGCCTCGCCTCCCACGTTGGCGGTCCAAAGCGTCTTGGGCTTGCGCCCTTGGTTGTTGGCGACCACGGCGTTGGCCGCCGCGAGGATCGTCGCGGTGGAGCGGTAGTTCTGCTCGAGCCTGATGACGGTGGCGTCAGGGTAGTCGCGCTCGAACTCGAGGATGTTGCGGATATCCGCCCCTCGCCATGAGTAGATCGACTGATCGTCGTCGCCCACCACCATGAGGTTACGGTCTCGTGAGGCGAGCCGCTTCACGATCTCGTACTGCGCGTGGTTGGTGTCCTGATACTCGTCCACAAGCACGTACCTGAAGCGGTCCTGGTAGAACTCGAGCACATCCGGGTTCTCGCGCAGCAGCCGCTCGGCGTTCACCAGCAGGTCATCGAAGTCCATCGCGTTGGCCTCGGCAAGGCGGCGTTGGTAGAGCTCGTACACCCGCGCCGTGGCCTTCTCCGGCGGGATCGCCGCCCGCTCGCGATACGCGCCCGGTGTCAGCAGCTCGTTCTTCGCCGTCGAGATCCGACCCGCCACCGCCTTGGGGGTGAGCATCTTCTGGTCGATGTCCAGCTCGGTGAGCACGCTCGCAAGGAGCCGACGTGAGTCGTCCTCGTCGTAGATCGTGAAGGAGCGACTGTAGCCGAGGCGCCCGCCGTCGGCGCGCAGCAGGCGCACGCAGAAAGCGTGGAACGTCATCACCCACATGGGACGCGCCGAGGGGCCGATGAGCCCGATAAGCCGCTCACGCATCTCGGCGGCCGCCTTGTTGGTGAACGTGATCGCGAGGATGTTGGCGGGAGACACGCCGAGATCCCCGATGATGTGCGCGATTCGGTGTGTGAGCACGCGTGTCTTACCGCTGCCCGCGCCGGCGAGCACGAGAAGCGGGCCTTCGGTGGTGGTCACAGCGTCGCGCTGGGCGGGATTGAGGTCGTCCAGAGAGAGTGTCATGGGCAGTTAGTGTACCCCGCAGCGGCGGAGGTTTGAAGCGCGAAGCCGCCTACTGGACGAACTTGATCATGGAAAACGACGACTCTCCGGCATGCTTCAGGCAGTCGTCGTGAATGGGCTTGATCGTGCCCATGCTCAGTTGTGTGTTTCCGCAGCGGTCACACACCACGTCGCCGCACTCACTGCAGTAGCCGATGCGCGTGGAACCCTCCGCACCACAGTGCATACAGATCTTGCTGAGTGGGCTATACGTCACCGCGGCCGCCTCTCTCAAGGATACAGGACCGCGCGTACGGTGCCGGTATCCGTCGTGCGGTCACTCACATTGTGACAGCCCTCACGGACATGCTCAAGGTTTCCTAAGGATTCAGTCGACGAGCGGCCACTACGGTCATGTTGGCTGGACGCAGATGAACGGCAGACTAGATAAGCGGGCGGCCAACCGCAGCGGCCACCCTCTCCAGTTCGTCAACAAGCGCACGGAAGGCGGGAAGGTCAAGCGACTGCGGACCGTCACAGAGCGCCTCACGCGGATTCGGGTGCACTTCGACCATGATGCCGTCAGCGCCCACCGCGACCGCCGCACGCGAGATCGCTGGCACCAGATCGGCCCGCCCCGCCGGATGTGATACGTCCACGATGATCGGCAACAGCGACAGGCTCTTGACCACCGGCACAGCGGTGATATCGAGGGTGAACCGATAGGCGGTCTCGAATGTGCGGATGCCGCGCTCGCACAGGATCACGTTCTCATTGCCATGCATCGTGATGTAGTTGCTCGCCTGCAGCCACTCCTCTATCGTGGCAGCCATGCCCCTCTTGAACACCACCGGCTTGTGCGATTCAGCCGTCACCTCGCCGATCTTCCGAAGCAAGCTGAAGTTCGCCATGTTGCGGGTGCCCACCTGGAGGATGTCCGCGTACTCGTCGATGAGGGCGGCATTCGCCGAGTCGGTCACTTCGGTCACCACCAGCAGCCCATACTCGTCAGCTGCCTCGCGAAGCAGTTCGAGCCCCTTCGTCTCAAGCCCCTGGAACGAGAACGGCGATGTGCGCGGCTTGAACGCGCCGCCGCGCATGACTCTCACCCCGAGCTCCTTGAGCGTTGCCGCAACCTCGCGCATCTGCTCACGGCTCTCCACCGAGCAGGGCCCCGCGATGATGGTCACGCCGCCATCGCGCAACACCGGGCTGGCAGCGTGCGACCCGTCGGCGCTCATCCTCGCATCTCCTTCATCACATGCAGGACGGTCTCGTAGATCTCTCGCAGATTCTCCGCGTACAGCGGCCCAGTGTTACAGCGCGCCAGGTTGGCGAAGATCTCCTCCTCGCGCTTGGGGTCGTACAGGCCCCAGTGGACATGCGGCTTGAGCGCCCTGATGGCGAGCGATTCGGTCGCCCGCTCGTTCAGCAGCCGCACGAGCTCGCAGTCGATCTCGTCGATGCGCGCCCTGTGGCTCGCGATCTCAGCCTGCGCCCGCGCCTCGTCCCGGACCGTGTTCTCGTCTCCCACGATGGCCTCCCTACTCGCTCGCCTGCGGTCGTACCCCGCGTGCCATGCGGCGCCGGTCTCCCGGCGCCGCATGTGTCCCGCTGATGCCTAGCTTATTCCCACTCGATGGTTCCGGGTGGCTTGCTCGTGATGTCGTACGCCACACGGTTGATGCCATCCACCTCGTTGATGATGCGGTTGCTCATCTTGGCGAGCAAGTCATGCGGAAGCCGCGCCCAGTCGGCCGTCATCGCGTCGGCCGAGGCCACCGCGCGAACGATGATCGGGTGGCCATACGTACGTTCATCGCCCATCACACCCACGCTGCGGATGTCGGGCAGCACGCCAAAGTACTGCCAGACGCTGCGCTCGGTGTCCCACTCGCCGATCTCCTCGCGGATGATCGCGTCCGCCTTCCGGAGCGTCTCCAGCTTCTCGTGTGTGATCTCGCCGATGATCCGAACGGCGAGTCCGGGACCCGGGAACGGCTGACGGTGCACGATCTCGTCAGGAAGCCCCAACTCGCTTCCCACCGCACGCACCTCGTCCTTGAAGAGCGCCTTCAGGGGCTCGATCAGGTCGAAATGCACGCCCTCCGGGAACGGGATCAGGTTGTGGTGGCTCTTGATCTTGGCCGCCGTCTTGTTCCCGCTTTCGATCACATCGGGATAGAGCGTGCCTTGTGCGAGCCACCTCACACCCTCGAGCTTGGTGGCCTCCTCGAAGAAGACCTTCCAGAACTCCTCGCCGATGATGCGGCGCTTCTGTTCGGGATCGGTGACGCCTTTCAGGAGGGACAGGTAGCGCTCCTCGGCCTCCACGTGCACGAGGTCGATATGGAACTGGTCGCGGAACGTGCGCACCACCTGTTCCGCTTCGTTCAAGCGCAACAGCCCGTGGTCGACGAAGACGCACGTAAGCTGGTCACCGATGGCGCGGTGGAGCAGGGCTGCCACCACGCTCGAATCGACACCGCCGGAAAGCGCGCAGATCACGCGGTCGGTCCCTACCTGCTCGCGCACTTTGGCAACGGTGTCATCGATGATGTTGAGCATCGTCCAAACCGGTGGGATGCCCGCGATCTCATGCAGGAACGTCTTGATGACCTGCTGTCCGAAGGTGGTATGCGCAACCTCGGGGTGGAACTGCGTCGCGTAGAGCTTGCGTTCGGGATCTTCCATCGCGGCGACCGCCGTGAGCGCCGTGCGAGCAGTCACGAGGAACCCAGGAGGAGGCGTGCCCACGCTGTCGCGATGGCTCATCCAGCACTGCGAGCTCTCTGGCACGCCCTCGAGCAGCCGACACTCGGACTCCAACACCGTGAGCTCCGCGAACCCGTACTCGCCCGCATCGGTGTGCGGCAGGTCGCCACCGAGGTCGCGGGCCATGAGCTGCATGCCGTAGCAGAACCCGAGCATCGGGATGCCGAGGTCGTAGATGCGCGTGTCCATCGTCGGGGCCCCGGGCGCGTAGACGCTTGCCGGACCCCCCGACAAGATGAGCGCCGCCGGACGGCGACGCTCGATCTCATCAGCGCTGATGTCGTGCGGGACGATCTCAGAGTACACACGCGCTTCGCGTACGCGCCTCGCGATCAGCTGCGCGTACTGCGCGCCGAAGTCGAGGACGAGGACGGTCGGCTGCTGGTCGTGATAGTCAGTCACTCGTCGCCCCTACCGGCCCATGCCCACGCCCTGCGCCTGCTGGAGGGTCTTGCCCTCGGTCTGCAGCGCGGGCGCGACCATGACCTCGGCCTTCTGGAAGGCCTTGAGATTCTCGTACCCGCAGGTTGCCATCGAGGTGCGAAGGCCGCCGCACAGGTTGAGCGTACCGTCGTTCTCATGCGCGGGACCGGTCATGATCTCCTCGAGCGTGCCCTTCTGACCGGCGAAGACGCGCGTACCGCGCGGCAGGTCCGGGTGGAAGGTCGCCATGCCCCAGTGATACCCACGGCCGGGAGCCTCCGCGGCCGCCGCAAGCGGGGAACCGATCATGATGCTGTCTGCGCCGCAGGCGATCGCCTTGGCCAGATCGCCGCCGGTGCGCATGCCGCCGTCGGCGATGACGTGGCAGTACGTGCCGGTCTCGTCGAGGTGGCGCATGCGGGCCGCCGCCGCATCAGCGATGGCGGTGCACTGCGGAACGCCGATGCCAAGCACGCGACGTGACGTGCAGGCATGGCCGGGGCCAACGCCTACGAGCACGCCCACGGCACCGGTCCGCATCAGGTGCAGTGCGCCCTGATAGCTGCAGCAACCGCCCACGATCACCGGGATGTCGAGCGAGGCGATGAACCCGTTGAGGTCCAGCGGCTTGTCATAGCTCGACACGTGCTCAGCCGAGACCACGGTTCCCTGGATGATGAGGATATCGAGCCCGCCTTCAAGCGCGGGGCCGATGAACCGCTCCACGTTCTGCGGTGTGAGCGAGGCCGCCGCAAGCACGCCACCGGCCTTGATCTCCGCAACACGCTGCTTCACGAGTTCGGCTTTCACGTCCTCGGCAGCGTAGATCTCCTGCATCTTGCGGGTCGCCTCTTCACGCGAGAACGACGCGATCGCGTCGAGCTGCGGCGCGGGATCCGCGTAACGGGTCTGTATACCCTCCAGGTTGAGGACCGCAAGACCGCCCAGCTTGCCGAGGGTGATGGCGAAGGCCGGGTCGACGACGCCGTCCATCGCAGAGGCGAGCACGGGCAGCGGGAAGGCATAGTCGCGGCCCTTGTACGAGAACTCCCACGAGATGTTCACGTCCCGCGGGTCACGCGTGCGCCTGCTCGGCACGATCGCGATGTCGTCGAATCCGTAGGCCCGGCGTGCCGTCTTGCCGCGTCCGATCTCGATCTCCATACTGTGCGCCGCCTCTCCTGTTCGATGTCCTCGCGGACACCGCTCGCCGATGTGACAAAGACCAGGGTCCCGCCCTGTGAACGAAACGGGCGACTCCTGGCCTGATGGATGCTGTGACTGAGTGAGTGTATAGGATAGCGCGACCGCCGCCGCCCCGGTAGACGTATTGTAGGGGTTCGTCGGCGCTTGTTGAACACTCCGCGCTATAATAGCGGGAATTCGTGACCCCCACGGCGGTCCAGAGCACCGCTGCCCGACACGAAAGGCCGACCGCAGCCATGAATCGTAGACCTCGGCCCCTTGCGGCGCCGTGCGCCCTGTTCGCCGCGTCGCTCGCCTTCCTGCTCTGCGCACAGCCCGCCCACGCCGCCCGCATCTTCATCGATCCCGGCCACGGCAGCATCATCACGCCCGGCGGTGGAGTGGATCCCGGTGCGGTCGCGAAGGACAGTGCCGGGACAGTCATAGCCAAGGAGAAGGACCTCGCGCTGCAGATCGCGCAGCGCCTCGCAACCGAGCTTGGGAAGCGTGGGCACGAGGTCCAGCTGTACCGGACGGGCGACGTCACCGCGACGCCAGTGGACCGCATGACCTGGCTGGGAGCCAGCGATCCTGCTGACTCGGCCACGTGGCAGCGCAGTGAGACGATCACCAAGGGCGACTCGCTGCAAGCGCGGTGCGACGAGGCAAACGCTTCCGGGGCAGACCTCTTTATCTCGGTCCACCTGAACGCGGCGGACGCCACATCGGCCACCGGATACGAGACATGGCTGACAGCCGAGGACCGGCTCGGCGCGCTACTCGCATCGTATGTGCAGCGCGAGGTCATCGCGTCCACGCCGTTCAGAGACCGAGGCACTAAGACCGAACAGTTCTACGTCATCCGCTGGTCACACATGCCAGCGATACTGGCCGAGTGCGGCTTCATCTCCAACCCGACCGACCGCGCCTATGTGACATCGGCCAGTGGGCAGAGCACCCTCGCGCGCGCTATGGCCGACGGCGTCGACGCGTTCCTCGCAAGCGAGCCCTACCGGCAGTTGTGGCCGAGGATCTCGGGGACGACCCGCTACGGAACCGCAGCGGCACTCTCCCTCGACGGGTGGCCGACGGGCGCCCGGACCGTGCTGCTCGCCACGGGTGAGAACTGGCCCGATGCCCTGGCAAGCGCGCCGCTCTCGCACAAGCTCGACGCTCCCCTGCTGCTCAGCACCCCATCGACGCTGCCGACGGACACGGCCGAGGAGCTCGCTCGGCTAGCTCCCGACAACATCGTGGTCCTCGGAGGTACCGGAGCGGTCTCCGACGCCGTAGTCACCGCGGCAGCGTCAGCTGCGGGAGTCGCTCCCCGAGATGTGCGCAGGATCGCGGGCGCGAACCGCTACGAGACGGCGGCGCTCATCGCGACCGAAGTCGGTGTGCCGACCGATGGCAGAGTCGCGGTAGTGGGCGGCGAGTCACCAGCGGATGCGGTGAGCATCTCCGCGTATGCCGGCGCGAACTCCATCCCGATCCTGCTCACGGAAACGACACGTCTCTCGACCGCGACCGCGGACTTCAAAGCCGCCAATGCGAGCACCTGGCGGTCGACGCTCATCATCGGCGGAACCGCCGTCGTGCCGGATGCGGTGGTCTCAGCGCTCCCCTCACGCAGACGCATCGCCGGCCCTGACCGCTACGCCACCAACGCTGCCGTCCTCCAGCAACTCCACACCGCGGCAGGCCTGCACTACGTCGCGAACGGCGAGGCATATCCCGACTGCCTGACCGCGGGGGTCCGTGGGGCCAAGAGCGCCGGTGCCGTCATGCTGGTGCAACCCCGGACGCTCGGCAACTACCAACGGCTCTACATCGAGAACCACGAGACTCGCGTCCGGGCGATCCGGATGGTCGGAGGAACCCGCGTGCTCCCGATCATCCACGAGTGGATGATCGACAAGGCGCTCCGCTAGAGATCACCTAGACGTTGAAGCGGAAGTGCACCACGTCACCGTCGGCCATGGTGTACTCCTTGCCTTCGATGCGCAGCCTGCCTGCCGCCTTGGCCGCCGCTTCGGTCCCGAGTTCATCGTAGTCTGCATAGGCGATGACCTCTGCCTTGATGAACCCACGCTCGAAGTCCGTGTGGATGACACCGGCCGCCTCGGGCGCTTTCGCACCCACGCGGACGGTCCAGGCGCGGACTTCCTGCACGCCTGCCGTGAAGAACGACTGCAGCCCGAGCAGGCGGTACGCCTCGCGCACCAGTGCGTTCAGTCCCGGCTCCTGCAGGCCCTCCATCTCGAGGTACTCGGCCAGTTCGTCCGGCTCCAGCTCGGACATCTCCGCCTCGATCTTGGCGCAGATCGGCACCGGTGCTATTCCGTCGATCTCGGCGAGTGGCGCACCGATCTCTCCCTCGTCGACGTTGGCGATGTAGAGCATCGGCTTCATGGTGAGCAGGTGCAGATCACGCACGAGCTCACGCTCGTCGGCGGTCATCTCCATGGTCCGGGCGCGGTGCCCCTGGCTCATCCACGCCTCAAGTCGTCGGGCGAGGGGCACCCTGGCCGCGACCGCAGCATCGCGCTTCGCTTCCCTCTCGAGCCTGGGCAGCGCACGCTCGAGTGTGCCGAGGTCGGCCAGGATGAGCTCTGTCTTGATGGTCTCGACGTCAGAGGCGGGGTCGACCTTGCCATCGACATGGATGACGTTGGGATCCGCGAAGTACCGTACGACCTCGGCGATCGCATCGCACTCGCGGATGTTGGCGAGGAACTGGTTGCCGAGACCCTCCCCCTCGCTCGCGCCCTTCACGAGTCCGGCAATATCCACGAACTCGACGGTCGCGGGCACGATACGCTGTGGTGAGACGAGTTCAGCGAGTCGATCGAGGCGTGCATCGGGCACCGGCACCAGGCCGACATTGGGCTCGATGGTCGCGAAAGGATAGTTGGCCGCGTCGACCTGTCGGCGCGTAAGCGCGGTGAACAGCGTCGACTTGCCGACGTTGGGAAGACCGACGATACCGATCGAGAGCGCCACGTGAAGCCCCTTCCGAGTGGACCGCACAGCCGCTTCCGGGCCGTGCGCTGCGATACTATACCATCATGAATCCATCGAGCGGCGCGAGCCGACCCTCAGCCCGGCAGCACGGACGCCACTCATGAGTCCGGAGCTGCTCGCCGCCCTCACGCTCGGCGGGTCGGCGTTCGTGGTGGGACTCTCGGGCGCCATGGCTCCTGGCTCGCTTCTCACCGTGATCATCAGCCGCACGCTCACCCGTGGCCCCGGCTCCGCCGCTCTCATGCTTGTGGGCCACGCGCTTCTCGAAGGCGCTCTGCTCGTGGGGTTTGCCTTCGGCCTGCAGAAGGTCCTCGCCGACCCGCGCGTAGGCAGCGTTCTGGGCGTAGTGGGAGGAGTCATCCTGCTGTGGCTCGGGTATCGCCTGGTATCCGACGCGCTCCGCGGTGCAGCCACCGAGAACACCCAGGAACCGCGCTCCGAGCCGCGCATGGGGCCGGTGCTGCAGGGCATCACGGTGAGCCTCTCCAACCCGTACTGGACGCTCTGGTGGGCCACTGTGGGAGTGAAGCTCGCCGCCGACGGCCTGGTTATCGGGCCGATCGGTGTCGCCGCGTTCTTCATCGGTCACGAAGTCGCCGACATCGCCTGGTACGGCCTGGTCATAGGCGCCACCGCTCGCGGAAAGCGCGCACTCCCGCCCTCGGCGTTCCGGGTCGTTCTGGGGGCGTGCGGGGTGTTCCTGCTCTACCTGGGAGCGCGGTTCGGCCTCGATGGCATCGGCGTGCTGTAGCGGGTTCTCCGGCTAGAGCGAGGCGTACGGATCGAGCGGGTCGAACGCCTCGACCTTCCACTCGATGCCAAAGGCGCGGAGCTTCGCGTAGTACTCCTCTTCCGTGTACTCCTTGTTGAGGATGTGGAAGCGGGCGCCGTTGAGACCCACGCAGTACGCGCAGTCGCGGCAGTCCACGCACTGCACGCACTCCACGAGGCTGTCCGAGTTGTGGCAGCTGATGCAGCCGCGCGAGTTGTAGACGTAGTTGCAGTTCCGGGACGCCTCGACGTTGAAGCAGCCGTAGTTGTTGGAGCCGTCACGGTCGTGGGTGTGTTCGCTCTTGAGGCGGTTCCACTCTGCAAGGAAGTGCACGTTCTGAGTCATGCCAGGCTCCCGGGTCGTGAGGTAGTGCGGTCATTGTACTCCAGACCGGTCGACGACTTGCGGGGCTGTATGACAAAGCACCACCCATACGCACAAGGGCCCCGGCGCAATGCCGGGGCCCTTGGAGCACACTCTGCAGGGTCGCCCCTACATCATGCCCATGCCGCCACCCATGCCGGCCATCGCGGCAGCAGCCGCGTCGTCCTTGGCAGGGATGTCGGAGACGGTGGTCTCGGTGATGAGGATCAGGGCCGCGATCGACGCCGCGTTCTGCAGCGCGGTGCGGGTGACCTTCACCGGGTCGATGACGCCCATCTTGAGCAGGTCGCCGTATTCGCCGGTAGCGGCGTTGAGGCCCTGGCCCGCGTCGAGCGCCTTGACCTTCTCGACCACGACCGAACCCTCGAAGCCTGCGTTGGCAGCGATCTGCTTCAGCGGCTCATCGAGTGCCTTCTTGATGATGTTGACACCGATCTGCTCGTCACCCTCGAGCTCGAGCGCCTCGAGAGCCGGGACCGCGTCGGTGAGCGCCACGCCGCCACCGGCGACGATACCCTCTTCAACAGCCGCGCGGGTCGCCTGAAGCGCGTCCTCGATGCGGTGCTTCTTCTCCTTGAGCTCGACCTCGGTCGCCGCGCCGACCTTGATGATGGCCACGCCGCCGGAGAGCTTGGCCAGGCGCTCCTGGAGCTTCTCACGGTCGAAGTCCGAGTCGGAATTCTCGATCTCGGCCTTGATCTGGTTGATGCGGGCCTTGATCTGATCCTCGGCACCCTTGCCACCGATGATGGTGGTGTCGTCCTTGGTGATCTTGACCTTCTCGGCACGACCAAGCATGTCGAGCGTGACGTTCTCGAGCTTGTGCCCGAGCTCCTCGCTGATGACCTGGCCACCGGTGACGATGGCGATGTCCTCAAGCATGCGCTTGCGGCGGTCACCGAAGCCCGGCGCCTTGACGGCGACCGAGGTGAACGTGCCGCGGAGCTTGTTGACGATGAGCGTGGCAAGCGCCTCGCCCTCAACGTCTTCGGCGATGATCAACAGCTGGCGGCCGGCCTGCATGACCTTCTCAAGCACCGGCAGGAGATCCTGGATGTTGCCGATCTTGGAGTTGGCGATGAGGATGACCGGATCGTCGATCACGGCCTCCATGCGATCGGGGTCGGTGATCATGTACGGCGACACGTAACCCTTGTCGAACTGCATGCCCTCGACGGTCTCGATGTCGATGCCGAAGGTCTGCGACTCCTCGACGGTGATGACGCCGTCCTTGCCGACGACCTCCATCGCCTCAGCGATCTTGGCGCCGATGGTGTCATCGGCGGCCGAGATCGAACCGACGTGTGCGATCTCTTCCTTGTCCTCGATCTCCTTGGCGTGGCCCTTGATGGTCTCGACGACCGTGTCCACGGCCTTCTCGATGCCGCGCTTGACGGCAAGCGGGTTGGCGCCAGCGGCCACGTTGCGCAGACCCTCACGCACGATGACCTGGGCGAGCAGCGTCGCGGTGGTGGTACCGTCACCAGCGACGTCGTTCGTCTTGGTGGCGACTTCCTTCACGAGCTGGGCGCCCATGTTCTCGATGGGATCCTCGAGCTCGATCTCCTTGGCGATGGTCACACCGTCGTTGGTGATCGTGGGAGCGCCGAACTTCTTCTCGAGCACAACGTAACGGCCGCGGGGGCCGAGGGTCACCTTGACAGCGTTGGCCAGCTTGTTGACGCCGGCCTCGAGGCCGCGACGGGCCTCTTCATCGAAACGGATGTCCTTTGCCATTCAGTGATTCCCCTCCTTCTTCAGTGTCAGATACGGATGGTTGACGTGTTAGGCGTTCACGACTGCGAGGATGTCGCCCTGCGACATGATGAAGAACTCCTCGCCCTCGACCTTGATCGAGGTCTTGCCCCACTCCTTGTAGATGACGACGTCGCCGACCTTGACGTCCATCGGGACGCGCTTCTCGCCCTCATCGTCCCAGCGGCCGTCACCAACGGCGACGATCTCGCCCTTCTGTGGCTTCTCCTTGGCGGAGTCCGGGATGACAAGACCGCTCTTGGTCTGCTCCTCGGCCTTGGCCGGCTTGACAACGACGTTGTCGAACAGCGGCTTCAGATTCATGCTCTACCCTCCTGTTTCGTTCGCGTTCCGGACATGCGGGTACCGCGCTCTAGGCGGTGGTTACCGGTCGTCCCCTTCCGGGGAGTTGGCACTCTGAACCCCCGAGTGCCAACACTATCGAATCATAGTACCCTTGCGCGGGGGTTTCAACCCCCCTTCAGGCGTTCATGGCAGATTGTTTGAGTGTAAGGCGCTTAGATTTATCGCCCCGCATCCGACACCAGCGTGCGCTTCGCCTGCTTCATATCGTCGACCGCACAACGCGCCTCCAGCACCACGTCCCCGAGCGAGACGCGTATCCCTCATGCCCCTCTGCCAAGCCGCATTGCGGGGTTCGCATCGGCGTCGAGACCCAGGAACCGGCCCGCTCGCAGCGCGTCGTGCGCCGCCGCGGCGATCATCGAGGCGTTATCGGTGCAGAGCTCGAGTGGCGGCACGCTGAGCGCCACCCCTTCAGTGGCAAGCGCGCTTCTGAGCGATCCGCGGAGCACGGGGTTGGCGGCCACGCCACCAGCGAGCACCACGGCCTTCGCGTCATGTGCGCGCACAGCTTTGAGCGTCTTGGCTACCTGGACCTCCGTCACCGCGGCCTGGAACGACGCCGCGATGTCGTTGAGCCTCAGCTCGCGTCCCTCCCTGCGTTCGCGTTCGACGTACTGGATCACCGCGGTCTTGAGTCCGGAAAGCGACACATCGAGATCGTCGGTGCGCAGCATCGGCCGGGGGAACGGGATGGCCTTCGGGTCACCCTCCGCGGCGAGCCGCGAGATGACCGGGCCTCCCGGATACCCGAGACCGAGCAGCTTGGCCACCTTGTCGAAGGCCTCGCCCGCCGCATCATCGAGCGTTCCGCCGAGCACCTCGTACCGGCCCCACTCGGGAACCGACACGAGCATGGTGTGGCCACCGGACACTAGCAGCGCCACGAGCGGCGGCTCGAGGTCCGGATCGAGCAGACGGGCCGCGTATATATGCCCTTCGAGGTGGTTCACGCCGATCAGCGGGAGCCCCGTGGAACACGCCACGCCCTTTGCGTACGCAAGGCCGACAACGAGCGCGCCCACGAGTCCCGGACCGGCGGTCACCGCGATAGCATCGAGATCGGCGAACGTGACCCCGGCGGTCTCCAGTGCCTGGTCGACCACGCCCACGATGGCCTCGGTGTGCTTGCGCGATGCGATCTCGGGTACCACGCCGCCGAACCGGGCATGGAAGTCGACCTGGCTCGCGACAACGCTCGACAGCTCCTCGCGGCCCCCGCGCATGACCGACGCGGCCGTTTCGTCGCACGAGCTCTCGATCGCCAGGATGAGGTCTCGCCGCTTCAAAGCGACACGCTTGGCGCTGACATGCGGGGCGAGCGGCCGGGACCACAGCAGCAGCGCGTCATCCCCCGACGGGTAGTACGCGGGTCGCCTGCCGGCCACATCGAACCCTGCCGAGCGGTAGAAGCGAAGCGCGGTCTCGTTGCTCGAGGCCACCTCGAGCGTCATACGCAAAGCGCCTGCGGCCACCGCGTCAGCGGCCAACTCCCACAGGAGCGCCCGCCCGATGCCGCGGCCCCGCGCCTCCGGTGCGACCGCCACATCCATCAGGTGGGCCTCAACGTCCACGATCATCACGCCGCCATAACCCGCAAGCCGCCCATCTTCCAGCGCGACCTTCCAGATGCGGTCTTCGCGCCCGAGCTCATCGCGGAACAGCCCTTCGGTCCACGGGTCGGGGAAGCTCGCCCGTTCGATCGCGAGGACCCCGGGAACGTCGCTCTCGAGCATCGGTCTGATGTCGATCATCGGCCGCCTCCGGAGGGCGCCGATGACGGCCCGCGCACGCCGGTGCGCGGCGTCGGCGCGACACCCCCGCCCGCTGTCCGGGCGCGCTCCGCCTCCTCGGCGTCCGAGAGCCGCGTGTAGATCGGGAGCAGCGTCCCGGGGTGGGCATCCGCGTACGCGTCCGTGATGTCCGCAGCAGCGGCGATAGCCGATACCCCCGCAGCTGCCTCCTCGGCCCACGCGGCGTCGATGAGCGCCTGCGCATCGGCCGCCCACGCGCGCTCCGCCGCCACTCGAACGCTGCCGAACGCCGACTCGAACGCGGCCCTGTGCTTGGCAAGCGCGTTTCCGGCGAGAACGAGCCGTGCAGCTGAGTCGGACCATTCCGCGGCCACATCGCCCGGCTTCGCCACCCGATCGGCGGTGAGCCGCTCGGGCCCCGAAGCGGTAACGTTAAAGAGCGCCGGATACACCTCGCCACGCATGGCATCACCGAGCACGCCCAGGAGCGGCCCCTCCTCACCGGCTCCGTCACGCCACGCGCGCCATGCCACCGCATCGAGCGTGCCGAATCCGGCGAGCGGGATGGATGCTCCGTGCGCGAGGCCCTTGGCGGTGGCGACGCCGATGCGCACGCCGGTGAACGAGCCCGGACCGCGTCCGCAGGCGACAGCCGACAGGTCGCCGGGCGACAACCCCGCTTGGGCCAGCACACGCTCGACGGTCGACAACAGCACGGTGTTGGCGGCGCGCGGCGCAGGCATGTCAACGCCGGCGAGCAGCTCACCCGGACGGTCGAGGTCGCCGACGCCGACCGCCAGATGGTCTGTCGCGGTATCGAACGCGACGAACGGTCTCATCGGGCCGCCCCTTCCCGCATCGAACGGCTCCATGCGGCAGCGAGCACCGCGGACCTCGGCCCGCCCGGCGTGAGCCGGAATCCCCGCGCGGTCTCGCCCAGGCGCGAGATCTCCACGAGCAAATGATCCGCGGGAAGCTCGTCCGGGAACCGGTCGCCCCACTCGATGAGCGAGACACCGTCACCCTCGAGCGTCGCATAGAAGTCGATATCCTCAAGCTGCGCCGGATCATCGAGCCGGTAGAGGTCCAGGTGGTAGAGCGGCAGACTCCCCGCGTGCACGAGGAGGATATTGAACGTGGGGCTCGTGACGGCGCCCTCAACACCCAGTCCGCCCGCGACCCCCTGCACGAGATGCGTCTTGCCCGCGCCGAGGTCCCCCGCGAGCGCGATCACGTCTCCCGCCTGAAGGTGCCGCGCCAGGAGACGGCCAGCGCGCTCTGTCTCGCCAACACTCTGCGTCGTGAATGTGTCACCCATTGCCGCTCCTCAGAACAACGCCGGCTGATCGCCCGACTCATCCGGCATCTGGCCGGAGGCGACCCGGTCAAGCACGGTGCGCAGCCGCCGGAAGTCGTCCGAGAGGACCTCCGCCTTGGAGCGATCGTACAGCGCGGCCGCGGGATGGTAGATGGGGACCACGCAGCGGCCTCCACGGTGGAACAGGCGTCCACGGAGCGCGCCGATCGGGCGATCGGTCTTGAGAATGAATCGTGTGGCGTGATTGCCGAGAGTGGCTATCACCGCCGGGTCGATCAGACGAACCTGCTCCTCGAGAAACGGCGTGCACGTCTGCGTCTCGCCGGGCTGCGGGTCCCTGTTAGCCGGCGGTCGGCATTTCAGGATGTTCGCGATGTACACGTCACCCCGGGTCATGCCGATCTCCGCGAGCAACTCATCGAGCAGGTGGCCCGCGGCACCCACGAACGGCTCCCCTTTGAGGTCTTCATTGCGCCCGGGAGCCTCGCCGATGAACATCAGGCGCGCCTTGGGGTCGCCTACGCCGAACACGAGCGTTGTGCGCGTATCTCCAAGCGCACAGCGGTGGCAGTCGCCGATATGCTCGCGAAGCGCCACGAGGCTGTCCGCGGCCTTGATCGCGGGCGCGGCTGGCCCGGATGTGTCGGCGGGGCCTGTCACAGCCAGGTGGTGATCTCGTTGAGCGGGCGACGGGCGGGTCTGCCGCCCGACTCTGCCGGATGCCCTACTGGCAGCACCGCAACCGGGGTGACCGGCGCCACCGCTCCGATGGCCGCGGCCACCGCCCTGTCGTCGAACGCACCGATCCAGCACGACGCCAGGCCGCGATCGACCGCCGTCAACAGGATATGCTCCACTGCCGCCGCCGTGTCCTGGATGCAGTACAAGTACTCGCCACGATCTCCGTACCGTGCCGAACTCGGCCGCGGATCGACGGCGACCACGATCACAACGGGAGCGGCGGCGGCCCAGCGCTGTCCCAGGGCGCCCGCCAGCCGCTCACGCGCCTCTACCGACCTGACCACGAAGAACCGCCACGGTTGGATGTTCCCCGCGGACGGTGCGGTGATCGCCGCTTCCAGCAGGGCATCGATGTCGGAGTCGCTCACCACGAGCTTGGTGTTGAACCGCCTGACGCTTCTTCTCTTCGCGATGACGTCGCGATACTCCATGGGGCCTCTCTCCGCTTCTGTGGAATGAACGGGAATATTGTAGCCGAGGCGAACTATCTCCGACGATGGACACATCTTGAGGCAGGACAACGACCACACGGCGGCGAACAGTAGCAGCGAGGAGGTGGCGCACATGAACGGAAACCGGCCCGACGTGACCGATGAAGACATCGGGATGCGAGCGTTCCAGATGCGCAAGGCACAGGCGGTAGAACGCGCGACCGAACGGATACGGCAGGGCCTTCAGGCCGACTGGGGCATGTTCACGCAGCGCGACCTCGCTGACCTGGACTGGCTGCTGGGCGAGCTGTGGGCATACGAGAAGCGTGCCGACTGGAACGATCTGCACTTCAGCAAGCTCACAGCCGATGACATCAAGAGCATGATCGAGGACAGCCGGGAGATGCGGCAGGAGGGTTCGCACAACACCGTCGAGACGCTGACAAGAGTCGGAGCACTCATCCGCTCACGCAGCGTCTAGCGGCAACTCCCGCCGTACCCGGACGTACCCACACAGACAAGCGACCCACCCAGACATGGGTGGGTCGCTTGTCTGTGTATCCGGTGTCACAGTACAGCGACTTCTACCCCACCGGCTGCTGAAAGGGTCACCGCTCAGACGGATCGCACGCCCCTGGACATGCGGTGAGGCGACACGCCAAACCCCCCGGCGGGGCGCGTCGCCTCACAGTCCGTGCCGTGCAGCGCCAGGCGACTACGAAGCGTGCGTCGCCTTCTTCAGCTCGATCTTCTTCTTGACCTTCTTCAGCCTGAACAGTTCCTCACGGGCACGCTCGTCCAACGCCTGCCTGATGTAGGACACCTGCTCCTTGAGTTGAGGCACCGTGATCTGTTCGAGCGCGTTCACGCGGCGGTTGGTCTTCTGTATCTCCTCGCCGAGCCGCTTCAGCCGCGTCTCGATGTCGGCATACTCGATGATCACATCGAGGATCCGTTCGAACTTGTCCGCCGTCTCATCGATACGTGAGGATACTCCGGTGATCGCGTACCCTCGTGTGAACGACGTGCGCAGCGGGCTTTCACCCTTTGTCACGACCGGCACCGCGATACCCATGATCTTGGTACCGGTCATGTCGATGGTGACCTCTCCGCGTGTGGCGAACGCGGCTGACCGCACTGACACAGTGCCGTCAACGGCCTTCGCAATCGCTAGGCTGTACTGCGCCTCATTGGTTGTGCGCTGCAGATCGTTGCTCAGCCGAAGCGTCTCGTCCATCACGGACATGAACTCGATGAGCAATGCGTCGCGCTTCTGTTTGAGCAGATCCATGCCCTGCTCGGCAAGCGTGATCTGCTGCTTGCGCTCGAGCAGCTCGGATCTGGTTGGTCGAACTTCCTCCACGTGTCACCTCCCCGCCTCACGAAACAGACGGCCCACCACTCCTACAGGTCGCCCAGCTCGGCCGCCTTGTTGGCGACTGCGGTCGGGTGGTACTTGTCGATGAAATCGCGCACGCGCTTCAGTTCGTTCATCGGAAGCTCACTCATGAGCTCCCAGCCGACCGTCAGGGTCTCTTCGATCGTCCGACCCTTGTCGCCCTGCCCGATGAACTGTGCCTCGAATCCATCGGCGAAGTGCAGGAACCGCCGATCCGAGTCGGACAGCGCCTCCTCGCCAACGATCGCCACCAGACGGCGGAGGTCGCGGCCCTGCGCGTATGCGGCGTAGAGCTGGTTCGCCACGGCACGGTGGTCGTCCCGGGTCTTTTCATCGCCGATACCGAGGTTCATCAGGCGCGACAGGCACGGAAGGACGTCGATCGGCGGGAACAAACCACGGCGGTGCAGTTGGCGCGAGAGCACGATTTGACCCTCGGTGATGTATCCGGTGAGGTCGGGGATCGGATGCGTGATGTCGTCATCGGGCATCGTGAGGATCGGGAGCTGCGTGACCGAGCCCTTCTGGCCCTTGATACGACCGGCACGCTCATAGATGGTCGAAAGGTCGGTGTACATGTATCCGGGATACCCACGGCGGCCCGGCACCTCTTCGCGCGCGGTCGAGACCTCGCGGAGCGCCTCGCAGTAGTTCGTCATGTCCGAAAGGATCACGAGGACCTGAAGGTCCTTCTCGAACGCAAGGTACTCGGCCACGGTGAGTGCGCACTTCGGGGTCAGCAGACGCTCGACAGTCGGGTCATCGGCGAGGTTCAGGAAGAACACGACTCGCTCGAGCGCCCCGGTGGACTCGAACTGGTTCATGAAGTAGGCGGCCTCGCGGTGCGTGATGCCCATCGCGCCGAAGACAATCGCGAACTCCTCACCCGACTTGACCCGTGCCTGACGGATGATCTGTGCAGCGAGCTCGTTGGCCGGAAGGCCCGAACCCGAGAAGATCGGCAGCTTCTGTCCCCGAACGAGCGTGTTCAGACCATCGATCGCGGAGATCCCGGTCTCGATGAAGTCTGCCGGCTGCGCCCGTCGATACGGGTTGATCGGCGCACCGTTGATGTCCAGGCGCTTCTCAGGGATGATCGGCGCCCCGCCATCGATCGGCTTGCCGGTGCCGTTCATGATGCGGCCGAGCAGCTCCGGCGCCACATCGATCATCGCGACCTCTTCGAGGAAGCGGACGCGGGTACGGTCGATGTCGACGCCCTGCGTGCCCTCGAACACCTGGATGACCGCCGTGCTGCCCGAGACCTCGAGCACCTGGCCACTGCGCTCGGAGCCGTCCGGCATGAGCACGGCCACCATCTCATTGTAAGCGACCCCGTGGACGTTCTCCACGTAGATCAGAGGCCCGGTGACGTACGTCAGCGTCCGGTACTCGGTGGAGAGCAGCGAACGGTCGATAGTTGCCTCCACGGACATCTACAGCACCTCGATTCCGGCGATCTGTTCATTGATCTCATGCACGAGCGCCGGCATCCGCTCGAGCGCCTCCTCGTGTGGCGTGGTCTTCAGCGTGGAGATCTCGTCCCGCAGTGGCAACTGCATGACCTGCCGGAGTGATACGCCACGTGACATCGCCTGGGTGGCGGCATCGTTGAACGCGAGCACGGTCTTGAGGATCCAGTAGCCCTTCTGGGGCGGGCAGTACGCATCGATCGCATCGAACGCGAACTGCTGCAAGAAGTCCTCGCGGATCATACGGGCGACCTCAAGGATGATCTTCTCTGTCTCCGGCAGCGCATCAGGGCCGACGAGCTGCACGATCTCTTGGAGCTCTGTCTCTTTCTGCAGGATGAACATCGCACGCTCGCGCACCGCGCGCCAGTCGTCGGCGACCTCTGCCTCGAACCAGTCCTGCACCTGACCGAGGTACAGGGTGTAGGACTTCGTCCACGAGATAGCTGGGAAGTGCCGACGATGGGCCAGGGCGGTATCGAGCGCCCAGAACGCACCGGTGACCCGCAGGGAGTTCTGGGTCATCGGCTCGGACATATCGCCGCCGGCCGGTGACACAGCACCGACCATCGTGACCGAGCCGACACGGTCGCCATCACCGAGCGCTTCGACACGGCCTGAGCGCTCGTAGAAGCTGGCAAGCCGGGTGGCGAGGTACGCGGGATAGCCTTCCTCGCCAGGCATCTCTTCGAGACGGCCGGAGACCTCGCGGAGCGCCTCGCCCCAACGAGAGGTGGAGTCGGCCATCATCGCGACGTTGTAACCCATGTCGCGATAGTACTCCGCCAGCGTGACGCCCGTGTAGATCGATGCCTCTCGGGCGGCCACTGGCATGTTCGACGTGTTGGCCACAAGCACGGTACGGTCCATGAGCTTGTAGCCCGTGCGCGGATCGTCCAGCTCCGGGAACTCGGCGAGCACCTCGGTCATCTCATTACCGCGCTCGCCACAGCCGACGTAGATGATGATGTCGACATCGGCCCACTTCGCCAGAGACTGCTGGGTTACCGTCTTGCCCGTTCCGAACCCTCCAGGGATGATCGCATTGCCACCAAGGGCGACCGGGAAGAACGTGTCCAGGATACGCATGCCTGTCATGAACGGAGTCGTCGGGTCGAGCTTCCGCTTGTAGGGACGCCCGTAACGCACCGGCCACCACTGGCTCATCTTGATCTCCGTGCCATCCTCGAGCCTGGCGATGACATCGTCGATCGTGTACAAACCGGCCGGCACGATCTCCGCGACGGTTCCCGAGATATCCGGTGGGACCATGATCCGGTGCAGTACCGTGCCGCCCTCGGGAGTCGTGCCAAGAACGTCTCCACCCAACACCTGCTGCCCTACTGTGGCGACCGGGGTGAAGTCCCATTGCTTCGTCCGATCGAGCGCGCTTGCAACGGTACCTCGAGCGATGAAATCGCTATTGGTGTCGTCAGCGATGACCGGCAGCGGCCGCTGGATACCATCGTAGATGGAGGCCAGCAACCCAGGGCCGAGCTCCAGCTTGAGCGGCCCTTCTGTCGACTCGACCGGCTCGCCGATCAGCAGGCCCGAGGTGTCCTCGTAGACCTGGATCGTGGCGAGTTCGCCCTCGAGCCTGATGACCTCGCCCATGAGGCCGGCCTCGCCGACCCGGACGACGTCGTACATCTTGGTCCCGGTCATGCCGTCGGCGACGACGACAGGACCGGTGATCTTTGAAAGCGTTCCGACAATCATCAGCCTCGCCTCAGAGTGATATCGAATCCGATGGCCCGTCTGATCAGGCGAGAGAGATACGCCCGATGGTCTTCTTCAGTCACCAGCTTCTCGCGGATCGGTAACGAGATCACGATAGGCCGATACGACTGGTTGATCTTCTGTTGTATGCGCTCATCGATCTCGGCCATGTACGCCTCGTTGACCGCAATGATGCCGCTCTCGTCATCGTCGATGAGCGCCGACAGCTTTCTGCGCGCATCCTCAGGCGACTCCGCGACATGGACGGTGACTCCAGCAAGGCCGAACCCATCGGCAGTATCGGGGTCGGTGAGAACGATGAGCTTATACAACGATGAGCTCCTCTCTCATCCGGCCCTCAGGCATACCGACAGAAACGCCCTTGACCACGATCCGGAGGTTCGTGACCTCGTTGGCCTTGGTCCACAGGTAACTGATCGTGAGCCCGATGCCGAGCGGGTCTTCCTTGCTGGCCTCGAAGGCTATGCGGAAGAGGTAGTCTTCCAGCGCCCGCTCGAACACAGAGACCGAGCCCTTCTCCATGTACTGGAGCGCGGCCCGATCGAGCGGCTTCCCGAACGGCGTCTTCTTGATCCTGGCGAAGACCTCGTCCACATCCGACATCGCCGACAACTCGAGGAACAACTGCTCGTCAACGACCTTCCCACCCGGGACGAAGAAGCGTGTCGCCTCCTCCGGGGGCAGATCGGCGCTGAGCAACCGGATCGCCGTGAGCAGGTTCATGGTGTCGACCTGTGCGCTGAGGAAGTCGCGCGCGATGCGCTTGTTCTCGCGCCAGCCGCGAAGCCGCTTCGATGCCCACTGGTAGTAGTAGCGGTCAAGTGCGAGCTCGAGCAACGAGAGGTCCTCACTCTCCGTGTACTCCGGGAGCACCTCGCGCAGGGGCACCGCGAACGGCAGCCCCCATGTGCCGAGCGTGTCGACCACGCTGCGGATGTCCTCCTGTTTCGCCAGTTCATCCGCGTCGACCTGCGACAGCTGACCCACCGTGATGAGACTATCGGTGATGTCTTCAACCGGCAGATCCATGTGCTTGCCACGGATGATGGTCTTGATATTGAACAGGTCCCATCGTCCGAGCAGAGTGTTCACCAGCGACGTCGCTTCCTTGTTGGAGAAGCTCAGCACCCTGTTGAAGGTCCGCACCATGTTGTCCCTGAGGGCCTCGTCTACCTGCGTGGCCGTGCGGCCGTGCAGGATCCGCGTCTCAAGATCCGGCCCGTACTCGGTCTGCATCAGCGTTGAGATCACTCCACCGATGTCGACCGACGTCATCAACTCATCGAAGAACGACTGCCGCAGAAGGCGGGAACGCATGCCGCGGATGCGGGCGTTCGTATACCCGTAGTCTCGTCCCGAGGGCCGGTAGCCTCTCTGGACCGCAGGTACTGGCGGCTTGCGCGTCTTCATGAAGCCAGGACCTCGGCAACCTTCGTACCGACCACGGCACGCGCCTTTTGCAGACGCGTCTCGAACGTGTTGCGGCGGACGACCCGGCCGTTGTGCGTCGAGACGACGAGCCCGCCGATGGTCTCAAGCGTTGGGGAGATGGTGAAGCTCAGGCCGAGGTCGGTCGCAACCTTCTCAGCCAATGCCGCATCCTCCGGCGCGACCTGGAACTCGCACTCGGTATCCAGACCCTCACACGCCTCCCTCGCCAGAGCCGCGAAGACACGCTCGTACTCCGGCGTGCCGCGCATGGCCGCCAGGCGCTTGGCCGCCTCTTCGAAAGAGGCTTCCACCGCGTTGTCCCGCACCTGGGCAAGATCGCGCTTCACCTGCAACCGTGCGGCGTTGACCGCCTTGGCTGCCTTGGCCTGCACCGCTGTGTCAGCGGCCTGGATCTTCGCACTCGTGATCCGCTCGGCCTCCTCGCGAGCCTCGTGCTCCACCGCGTCGGCCTGCACCGTTGCGGCGTGGAGAATGCGGTTCACCTCTTCGTCAGCCTGCTCTTCAAGCGCTCTGAAGATGTCCTCGATCGCCATGCCCCAGTCCCTCCGTGAATACCGTGCGCGTTGCCCGGCTGCGTTACATCGTGCCGATCATGAACGCGATAACGAAGCCAAGGAGCACGATCATCTCAGGCAGGGCCATCATGATGATCATGTTCATGCCGACCTCGGGACGCTCGGCGAGCGTGCCGGCTGCTGCCGAGCCGATCTTGGCCTGCGCGTAGGCCGCGCTCATGGCCGCGATGCACATCGACGCACCAGCCGCTGCGTACTTGGCGATCTGCGCGGGTGTCTCGAGCTCGGCGGCGCCGCCTTCCTGTGCCAGCGCCATCGCCGGGACGATCATTGCAGTAAAGAACGTACTGCCGAAAACCACCTTCGCGAGCTTGTTCTTGATCATGCGCTCTTTTCACCTCCGGTTTTCTGGAACGGCTTGTACTCTGCCTTGCTCGCCTCGTAGTACTTCTGACCGAACTCGTAGAAGTTGAGACGTAGTGCATGGATGGTCGGCGTGAACAACGCCAGAACGAGATGGATAGCGTGGAAGAGAATAGCCACTACTATGTTGACACCCCTGGGCATGGCGGAGCTCATCGAGTTGATAGCAGTCGCGAAGATCGCGTCCGAGAGACCGACGGCCATGATACGCAGGTAACTCGCTGTGGTACCGATGAGCTCGATCGTCTCGACGAATCCGGACATTCCGCCGAACCACATCGCCACGAGGAAGCCGCCGCCCAATGCGATCGCTGCGAGCGCCTGCATGCCGGGAGCCAGGTTCGAGCCGGCTATCACGATCGCGACGACCAGCAGGATCAGGCCGACCAGCATTCCCGCGAGGCCGCCCTTGATCCAGGCGTGCTTCTTGTGCTTCGTGCGCATCGCATTGATCATGCCCATGATGAGACCGGTGAGCATCTGCAGCACACCGATACCAAGCGCGATGATCATCAGTTCCTGAACGTAGTGCTCGCGGTAGAACGGGATGCTGAACGCGCCCATCTCGATCCACGGTTTATCTATGCTGACCCAGCCCTGCGCCCATGGTATGTTCCCGAAGAACTCGGCATACAGGATGCCGAACAGCGTGGCAGAGGTGGCGGCTGGGCCGAGAAGACCGGTACCCAGCTGGATAGCGGGGCTATCCTTGTACTTGAATCGCAGCCAGATGATGATCGCCAGCATGACAAGCCCGTAGCCCGCGTCGCCGACGATCATGCCGAAGATCAGCGGGTAGCTGAACGCCCACACGATCGAAGGGTCGAGCGTTCCGTACATCGGACGCCCGCCCATGAGGTAGCTCATGACCGCCTCGGATGGCTGGACCCACTTGGGGTTCTTCATAGCCACCGGCGTGTCCTCGTAGTCCTTCTCGTCGATCTCGAGCTGGTTCACGATGACATCCGGCCCGAACTTGTCCGAGATGTACTTCCGGAAGTCCTTCACGCCATCCACGGGCAGCCAGCCTGTGATCACGAACGCATACTCGGTGGCGCCGAACTTGGGAATGGCCGATCCTTCATCGATCTTGTCGACGAGCACGTCACGCACGGTGGCCAGCTTCGTATACCACATGGTGGACATCGACTCGAGCTCGGCTTTCACCTGCTCCATCTGGATCGGCAGCTCTTCGCGGCGCTGGCGCAGCTGGTCGTAGGCCACATCGAATGGCATGTCCTGGAACTCCGAGGGCAGCCGCACCTGGTTGACGTTCTCCATAGCCAGGAACTTGTGCACCGCCTCTGAGTACTTCTTGCCGAAGACGATGATGACCGCTGTCGTATCCTCGTCGACGTCGGTGGATACGATCTCGCACTGATTGCTCGTGATAGAGTCCAGTTCCTTCTTCAGACCATCAAGCGCGCCCTTGTAGCGGCGCTCCACGAGCAGCGCGACCGAATCGTACGCGCCGGTCGTGACGATCTGCTTCGCGAGCGGTTGGATCTTCTCAAGGATCGGCTCGTAACGCGCCAGGAGGGCCATCTCGGCCTCCATGGAGAACTGTGCCTGCGCGAGGCTGGACGTGCGGTCCTCGACTTGTTCGATGACGTTCGTCACCTCAGCGGCAAGCTCCTTGGCATCCATCTGCCACAACTCGAGGTAGTGCTTCTGCCGCTCGACTTCGTCAACCTCACCGGGAGGCAGATGCAACGCCTTGATGATCGAGCGCAGGCGGATCAGCAACTCCTCCAGGCGCTCCTGCTCGATGGCCTGGTTCTCCACGACTTCCATGTGCTCCAGTGGGAGCTCGCCGGCGTCGATCTTCTTTGTGAGGTCCTCGATATGCAGCGTGCCGGCCTCATGGAGCGCCGTCAGAACATCCAGGAAGATGTTCTTCGGACCGATCAGCTCCAGTCGTGCCATTGGGACCAACATACGCGCCCTCCCCCCCGATTCATCGGGATTCTCGAGCTGCTGCGAACATCAGACAGCCGTGACGACCTTCACGAGATACTCCGCCGCGGCGCTCTGATGTTTCGCCAATTCCTGAGTCTGTCGCTCCACCTCGGCGACGCCTTCCGCCTTGATCTGAGCGATGGTGTCTTCGATACCCGCCAACACCTTCTCCGAATGCTCCTTGGCGAGACGGTCAGCGTCGGCCTGCGCGGTCCTGACGATCTCGACCGCGCGCTGCCGCGCATCACTGATCATCTTGTCGGCCTGGTTCCGCGCGGCGAACACACGTCCGGAGATCTCCATCTCCTTCTCGCGGATCTGGAACAGCGGAGACGAGGCGTCCTTGCTGGTGACGTCCTGATGGAACCTGATCTCTTCCAGAACCTTCTCGTCCATCGAACTCTCCTTGTTGCGCAATCGGTCAGCGCTTCACATGCGGGGCGGGTCGTCCGGTTCACGTGCCACGACTGCTTCACGGCGCGCGGACAAGGCGATCCGCCCATGTCTGTCTGATAGCGTGATTCGCCAATGCGAGGATGAACTCCTGCACGGATCAGGAAGAATCTTGCGGCGGGTCATGTGCGCACACACCGGATGCTGACACGGTGGTCAAACGCGCCGACGGGCCCGCACAGACCAGGAGCCTCGCATCGTCACCAGGACGGCGTACGGCGCTCCATCCGCAAGGCGAACCCGCACGCGAGCTCGTAGTCGATCGTACCGGCCCGCTCGGCCAACTCACGCATGAGGATCGACTCGCCGCCCTGCGTGCCTACGAGCACGGCCTGATCTCCGGGGCGCACATCGAGGTTCCCCGGAACCTCGACCATCAGTTGGTCCATACAGATGCGGCCGACCTGCTGGCAGCGTCTTCCGGCGATGAGGACCTCCATGGAGTTCGACAGCATGCGGTGCACGCCGTCGGCATATCCGATCGGGAGCGTGGCGATCGTGGTCGGCCCGCTCGCATGCCAGGTAAGGCCGTAGCTGACGCCGTCACCAAGACCGATGCGCTTCACGAATGAGACGCGCGCTCGCACGCTCATGGCAGGACGCAACTGCACTACGCCGCGTGTGGACGGAGCGGCTTCGAGACCGTAGATCGCGATGCCGCAGCGCACCATGTCGAGGTGCGTCTGGGGGTGCAGCATCGTAGCGGCGCTGTTGGCGGCATGCACGATCGCTGGGCGCAGCCCCGCGCCCCTGATCTCTTCCACGGCGTTCCGGAAGCGCGTGACCTGCCTGTCGAACTCCCAGTCTCCCGGCACATCGGCCGTGGCGAAGTGGGTGAAGACGCCCTCGACCAAGACACCTGGAAGTGCCTTCAGCCACTGTGCGAAGTCACCTGCCTCCTCAGCGCGAACGCCGATGCGGTGCATGCCCGTGTCCACCTTGAGGTGGCAGACGGCCTGGCCGCCCGCCGCTGAAGCCGCATGCGAGAGCGCGGCTGCCATCTCGCGTGACGTCACCGTCACCGTGATGCCCTCGCGCACGAGGATATCCGCACTGTCAGCGGGCGGCTCCGCCAACACCAGGACGGGCGCCCGTATACCAGCCTCCCGGAGCTCGACGGCCTCCTCGACCGTGGCCACACCAAGCCGATCCGCACCACCAGCGAGCGCGGCTCGCGCCACCGCGACCGCACCGTGCCCATAACCGTCGGCCTTGACCACCGCCATGAAGCGGGCCGTCTGTGGTGTGAGCGCCTTCAACGTCCGCACGTTGTGCGTGATCGCGGAAGCGTCGACCTCGACCCACGCGGGACGGCGGTACGACATCGGCTAATCCTCAGCGATGAGCGAGCGGACGATGTCCGACTTGCTGATGATGCCGACAAGCCGGTCGCCGTCGAGCACGGGCAGACGGCTCACGTCGCGCTCGACCATAAGGGTCGCAGCATCGCTCACCGCGGTGTCCGCCTGCACGGTGACCGGATCGGGCGTCATCACGTCTTCAACGGTCGCGCCCACGGCCTTCTTCAGCTCCGACTCGAATCTCGCCGTCGCCGGTGGATACATGATGAATCCGTCAAGCAGATGCAGATAGGTCGGGAACTCGACCTTCACGTCGCGCATGATCAGGTCGCCCTCGGTCACCAGACCCACAAGACGATCGCCCTCGAGTACCGGCAGGGCCCCGATCCTGTGCTCCACCATCATGCGGGCAGCGTCGGTGACGGTGAGGTCGCGCTCCACCGTGACAGGGTCTTTGGTCATGATCTCTCGTATCGTACGCTCAGTCATGGTTCCTCCGGTCGTCGGCTTCTGCTCGCGTCATTACCATGATTCTACCCGCCCGCGACCTCACGAACAGCATCAGGGATGAAACGGGGCAGGTCGGAGGCCACCACCGACGTCGCCGTCAGCCGTGCCGCACCGTGGGCGCCGGCCCTGCCATGCAGGTACGCGCCTGCCACCGCCGCGTCGAACGGACGGACTCCCTGCGCCAGCAGTGTGCCGATCATGCCGCTAAGCACGTCTCCCGTGCCAGCCCTGGCGAGCTCGGGCCCGCCGCTGCTGACAAGCGCGGCTCTCCCGTCGCCCGCCACGATGGTGACCGGCCCTTTGAGAAGACAGACCAGATCCGGGCCTGACAAGAGCTCCGCGGCGCGCAGCGGAGCGCGGATGACTTCCGCAACGGGCATGCCGAGCAGCCGTGCGGCCTCGCCGGCGTGTGGCGTGATCACAGTCGGGTGCACGCGCGATCGAAGCGGTCCGGTGTCGCCCGCAAGGACGTTCAGCGCGTCGGCGTCCAGAAGCAGTGGGCCGGCGAATGCGTCGAGCAGCGCCCGCACGGTTGCCGGTACCGCGTCCCCCGTGCCGAGGCCGGGGCCCGCCACGACCGCGTCGGCGTCCTCCACTGCGGAGACCACCCCGGCGGCGTCTCCCGGCGAACCATCGGGTCCGGGTGCGACACGCCGCACGATGGCGCTCGGCCACGCCGCCAGCACCGGACCCGCGACCTCGCCGGACGTGACGGCGTACACGTACCCCGCCCCCATGCGCATCGCACCGCCCGTCGCGAGCACCGCGGCTCCGGCGTACCGCACCGAGCCCGCCACCACAGCGACCCTGCCGCGGCTTCCCTTGTGATCGGCTCGCCGGGGGAACGGGATGATCCCCCGGATGTCCACCATGCCCGGGAGCTCCAGCGCTCCTTCGCCGCACAGCAACACGGGGTCGATACCGAGATCGGCCACGACAACGTCTCCCGCGCATGCCGCACCATCGCCTAGGAGCAGCCCCGGCTTGAGCGCGGAGAAGGTCACCGTCACGTCGGCTGTGATGGCGACGCCACCGACCTCGCCGGAGTCCGAGTCGATGCCCGACGGAACGTCGGCGGAGACCACGAACCCATCGGATCCGTTCACCCGCGAGACGAGAGCAGCGTACGGCTCTCGAACGGGGCCGTGCAGCCCGAAGCCGAACAGGGCATCGATGATCACCGCCGCTGTGGCGAGGTGCTCCGCCGCATCCGGGTCAGCGGCCAGGTGCCACGGCACGCCAGACGCGATCGCGTCAGCAGCGGCCGCGCGAGCGTCCGCCCCAAGCTCATCCGGCGCTCGCACGGTGAGCACCCTCACCGCACGGCCCGCCCGAGCGAGCACCCGTGCGGCGACCCACCCGTCACCGCCGTTGTTGCCAGGCCCGCAGACCGCTACGACATCCCCCACAGGCGTGCGTCGCGAGACCTCCGCCGCAAGGGCATGCCCCGCACGGTCCATGAGCCCGCCGATGGTGACGGAACCGCGCGCCACCGCCGTCGCTTCGGCCGTGCGCATCTGTGTGGCTGTGAGCGCGTATCGCATCGGGCCTTCCCCCACCTCGTGGTGATCCGATGGCCTCTAGCCCTGTTCGTTCCCCACCTCATCGAGCATCGACCGCGCGTCTTTGAACGACGCCGCAAGGCGCTGCTGCGGCGTCTCGGCGACCTCCTCGGCCCGCGGACGCATTCGCTCGGTGATCGCCACCGCCGACGCCACGGCGTTCTCGTGCGTGAACGACAAGGACAGATGCACCTCGACCACGCCGGCCGCCTCCGCCACCTCGACCGCTCTGCCCGAGAGCTTCGGTGCTGGCCGTCCACGCTCATCACGCACGACCTCCACATCGCGGAAGCGCATACCGGAGAAGCCGGTGCCAAGCGCCTTCAGGACGGCCTCTTTGGCGGCGAAGCGCATCGCGTAGTGGATCTCGGGCTTGTTGCGGCTCTCACAGTACGCGCGCTCCTCCTCGGAGAAGAGCCGCTCCTTCATCCGCGGACGGCGTTCGAGAGCAGCGCGCATGCGCGCGATCTCGACGATGTCCACGCCGAGTCCGGTGATCGCCGGGCGGTCTTCGGTCATCATCACTCCACGATCGGTCGGTGAGGCGGCGGCGCGATCTGGTGCCGCCAGCCTGGATCCATGTGTGCGCACCACCTTACACGCCGCTTCGCCAGCACGGAAGTGGCGCTTCACGGGGCGGTTGCGCAACCTTGACACCCGAGTGTGCAGCGCGCCAATCTAGCGCGAACCCGACGGTTCGCACATGCTGTGATGGATGATGCTGCGTCAAAGCCCGCCCGTGAGGAGGCCCCAATGGATCTGCAGCCACGCGGTCATGAGAAGATTGTCCGGCTGATGGCGAAGGGGGTCGACATACCCAATCCGCTCAGTCTCGACATCGGCGACGAGGTGGACATCGATCGCATCTCGGGAGATGGCGTCGTCATCCATGCGGGGTGCCGCATCCGTGGCGCCAAGACGGTCATCTCCGCAGGGTGCGCTCTGGGTGCCGAGGGACCCGTCGCACTGGACGACTGCTGGCTTGGCCCCCGGGTCGAGCTCAAGGGCGGGTACTTCAAGCGTTCCGTCTTCCTTGAGAAGGCCAACATGGGCCTTGGTGCGCAGGTGCGGGAGGCATGCCTGCTCGAGGAGGAAGCCAACGGCGCCCACTGCGTGGGGCTGAAGCAGACGATTCTTCTTCCCTTCGTGACCCTCGGCAGCCTCATCAACCTGTGCGACTGCCTCATGTCTGGCGGGACGAGCCGCAAGGACCACAGCGAGGTGGGCAGCTCATACATCCACTTCAACTACACGCCGGATGGCGATAAGACGACGCCGTCGCTCTTTGGCGATGTGCCGAGGGGTGTCATGCTCGACCGGCCGCCGATCTTCCTCGGCGGACAGGGCGGCGCGGTCGGTCCGGTGCGTGTGGAGTACGGCACCGTCGTTGCCGCGGGCTCCGTGCTGCGACACGATGTGACCGAGGAGAACCAGCTCGTGTTCGCCTCTCCTCCACAGAGCTTCACCCACGAGCGTAAGCCGCACACCTACCGCAACCTTGCGCGCATGGTACGGAACAACGTGGTGTATCTCGCGAACCTGGTCGCGCTTGAGCAGTGGTATCGCGCGGTCCGACGCCCCTTCTTCGCACGGCAGGAGCTGGGCGACCTGGTATACCAGGGCGCGCTCGAAACGCTCGCGGCCGCTCGTGAGGAGCGCACCAAGCGCCTGATCGCGCTCGCGTCGAAGGTCCCCCACACCCACGAGACAGGAGCGGGCCTGAGCGCGTGCGTGGACGATCTGTGCGCCCTCTATGAGATCACCGAGGGCCTGCCTGACGGCCACGGATTCCTCGAGATGATGCGGCCCGAGGAGGCCGCCGCACGGGGTAACTACTTGGAAACGGTGCAGGGGTTGGCTCCTGCCACGCGCGACGCAGGAGTAGAGTGGCTCGCACAGGTGGTAGAGACGCTCTGCGCGCGTGCCGATGACGTGCTCGCATCCACCAACCTCCTTGACTGACATCACGAGTCCCGACGCTGATTGGAGTCACCGATGGGCAAGCTCTTCGGCACCGATGGCATCCGAGGCGAGGCGAACCGCTACCCCCTCGACGCGATGACCGCATTCTCGCTCGGCCAGGCCGTCACCCGCGTGCTCAGCAAGTCGCGGCACACCACGCGCGTGGTCATCGGCAAGGACACGCGCCTCTCGGGCTACATGCTTGAGAGCGCACTCGAGGCCGGTGTCACCTCGATGGGCGGCGTCCCCTACCTCGTGGGGGTCCTCCCCACGCCTGGCATCGCGTTCATCACCGAGAGCATGCGCGCCGATGCCGGCATCGTGATCTCAGCGTCGCACAACCCGTACCAGGACAACGGGCTCAAGGTCTTCTCCGGATCGGGTTTCAAGCTCTCCGACGAGCAGGAAGCCGAGATCGAGGAGCTCATGCTCGGCGGTGAACTCCCGGGCATGGTTCCCGCCCCGCATGACATGGGTCGCGCATACCGTCTGGACGACGCGACCGGCCGCTACATCGTGTTCCTCAAGAACACGTTCCCGCGATCGCTTTCCATGGAGGGCATGAAGATCGTCCTCGACACGGCCAACGGTGCCGCATACAAGGTGGCGCCCGCCACGTTCAGCGAGCTCGGTGCCGAGGTGACCGTGATCCACGACGAGCCCAACGGCCTGAACATCAACGACGACTGCGGCTCGCAGCATACGGCAGACCTCCGCGCCAAGGTGCTTGAGACCGGCGCCGCCGTCGGCCTCGCCTTCGATGGCGACGCCGACCGCCTCATCGCGGTCGATGAGAAGGGCAACGAGATCACTGGCGACCAGATCCTGATCATCTGCGCCAAGATGCTCAAGGAGCAGGGCCGGCTCAAGAACGACCTCGTGGTATCCACGGTCATGAGCAACCTCGGCTTGCGCGTCGCCTGCAAGCGGTACGGCTTCGAGCACTTCGCCACCAAGGTGGGCGACCGCTACGTGCTCGAGGAGATGCAACGCCTCGGCGCGATCATCGGCGGCGAGGAATCGGGCCACATGATCTTCCTCGAGCACCACACCACCGGTGACGGCATCCTCTCCGCCCTGCAGCTGGTGGCGGCCATGCTCACCTCGGGCAAGCCCCTGTCCGAGCTGGCGAAGCTCATGGACGTGTTCCCGCAGAAGCTCATCAACGTGGACGTCAAGAGCAAACCCCCTGTAGAGGACATCCCCGAGCTCGTGGAGGCCATCAAGCGGGTCGAAGCCGAGCTTGGCGAGCAGGGCCGGGTGCTCGTGCGGTACTCCGGCACCCAGAACATGTGCCGCGTCATGGTCGAGGGGCCCACGGACGAGATCACCGAGAAGTACGCCGCGCAACTCGCGGACGTCGTGCGAAACACCATCGGATAGGAGACATCAGTGCCCTTCAGGATCATCGTCACCCGCGACTTCGAGCAGATGAGCGAGGTCGCCGCGTCGATCGTCGCAACCGACATTGCGGAGAAGCAGGCCGAGAAGGACGAGTACGTGCTCGGTCTGGCAACGGGCAACTCGCCGACCGGTCTGTACAAGAACCTCGCCGCCAAGCTGAACGCGGGCGAGATCGAGGCCGCCCGCGTGCGCAGCTTCAATCTCGATGAATACGTCGGTCTACCCGGCGAGAACGCACAGCAGCGCGCGCTCCATCCTGAGTCGTACAGCTACTTCATGATCCAGGAGCTCTTCGGCTTGCTGGACACGAAGTTCGCCGAGACGAACGTCCCTTGGGGCACGCTCATCGAGCAGGATGCGCTCATCGCCGCGCTCGAAGCTGACACCGGCTCGTACGAGCTGCAGGGCACCGACAAGGGCAAGGCCATCGTCATCCGAGACGATGCGAACGGCACCCTCGGCTGGATCAAGCGTGAGGTGCTCGACGCGTACGAACGAAAGATCGCGCGCTTCGGCGGCATCGATCTGCACATCGTGGGCGTAGGTGGACGCGGCCACGTGGCCTTTCATGAGAGCGGCATCCCATTCGAGGGCAACCGCATGCTGCTCGTGCGCCTCGATGACAACACGGTGGAGAATGCGGTGGCCGACGGCCACTTCGCCTCCATCGAGGACAGCCCGCGCTACGCGATCTCCATGGGCGCTGAGCTCGTATACGAAGCCAAGACCGTGGTCCTCGTGGCCAACGGGCCCCGCAAGACCGGGCCAGTTGCCGAGTCGGTGCTGGGAGACGTCACCTGCGACGTGCCGATCAGCTACGGACAGACGTACGCCGCCGGGGGCGGCAACCTGGTCTACGTGCTCGACGAGGCGGCCGCGGCCGAGCTGCTCGAGCGACGCGCCGAGGTCGAGGCCAAGGGCTTCGAGCTCGTGGATCTGCGCTAGCCGCACCCGACACGCCCCGTCGCTCCATGAGCGGCGGGGCGTTTGGTTTCAGGATGACGAACGACAGGAAGAGGGAACGAAGATGTGTGGGATCATCGGCTACATCGGAACGAAGCCCGCATCACCGGTGCTGCTCGAGGGACTGCGCCGCCTGGAGTACCGTGGCTATGACAGTGCGGGGATCGCGGTGCTCGATCACGGCGCTCTCAGCATTCGGAAGAAGCTCGGCAAGATCGATGAGGGCATCGCGCGCGAAGTGACGGCCAACCCCGTAGAGGGCAGCGTCGGCATCGCCCACACACGCTGGGCCACGCACGGCGAGCCTTCCGATCAGAACTCCCACCCGCATCTCGACGCGTCCGGCCGTATCGCGGTGGTCCACAATGGCGTGATCGAGAACTACGAACAGCTACGCGAACGACTGATCCGGGCAGGACACGAATTCGCATCGAGCACCGACACCGAGGTGCTCGCCCACCTCATCGGCGTGCACTACGAGCGGTGTGTGAGCGACGGGACGCCGGACCCGCTCGTTCGCGCCGTTGAGGGCGCGCTCCGCGAGGTCATCGGCACGTACGGCCTCGCGGTCCTATGCACCGACGCTCCCGGCATGATGGTGGGAGCGCGACGCGGCTCACCGCTCATCATCGGCATCGGCGACGGCGAGAACTTCCTCACCAGCGATGCGAACGCCGTGGTCGCTCACACGCGACAGGTCGTGTTCCTGAACGACTACGACGTCGTCACCCTCACCGCCGATTCGTTCGAGGTCACCAATCTCGGCGCGGACACTGCGGACGTCCAGATCAGCCGTCTCGAGTTCGATGAGGAGGACTCCCAGCGCGGCGACTTCGAGCACTTCATGCTTAAGGAGATCCACGAACAGCCTCGTACGATCGAGAATGCGCTCAGGGGCCGGATCGACCGCGATGGCGCCACGTCGATCCTCGGCGGGCTCAACATGACAGCAGCCGAGCTCCGGAACATCCAGCGGATCGTGATCGCCGCAAGCGGCACGAGCTGGCATGCGGCCTTGATCGGCGAGTACATCATCGAGGGTCTGGCCCACATCCCCGTCGAGGTCGAGTTCGCGCACGAGTTCTGCTACCGGATGGCGCCAGTGCGCCGTGACACGCTGATCCTCGTCATCTCGCAGTCGGGCGAGACCGCTGATACGCTCATGGCCCTGCGCGAGGCGCAGCGCCGTGGACACAAGGCGCTCGCGATCGTCAACGTCGTTGGCAGCACCATCGCGCGTGAGGCCGACGGCGGCATCTATATGCACGCGGGTCCCGAGATCGGCGTCGCGTCCACCAAGGCGTTCATCGGCACGCTGGTCTGCCTGGTGCTGCTTGCCATCCACCTCGGCCGTATGCGCATGCTCCCCGCAGGGCGGGCGCTTGAGATCTTCAAGGCCCTCGAGGCGCTGCCCGCCCAGATCGAGAGGCTCCTGGAGCGCAGCGACGAGATCAAGCGCATCGCGCTCAAGTACGCCGAGGCCAGCGACTTCTTCTTCCTCGGCCGCGGCTATAGCTACCCCACAGCGCTCGAAGGCGCGCTGAAGCTCAAGGAGATCTCCTATATCCACGCGGAGGGCTACTCCGCCGCCGAGATGAAGCACGGCCCCATCGCGCTCATCGACGAGAAGACGCCCACCGTGTTCCTCGTGCCGGCGGATTCGATGTATGACAAGACCGTGGGCAACCTTGAGATGATCCGCGCGCGCAAAGGCCCGATCATCGCCTTGGCCACGGAGGGTGACGAGCAGATCGCGCGGGTGGCCGATGACGTGCTGTACCTCCCCCGGACGCTTGAGGAGCTCACGCCCATCGTGGCGAGCGTGCCGCTGCAGCTGTTCGCGTACCATCTGGCGGTCGCCCGCGGGTGTGATGTCGACAAGCCGCGGAACCTCGCCAAGAGCGTGACGGTGCTGTAGGACCCCGAGCCGCCACGGCCCACGGGGGACCGGTCCACGCGGGACCGGGTACGATCCGCCAACCACCGGCCACGGCTCTCAACAGACAACACACAGAAGCCCCCGGTCGTATGACCGGGGGCTTCGTTCGTGCAGCGGATCCTGAGCGGCTAGCGCTTCGAGAACTGCGGACGCTTGCGGGCCTTCTTGAGGCCGTACTTCTTGCGCTCGACCATACGCGGGTCGCGGCGCAGGAGGCCTGCACGCTTGAGCTCGCCGCGGTAGTCGTCGCCGGCCTCGAGCAGCGCACGGGCGATAGCGTGGCGCATCGCGCCGGCCTGACCCGAAAGACCGCCGCCCTTGATGTTCGCGAAGACGTCGAAGTGGCCAAGCGTCTCGGTGGCCTTGAACGGCTGTTCGACGTAGCCCTTCATGACCTCGCGGCCGAAGTAGTCGTTGAACGCACGGCCGTTGACGACCATCTGACCCGATCCCGGGATGAGCCGCACACGGGCGACCGATGTCTTACGACGGCCGGTGCCCCAGTAGACTGCCTTGCTCTCAGCCATGTGCTAGACCTCCAGGGTGATCTGACGGGGGTTCTGGGCCTGGTGCGGGTGATCGGGGCCACCGTACACCTTGAGCTTCTTGCCCATGGCCCGTCCCAGCGTGTTCTTCGGGAGCATGCCCCTTACGGCGCCCTCGATCACACGCTCCGGGCGCTTGGCGAGCATGACGGAGATCGGGGTCTCCTTGAGGCCACCCGGGAATCCGGAGTGGCGATACTTCTTCTTGTCGGCGAGCTTGTTGCCGGTCAGCTTCACCTTCGAGGCGTTGACGACGATGACGAAGTCACCGGTGTCGACGTTCGGGGTGTACTGCGGCTTGCGCTTCCCTTTGAGGATGGAAGCGACTTCGCTCGCCAGACGGCCGAGAGGGATGTCGGTGGCGTCGACAACGAGCCACTCGCGCTCCACCTCGCCGGGCTTGGCGTAGTAGGTCTTCAAGAGTTCCTCCAAAAACAAGCTGGACGTAATCGTTTGTCGAGTTCACGGGGCTCTCGAAACGAACCCTTGCAGTTTATCCGCGCCGACAGGCAGTGTCAACCAACGCCACCGGGCGTGTCTATGCCCGCCACGGGAGTCGATACGCCTCACCCCGAAGGTCGAGACCTCGCTCGGGACCACCCCTACAACCAGCACTCCTCGGGATAGGTCACGTGCCAGAGCGTGAGCCCGTGGGGTGGCGCGGTCGGACCCGCCGCCTGGCGCTCGCACGCGGTCAGGGCACCCAGCATCCACGCGGGACTTCGCCGCCCGGTACCCACCTCGACCAGGCTGCCGACGATCACGCGGACCATGGAGTGCAGGAACGCGTTGCCGACGACGCGCACTGTCAACGAATGCTCGCCGAGCACGTTCTCCGGCATGATCTCGATCAGATCGAGACGTCTGAACGTGCGTTTGCCCAGCGCGGACTCCGTTACGCAAAACGACCTGAAGTCGTGTTCGCCTATCAGATGAGAGGCCGCGCGCCGCATGTCGTTCAGGTTGAGCCTGTGTCGCACGGTCCACGCGTAGCGCGCAAGGAACAGCGGCGGAACCGGACCAGGCACGATGCGGTACCGATACTCGCGCGCCACCGCGGAGTGACGGGCGCTGAATCCGGCCGCCGCGTGTCGCACACCGGTCACTACGATCCCTGGGGGCGTCAGCGCGTTGAGCGATCTGAGCAGTGACGACGGCTCCGTGTCCGAGCCATCCGCCTCGAAGCTGATCACCTGCGCCAGGGCGTGCACGCCGGCGTCGGTACGTCCGGCACCCACGGTCTCAACCTTACGGCGCAAGGCGGTGCGGAGCGCGGTCTCCACCTCGCCCTGAACGGTGGAGAGCCCCGGCTGGCGGGCGAAGCCGGCAAAGTCCGAACCGTCGTAGGAGAGCGTGAGCACGGTTGTCTCGGTCACCACTCCTCCTAGAGCACGATGCCGGTCACGACGAGGCCGATACCGCACAAGAGTAGCACCAGCCAGTCGCGGACGGTCATCACCGCGGCATGGAGCCGCGTGCGGCCCTCGCCACCCCGATAGCAGCGTGCGTCCATGGCAGTCGCGAGATCCTCGGCCCTGCGGAAGAGATTGACGAACAGCGGCACCAGCACCGGGACATAGGCCCTCACCCGTGCGACCAGACTCCCCTCATCGAACCGCGCCCCGCGGGCCGACTGCGCGATGATGAGACGCTCGGCCTCCTGGGCCGTGGTGGGGATGAACCGGAGCGCGATAGTGAGCATCATGGCGATCTCACCTGTGGGCAGACCAAGAGCCGCTCCCGGCCGCATGACCGATTCGAGTCCGTCGGTGAGCTGCACCGGCGTGGTCGTCAGGGTCAGCAGGGACGTCCCGGCCATCAGCAGCACGATGCGTACGGCGAAGAAGATGCCCGTGCGGAGCCCTTCGGCATCGATCCCAATGGGGCCGAGTCGCACCAGCATGACAGTGGCCGGTTCCCAACGCAGTGCGTGTGCCAGCAGCGTGAACACCAGGATCAGCCCGAGAGCGCGCACACCCCGGAAGGCGATCCGAGCCGGGACGCGCGACACGCGCACCACGACGGCCACGGCGGCGGCGAATACCGCGAGACCAAGGAATCCATCAGCCAGGAAGAGGCCGAGCGTAAAGGCCGCGATCACGCCCATCTTGGCACGCGCGTCGAGCGTGTGCACCGGCGAATCGACCGGCACATACTGCCCGAACGTTGAGGGGACCCTCACAGCGATTCCCCCCTCGCGGCAAGCAGCGACCGTGCGGCCAGGCCGGGATCGACCGTCACCCGAGCGAGCGGCAGGCCCCGCCTCCGTGCCAGAAGCTGCACACGCACTACCACCGGCAGGGCGAGTCCGGCGCCCTCATAGGCCGAGGGGTCGTCGTACAGCGCATCCGCGGTCCCGGAGAACGCCACCTCCCCCTCGGCGAGGGCGATCACCTGCGAGGCACCGTCCAGGAACTCGGCGGGGTCGTGCGTGACAACGACCACGCCGCTGCGAGCCCGTTCGGCTCTAAGCGCCGCCCTGACGGCGCGCCGCCCATCGGCGTCGAGACCGGCCGTGGGCTCATCCAGCAGCAGGTAGCGAGCGCCCATCGCAAGCGCGCCCGCGATCGCGCCCCTGCGCGCCTCTCCCCCGGACAGGCCGAAGGGTGAACGTGGCCCGTAGACCGAGGGGTCGAGGTTGACGGCGGCCAAGGCCCTATCAGCGTCGGCCTCGGGCTCAGGACGGCCGAGGTTCCGGGGCCCGAACGCCACGTCCGCCCTGAGCGTCTCGGCGAAGAACTGCGTCTCCGGGTTCTGGAACACGATAGAGACGGCACCCCGCGTCTCGCGAGCACCCGGGGCGACTCCATCAACGGTGACAGACCCGGCCGTGGGAACGAGCAGTCCCGCGAGCAGGCGCAGGAGCGTCGACTTACCCGAGCCCGTTGTGCCCGCGATGACAACCAGGTCGCCCACGTCGACGCCCACGCTGACATCCCGGACGGCAACGACACCGCTCGCCCGACCGGTCTCGTAGGTGTACGACAGACCCTCGGCTAGGAGAGGCATAGCGCCTCCGCGATCTCCTCGGCCGAAGGATGACCGGCGGGCACCCGGACGCCCCCGCGACGGAGCGCATCGGCAAGCAGCACCTCGGCTGGGAGCTCGATGCCGAGGCCGAGCGCGCGCTCAGGATCGCCAACGAGCTCCCCGGGAGTGCCATCAAAGGCGACCGCCCCCGAAGCGAGGACGAGCACACGATCGGCATCGAGCACATCCTCGAGGTGGTGGGTGACATGCAGCACGCCGACGCCCTGGTGGCGCAGCCCACGAAGGGCCCGCAACACATCGGCACGCCCCACGGGGTCGAGCATCGCTGTGGGTTCGTCGGCGACAAGATACGCCGGCCGCATCGCAAGCGCACCCGCGATGGCCAGGCGCTGCTTCTGACCCTCGGACAACATGTGCGGTTCGCGCCGCTGGAAGCCGGCGAGCCCCACGGCCTCGAGCGCCTCGTCGACCCGCACGCGGATCTCAGCCGGCGCCACCCCGAGGTTCTCGGGACCGAACGCAACGTCCTCCTCCGCGATCGTGCCGACGATCTGGTTCTCAGGGTTCTGCTGTATGAAGCCGACCCGCTCGCGGATGTCCCACACCGCATCCTCATCAGCGGTGTCCATGCCGTCGACGGTCACCCTGCCTGAGGTGGGTGACAGCAGGGCGTTGCTCAGACGTACAAGCGTCGACTTGCCCGACCCGTTCGGTCCAAGCAACGCCACGAGTTCGGCGGGGCGCACCGATACGGAGACACCCTCGAGCGCCGCCGTGCGGGCCCCCGGGTATCTGAAGCCGACGTTCTCGAAGACGACCACATGCGTCCTTCCTTGCAGTGACGAAGGGCCCCGCATGGTGCGGGGCCCTTCGTGCGCAACGACCTCGCGGGCCGATACTAGTCTACGAGCTCCATGATGACCATGGGGGCCGCATCGCCCTTGCGGGGGCCGAGCTTGAGGATGCGGGTGTAGCCACCATCACGCTCGGCGAACCGCGGAGCGATGTCGTCGAAGACCTTCTTCACCAGCGCCTGATCGCCGAGCTCGGCGAGCGCCAGACGGCGGGCGTGGACGTCACCGCGCTTGCCCCAGCTGATGATGCGGTCCACAAGCGGCCGCACCTCCTTGGCGCGAGCTTCGGTGGTCTTGATTCGCTCGTTAGCGAGCAGGGCAGCGGCAAGGCTGCGAAGCATAGCCCTGGTGTGGCTTGCGTCGGTGCCGAGCTTGCGCCCCTTCTTCGCGTGTCTCATCTCGTGCGCTCTCCTACCCTGCGAGCTCCAGGCCCATGGCCTGGAGCTTGTCCTTGACTTCCTCGATCGACTTAGCGCCGAAGTTCCGGATGTTCAGCAGATCGGCTTCGCTGCACTCGGTCAGCTGGCCGATGGTGTTCACACCCTGGCGCTTCAGGCAGTTGTACGAGCGGACGGTGAGGTCCAGCTCCTCGATCGGTGTATCGAGCACGCGGTCCTTCTCGTCGGGAACCGACTCGAAGATGCCGCCATCGGGCAACTCGCCCTCTGCCTGCTCGACGAAGAGCATCATGTGCTCGTCGATGATGCGCGCCGCACGTGCAACGGCATCGGCAGGAGTCAGTGCACCGTTGGTCTCCAGCTCGATAACGAGCTTGTCGTAGTCGGTACGCTGACCCACACGTGTGTTCTCGACCACGTAGGTGCAGCGGATCACCGGACTGAACACAGAGTCGACGGTGATGACACCGATCGGGTCGTCGGCGCGCTTGTTGCGGTCGGCTGAGACGTAGCCGCGACCGACGCCGATGCGCAGGCTCATCTCGAGCTTGGCACCCTTCTCAAGCGTGGCGATGACATGCTCGGGGTTCACCAGTGCGAACTCCGTCGGCACCTTGAGGTCAGCGCCCGTCACGGTACCGGGGCCTGAGGCGTTCAGTGTCGCAACACCCTCACCCTCGCCGATACCCATGTCGCTGAAGACAAGGCCCTTCACGTTCAACACGATGTCGGTGACATCCTCGCGGACTCCCTCGACGGTCGCGAACTCGTGCTGCACGCCTTCGATGCGGATCGACGTAGCGGCCGCGCCCTGGAGCGACGACAGCAAAACACGACGCATCGAGTTGCCGAGCGTGTAACCGTAGCCTCGCTCGAGCGGCTCCACGACATACCGTGCAGTACGCGCATCGATCTCGTCGACGGTCACTTTCGGCCTCATGAACTCGGTCATGCTCTAAGCCTCCTTGGCTGGCAAGGCGTGGTTACTTCGAGTACAGCTCGACGATGAGCTGCTCGCGGATGGGCGCTTCGATCTGCTCGCGGTTCGGGAGCGACAGGACACGGCCCTGCAGCTTCTCGACGTCCACCTCAAGCCATCCCGGGACCTCGATCTTCGAGGACGAGATGAGCGCTGCCTTGATCGCCGTCATCTCCTTGGACTTGTCCGACACCGCGATGACCGCATCGGGACGCAGCCGGAAGGACGGGATATCCACCCGACGACCGTCGACGGTGAAGTGACCGTGGCGGACCATCTGGCGGGCCTCATCACGCGAGGACGCGAAACCAAGACGGTACACGGCGTTGTCCAGACGGCTCTCCAGCAGGCGCAGCAGGTTCTCACCTGTGATGCCGGGCTGGCGGGTCGCGATCTGATAGTACGTCCGGAACTGCTTCTCGAGCACACCGTAGATGCGCTTCGCCTTCTGCTTCTCGCGAAGCTGCAGGCGATACTCCGAGTCGCGCGGACGCTTCTTGCCGGCCTGACCCGGCGGGTACGGGCGCTTCTCGATGCCACACTTGTCGGTGTAGCAACGGTCACCCTTCAGGAAGAGCTTTTCACCTTCACGGCGGCACTGCCTGCAGTCCGCCCCTGTGTAACGAGCCATAAGGGTTGGTCCTTCCGAACTACACGCGGCGGCGCTTGCGCGGCCGACAGCCGTTGTGCGGGACAGGGGTGCGATCCTGGATGCTCGAGACCTCGAGGCCAGCGGCCTGAAGCGAGCGGATCGCGGTCTCACGGCCGGAGCCGGGACCCTTCACGAACACCGAGACCTTGCGGACCCCGTGCTCCTGCGCCATCTTCGCGCACTGCTCGGCAGCGAGCTGCGCGGCGAACGGCGTGGACTTGCGGGAGCCCTTGAAGCCGACCTGACCGGCCGACTTCCAGGCGATGACGTTGCCCTGGGGGTCGGTGATGCTGATGATCGTGTTGTTGAACGTGCTCTTGATGTAGGCCTGGCCCACGGCGATGTTCTTGCGCTCGCTGCGCCGGACCCGGCTCTTGACGTTCTTCTTCTTGGCGGCCATGTGCTACTTGCCCTTCTTCTTCGCGCCGATCTGGCGACGCGGGCCCTTGCGGGTACGCGCGTTGGTGTGCGTACGCTGCCCGCGCACCGGGAGACCCTTGCGATGGCGAAGGCCCCGGTAGCAGCCGATCTCCATCAGTCGCTTGATGTTCTGGCTGACTTCACGACGGAGGTCTCCCTCGACCTTGAGGTTCCGGTCGATGTACTCACGCAGACGGACGACCTCTTCTTCCGTGAGGTTCCGTACGCGCGTATCGGGGTTGATGCCGGTCTCACGCAGGATGAGCTGCGACGTGGTGAGACCGATTCCAAAAATGTAGGTCAGGCCGATCTCTACGCGCTTCTCGCGCGGAAGGTCGACACCCGAAATGCGTGCCAAAGCCCGCTCCCTCCTAGCCCTGCCGCTGCTTGTGACGCGGGTTCTCGCAGATCACGAGCACCCGGCCATGACGGCGGATGACCTTGCACTTATCACACATCTTCTTAACGGAAGGTCTGACTTTCATACTGAGATTCCCTTTTCCGTTGTCTTCCGTACGCTATCTATGGCATCGCCCAGCCGCAGGCGTGATCTTTCGTCCTTGTCACGGTTCGTCCATAACACGGTGCCGGGAGTCTCCATGACCCCCGCTGAACGAACCGCTACTTGAACCGATACGTGATACGGCCCCTTGAGAGGTCGTACGGCGAAAGCTCGACGACCACCTTGTCGCCGGGGAGGATACGGATGTAGTGCATCCGCATCTTGCCCGAGATGTGGGCGAGCATCTTGTGCCCGTTATCGAGTTCTACCCGGAACATCGCGTTGGGCAGAGCCTCGAGAACAGTGCCCTCCATCTCTATGGCGTCATCGCGCTTTGCCAAGTGCTTGTATCCCTTCAAGAGCCGTGAAGTCGCAAAACGGCAGTATATCCAAGACCGGCCGTCACGTCCAGCGGCGGCCCTCACATCGTCATGCCCGTGAATTGCCAAAGTCAGTGCAAATGCTCTTGCGCTTAGTCTGACAGGTCTCTCCTTTGACCTTCTGAATGCCCTGCGCCCTGCTTTTCGCACGT
>JALHJB010000058.1 GCA_022839745.1 Actinomycetes bacterium
GGCACTGCCCTGGGCACTCGGGGGGGGTGGCTTTCTTGAAGAGCCCGGTGGGACAGATGTTCCACCAGTTCTTCGGCGAGAACCTGTTGCGCGCCGACGTCTGCAACGCCGTCGAGGAACTCGGGCAGTTGCTCGATCACACCGGACCGGTGGCGGCCTCCGAGCGCAACGCCGCGCGCATCTTCCACTGCGACCACCTTTATTTCGTCACCAACGGCACCTCCACCTCGAACAAGATGGTGTGGCACTCCACGGTGGCACCCAACGACATCGTGGTGGTCGACCGCAACTGCCACAAGTCGATCCTCCACGCCATCATCATGACAGGGGCGATTCCCGTCTTCCTGCCGCCCACGCGCAACCACTACGGCATCATCGGCCCGATTCCGCTCGAAGAGTTCGAACCGGCCTCGATCCAAGCCAAGATCGATGCGCACCCCTTCATCGATCAGGCCAACAGCCGCACGCCGCGCATCCTGACGATCACGCAGTCGACCTACGACGGCATTGCCTACAACGTCGAGACCATCAAGCAGAAGCTCGACGGCTACATCGACACGCTGCACTTCGACGAGGCCTGGCTGCCGCACGCCGCCTTCCACGATTTCTATGGCGACTATCACGCCATCGGCGAGGATCGCCCGCGTTGCGAGCACTCGCTCATCTTTTCCACTCAATCGACGCACAAGCTGCTCGCGGGCTTGTCCCAAGCCTCGCAGATCCTGGTGCAGGAGTCGCGCACGCGCAAGCTCGACCGCGACGTGTTCAACGAATCCTACCTCATGCATACCTCCACCTCGCCCCAGTACGCCATCATCGCCTCGTGCGACATCGCCGCCGCCATGATGGAGCCGCCCGGCGGCACGGCGCTCGTGGAGGAATCCCTCATGGAGGCGGCGGAATTCCGCCGCGCCATGCGCGACGTGGAAGCCGAACTCGGAGATTGGTGGTTCAAGGTCTGGGGCCCGGATTACCTCGCCGAAGAAGGGGTGGGCCAGCGTGAAGACTGGCTGCTGCGCCCCAACGACCGCTGGCACGGCTTCGGCGCCGTGGCCGAAGGGTTCAACATCCTCGATCCGATCAAGGCCACCATCATTACCCCGGGGCTGGACGTCGAAGGCGAATTCGACGAATGGGGCATTCCGGCCGGCGTGGTGACGCGTTACCTTGCCGAGCACGGCATCGTGGTCGAGAAAACGGGCCTTTATTCTTTTTTCATCATGTTTACCATCGGCATCACCAAGGGCCGCTGGAATACCATGGTCACCGAGCTGCAGCAGTTCAAGGACGACTACGACGGCAACCGCAAGCTGTGGCGGGTGATGCCCGAATTCGTCGCCAAACACCCGCAGTACGAGGACTGGGGGCTGCGCGACCTGTGCCAGCGCATCCACGCCTTCTACAAGGCGTTTTTTAATGATACGGCGACCACCGAGATCTACACCTCCGAGATGGTGCCGGCGATGCGCCCGTCCGACGCCTTCGCCATGATGGCGCACCGCAAGATCGACCGCGTCCCCATCGACGAGCTCGAAGGCCGGATCACCGCCATGCTCGTCACGCCTTATCCTCCCGGTATTCCGTTGCTGATCCCCGGCGAGCGCTTCAACGCCACCATCGTGCGCTATCTCCAGTTCGCCCGCGACTTCAACCGGCGCTTTCCCG
>JALHJB010000031.1 GCA_022839745.1 Actinomycetes bacterium
AATTAACTGATAAGATGGTGGACTCGTCAAAGGACATCGAAAAAACTATCACTGAATCCAGAAAAGGTTTTAAAAAAGGAATCAAGAGGAATCTTGAATTTCTGGGTCATAAATTAGGTGATTAAAATATAAATCTCACTAAAATAGTCTTATTTTAGCAGTCATCTTAAATTTACTACTACTATACAATTCCTTCATTTCAATCCTAATTTAGTCTGATTTTAGCTTCACCTGTGAATGCTGCTTCATTCACCATACCTTCAATTTCAATCCTAATTTAGTCTGATTTTAGCAACTAGACCCTTGCTCTAATGCAAATGCGTTCTTATATTTCAATCCTAATTTAGTCTGATTTTAGCGTATAATTGATGTATCTGTATCACTATATTCCCCACATTTCAATCCTAATTTAGTCTGATTTTAGCAATAGCTTGCCGCTATGTGTTGATTTCGTAAGTGTATTTCAATCCTAATTTAGTCTGATTTTAGCTTGCAGTAACTGTGACAGTGATTACTGCCCTATCACATTTCAATCCTAATTTAGTCTGATTTTAGCGCTTCATATACACCAACGTTTTGTGGTGGTACTCCATATTTCAATCCTAATTTAGTCTGATTTTAGCAACTCTCCTTTTATACTTTAAAACATTATCCATGCTCATTTCAATCCTAATTTAGTCTGATTTTAGCACTTTAGCCCTCTTATGCTTTGCAGTCCTCATTCCAGTATTTCAATCCTAATTTAGTCTGATTTTAGCACATAGCATTTGCGGTCTTTTTTCTCTTCAAATTCCAGATTTCAATCCTAATTTAGTCTGATTTTAGCGAACATACATTGATGAGCAAACCAGTGCCTAATTTTAATTTCAATCCTAATTTAGTCTGATTTTAGCCACCAACCATGCAGCTGCAGACCCGCTGCATCAGTCATTTCAATCCTAATTTAGTCTGATTTTAGCATAGTAATTGGGGGCGTATAACTTCATGGTTCCAGGTATTTCAATCCTAATTTAGTCTGATTTTAGCATGCTATGGAAACCATTAATCAGATGCTTCTTAACTATTTCAATCCTAATTTAGTCTGATTTTAGCAATCACCATGAAAGTGAACGACAAACTAGAACCTCCATTTCAATCCTAATTTAGTCTGATTTTAGCCAGCGGCGCCAGTTAATATTATGCCACCGTATATTGATTTCAATCCTAATTTAGTCTGATTTTAGCTAAGAAAGCGTATTATATCATCTTTAGCGGAGTCTAATTTCAATCCTAATTTAGTCTGATTTTAGCGCAACCTCCTTTACTTTCACAGCATCGCATACCACCATTTCAATCCTAATTTAGTCTGATTTTAGCGCATTTTCAGTCATTGTGTCGCCTTGGAGATCTTTCATTTCAATCCTAATTTAGTCTGATTTTAGCGGAATTTGGAGCGTATTACCCCAAACATCTAATGCCATTTCAATCCTAATTTAGTCTGATTTTAGCTACTCATCTTCAAACCTGGCGAGGGTGTTACTCTGCATTTCAATCCTAATTTAGTCTGATTTTAGCCGAAAACGGAAAACTATACACACGTAAATTTAAAAGATTTCAATCCTAATTTAGTCTGATTTTAGCCTTTCTTTTTCTCGATGTATTGGTTTAGTATTTCCCATTTCAATCCTAATTTAGTCTGATTTTAGCCTCGATTTACGAAGAGGTGATCATCCAAGTTAGCAAGATTTCAATCCTAATTTAGTCTGATTTTAGCCTAAGGGCGAGTTCTTGGATATGATCACTGCAAGGAAATTTCAATCCTAATTTAGTCTGATTTTAGCTTCATACCGGCCTCAGTGAAATCATTAACAGTTGTCATTTCAATCCTAATTTAGTCTGATTTTAGCGTGATTCTGTCATCAGCTATGCCTGGACATAATAAAATTTCAATCCTAATTTAGTCTGATTTTAGCAGAATAGATAAAGATATTAGACAAAAAGTTAAAATTAATTTCAATCCTAATTTAGTCTGATTTTAGCCAGTAAAACAACATGGGGATTAACTGTTCTTTTCTAATTTCAATCCTAATTTAGTCTGATTTTAGCAACAGTATTGAAAGACCCGTTTGGTGTCCGTTAACAATTTCAATCCTAATTTAGTCTGATTTTAGCGAAATGATAAAATGGCAGTATTTGATACTTTAAAAAATTTCAATCCTAATTTAGTCTGATTTTAGCAGGGGCGACCATCACACCGACAACCTGGCTTTGCGTATTTCAATCCTAATTTAGTCTGATTTTAGCGCACCACTGCCACGTGCATTTTGTCCAAGTCCTGCCATTTCAATCCTAATTTAGTCTGATTTTAGCTGTCCGGTAGCTTCCGTGGGCGGGGTTTTCATAGTAATTTCAATCCTAATTTAGTCTGATTTTAGCCTTTTCAAGCTTGGGTTTCTCTTTAACCTTTGTTTCATTTCAATCCTAATTTAGTCTGATTTTAGCTTAAAAACCTGATCGGTAACGATGCAAGTGTTTGCAATTTCAATCCTAATTTAGTCTGATTTTAGCTCTCCCAAATAACTTATTTGCCACGGAGTGGTGACGAATTTCAATCCTAATTTAGTCTGATTTTAGCATGCCCCGTTCAGTCTCCAGGGATTCCTTTTTGGTTATTTCAATCCTAATTTAGTCTGATTTTAGCAAGTTTTAGTCTGTTTTTTGTGTTTGTTGGTTCTTCATTTCAATCCTAATTTAGTCTGATTTTAGCGCTTTCAGGACTGGAGAAAGTCAAATATTTTATATGATTTCAATCCTAATTTAGTCTGATTTTAGCAGAACTCTTCATGTTCCTATCCATAGCCCAAAAATAATTTCAATCCTAATTTAGTCTGATTTTAGCGTGCATAAATTCAGTCATAAGGACCGTGGAAATATCAATTTCAATCCTAATTTAGTCTGATTTTAGCTGGCTTAAAAAACAGAAAAAAATCGTGAATGTACAAATTTCAATCCTAATTTAGTCTGATTTTAGCTCCAAGTAGCCAAATGATGAACATGACCATATATATATTTCAATCCTAATTTAGTCTGATTTTAGCCGAGTAGAGAATAGTACTTATTATTATTGTGAATTAATTTCAATCCTAATTTAGTCTGATTTTAGCGGAAGAGCATGATTTCAAGAGTTACCCACTGAAAGTATTTCAATCCTAATTTAGTCTGATTTTAGCCGTGTGTTCATGTTCTCAAAGACCGGTTTATAGCTCATTTCAATCCTAATTTAGTCTGATTTTAGCATTATCAGTGTGTAGCTTCCCTTTCACTTTAATATTCATTTCAATCCTAATTTAGTCTGATTTTAGCCGAGGCAGCGGTACTTAAAAGGATGGCTGGTATAACATTTCAATCCTAATTTAGTCTGATTTTAGCCACTGACACTTTACAGCTTTATAATGAACTAGATGAATTTCAATCCTAATTTAGTCTGATTTTAGCTATCCACGTAATCTAGGACTTTGAAGACCATACTAGATTTCAATCCTAATTTAGTCTGATTTTAGCAAAAACAGATTGATGTAACTTTTACAGCAGAAATTCAATTTCAATCCTAATTTAGTCTGATTTTAGCTTTAAAGTGTCATAAAGTGGATGATCAGTTGGTAGTATTTCAATCCTAATTTAGTCTGATTTTAGCCCGTGATTATGTTTCTCTCTTCAACAGGTGAGCTAAAATTTCAATCCTAATTTAGTCTGATTTTAGCCTCATCATAGGCTAGCATGGCCACATCAAGTGTTTTCATTTCAATCCTAATTTAGTCTGATTTTAGCGTAATCTTTTGGTTTGGTTTCCCATTTAATCCCTGTATTTCAATCCTAATTTAGTCTGATTTTAGCTATCAGATGAAAATAAGTCATCAGTCGAGAGATCGAATTTCAATCCTAATTTAGTCTGATTTTAGCTTAGACACCCCCTCCTCACCAGGAACCTCCACTTTAATTTCAATCCTAATTTAGTCTGATTTTAGCAAAATAGAGATGAAGGAGATGAAATAGACATTGAAAATTTCAATCCTAATTTAGTCTGATTTTAGCCCTATTATACAATATCCTAAGTTTTTATATTCTTCAATTTCAATCCTAATTTAGTCTGATTTTAGCTATATAGTGTAGGTGGCGGATCACTCCTTATTTATCTATTTCAATCCTAATTTAGTCTGATTTTAGCACTATTAGCAAACCAAACACCACCTGTCTATCTTACATTTCAATCCTAATTTAGTCTGATTTTAGCCGCCGCCTCATCCGGTTCTATCGTCACCGGTGCTGCATTTCAATCCTAATTTAGTCTGATTTTAGCTTAAGATACGGTTGCCGAAACATCGGGGGCATGGCTATTTCAATCCTAATTTAGTCTGATTTTAGCCTTATTCCAAGATTCTTATTCCCAAGCGCATCATTCATTTCAATCCTAATTTAGTCTGATTTTAGCAATACTATTTGAAGACAAAGACGGCGACCTAACCGAATTTCAATCCTAATTTAGTCTGATTTTAGCATCCGGACTACCCAGACCAACCCATACACCACCACAATTTCAATCCTAATTTAGTCTGATTTTAGCCCTCAACAATCCCTTTTGTATCTCCTATTCTTATTGATTTCAATCCTAATTTAGTCTGATTTTAGCAATAGTATCTATTATAGATTGCCTACAAGGTAATGAATTTCAATCCTAATTTAGTCTGATTTTAGCTGGGAAGCATTTAAAAAGCTGTCCATTAGTAATAACATTTCAATCCTAATTTAGTCTGATTTTAGCGTAGAACTCGAATGTTTTACCTGTGTCGTATTCATCATTTCAATCCTAATTTAGTCTGATTTTAGCAGAACACAAAAAACACAAAATAAAAGTTTAGTGTTCATTTCAATCCTAATTTAGTCTGATTTTAGCAGTACAACAGGGGGTCGTGTGAATGCTGTTGAAAAATATTTCAATCCTAATTTAGTCTGATTTTAGCAATAACTGAAATTGATAAGGAATTAGCGATGAAGGCGATTTCAATCCTAATTTAGTCTGATTTTAGCAACGTCCGGCCATTATACGTGACAATGTGCTGCCTCATTTCAATCCTAATTTAGTCTGATTTTAGCATTTTGCTAAAAGCAAGGCATTGTTGAGTATATCTCATTTCAATCCTAATTTAGTCTGATTTTAGCCTAAATGCAGCTACAGCCCCATTTTCATCCTCATAAATTTCAATCCTAATTTAGTCTGATTTTAGCATAAAATTCAAAATCCTTACCTGTACGATATTCATTATTTCAATCCTAATTTAGTCTGATTTTAGCTTTAATTTAGTACCATAACTCCCAAATTTATCTAAAGATTTCAATCCTAATTTAGTCTGATTTTAGCCTTCCATCATAATAGTCTGATTTGTGTTCTTTTAAAATTTCAATCCTAATTTAGTCTGATTTTAGCTACACAATCCTATATCGAGTATTGGGTTGGGGGAATGAATTTCAATCCTAATTTAGTCTGATTTTAGCTCTATATCATATCAGACCATATCAACAACAACCAGAATTTCAATCCTAATTTAGTCTGATTTTAGCCTTTAAAAATCTTACAGCATCTTCACCTTCAAGTGTATTTCAATCCTAATTTAGTCTGATTTTAGCAACCGTTGAGTCACTCTGGAAAGGGATAGATTTTGAATTTCAATCCTAATTTAGTCTGATTTTAGCACCACGTGATCAGACTCGTTTTGAAATTGAAGGGAAATTTCAATCCTAATTTAGTCTGATTTTAGCCCGGATCATATGTACCATGCCAGAAAAGAAAAAGCACATTTCAATCCTAATTTAGTCTGATTTTAGCCTTTCCTGGACTTTAGTATAATCTATATCTGGATTAATTTCAATCCTAATTTAGTCTGATTTTAGCTATGCACCAAAGACGGACCCATCAACAAAGTATCACCATTTCAATCCTAATTTAGTCTGATTTTAGCCCATGATGGTAAAACAACCCCACTATCTATTATTTTATTTCAATCCTAATTTAGTCTGATTTTAGCGTCCCTCATAGCTCATCTTATATGCTTCGTTGGCAGATTTCAATCCTAATTTAGTCTGATTTTAGCTTCCTATAACTGTCCCGGCTGGTATGGATATGTTCTATTTCAATCCTAATTTAGTCTGATTTTAGCACGTATATCTACAGGCAGGGCATACATGTGTTCCATCATTTCAATCCTAATTTAGTCTGATTTTAGCTCTTTTGTGTTGAATATAAAAGAGTCGTTACCGTGTATTTCAATCCTAATTTAGTCTGATTTTAGCCTGACAGTGAATGGCTCTATAATAAATTAGAAGCCGCATTTCAATCCTAATTTAGTCTGATTTTAGCCAACCCCCACACCATTACTGAATAAGCGTGTAAGGTATTTCAATCCTAATTTAGTCTGATTTTAGCCATATTCAATCTCGTTATGAGTGAGTACGAGTCCCCATTTCAATCCTAATTTAGTCTGATTTTAGCTGAATTTACAGATGCACTGTTCGCTTTTGCTAGTAAATTTCAATCCTAATTTAGTCTGATTTTAGCGGCACCATGATGAGCCTCAAAAACTATGGCGTGACCAATTTCAATCCTAATTTAGTCTGATTTTAGCTGACTACGAAATAACTGCAATTTGGGAGATTAACGATTTCAATCCTAATTTAGTCTGATTTTAGCCCAGGAACCATAGATGATATCGTATTCAATATTGGTGATTTCAATCCTAATTTAGTCTGATTTTAGCTTATTTTCTGTTTTTTATAATCGTTTATTCCTTTCATTTCAATCCTAATTTAGTCTGATTTTAGCGGAGCGAAGACACATATACACGATGCCTTCATTGATAATTTCAATCCTAATTTAGTCTGATTTTAGCTCAAAAAGGAAACGTTGTCATGGCTGGAGCGACTTAATTTCAATCCTAATTTAGTCTGATTTTAGCTGGATAATTATAATCCATTCCTTTAAGTTCTGAAAATTTCAATCCTAATTTAGTCTGATTTTAGCTGTTCTGTTTTGACTGTGAATACTTTGCCTTCTTTAATTTCAATCCTAATTTAGTCTGATTTTAGCTGTTCTTAAGCGCTGTAACTTTAAATGAATCTATGCATTTCAATCCTAATTTAGTCTGATTTTAGCCATTGGAAATAAGTTTATAGACCCGGAGCTTCTAGAATTTCAATCCTAATTTAGTCTGATTTTAGCTCAGGGAGTGAAACTAGAAGCACCTGCAATAACGAAATTTCAATCCTAATTTAGTCTGATTTTAGCTTGGTGTAGCTCTGTTATCACTAGTTCGTATTGCGCCATTTCAATCCTAATTTAGTCTGATTTTAGCAGAAACAGATAAAGCCTATCTGGAACGTTTTCTACGTATTTCAATCCTAATTTAGTCTGATTTTAGCTTAGGTGGGGCTTTTATACTTATGAAGGCCACGTTATTTCAATCCTAATTTAGTCTGATTTTAGCGTACTACTAGCACTATGCCCCCTGCATTGGTTAAAAATTTCAATCCTAATTTAGTCTGATTTTAGCAGGTAATTTAGGAATTGACAACGCTTTTAATTTTCAAATTTCAATCCTAATTTAGTCTGATTTTAGCTACCAGTGGAATATGCAGCCCTAGTAGTAGCTGCCTTATTTCAATCCTAATTTAGTCTGATTTTAGCAAATATCCTTTTGACATCTATGGTGGGGGTCGTAGCATTTCAATCCTAATTTAGTCTGATTTTAGCACCGCCGAGGGCGAGGCAGAAGGCTAATAATCCCAATTTCAATCCTAATTTAGTCTGATTTTAGCTAGTAGCTGGGAAACACTCAAGGGATATCTTAGCAAATTTCAATCCTAATTTAGTCTGATTTTAGCACTGTATTAAAGATGATATTGATGCTTGCCCCGTATCATTTCAATCCTAATTTAGTCTGATTTTAGCTGTTCCTAGTGTATGTACCAATATATACCTTTTTTGCATTTCAATCCTAATTTAGTCTGATTTTAGCCATAAAACCTGACACGCCCCTGGAGGATTATGATAGATTTCAATCCTAATTTAGTCTGATTTTAGCCTCAGTAAAACAACATGGGGATTAACTGTTCTTTTCTAATTTCAATCCTAATTTAGTCTGATTTTAGCTTAGGCTTTGCAGCTTTGCTGCTATTTCAATATCAACATTTCAATCCTAATTTAGTCTGATTTTAGCAAACAGATAGGCAACGATGTAAAAGAGATAAGGGACATTTCAATCCTAATTTAGTCTGATTTTAGCTAATATACCAACATCATCAGCGGGTACAGTTACTGCATTTCAATCCTAATTTAGTCTGATTTTAGCACATTCACAGTTGTAGGTTTTGCTAAGAAGTTCAAATTTCAATCCTAATTTAGTCTGATTTTAGCTTTATCAGCCAGGAATGGGATTTGACTGTATAATGTTATTTCAATCCTAATTTAGTCTGATTTTAGCTCGCTTATTTTACCTTCTTCCATAGTTTTTCTTAACATTTCAATCCTAATTTAGTCTGATTTTAGCCTCCACTGAATGATGAGATATAAAGCCATAGCCCAATTTCAATCCTAATTTAGTCTGATTTTAGCATAATATAGGTCAAAATATGGTGGGTTTGGTGTGTCCATTTCAATCCTAATTTAGTCTGATTTTAGCATAGGGATACCAGCGAGGAAATTCTCAAGATGAGATATTTCAATCCTAATTTAGTCTGATTTTAGCATAGAGGGCGCCTTCAACTGTTTTAAAAGTAAAGTTATTTCAATCCTAATTTAGTCTGATTTTAGCTTTGGTGGGTTAATAAAGAGATAGTGAAAATAATTGATTTCAATCCTAATTTAGTCTGATTTTAGCTTCGCTCATCATAAAAGGATTTTTAGGGTCTTCGAAATTTCAATCCTAATTTAGTCTGATTTTAGCTAACCTGCACATAACAAAAAGAATAAATCAATAAACATTTCAATCCTAATTTAGTCTGATTTTAGCTGACATAATGGTATCATAATCATGATACACAACACCATTTCAATCCTAATTTAGTCTGATTTTAGCCGTTTTCCACGCAAACATAGTAACCAGCTGCGACAATTTCAATCCTAATTTAGTCTGATTTTAGCTGTCCAAATCCCAGGTAAACTTCTCCAACTGCTTTAACATTTCAATCCTAATTTAGTCTGATTTTAGCTTGATTACTATGACCTTATTATATTAGGTGATGTCCATTTCAATCCTAATTTAGTCTGATTTTAGCCTGGGGTAAATTCACAGTAGCATTGGGTTATACAGGTAATTTCAATCCTAATTTAGTCTGATTTTAGCTACCCGCCTGCACCGGCCGATGGCGTATAGTAGCAGCATTTCAATCCTAATTTAGTCTGATTTTAGCCTGGTAAGATTCCATGGAAGAAATTCTCTTTTAAAATTTCAATCCTAATTTAGTCTGATTTTAGCTGGCCCCGTTATATTCGGCTCAACATTCCGAAACATATTTCAATCCTAATTTAGTCTGATTTTAGCTCAAGCTTCGTTATATCATCAATTTTCCCTTGATTAATTTCAATCCTAATTTAGTCTGATTTTAGCAACATTTATGAAAAATATATTGATTTCAAAGTCATATTTCAATCCTAATTTAGTCTGATTTTAGCTCTGCGTATCCCGTTAGGGTGGATTATGACTCTTGCATTTCAATCCTAATTTAGTCTGATTTTAGCTGGATGAAACATCTGATTTCTTTGATATAGACCAACATTTCAATCCTAATTTAGTCTGATTTTAGCACGTCCCGGTGTTTGAGATGATTAGGATATTTAAGTTATTTCAATCCTAATTTAGTCTGATTTTAGCAAAACACCTTATTATCCGAAGCCCGGTTCATAAAAAATTTCAATCCTAATTTAGTCTGATTTTAGCGGTACAAAAAAAATAGTTATACACGCTAATAAACCATATTTCAATCCTAATTTAGTCTGATTTTAGCTAGGAAACGTTCTAGGTAGGCTTTATCTGTTTCTTCATTTCAATCCTAATTTAGTCTGATTTTAGCAGTAGTGTATTGAATAATATTATTAGTTTTATCAGATTTCAATCCTAATTTAGTCTGATTTTAGCTGCAAGTGTTTCATTAAACTCATGTGCCTCACTCATCTATTTCAATCCTAATTTAGTCTGATTTTAGCCCCGATCCCAGCGTTTAAATACCATATCTATCACTTATATTTCAATCCTAATTTAGTCTGATTTTAGCAAGCCTTCGTAAACACCCTACTCGACCTCATAGCAGAATTTCAATCCTAATTTAGTCTGATTTTAGCTCATGAAAATCCGGAGGATGCTTACGATCCGTTTCGATATTTCAATCCTAATTTAGTCTGATTTTAGCGCAGCACCCCCCGACTGCATGGTAGCAGTCATAAGACATTTCAATCCTAATTTAGTCTGATTTTAGCGGATACTATAAGAACATGGATTTAGGGATTAATGAGAATTTCAATCCTAATTTAGTCTGATTTTAGCTGATAAAAATGAGATTGTTCTGATAGAAGGAGAAGAATTTCAATCCTAATTTAGTCTGATTTTAGCCTGTAAGTTCTTTTGTATTCTATTTCTTTCTCTTGTATTTCAATCCTAATTTAGTCTGATTTTAGCCCATTATTTTCGCCATTCCCATCCCAGATAAGTAATTTCAATCCTAATTTAGTCTGATTTTAGCGCCTATGAACTAGCCACACCAACGCATCATCAAAACATTTCAATCCTAATTTAGTCTGATTTTAGCAAAATTCAACAAGATCAAAGAGTGGTTTATTGACGAAATTTCAATCCTAATTTAGTCTGATTTTAGCTATGTTCTTTCTTCCGCGTTCCGGCTTTTTACACTTATTTCAATCCTAATTTAGTCTGATTTTAGCTCACATCTTAGAAGTTTATAATTTAACGTTGTCCTCATTTCAATCCTAATTTAGTCTGATTTTAGCCGATGCACAGTAAGCGTCTATGAACCTGTATATCTTATTTCAATCCTAATTTAGTCTGATTTTAGCAGATTAGCAATGTTAATGAAGATATATGATATTGAATTTCAATCCTAATTTAGTCTGATTTTAGCTACACGTGAATTTGAACGGGTCTCTGGTGTCTATTATTTCAATCCTAATTTAGTCTGATTTTAGCTTTTTTGCATTTTCACGATGACCAACAGGAACATTTATTTCAATCCTAATTTAGTCTGATTTTAGCTTGTCGTGACTTGTGTCACATTTATAGTCCATGTTTAATTTCAATCCTAATTTAGTCTGATTTTAGCAAAAAATAAACAAAACAGGGTTTTTATTAAAAGCGAAATTTCAATCCTAATTTAGTCTGATTTTAGCAGGCGGGAAAATCCGCCTATTTTTCATAATTATCCCTATAATTTCTTGTTTCAGATACTTAAAATT
>JALHJB010000059.1 GCA_022839745.1 Actinomycetes bacterium
TGAGCCGTGAAGTTCCTCTGGTCCACCCTGGCACGATCCTGCTAGAAGACTGGCTCAAGCCACTGGGCATCAGCCAGTACGCTTTGGCGCGAGCGATTGGCGTGCCCCGTCGGCGCATTAACGAGATCATCCAGGGGCGGCGGGCCATCAGCGCGGATACGGCGCTGCGCCTGGCCGCTTTCTTTGGGGTCGATGCCGAAAGCTGGCTCGCCTTGCAGGCGCACTACGACGCCGTGCAGCGGCGTGAGGCGCTCGCCCAGGAACTGGCTGCGATCCCGCGCTATGAACACCTGGCGCGGGAGTATTCCGAGTCCGTCTGAGCTGCGAGCGCCTCTGTCTCACCCCCCCGCCAAATGCCGCTCGATGCGCGCGAGCTGCGGTTCGAGCTGCGCGAGCGTGGCGCTGAAGCGCTCGATGCGCTCGCGCTCCTGGGCCACCACTTCGGCCGGCGCGCGTTCCACGAAGCTGGGGTTTTCCAGTTTCTTCTTCGCCTTGGCGATCTCGGCGCGCAGGCGCTCGATCTCCTTGGCAAGCCGCTCGCGCTCCTTGGCGGCGTCGATGGGCACGTCGAGCATGAGCTGCAGCGTCTCCACTGCCGCTACCGGCGCGAGCGCATCTTCGGGTAGGCGCGCCAGCGTGCGCACTTCCGTCAGCCGTGCGAGCGCCTGCAGGTAGGGAACGAACCCGGCGATCGTCGCCGCGAGCGCCTCGTCGGCCGCCTCGCCCAGCGCCACCGCCAGCGGCACGCGCTCGCCCGGGTTGAGCTTCATCTCGGCGCGCAAGCCCCGCACCGCCCGCGTGATTGCCTGGAAGAGCGCCATCTCGCGCTCGGCCGCTTCGTCGAGCTTTTCCGGCTCGGCGACGGGGTAGGGCGCCACCATGATCGAGTCGCTCACCTTGCGCCCGGCCACGGGGGCTACGTGCTGCCAGAGCTCCTCGGTGATGAAAGGAATCACCGGATGCAGCAGCCGCAGCACGGCTTCGAGCACGTCGATGAGCGTGCGGCGCGTGGCGTGGCGCACCGCCTCGTCTCCTTGCGCAAGACGCACCTTGGCAAGTTCCAGGTACCAGTCGCAGTATTCGTCCCAGACGAATTCGTAGAGCGCCTTGGCGTAGAGGTCGAAGCGGTAGTCGGTGAGGTGGCGCTGCGCTTCCGCTTCCACCCGCTGCAGGCGGGAGACGATCCAGCGTTCGGCAAAGCCCAGCGCCTCGGGCGCGGCGGGCGTCTCCGGCAGATTCTCGCCCACGTTCATGAGCACGAAGCGGGTCGCGTTCCACAGCTTGTTGCAGAAATTGCGGTAGCCCTCGCAACGGCCGAGGTCGAACTTGAGGTCGCGCCCGGGGCTCGCGAGCGAGGCAAAGGTGAAGCGCAGGGCATCCGCACCGAACGCCGGGATGCCGTTGGGGAATTCCTTGCGCGTGCGCTCCGCGATCGATGCGGCCTGTTTCGGGTTCATCAGGCCGGTGGTGCGCTTCTGGATGAGCGATTCCAGGTCGATGCCGTCGATGAGGTCGATCGGGTCGAGCACGTTGCCCTTGGACTTCGACATCTTCTGCCCCTCGGCATCGCGGATGAGGCCGTGGACATAGACGTGCTTGAACGGAATTTTGCCGGTGACGTGGGTGGTCATCATCACC
>JALHJB010000060.1 GCA_022839745.1 Actinomycetes bacterium
CCGACGAAGACCTGGCCGAGATCGAGGCGCGGATGCGCGAGATCATCCGCGAAGGGCACGACTTCGTGCGCAAGGAGGTCAGCGCCAGCGAGGCGCGCGCCCTGTTCCACGACCAGCCGTACAAGCTCGAACTGATTGACGGCCTGGAGCGCGGCGGCGTGGACGAGTACGGCGAGAAGACCGACGAAGCGGTGGTGATCAGCACCTACACGCAGGACACGTTTGAAGACCTGTGCAGAGGGCCGCATGTGGTCAACACGCGCGAGATCAACCCCGACGCCCTGAGCATCACCTTCAAGGCCCCGGCGGGTGCCTACTGGCGCGGCGACGAGAACCGCGAGATGCTCACCCGCATTTACGGCACGGCCTGGGAGACGACCGAGCAGCTTGAGGAGTACCTGGCGCTGCTCGAAGAGGCCAGGAAGCGCGATCACCGCGTGCTCGGCCAGCAGCTTGGCCTGTTCACCTTCAACCAACTGGTGGGCAAGGGCCTGCCGCTGTGGAAGCCCAACGGTGCGATCCTGCGCGACCTGCTGGAACGCTTCCTGCGCGAAGTGCAGATCGAGCGCGGCTACGAGCCGGTCATCACGCCGCACATCGCGCGCGTGGCGCTCTACGAGAAAAGCGGGCACTACCCGTACTACAAGGACAGCCAGTACTCGCCCTTCGAGGTGGAGGGCGACCTGTTCATGCTCAAGCCGATGAACTGCCCGCACCACATCCACGTCTACAAGGACGACCTGCACTCGTACCGCGACCTGCCGGTGCGCATGGCCGAGTTCGGCACGGTCTACCGCTACGAGAAGTCGGGCGAGTTGCACGGGCTGACCCGCGTGCGCGGCTTCACCCAGGACGACGCCCATATCTTCTGCACGCCGGAGCAGCTTGAGGACGAGTTCCTGGGCGTGGTGGACCTGGTGGAGTTCATCTTCCGCAGCCTGGGGCTGACCGATTACCGGGCGCGGGTGGGCGTCCGCGACCCGCAGAGCGACAAGTACGTGGGCGGCGACGAAGTCTGGGAGCAGGCGACCCAGGCGATCATCGCCGCGGCGACCAAGAGGGGACTGGACTTCACGGTGGAGGAGGGCGAAGCGGCTTTCTACGGCCCCAAGCTGGACTTCATCGTGCGCGACGCGCTCAAGCGCGAATGGCAGATCAGCACCGTGCAGGTGGACTACAACCTGCCGGCGCGCTTCGAGCTGGAGTACGTTGGTGAGGACAACGAGCGCCACCAGCCGATCATGATCCATCGCGCCTTGTACGGCAGTATGGAGCGCTTCGTCGCAGTGATGATCGAGCACTTCGCCGGCGCGTTCCCGGCCTGGCTGTCGCCGGTCCAGGCCGTCCTGATCCCGGTTGCCGACCGGCATCTGGAGTATGCCCACGACGTCGCGCGGCAGCTCCGCGAGGCGGGGATGCGCGTCGAGGTGGACGACTCGAACAACCGCATGGCGGCCAAGATCCGGCACCAGACGCAGATGCGCGTGCCGTGGCTGCTGGTGGTGGGCGACCGCGATATCGAGAAGAGCGCGGTCAGCGTGCGCCTGCGTACCGGGGAAGACCTGGGCGCGATGAGCGTCAAGGAATTCATTACCCACGCCACCTATCTGATCGAC
>JALHJB010000061.1 GCA_022839745.1 Actinomycetes bacterium
GGTGGCAGTGGGACTCACCTCCGCCCTCGGCGAACCGATGGAGTTTGTGGCCGTGGCTGGCCGCGACCCGCGTGAGATCGTGGGATTGCGCGTAGCCGCCGACGACACGCTGTCGGTCACGGCTCTCCGGCTCGGTCAGGCATCGCTGCTGCCGCCTGATGCCCGTGGCGGTTTGCGGGGCGGCGCGATCGCGCCTATCGTCACCTCAGCCGGCATCCGCGGCGCGCTGTATGCCCTGGACAAGGATGACGGCGGAACGTTCGGCGACACGGACCTTTCCATCATGACGCTGTTCGCTCAGGCTGCCGCCCTAGCGATCGAGTTTGAGCAGACGGCACGTGACCTGACCGAGAAACAGCGGGAGTTGTCGGTCCTCTACGAGTCGGCCCGCACGATCACGTCCAGCCTGAACATCCAGGCTGTCCTCGATTCGGTGCTGGATGCGATCTGTCACCACATTCCTGTTCAGGCCGCCGTGCTCTATCTACTCAACGACGAGCGGACGCATCTTTTCGTGGCAGCCGACCGTGGGCTAACGGATGATGAACGCGAGGTTCAGCTCGCGGCCGATTCCGGCACCGCGGCGGCAGTGCTTGCATCGGGCGAGGCTCGGTTGATCCACGACAAGCGCCGGGGCGCCGCCAGGTTCGGGGACGTCGAGCGGCGCCCGGAAGAGGACAGCGCAGCAGACGAGCAGCCGCTGCACGGCGATGAGGTCGGCGACCTGGACATCGCGTCGGCGAGCTCGCGCACCCGATCGGCGATGGTGGCTCCCATTCGCAGCGCATCGGATACTCTCGGGCTCCTGCTGGTAACCAGCGCCGAACCTGCGGCCTATGGCACCGACGAACTCCGCCTGTTGACGGCAGTGGCTTCGCAAGCCGGGATCGCCATGGAGAATGCCACGCTCTTCGAGGACGCCACTCGTCGAGCCGAGGCGGCCAGCGCTCTCTACAGCCTTTCTCAGCAGATCGGCTCCACGCTGGATGCCGAAGAGGCCCTCGCATCCGCTGCGGACCACGTGGTGGCGCTGCTCCAGGTGGACAAGTTCGCGGCCATGCTCATGGATCACCGCGACGGACGGCTTCATGCCCACACAATGCGCGGTCTCGATCCAGCATCGTTCTCGCAGGTAACGCCACGTTCTGGCGAGGGCATCCCCGGATGGGTGTACGCGTGGACCGCTCCGACGGCCGTGGCTGACGTGGCTGCGGACTCCCGCGACAGAGTGTATCCGATCCATCAAGAGGGCGTCGCATCCTGCATGTGCGTGCCGGTGGCCTCAGGCGACACTGTTCTGGGTGTCCTGCTGGCCATGTCCTCGCGGCGTCGGCTCTTCACGGTGTCGGAGCTGGAACTGCTCTACACCGTCGCGAACCAGGCTGCGGCGGCGGTGATGAACGCCATGAACTACGCGAGAGCCAGCGCCCGTGCGCAGGCCATGCGGCGCTACTTCCGCCGCCTCGCAGCCGCTCTGGGAGCCATCGTGGATCGGTCCCGCATCCTTCAGCTCGTAGCGGACGTCGCGCTGGATGTCATGGAAGCCGAGCGCTGCGCCATCTATGCGCTCGACGGCGCTGTCCTGCGCCTTGAGTGCGACAGTCGCCTCACCGG
>JALHJB010000032.1 GCA_022839745.1 Actinomycetes bacterium
GGGCTCGATCAGGAGGTGGTGCCCGCGCTCATGGCCGGCTGAGTGAGATACTCGAGGCCGGAGCAGAGGGCTTCATACACCACTTGACGGGACGTGGCCATTCCCTTAGGCGCGCCACTGAACGTCGAGAATCCGCGGATTCGGACTCTCCCTCACGTGGTATGAACTGCCCATGAACACCGCTGCGCCCGCCAGTACGCCTGAGCCCTCGCCACCGGCCGTGCGTGGTTGCGCGAGCGCGCTCATCGGGGCCGTCCTTGTCCTTGTCGGCATCCCGATGCTCATCTGCCCGGGTCCGGGCACTGCTACCGTCATGGTCGGCCTCGGCTTGATCGCCGCAGGGCTCGGCCTGTCTCGCCGGAGCAAGGCGTGATGCAGACGCATGCCAGCATCACCATCGGGCTGCCCCAGGAGGCGGTCTTCGATTTCATCGCCGATCCCGCAAACGACCGGTCGTGGCGCGGGTCTTTGGTCGCGTCGCAGGGGGACGTGACGGGCGTTGGCGACCAGGTGGCACAGACCTACTCGTACGGTGGTCGCCCGTACACCGTGGTGCTCAAGGTGGCCGAGTACGAGCGGCCCCACCGGATCGCATACCGCTTGTCCGAGTCCGTGCGAGTGCGCCTCGCCTTCCAACTCCAGCCGGACGCGTCAGGCACGCGGGTGACGGCGCACCTTTCGGGAATGATCGGCGGGCCGGCTGCGCTTCTTGCCGGCAGGATCGTCCAACAGGCGACCGAGCAGACCAAGGCGGACCTCGAGCGCCTCAAGCGGGTCCTTGAGGCCCAGGGGTAGACGCCGGAGGCGTGCGGTTCAGCAGAGCGGCGTCCGCTTCCGTTCTTGACCGCAAGAGGCAGGCGCTGTCAGGGCTCTTTCCAAAGAGGGACCCACTCGCAGTAGTGCAGAGCGAGCGCGATGTCCATGCGGCGGCTCTCAAACGGCTCCGGCAGGAGCTTGCGTGCCTGGTCGACCCGGTACTTCACTGTGTTGCGGTGGACGAACAAGCGGCGGCTGGCCGCTATGGCGTTCTCGCCTTCGTCCAGGAAGACATGGAGCGTGTGCCGGAGCCGTTCTTTGCCCTCTCCAGCTCCAGCAAGGTCGCCCAGCATCTCCTCGACCCAAGCCTTGGATTCGACGGGCTGGTCTACCAGAAAGCTCACCGCAGCCACGTCCTTGTAGCGGACCACGCGCGTTATTTTCGGCCGGGCTGCCGCGAGGACTCCGCCTGCCGCCTGCGTCTGCCGGTAGGTGAGCCGGAAGCCGTCGATGCCCGTGGCAGGCTCACCGAATGCGATACGCGCAGAGGGGCTCGAACGCCTCGCGGTCTCCATCCATTCGTTCACGTGAACGCTCAACGGCGAGTTGAGCCAGCACACCAGGGTTCGCTCGTCGCGGGGGACGAGCAAGGCGTCCTGGACGCCTCGGAGTCCTTGCAACTGGCGTTCGGCTTCGAGCAAGTCGCGTGGGTACGCGCTCGCCTCATCGAGCCATACGACGGCTGCGACGTGGGTCCCGGACATCGTGTAGCCAAGCATCTGCTCTGCGGCGGCTACATCGCTGACCACGCCGTCGAGCACCGCGTCCACACGCTGCGAGAGGCCGGCGCCCCGGCTCCGAAGCCAGACATTCTGTGCCTCGGCATGGGCTCGAGTGGCCGCCTGCACTGCTGCGTCTCCACCCGCAAACGCATATTCAAGCGCGCCGTTGATGGTCTGTGTGAGCTCGTCGCGGTCCTCCACCAAGGCTGCCAAGTACTCCATGAGCGCGCGCGCGATGGGGCGCTGCGCGACCTGGTATCCAAGCAAGATGCGGTCGACTGGCACGTCGCGCTCCGCCAAGAGTCGGGCGTGCTCAGTGGTAGCGAGCGGCACGAAGGCCGTGTCTGCCGGTACGTGATATGCGATTGCTGCACGCAGGTTCTCCAGGTGCGCGGTCAGCACCTGCGCCATGAAATCGCGAAGCCGAGGATCTGGGCCGACGAGTTCAGGCACCTCTCTCGTGATGGTCGCGAGCACCTCCTCAGCCAACTCGGGTGCTGATGCCGCGATGCGCTCACTCAGCTGCTCTCGGTACTCGTCGAGTGGTGAATGGGTGTCCGTCACCTGTGCCGCTCCTCATCGCCGGTCGCGCTCGTCCTAAAGCGATTATGCATCTTGCACAATGATTCCGCATGCGCTGTCCCTCATAACATGCTCACAGGCATCTGGATTGGGCACATTGCCAATAGGGACATGGGTCAACCTCGATTGCAGAGAAGGAAGCGAACATGGGTCATGGGAACCGGGCACAACATCGTGACTGTGATGTTCGCGGAGGAAGACAAGGCGATTGACGCCCTCGAAGCTCTCAGAAGGGCTGATCGGGCAGGCCGCATCGTCGTGAGAAGCGCTGCGGTCTTGGAACGTCGGCACGACGGAGAGCTGCAGGTGCCGGGACGCGCTGACGGCGTCTTAGGGACGGGCATCGCTGAGGGCAGCCTCCTCAGGGTGCTGGTTCGCGTGCTAGGGAGCCCGTTGGGCGTGCTGCTTGGCTGGGGGCCCGGTGCACCGGTAGGCAAGCCGAGTGCGGTGCGGGGTGCAGAGTGCGGCGACGAAGCACTCAGGCGCATCGGTGCCGCGCTCCCCATTGGCACGACCGGGCTTGTTGCCGAGGTGTTCGAGTACGCCGTCGAGGTCTTGGAAGGGGAGATGGCCGAGCTGGGCGGCACCGTCATCCGGTGTCCAGCCGCAGAAGTCCTTGACGAGCTGGAAGCGGCCGAAGCTGCCGCCGAGGCCGCTGAGGCGGAGGGCGACCGCGTCATACGAGAAGGTCCCGGGGTGACCGAGAAGCGCCAAGTCGAGGACCCGGAAGCAACGTGGGACGACCGTGTGCGGGGCCTCGAGCACAAGCTCGGCGTGTGACGGCTGGCGGGCAGCGAGGCCGGGAGAGGGTAGCGCGAACGGACCGGGAACGGCCGTGAGGCAGACGACGCTGCTACAGACGTAGCTTGGAGGGAGATACGATGGGAACCGTTGACACACTGCGTCAGAAGACGGCTGCCTACGCCGTCAAGGAAGTCGTGCGACTCCTTGGGGACGAGCCGGAGAAGCACCTGAAGGGGCTTCTGGATCTGGCAGGGCTGATCGCGGTCACGGAGGACCACAAGCAAGTGATCTCTACCGTGCGCGGCTATCTCGATCAGACAGGCGAAGCCCAGATGCCGGCTCCGGTGCGCACGCTGATGCGTGCTCTCAAGCAGATGTCGCCCAACTGCCGCGAGAAGCTCCTTGTGGATGCGCTTGTGAACAGCACGCTGCAAGGGCGCGTGAAGCGCGACGCGGTCACCCGCGATCAAGGGTTCCGCCCGCCAACCATCATGCTGATGAGCCCCACGATGCGCTGTAACCTGGCTTGCTCGGGCTGCTACGCCTCGAACTACAAGAAGAGCGACGACTTGCCGTATAGCGTCATGGACCGCGTGCTCACCGAGGGCAAAGAGCTTGGCATCTACGAGGTCATCCTGCTCGGAGGCGAGCCGCTCGTCAGACATGACGTCCTGGATCTCATCGAGAAGCACGACGATGTCGCGTTCATGATGTTCACGAATGGGACGCTGCTCACCCCGGCTGTCGCCTCGCGTCTGGAGCAGCTCGGCAATGTGGCCGTTTCCGTGAGCATCGACGGCTTGGCGGAGGCGCACGATCACCGTCGTGGCGAGGGCATCTTCGACCGAGCGGTCGAGGGTCTGCGCAACCTGCGGGCCGCGGGTGTCCCGTACGGGTTCTCGACGATGGTCACCAGGAACAACGCCGAGGACGTCATCGCCGAGGAGTTCATCGACTTCCTCCTCGATGAGGGCTGCCTGTGGGGCTGGCACTTCCTCTACATGCCGGTCGGTGAAGGCGCTGACCCGTCGCTCATGTCCACACCCGAGCAGCGTGAGATGCTCCGCTAGCGTGGCGCTCAGTACATCCGCACACAGAAGGACCTTTTCGTCGTCGACTTCTGGAATGACGCCCCGTACGTGGGCGGCTGCATCGCTGGAGCCAGGTACTACTTCCACATCAACGCGAAGGGCGATGTCGAGCCGTGCATCTTCGCTCATTTCGCCACCCACAACATCAAGCACTGTTCGCTCGCCGAAGCGCTCGACAGTGAGTTCTTCCGCGCCATCAAGGCGCAACAGCCCTACGACGAGAACCTCCTCAGGCCGTGCATGATCATCGACAACACGCAGGTGCTCCGCGATGTGGTTGTCTCGTGCGGCGCACGTCCAACGCACGCCGAGGCCGAGCGCCTCATCACGGACTTCGGGTCGGCGCTCGATGCGTATGCTGCGGCGTACAAGCCAATCGCCGACGAGGCGTGGGCTTCCCTGGGCGCGGCGAAGGAGGAAAGGGAGGCAGTGGCGTGTGTCAGCTGACAGTGCATCGAGCATCAGCGCGGCCTCGCTAATGACAGCGGACGGCGGGAGCACACGGCGCTCAGCGGGTTCGGTGTGGCGTGCGGCACGCATCGGTTTCGCCATCCTGGTCGCGCTAGCGGTCGTCTCTGTGGCCATACTCTCTGCCCGTGAGGGGGTGGGTCTCGCTCTGCGGACGACACGCTGGTGGGGGATCGCCGGCGCTCTTGCGCTCGGTGCGCTGAGCGTCCTCGCTGAAGGCGGGGTCCTCGCCATCCTGAGCGGGAAGGTGCGTCCCATGAACGTGCTGCGCATGGCGCGGGCCTACGTGGCCGGGAACTTCCTCGGACTGGTGACGCCGTGGGCCCTCGGTGGTGCGCCGTCGTGGTTCTGGGCGCTCAGTCGCGAGGGCGCTGGCCTGAGCGAGGCAGCGGCGCTCGTGACGGCGCGCTCGGTGGTGGCTGCCGGCTTCTTCACGGCAATGACGGTCGTGGCACTGGTAGCCCTTCCGACGATCTCCGGCGCCTCTGGGACCGTGGTGCTGTCGGTCGTCGTGCCGGTGGGCTTGATCGTGTTCGTAGCATACGGGCTCAACCATCCGACGCGTGCGGCCGAGGTCGTCTGCGCAGCGCTCAGGTGGCTCCGGCAGCGAGCGGGCATCGAGCGGCTCGATGCGGTGATCGAACGGGCACCTGAAGCGGTCATGGGCTTCTTCGGTGTCCTAGCCGGGCTCATCAGTCGTCGCCCACTTGCCCTTGCAGGCGCGATGTTGGCCATGGCGGCCGCGCGTTTCTGCCAGCTTGCGGCGTTGCCGCTCCTGCTTGCAGCCCAGGGGTATCGCATGACTGCGGGTCCCACGATGATCGGCCTCGTCTTGCTGTGGGTGGGCGCATCGATCTCGCCAGCACCAAGCGGGGAGGGCGTCGCGCAGGCGCTTGTGGCGAGCATCTTCGGGCCGCTTGCGGCTCCTCAGGCCGCAGCCGCTGCCGCCTTGGTCTGGCGGGCGAGCGTCTACTACCCGATCTTCCTTGTCAGCGGGTTGCTCTTCGCGCGACTCGTGCGCGGTCAGGCTCGTACGGAGACGGTCACGTTGCCAAAGGAGGGCACTGAGCGTTCCGAGTGAACGGCTGCACCCGGTCTGACGGGTCAGGAAGGACGGCGCACCTGCGATCCAGGAGTGATGAAGATGGCTGGGGACTTCTATTCGATAGCGCTGGTCTGCATCAGCGGCTACTTCCTCCTGGCCGCGGTGTCCAACGTCCTCTACCTGCGTGGTGCCACGAAGGCGCCACGGGCCGAGAGCGGGCCGTTCGTCTCGGTGATCGTGCCTGCGCGGAACGAGGAGGGCTGCATCGCGCGCTGCTTGGACTCTCTGCTTGCGCAGCGCTACAAGGGTTATGAGGTCATCGTCGTCGATGACGAATCGTCGGACGCAACCGCGGACATCGTGAGTGGATTCGCGGCACGCGACTCGCGGGTGCACCTCGTGTCGGGGAAGCTGCTTCCCGAGGGATGGCTGGGCAAGCCTCATGCGCTCTCTCAGGGAGTGGCAGCCGCGCGCGGCGAGGTGCTGCTCCTCACCGATGCCGACACCGTGCACCAGCCGTCCAGCATCTCGTGGGCCGTCACCAACCTCCAGGAGCACGGTGCGGACTTCCTCTCCGGCTACCTGCATCAGACGTATGGGATGCGGCAACAGGGAATTCCAGGCCTGTGACCTGCGGTCTTATGGTGCCCCCAAGGGAATTCGAATCCTAGTTGTGCTTGTGCTAGTTGGTGCTACTTGGTGCTTGTTGGTACTCAAGAGCTGCGGCGAGTCCCAATAGGTACCAACGAGTACCAACAGTCACCATGTATTTGGGCACCAAATCGGGCACCAAATCTGGGGCGTTCCCTCAGTACTGGTGGCCAGTGGATCCCGAGCCATACTAAACTCGCATTTGCATACTAAAGTCCATGCGTTTAGTATGCGTATATCGCTTTAGCATTAGAAAGAGGGGCCAGCCGTGCAGCACAGCGTCAAGAACCTCGAAGCGTACCTTCGCGAGACACTGCACACGCCGATCCGACTGGAGAGCTGGTCCGAGGCAACTACACTGCCCGCCTATCTGACGGGGCAGTACGACTTCTTCGATGTCACGGTCGGCAACGTCCGGGTCCTGTTCCTGCAAAGCGCCGATGAGCCCGTGCCCAGCGCCGCAAAGAAGCACGAGCTCGCTCTTCAGCAGTACTGGACCGGACCCGTGGCGTTCGCCTTCGAGCGCATCACCCCTCGCACCCGCCAGCGCATGGTCAGCGAAGGGTTGTCGTTCGTTGTCCCTGACAATCAGATCTACCTCCCGGCCCTCGGCGTGAACCTCCGGGAGCGGTACCAGGCCAGGCTGCAGACCACAGATCGGCTGCGGCCATCGGCGCAGGTGTTGTTCCTGTACGTGCTCGCAAACCGCCCCCCCGCATCCAGCACTCCGAGCGGCCTGGCGCGGCGGCTCGGCTACACGGCGATGGCGATGGGGCAGGCCCTGAACCAGCTCGAGGATGCGAAGCTCGTCCATGTACACAAGGAGGGTCGGGAGCGTCTGTTCGAGCTGGCGGGTCAGCCTACCGATCTCTGGCACCAGGCCCAACCACTGCTCGCAAGCCCCGTCGGGCGTAGGCACCACCTGGTCGGCGTCACGCCATCGGCGCGCAAGGGACTGATAGCCGGTCTCGGCGCACTGGCCACCTACTCGACCCTGGCAGAGCCGGCCGTCCCGGCTGTGGCACTCGACAGAGTCACGGCCAAGAGCCTGCTCAATGCTCCTGGCGTCCAGGAACTGCCTGCCCCCGCTGAGGCCGACCTCGAGGTAGAGGTCTGGACATACAAGCCGACCGTGCTCTCGGAGGGGCCGGCCGTCGACCGGCTTTCGCTCTACCTCTCTCTGCGAGACGACACCGACGAGAGGGTCCAGTCCGCGCTCGACGAGATGATGCGAGGCGTCACGTGGTAAGAGGCTTGAGTGTCTTCAGAGATCATTTCGCCGGATTCGAGGACCGCTACGTCCTCATCGGAGGAGCCGCTGTGGAAGTGGCGATGGACGAGGCGGGCTTGCAGTTCCGCGTGACCAAGGATCTCGACATCGTCTTGCACGTCGAGGCGCTTGACGCTGAGTTCGCGACGGCCTTCTGGGCGTTCGTCGCCGACGGAGGCTATGAGTTCAGAGAGAAGAGCACGGCCAAGCCGACGCTCTACCGGTTCAGCAGGCCAACCGATGAGAGCTTCCCCTACATGCTCGAGCTGTTCTCGCGCAGACCCGAGCTGATCGAAGCGCCGGCCGACTGCCGCCTGACGCCCTTGCCCATCGCCGAGGAGGTCTCGAGCCTCTCGGCGATCCTGCTCGATGACGACTACTACGACTTCGTCCAGGAGGGCACCAGGGTGACCAGCGGATTATCGGTGCTTGCGCCGGAGTACATCGTGCCCCTCAAGGCGCGCGCGTGGATCGACCTGACCGAGCGGCACGAGCGCGGTGAAGACGTCTCTCGTGGAGACATCAAGAAGCATCGCAACGACATCATCCGGTTGAGCCAGCTGATCTCGCCGAGAGCTCGAATCGCACTTCCCGATTCGATCGGCGCCGACATGGCGGAGTTCGTCGTGCAAGCGTTGAGCGACGGTGCCGATCCAAAGACCTTCGGTGTCATCGGCATGACGCTGCAGGACGTGCGATCGTTGCTGAGAGCCGTCTACGATCTCGCTGAAGCCGCCTCCGAATAGGTGGCGGTTCATCTCCGGCGTGATGGCTTCCGCGTGGCATAGGAGTCACCACACTTGTCGGCAACTGTGGTCTTTCTTATGCCGCGACAATCTGGGCACCAAATCGGGCACCAAGGCGATGTCGGGATCCGACTCGCAGCAACAGGGATGTTTGGGCACCAAGAACGGGGCGAAACAGAGCGAAATGGCCGCTGAGCTGCGGCTTTGTCCTCCGCGCACCGCTCGGGATGGCGTGATTTGGTGCCCGATTTCAAGCACACAACAGGGAATCTCAGGCCTGTGACCTGCGGTTTTATGGTGCCCCCAAGGGAATTCGAATCCCTGTTGTGCTTGTGCTAGTTGGTGCTACTTGGTGCTTGTTGGTACTCAAGAGCTGCGGCGAGTCCCAATAGTCACCAACGAGCACCAACGAGTACCAAGTATTTGGGCAACAAGTCGGGCAACAATTCTCGGGATGCGCCCAATGCTCGCCTCGCCTACCAAGGAGGCCCCCAGTGTGCACGTGAGCGTCGTGGATCAAGCGTCGACTCCCAGCGCGTGGAGTGCGGCAAGCAGCTCTGCGCACAACGCGGCGCACGACGCCGCGATCACGTCGGGCGGCTCTGGTGCCGCTGCCTCGGCCGCGAGCTGACTGCCTGGGGAGCTGACGTTGCCGAAGAGGCCAGGCACGCTGCCGAGTGCCTCTGCGGTGACTGGCCCGGCGATCTCGTCCTTCAGCAGTCCCGTGAAGCCCTGAGCCAGCTGCGCGCTCGGAATTGCCTGGAGCAGTCGGAGCACGTCAAGCGCGTCTTTGGGCTTCACCCTATCGCGACGGCCCCGTTCGAGTGCGCCGGCAGCGACTCTCTCGGACAGCTTGATCGTCTTGGAGATCAGCAGCGCCGTGGGGCCAGCCACCTTCATCGCGAAACCCCGGGCATCCGTAGCTTCCAGCGCACCGATGCGCATGACGCTGTTGTCCACCAGTGCGGCCTCGAGCCCGTGGACTTTGAGCATCGAACCCTTCTCGTGCTGCGGCACCCGGGCAGCGCGCCGGCCAGCGCCTCCCAAAGCGTCGGGCACGAGCAGATCGACGGTCACCTTGGCGGGCACGCCGGCGATCTCGCGCATGGATGCCCAGACGCCCACGAGCTCCCTGCCGTCGCGCTCATCGAGAAAGAACCTGGCCTTGCGCATCGCCGATGCGATCTCGGGCTCGGCCGAGAGGTGGCGTGGGTCGATCGCGACATCACCATCAGTCGTGAATTCGGCGACGGCGAACTGGGCCGCACCGGTGTGGAGGTAGATCGCCTGCGCGCCGACGAGCACGAGCGCGTCGCGGTGACCCTCGAGTGCCTCGAGGGCATCGAGAAGCGTCCTGCGGGCGACGATGTACTCCTCGCTATACACGCCAGGCCTCCTCGTTTGCGAGCATCCATTCGATGAGCGCCTCAGCCTCTTCCGGCCCTCGGCCGGAAGACGTGAGCAGGTCGGCGGCGGCCTGTGAGGGCGCCACATACCGCAAGCCGTCATCAAGCGTCGTGCGTTCGAAGACGACGCTGTCGAACGGCTCGACGAGAAGCACGTTCGCCCCCGTCTCGGCGGGAAGAAGGCCGAGCATCTGTGCGGCCTTGTCCAAGCGCTCGACGTAGACGACCGCGAGACGCGCCGGAGCGATCGGGGCCCTCCGAGCGGCAGCAAGCGAGCCTGAGATCGCGTAGGCAAGACCATCTTCGCCCTGCTGCCGGCGCAGCGCGTCGAGCAGAGCCGGAAGACCTCGCGGCTGCAGGTAGGACGTAGTGAGGTTGGAGGATCCGAGCGAGTAGTCCCGTGTCCACGCACGCAAGAGGTTGGCCCAGTCGATGCGGGTGATCGGGCCGCGCGGTTCGCGCTCGACGAGGTCGTCTCGCTCCAGCATCGTGAGCAGTCGCGAGACGTAGCCGGGGTCGATTCCCGCGAGCTTCGCGATCTCTCGTGTTCCGAGCGGCGGGGCGAAGTCAACGAGCGTCCTTACGAGCCGACCGGCCTTGGCCCCTTTGAGGGAGCGCGCAGGACGCTGCGTCGGCTCGGGATCCCTGTCGGCGCCGATCCGCTCGATCGCCACGGCCGGAGCGTTCAGCCGCAGGTACATGTTGCCGGTCAGGTCGATGTAGCCGGCCTCACGCTCGCGCAGACTCTCGCGCGTCCGCTCGCTCAGGAATCGAGCCACGACGACCGGGATCGCCTCACGGTTCTGCCACAGGCGCATAGCGAATCGAGACACAAGTGGCTCGACGTCCTTCGGGTCGAGCCGACTCCTTACCTCTATCAACAGGAATGACGCCGTATCATCCGGTCCGACGACCCGCACCACCGCATCCGGTCCAGGGACGTAGGCCCGCCGATCGATGACCTCCACACCCCACGTCCGGGGAAGACGTGAGCGAAGTTCGTCCAGCGCTCGGGTAAGAATGGTGTTGTCCGATATATCAGTGTTGCGCATCATGCACAACATGGTACTTCTAGACAACTCCTGCCGCAAGTGGCCGCTCCTGAGAGGTCTGGGTGGAGTCCCCACGTACCGCCCTGAGCTGCTGTTTCTCACTCCCGGAGCCACCTGCGGCGAGAAGGGAGCGTCGGGGATCGCGCCCTGACAATTCCCCGCGCAATCGGGCAACAAATCGGGCAACAACCCAGTCGAACGCCGATTTCGGCAACAGGGACTGCTATTAGGCCGCCTGAGGGCATCTACACCTCCTCTGAGCTGCGCTTTTGCCCCGCGCCCGCTCTCAGCCGCCAGACATTTGTAGCCCGATTTCACACTCGAAATCGGGCTACTCAGGTGCTCTGACCTGCGGTTTTATGGTGCCCCCAAGGGAATTCGAATCCTGATTGTGCTTGTGACTATTGGGACTCGTTGGGACTCGTTGGTACAGCGGAGCTGCGGCGAGTCCCAATAGGTACCAACGAGTACCAACAGTCACCAGGTATTT
>JALHJB010000062.1 GCA_022839745.1 Actinomycetes bacterium
GTTCGAGTATGTGTGCGACCGGCTGGGGGCGAGCCATGTGGATACGGCAGTGGTCGGCTCGCCATTCGATTACGAGAAATCCACACTCGTCTATATTCCTACCGACATGCCCGACCCAACGACTCGGCGCGACGAGTACCAGCGCGCGGTCGAGCGCGGGCTGATCGAGCTGGCGGCGGCGACCGGCGGGCGGATGCTTGGCCTGTTCACCAGCTACGCCCAGCTTCGCCAGACGGCACAGGCCATCGCTCCCCGGCTGGCGCTGGGCCACATCACCGTCTTCGACCAAAGCGACGGCACCAGTCGCCAGGCATTGCTCGACGGCTTCGTGCGCACAGAGCGGGCGGTGTTGCTCGGCACGCGCTCATTCTGGGAAGGGGTGGACATCCCCGGCGACGACCTGAGTGTGCTGGTCATCGTGCGCCTGCCGTTCGCCGTGCCCAGCGACCCGATCTTCGCCGCCCGGTCGGAGCTGTACGAGAACAGCTTTATGCAGTACGCGGTGCCCGATGCGGTGCTGCGCTTCCGCCAGGGCTTCGGGCGGCTGATCCGCACCAGGACGGATCGGGGGGTCGTCGCCCTGTTCGACAACCGCGTGATCACCAAACGCTATGGGCAGGTCTTCCTGGACAGTCTGCCGGGCTGTACAGTGACGCGCGGGACGCTGGCCGGTTTGCCGGGGGCGGCGGTGCAGTGGCTGGCGCGGTAGCGTCGGGCGGGGCGGTTGGTGATGTTCTTGTAGGGGCGTATGGCAATGCGCCCCTACGACGGGTGATCCTCGCGACGTGGCGATGGTTGGTCGTGCGCCTGCGACCTGACCGTTCAACGAGCGCACAATCTCTGGTATAATGGCCTGCGGACAACCGGCAACGATCACACAGAGCCAGCAGAACGAGGACAGCATTCTCTATGATTGACGTAAACCAGCTTCGCAACGGCACCAATTTCACGCTCGATGGCGAGCTGTACAGGGTGCTGAACTATCACCACAACAAGACCGGTCGCGGCAATGCGACCATCCGCGTGACCGTGCGCAACCTGCGCAGCGGGACCACGCGCGAAATGACTTTCACCTCCGGCGACCGCGTGGAGAATATCCGCGTCGAGACGCGCATCGTCGAGTACCTGTACGACGACGGCGAGTTCCTCACCTTCATGGACGTGGAGACGTTCGAGCAGCCGCAGATGCGCAGCGACTTGTTCGGCGACGACGTGCTCTACCTCAAAGAAGGCACGCAACTCAAGCTGCAGTCGTATGAGGGTGAGATTCTCGACTACGAACTGCCGCCGAACGTCGAGCATCTGGTGACCGAGGCGGAAATGGCCGTCGCCGGCAACACGGCCACCGGCGCGACCAAGAAGGTCAAGACGGAGACGGGGCTGACGGTCACCACGCCGCTCTTTGTGGAAGAGGGCGACACGATCCGCGTGGACACGCGCACCGGCGAGTACGTCACGCGCGTCTGATG
>JALHJB010000063.1 GCA_022839745.1 Actinomycetes bacterium
AAGAGGCGCGCCATCTCGGCCACGTACTGGCCGACGCCGTTGCCGTTGATCGCGGTCGGATCGTTGCGATAGCGGTCCTGGGCGAGCACGATCGGTTCGGCCGCCGCCGCGGCGTATTGCTCTTGCGTGATGAAACCTGCTTCCAGCATGCGCGAGAGCACGTACTCGCGGCGTTTCTTCGCCGCCTCGGGGTTGCGGATGGGATTGAGCTGCGAGGGCGCCTTGGGCAGCCCCGCGAGCAGCGCCGCCTCGGCCAGCGTGAGCGCCTGCACCGGCTTGCCGAAATAGGTCTGCGCTGCGGCGGCGAAGCCATAGGCGCGTTGCCCGAGGTAGATCTGGTTGAGGTAGAGCTCGAGGATCTGATCCTTGCTCAGTTCGCGCTCGATCTTGAGGGCGAGCAGGATCTCGTAGAACTTGCGGTTGAAGGTTTTTTCGCGCGAGAGGTAGAAATTGCGCGCCACCTGCATGGTGATGGTCGAGGCGCCCTGAGCCTTGCCGCCACGCACGAAATTGACGAAGGCGGCGCGAACGATGCCTTGCACGTCGATGCCGGGGTGCTCGTAGAAGCGCTCGTCCTCGGCGGCGAGGATGGCCTGCTTGAGGTGATCTGGTATGACATTGACGTTTAAGACGACACGCTTCTCTTCGCCGAACTCCGCCAGGGGTTCGCCTTCGGCGGAGTAGACGCGCAAGGGGATCTTCGGCTGATAGTCGATGAGCTGATCGAGCGTGGGCAGCTGCTGCCAGGCGAGGACGATGGTCGTTGCAAGAATGCCACAGGCGGCGATTCCCAAGGCGAATAGGGCGAGTATCGAGGTTTTGACCCGAGACATGAGGGTGTCCGTAGAAAGTTTTTTGATTATACCGAGTGAAAGGGCGTTGTCCTTGGATGGATATGCCGATTATAATTGCCGCGCGACCGTGAGGCATGATGCCGGACAGGGGGCCATCGGATGATCTGGGACAAGTTGCTGGGGTGGGGGAGCGGTAGCGGAAGTGGGCTGATCGGGGTCGACCTTTCGGCTTCCGCGGTCAAAACATTGGAATTGTCTGGCAGCATCGAAGTTCCGCTCATCGAACAAAGCGTCATCGTGCCACTTGCCGAAGGGGCAATGGTCGACAACGCGCTGGTCAACTTCGATGGGGTGGCGCAGGCCTTGCGCGCCGCGATTTCCCAGCACCACGGGGGGGCGAAGCGGCTCGCCTTCGCCTTGCCAGATGCCGTCGTGATGATGAAGACGGTGACGCTGGCCGCCCTGGAGAGCGAACGCGAATTCGAAGAGCTCGTCCTGATGGAGGCGGCGCGTTTCGTCCCCTTCCCGCTCGAAGAGGTCGCGCTCGACTGGGAGATCACGGGGCCGGGCCATCTCGAAGAAACCGTCGAGGTCTTCATCGTCGCGGCCCGGCGCGACCGCGTCGATGAGCTCGTGGCGCTCGCCGATGCGGTCGGT
>JALHJB010000064.1 GCA_022839745.1 Actinomycetes bacterium
TTGACTGGCACTATGACGAAAAGGAAACCTGTTACCTGCTCGAAGGCAGGGTAACCGTCGAGGCAGAAGGCGAGAGCGTCTCGTTTGGGAAAGGCGATCTCGTGGTTTTCCCACAGGGCCTTTCCTGCATGTGGAAGGTCGCTGAACCGGTGCGGAAACATTACCGGTTCGGATGAAGCACTGGCCCGTTGAACAGCGCGGTTTTCCCGAGTGGATCGAAGTCGACGTGCAAGCGGGCAAGGGGGTGTTCAAGGCCTATCCGCAGCGCGCCGAGCTCTCGCCCACGCTCAATGAAAACCTCGTGGTCGAACTCTACTCGCGATAAGCCCCTCGCAGCGACGAGAAACTGAGGATACGCATCGATGTCTTTGGATAGCCTGCTGAAACCGCGCAGCATCGACGTGGAAAATCTGTCGCCGGTGTTGGCGCGCGTCACGATGGAACCGTTCGAGCGCGGCTTCGGCCATACGCTGGGCAACGCGCTGCGGCGCGTGCTGCTGGCGGCGCTGCCCGGTTGCGCGCCCACCGAGGTACGCATCACCGGACTGCTGCACGAGTATTCGACGATCGAAGGCGTGCGAGAAGACGCCGTCGATCTGTTGCTCAATCTCAAAGGCGTCGTGTTTCGGCTGCATGAGCGCGACGACGCGACCGTGCGCCTCGAAGCCGTGGGGCCCAAGGTGGTGCGCGCCGCCGACATCCAGCTGGGTCACGGCGTCGAGGTCATCAACGGGGACCACGTCATCGCCCACGTCGAAGAGGGTGGCCGCCTGGAGATGGAGATCCGCGTGCAGCGCGGCCGGGGGTACGTCCCGGCCTCCGCGCGCAAGACGGAGGGCGATCGTGCCATCGGTCACATCCTGATGGACGCGTCCTTCAGCCCGGTGCGGCGCGTGGCCTATACGGTCGAGAGCGCTCGTGTCGAGCAGCGCACCGACCTCGACCGTCTGGTGCTCGAGCTGGAAACGAATGGCTCGATCGATCCGGAGGAGGCGATCCGCTACGCCGCCCGGGTGCTGGTCGACCAGCTCTCCGTCTTCGCCGATCTCGAAGGGCGGCAACCCGCCACCCGTTCCGAGAGCGGCGCGGCGATCGATCCGCTCCTGCTGCGCCCGGTCGACGACCTGGAGCTCACGGTGCGCTCGGCCAATTGCCTCAAGGCCGAGAACATCTACTACATCGGCGACCTGATCCAGCGCACCGAGCAGGAACTCCTGAAAACCCCCAACCTCGGCCGCAAGTCGCTCAACGAGATCAAGGAAGTTCTCGCCGCGCACGGTCTGACGCTGGGAATGAAACTGGAAAACTGGCCCCCGCCCGGTTTGGAAAAACTCGGCTGACGGTCAACGCACGAGGAAAGAACAATGCGTCACGGAAACGGATACCGCAAGCTCAACCGCACGACGAGCCATCGCCAGGCGTTGATGCGCAATCTGGCCAACGCCCTGCTG
>JALHJB010000033.1 GCA_022839745.1 Actinomycetes bacterium
CCAGCATCTGCGGGAACGCGAGCACTCGCAGCCCGAAGCCAACGGTGTAGGCGGTCCGGCTGATGGCAACCGGGGCGCCATACGCGTTGTAACCGTTCGCCAGTGTGAGGTACGTGGTCAGCGTGCCTGTCGGCACGGTAATACGGCAGCCGTAGTTGCCGCTGCGGCAGAATGCCGCCGCGACCACGACTTCGCCGCTGTACGTGAGCAGCTCAGACTGGTCGCCTGCCTCGAAGCCTGCGAACCACTGCAGAGGCATTCGTGCTACCTCCGCACTCGGTACGTGACGGTCAGGACACTCGTGAACTGGCTACGCTCCGCCAGATGTTCCGATGCAAACACCGGCTCGTTTTCGAGCGACAGCCACGCGGCCGCCACAGGCTCGGCGATCCGCAGGCCGCGCAGGCAATCGCCGATCTCCTCGACCAGCTTCATCAGGGCGTCGAGTTCGGCCGGCTTGTCCGGGTCCACCTTGCGCTGCACGCCGATGTCGACGGCGCAGTCGTAGAACCCGTCGGCCCGCGTCGCAGCGCTGATCGCCAGGCTCTTGGGGATGACCGTGACCAACGCGCCATCCAGCGCCGGCAGATCGACCACCGGGCAATAGCCGCGCTGGACTTCGAACGGCAGGCTGAACGTGCCGTCCCGCAGGACCGCGACGATCGCATCAGCCAGTGCAACGAGTATGCTATGAACCATTTCACGAACCTTTCATCAGCTCCTCGACCCACGCGCCGACGATCTTGAGGAGGAGCGTGCCGACGCCACAGAGCGTGGCCAGCGAGAGCCGCTGAATCACCGTCAGTCGCGTCTCCACGCGCTCCATCCGTACCAGGAGCGACTTCTCGGGGTGGCCGTTGCCAAAGACGACCGAGCGAATCTCGCGCACGTCCTTCAGGCACGCGGGCTCATACGAACACTTCACCGGGTCCGTCGGCGTTGCCGTTTTGTCGCCGCCCATGCGCCTCACTCCATCCCCACGAACTTCGTGTGAATCCGCAGCGTCCTGCGGAACGCATCGCTGTAACGCCACGGCGGCTCGCCGCCGGGGGCCATCACCTCGTACAGAAGGATCTGCTCACCGGCCGTCTCACAGATGCGGTCGCCGGCCTTGGGCTGCTCCGGCGTGCCGTCGAGCACCAGGTCCGCGGCCGAGACCAGGTAATCCCGCGACTCGGTGCGGTGGATGACGCCGTACGCGTCGGCCTGCTCGAAGACGGTCTTGCCGATGGTGGCTGGCAGGTCCACGCTTTCTGTGCCGCGCCGGTACGTGACCGTTCGCGTCAGATGACGTGAGCGCTGCTGGTCCAGCCACACGGCGCCTTGTTCGAGCAGGTCGGGCATAAGAAGCTCTCGGCTTTCAGCTCTCAGCTGTCAGCCGGATCAGCTCAGCCGCGGATGCCTTCCGGCTGAAAGCTGACGGCTCTACTGCGACATCCGCACGCGGACCGTCGCGTCGGCGTCGGCCGCCGCTCTGACGCATTTGCCGAGCAGCTTGTTGCCGGTCGCGGTCGTCGTGGCGACGTTGTTCGTGTCGTCCCAGTAGACGTTGTCGCCCGCGGTGATCGCGGTGCCGCCGCCCGTCGTCTTGGCGAAGTCGAACACGCCGTCCACCGCCAGCGACCCGAGCGCGTTCGCTGCGATCGGGGTACGGGCAACACCGACCAGCTCACCCTGCACGATGACATCGCCTGCGGCCACCGCAGAACCGGGCGTGTAGTCGACCGCATTACCGTCATGCACGAATATTGCCTGTGCCATCCTGTGTCACTCCTTCGTGGCTTGGTCCAATCTGCTACACCTCGCCCTTGCTCTTGATCCCGCCGCGCGGCTCCTGCAGCGCGACGCCGAAATCGTGGTAGCCACGCATCTGCACGCCCAGCACGTTGAAGTCGGCGTCGGCGGACTCGATCGTGGGCGCCTCCTGACCATTCAGGAACGCGACCTCGATGACCGGCAGGTCGATCGGATCGGCCAGCAGATACCAGGCCTTGTCGCTGTGACCCGTGTACTGGGCATTGCTGAGGTAGCGGCTGACCTCCGCGCGGAACTTGCCCGTGTGGGGGTTGGCCACCGGGTAGCGCATGCTGGCGGTCGTGTCGCGGATCTCCAACGACTTGTAGAGCACCGTGGCTATGGCACTCAACACCGTTGGTACCAGCACGATGGCCGGCATCGCCCCCAGCGGCTTGCCGTCCGGGTCCGTCTGGTTGAGGAACGCGACCTCGGCCTTGCTGAGGCCCTCGATCGACAGCGCCGTGTCGGCCCCGGTCAGGTAGTTGTTATTGCCGGCGCTGAAGAACGCCGCATTGTTCATGAAGACCGACCAGAAGATGTCGTTGATCTTCAGGCCGGAGCCCCGCCCCAGTTTACGCGGCACCGTCGTGATCGCGCCGAGGTCGTCGTTGATGATGTCCCGGCGATCGATCGACAGGAGCAGACCGTAGGTGTCGGCTTTGTTCGTGTAGGCCTGCTCGCCCAGCGTGCCGTGCTTCAGCTCGCCGCTCGGGGCGACTTGCTCATACTGGTCCTTGCCGATCAGCCGATAGCTGGTGACCGTCTTGAAGTCGCTGACGTTGCGAACGGCGCAGATGTTCCGCCACGTGCGCTCGACGCTGAAGAAACCCTCCAGCAGGAACTTGTTCGCGACGTTGCTCAGGATGCCGCCGATGTCGATGGTCGAGAACCCCGCCTGGAGGCCCTTGCCGAACGCACAGCGCAGCACCTCACGGCTGTCGCGGAAGTTCCAGCCCGTGTAGCCGTTGGCCCGGGCCGCCTCGAGCAGCAGCTCCTGAAGCCCGATCCCGCCACGGAAGCGCCGCGTGGCCGCGTTGAGCACCTGCTCGTCGTACAGCGCCTCGACCTGCGTGACCTTACCGGCCAACATGCACGCGGCTTCGAGGACCTGGCCGTTCATGACATCGGTGGAGACGTGCACGGCCGGTGCCTTAGGGCGGCTGGCGCGCAGCTTCTCCAGCTCGACCCTTTCCGCGGTCCAGCCCTCGGCGATGGCCTGCTCCTCGATCTGGGGGAACCGGCTCCCGCAGATGCTGCGGATGGCCGCGATGCGTTTGGTCTCGGCCAGGACCTGGGCCCGGATCTCGGCGGCCGGGGCGACGGACGGGTTGGCTTCCTTGCCACCCCCATCCGTCACACCCGCGCGCACGGGCTCCGGCACCACCGTCGGGTTGCTCTCATCAGTCGGCGTGACCGGCGTTTTGGCGTTGTCATCCATGACATCGTTCTCCTGAAGATGGGCGGCGATGGTCGCGCTCGTGCCACCATCGGCGCCGAGGTCCACGAAACTGATCTCGCCCAGCACCGCGCGGCGGGCGACGTAGAGCGGGCCCTCGAACGTGCGGCCGTTCACTGTGACCGACTTCCCCGCGCGCACGAATTCGGTCTCCATCACCGTGACCCCGATCGAGGCCTGCCACGGGAACCCGCGTTTCCCGCTCGTTACGACGTCCTGGGCCGCAGCCGTCTCCCGGCTGACTACGCCCTCGACGATCAGCCGGCCGGCTTCGATGGCGATGCGTTCGGTGTGCCCGACACCAGCGTACATGCTGTGAGCGAACCGCACCGGCCGGCGCTGCGACGGGATCGACAGGCCCTCCAGAGCGACCACGACCGGGAAGCGCCAGTCATTGACGTACATCGACTCGCCGGTATAGGCGACCATCGTGAAGCGCGGGATGGCCGCGCCACCCTCCACGGCCGCGGCTTCGAGCGTGATGTTGGTCTGACAGACCAACGACAGTCGCTCGGGAACCCGGTCCGCAGCGTCATGCGGCCGTACGGGCGGCAGTGTCTTCCGTGACATCGTCCTCGTCCTCCTGCTCGACTTCCTGGTCCATCCCCTCGTCGTCCACCGCGCCCGGTGCCGGCCGTTCGCTGGCGAGCCCCAGCTGGCGCAGCAGCGCGATCTCCCGCGCCCGCTGGCGCAGCTCGACTTCCCAATCCAGCCCCTGCTTGGCGTACTCGATCGCCAGCGTGGTCGTGTTGCTGGCCAGCCGCATCGCCTGCGCGTTGGCTTCCTTCGCCGGATCGACGTGCTCGAAGCCGTCCCAGAACCATTGATGCGGCAGATCCACGTCGAGTTGCCGCAGCCACTGCGGCAGGTAGCCTTCGATGAGCACCGCCTCATTCAGCCAGGCCTTCAGCACGCGGTCGAGCACCACGTCGCCCAGGTACGCCTGGTCGATGCGGATCTTCTTGAAGAACACCTGGTGATCGAGCCGGCCCGAGGCGTAGTTGTGCCGGGCCGAGTTACCCAGCGCGATGTTGAGCGGGATCTCCAGGCAGCGGGCGATCTCGTTAATGACTTCGCGCTTGAAATCACCGTAAACCGTGGTGGGCTGCTCAGCGCGGACCTGGTTGATCTTCCAGCCGTACGGCATCGTCAGCCATGTGCCGCGGTCCATTTCGACCGTGTCCATCGGCTCCACGCCGGCCGCTTCGGCATCCGCCGGTGCGTCGGTGTAGATCACGCCACTCGGCAGCGCCGCCTGCTCGGCCGCCCCAAGCACCGCCAGCGTGTAGCGCCGCAGCATCGCGAAGAGCGGCAAGGCCGGCGTGATCTCAGGGATGCCGCGGGCCTGGCCGGGGCGCTCGGCGCGGAACAGGTGGATGACCGACTCGACCGGCATGACGTCGAAGTCGGTGTCGCTGTTGCGGAACGCCGTGTTGTCACCCGGGTGCCGACGGAGGACCGTGTACGCGACGGGGTTTCCGAACTCGTCGAAGACGATGCCGTCGACGATATGGGCCTCGCTGCGCGGCATCGGCCAGGGCGAAGCAACCTGGTCCGCCTCGATCAGCCGCAGGTCAAGTTGCACGGGCGCGGCGATCCGCGGATTGCTGGTCAACAGCCCGAAGCACTCGCCGCTCTCGCACTGCCCAACACGCATCGTGCGAAGTTTGTGGGCCAGGCCGACCGCCTTCGCCCAGCGTGAGAACTCCTTCTCGACGATTCGGTTCGCCTCGGGGTCGTCGGTGAGCATCTGGAGCCGCGGGCCGGTGCCGACGATGTAGTTCGCGAGGGTTGCGACAATCCCTCGCGCGTAGCTGTTGTTAGCGACCTCATAGCGCGCCCGGCTGCGCAGAATGCGGCGCACATCGACGTTGGCCGCAGCGTTCGCGGAGAGATGGTCGGCGTTAGCCCAGTGGCGGCGGTTCTCGTGCGTAGTCTGCGCGGCGTCGTACTTCCCGCGCACGACGGCGAACCGCGGGCGAAGCACACGCGGGGCGCCGTCACGCCGTTCAGCATCGCCGGCGGCTTTCCGCGATCCGAGCTGTCGCAACCACTTCAGCACGTTCACACCGCTCCGGGCGGAACCACCTTCGTCATCCGCACGCCGAGTCCCTTCTTGGCAGCCTCCTTCGAGGCCAGGTACCGATCGGCCTCGATCTGCTCGGTGAGCGGATGCTGCTCGACACTGCCGGCGTCGCCCTGCGCCCGCTTGGGTCCCTGGGCGTTCTCCTTGATCGCGTCCTGCACCGTCTCAGCCATGACCGATCTCCACGCACCTTCGCGGCCGCCCATCGTCACTGGGTCGGCCACGCCGGCGCCGCACTTACGGGAGCGGGACTCGAACCCGCGGCTCCGGCGAATGAGGCCGGCATGTTGCCGTTACACCATCCCGCCAAACCGGCCAGGCGTTCCGCGAGGCGAGGCCAAACGAAAAGGCCGCATAGAGTGCATGGCCCCATTCCGGAATGTCCCGGCTTGATTGTCTACCCATTACTTACACCATGCAGCTTTGGCATGCAACGCCAAACACAGGCAGATGCCAAGATCGTTACGCATATGGACCTTGATGGGCACTCCGACCGGCTGGGCCTTTACCGCTGTCACCAAAAACCGTTGACGTGCGACCGTGGAACTCGGAGAATTCGTGTACGGCAGCAGCTACCACTCTCGCACGTCGGCAACGCTTGCGACTTGCAGGGCGCAGCCGGGCAGTTCGAGGTGGAACGTGGATAAGAAGTTAGTCAGCAGAATGCGGGTCCGGACGCCGCACGAGAGATGTTCGTGGGCTACGGCAGCCTCTCGGGTGGCAGCCTGGATGGCGGCGATTCGTGCGACGGCGGCGACGAGTCGAAGTGAGTCGCCATCACATTCCCGCACGCTCGTAGGTTGTGATCCGCTTCCCGCAGTGCCGACACTCGCGTCGTCGGATGATCCGACCTCCCCAAGCGGCGCGGGTGTAGATCACGCGGAAATGCCGGCAGCCGCATCTTGGACACTCGATGCCGCGGCGCTCGCGACTGACGTCTTCGGGGGCATTGACGATCACTGTCGGGCCCTCCGCAGCTTCGAAAGCCGCACCACCGGCCGCGGCTTTGGTGCATCGCCGACAAGCCCCGGCGGTGCGGCGCCACCCATTGATGCGGCGACGGCACACCCGACCAGGCAGTCGAGCCAGTGGTTGTCGAGGCCATCGACTCGGAGCTTCCACTCGTCCACCGTGCGGCCCCGCCCCTCGGTCTTCACGCGGTACTCGCTGGTGAGGTGTTCGGCGAGCAGGCGATGCCGCTCCGGCTGGCAGCCAAAGAGCGACAGGCAACCCGGATCGCCCATCGGAACCGCCAGGCGGGCATGGATGAACGACTTCCAGTAGTTCGTGTCGAACACGACGTGCCGCACAGTGCGCCGGCCGGTCGTCACCGGGATGCGCCAGTTCAGCCCGACGCGGTCGCCGCGTTTGCGCTTGTAGTCAGAGAACGGGATGCTCGAGGCGCCAACGTACCGCCCGTGGCTGGGCATGACGACGCCGGCGAACTTGCTCTGTCGGCAGAACTGGTACACGACATCCGATGACTGGCCCCAGTTCGCATCGATCAGGCAGCGATCCACGCGCACCTGCGCGCCGTCGTCTCGCTGCCACTCGCGCCCGAGCTTCGCTTCAGTCAGCCGCTCCAGGCCGGCGTAGATGGCGCCCTCGATGCCGGCGCGGGGCGCCGCCATCGCCAGGCTGCGGCGCACGTCGCGCAAGGTAAAATACTCCACCTTCTGATCCGGCTCGGTGCCGTAGTCCAGCACGTACCCCGTGAAGTCGCTCTCCCACGCCGCGACGAGCCAGAACAGCGCCTTACCCTGCACATCGACGAACATCGTCAGGTGCGTGGCCGCGGCCGGCACCTCGCCCCGGCGATGGCCGTTGAGTTTCGCCATGATCTGATCGACCGCGAGCAACTCGTTATCGGCCTGCTCCTCGGGTAACGGTTCGTTCTGGTACTCTGCCCAGAACGCCGCCTCGCCGCGGTCGAGTTTGAGGTTCATGGCGTGCTGGACTGCCGACAGCTCGTCCGGATTGTGCCGCTCTGTCCAGGCGATCACGGCGCCGTCGTCCATCGCGCCGCGGTTGGCGCGATAGAACTCGGTCGCTTCGGCGATCCCGCGGTCAGCGCGCATCCCATCGCGCCACAGCTCGGCATAGCGCGTCCACAACGCCTCGTTGGCCGGGAACGAGTAAACCATCTTCGTCCGCTCGCCCTGCCACTGCGGGTGCTTCTCACGGTCGAGAATGCGGTCGGCCAGGTCGTCTGGCCGAACGACCGTCAGCGTCATCAGCCCGGCAATCTTGCACCCCGGGCCGCCCAGGCCGAGGATCGCCCCGGCCAGGATGCGTTCACGTGCGGCGCACTGCGACGGCGAGCGCGCCGATTCGTCCGTCTGCGGGTCGTCGATCAGCACCAGCGACGGCCGTACGCTGTTCCCATCGACCCGCTTGTGCTTCATACCGCGGATACGCCCTGTGATTCCGGCGACACAGACGATCGCGCCGCTGGCGCGCGAGCCGGGGATTGTCGGCAGCACGATCTTCTTGGTGGTCCAGCCGATGTGTGTCTGCTTGCCCTGATAGAGCTGGCCCGCCGCCCGCTGGTGTATGCCCTCCAGAGCTCGGATCGGAAAGCACACCTCGGGGAAGTCGTCGTGCAGCAGGTCGTTGGTTTCCAGCTCGACCTTGATCGAATCGAGCATGTTCTCAGCGTGGTCCTCGTCGCTGCCGATCAGCGCTACGAACTCGCGGTGCCCGTAGACGATCGCCCAAAGGCAGGCCGTCTCGCACAGCGACGTCTTCCCGCTGCCACGCGGCATGGCCATCGCGAACAGTCCGCCCTCCAGCACCGCCTGCTCGATCTTGGCGATGACCTTCAGGTGGTCGGACGACCAGGACAGGTAGAACGTCTGCGAGAAGTACTGCTCGCAGAAGAACCGGAAGTCGCGCTCGGCCTTTTCCTTCCGTTCCGCGTTCGCGATCGCAGGAAGCTCGCCAATGTCGCGTCCAGCGAGTGACAGGTCGCGGACGCGCTGCGCGGCGCGCTCCTTGTGCGCCTCGTAGCCGGTGAGCCCGTCGGGTTCCGGCCGCGGCCGATGCCGGTCGATGACCAGCCACGCCACGTAGCGCAGCAGATCGACCGTGCGCCCGTCGCCGATGCGAAAACCCGCGCGCGAACGGTGCCGGTGCAGTTGCCGCTCAGAGATGACCTCGCCCAGCGGCGTGCTGTTCAGCAGCCGGACCAGCTCGGTCGGCCTCAGCTTGCGCGGATCAATCGGCACCGGACGACATCTCCCTGACGAGCCAGGCCGCGTAGTGGACCAGGTTTAACGTCCCGTTCGCGTTCATCGGCGCGCCGGCGGCGACATCCGCCTCCAACATCTCGACGGTGACGGCCTGGCCGCCCGCGGCGGACAGCAGCCGGGCCGCGTCGATCAGCGACAGAGCGGCCGGGTTCATCCCATGCCGGCCAGCCGAATCTCTGTCAGGCGCGCCTATCACGTCGCCTTCCTGCCCCGGCATCGACGTCACCTCCCGCCCGGGTACGGCCGTGGGCCGCCCCGAGGCCGCTCGGTGCGTCCGGCCGGCCGGGGCGGTACGGCGGGCCGCCCGCGCGCCAACGAGACCGCTCTCGGGCCCACCCTCGCCGCGGCCGGCGGGCTCAATTCTAGTACCGCAAGAAAATATGCAAAATCCTGGATTCCGAGTGGATTTCCGGCCCCCCGCATGGCATGTGTCACATGTCGCCAGGAGAACCAAATCCTCGCCGGCTGCGAGAACGATCTCGAACCGGCGTCCCCGCCATCCCGGGCGGTGTGTTCAAAAATATGAAAATTTCTCGGAAATCTCAGATTTCGAGTTGACTTGGCCCCGTTCTCATGGAATGTCATGGGTGGTTGAACGTAAAGGAGGCGGCCGGCCTGGCCGAGCACGTATTCGGCAACTAGCAAGGAGCACACGCCATGACGCACGAACCACAGACCAACGCTGATGCCCGCCGCTTCGCCGGCGCGGTCTACGACGACGCGAACGCCGAGATCGGAACCAACGCCGCCGGCGAACGCGTTGTGCGGATCGACCTGACCTACGGCCGCGGGACCGGAGCGGTCGAATACACGCTGATCGTCGCGCTCGACGCCGCGATCGCCCTGCGCAACCACCTGGACGCCGCGTTCGCGGCCGCGGGCGTCGATGACGAGCCCGGCGCCGACGTCGATCCCGAGGACGCCTGCCCGAACTGCGGCGAACGCCGCCAGGACCTGCTGGTGTGGTTCGAGAACGCCGACCAGGTCCAGTGTGAATCCTGCGGCCACGTCTACGCACCGCGCCGCGCTGCCAAGACCGCGGGTGAACCCCGCTCCGAGCCACGTAGCTGGTAGCGCCGCCGAAACGCGGGCCACACCCGCGTCGCCCGGGCG
>JALHJB010000065.1 GCA_022839745.1 Actinomycetes bacterium
CCGTGATGAGCCGGCCCTTCAGGAAATCGATCACCCGAGTGAGCATGGACTTCACGTCGTCCGTGGCGCCAACCACGGCTAGGTTCGTGACCGGATCCACCACGACGGCCGTGGGCTGGAACTCGTTCACGAGTCTGTGCAGGCTCACGAGGTGCTGCTCCAGGCCACAGAGGGTCGGACGCGCCGCGTGGAACCTCAGCAGCCCTTTACGCTCCCATTGCCCCAAGTCCACGCCGATCGAGGCCATGTTCCGCATGATCTGCGAGGGGGATTCTTCGAAGGACAGATACAGGCATCGCTCGCCCTGCCGGCAGACGCTGCCGGCAAACGCGGCGGCAATGCTGGTCTTGCCGCTGCCGGAGGTGCCGCTGACGAGGACGCTGCTGCCGCGATAGTAGCCTTTGCCGCCCAGCATCGCGTCCAGACGCGGGATACCCGAGGGGACACGGTCTTTCACCACCGGGTAGCTCAGCCCGAGCGAGCTGATCGGCAGGACCGACAGGCCGGTCTCGTCGATCATCGTCGGGTACTCGTTCGTGCCGTGGGCGGAGCCGCGATATTTGACGATCCGCAGGCGGCGCGTGGCCACCTCGTTTGTGATGCGATGGTCGAGGAAGATCACGCAGTCGCTGACATACTCTTCCAGGCCGTGGCGGGTCAGGTTGTTCTTGGGGCCCTGCTCGGCCGTGATGACGGCGGTGATGCCCTTGTCTTTGAGCCAGCGGAAGAGACGCCGCAGCTCGGCGCGGAGGATGGCCTCGTTGGGGAGGCCGGCAAAGAGCGCCTCCAGCGAGTCGATCGCGACGCGCTTGGCCCCGGTCTGCCGAATCATGCTGTCGAGACGCACGAACAGGCCCTCGAGGTCGTATTCCCCGGTTTCCTCGATCTCGCTGCGCTCGACGCGGACATAGTCGATCGCCATCTTCTCTCGACGGACCAGGCCCGCGACATCGAAGCCGAGCGAGACGACGTTCTGGGTGAGCTCTTCCGCGGTTTCTTCGAAGGCCATGAAGACGCCCGGCTCGCCGAAATCGAGGATGCCGCGGACGATGAACTCCATCGCCAGGAGGGTCTTGCCGGAGCCGGCGCCGCCACAGATTAGCGTGGGCCGCCCTCGCGGCAGGCCTCCCTGCGTGATCTCGTCGAGCCCCCGGATGCCGGTCGGGCATTTGGCGAGCGCCGTAAGCGGCTCTGATTTTGCCCCCTTCGTCACGCGTCGTCTGCGTGTGCGCTTCTTCATGGTTTCTCCTTCTGCTCGGGATCAGGTCGGTAGCGAGCCGCCAGGCCCGCCTGAAGGCATAGCTCGTTGATCTCCTTCTTCAGTTCGATCATGCGCAATTCGCGCTTGACCATGGCGAGGTTGAATCGCGTCAATTCGTCGTTGGCGATGCGCAACTCCTCCATTCGCTGCCGAACCTCCTC
>JALHJB010000066.1 GCA_022839745.1 Actinomycetes bacterium
GATCCACGTGCGTCTCGGCGGCGAAATTCACGATGGTATCTACGCCGTAGTGCTCGATCACCCGCTGCACGGTCTGGCGGTGAGCGATGTCGCCGCGCTCGAAGCGGTAATTGGGCGCATCGTGAACCGGCAGCAGGTTATCCAGGTTGCCGGCGTAGGTCAGCTTGTCGAGCACGACGATGGTGGTGTCGGGATACTTCTCGACCATGCGTCGCACAAACGCGCTGCCGATGAAGCCCGCGCCGCCAGTGACCAGAATCGTCTTCATTGGGCAATTCTCCTCTCAGAGGGATCGGGCGCAGTCTCCGCGCCTGGTGCCGCCAGCACGAAGCGGTGAATCGCGTGGCCGACTCCATCCTCGTCGTTGCTGCCGGTGACGTAATCGGCTGCCGCCCGCACTTCTTCCGGCGCATGGCGCATGGCCACGCCGATTCCGGCGCGACGGATCATGTCCAGGTCGTTGCAGTTGTCGCCCAGGCAGAGCGCGTCGCGGACATCCAGGCCGAGGTGCTCGACCAGGTGAACCAGCGCCGTGCCTTTGGTCACCCCGGCGGGCATGACCTCCACCACCGAGGGCAAGCCGGAGCGCACGATCTGCGCCCGCCCGTCGAAAACACGCCACAGATCGTCGAAGAAGCGGCTCACCGCGTCGTGATCCTGGTGCATCAGCACCATCTTGAACGGGCGATTGCGCCCGCGCAGGGCGGTTGCCCAGTTGTCCACCAGGTCGGGCAGCGGCTCGTGGTGCACCAGCAACTCGGCGACATTGGCATCGTGGACGGTCGAAAGTAGCCCATAGGCCGTGTAGATCACCGGCGTGAAGCCACGCGCTTCGGCCATGCCAATTGCCTCCAGCGCGTAGTCCAGAGGGATCGGGTCTTCGTAGACCAGCGACCCGGCCGGGGCGAAGACCTGCGTGCCGTTGCCACAGATGAGCGGAATGTTGATCCCGAACTGCTCAATCAGCGCGACCGTCGAGGGAAACGTCTTGCCGGTCGCCACGGTGAACAGCACGCCGCGCGCCTGGGCCGCGCGGACAGCCGCCTCGGTGAAGGGCGAGACCACGTGATCGGAGGTGAGCAGCGTGCCATCCAGGTCGGCGACGATGAGACGTACAGGAGTCATCGGCACCCAAGCCCGTTACAGCAGTCCCAACCGGCTGTGATCGCCCAGGTGCATCTTGATCGCTTTGGGACGCAGCGCATTGATGGTGACCTCGGCGTGCCGCCCGATCAGGCTGTCCTGGATGCGCGTCGGGATGTCGCGGATGGTGCTGTGCTCCAGCACGATGCTGCGCTCGATCTCGCTGTTCTCGATCACCACGTCGTGGTAGATGCTGGAGAACGGCCCCACGTAGCTGTTGACGATGCGCGTGTTGCGCCCGATGATCGCCGGCCC
>JALHJB010000067.1 GCA_022839745.1 Actinomycetes bacterium
AGCGGGTTGTTCCACTCCTGCAGCGTCTCGTCCCACTTGTGCGGCTGCAGCTCACCCACCTTGCCGCTCGCCCGCATGTTGAAGGCGATGATGAAGATGCAGAACGCGATACTCAGCGCCACGAGCACCATCACGTACGCGTTCCAGAACCCATTGATGAAGTCTGCCATTTTAGTTCCCTTCCTTGTGATCGTTGGCGAGCACCGGGTCGTCGTCCTCGAGGAACGGCAGGCGTGCGGCTTCTTCGAACGCCGGCTTGGCGGCGCGGCTGTACGCCCAAACGCAGATACCGATGAAGCAAAGGAACGACAGCACCGTCACCAAGGAACGCAGGTCGTTGATGTCCATCACGCCCTCCTCTCACTCACTGGAAATTGGACAACGCCCGGCCGAGGCCCTGCAGGTAGGCCACCAGGGCCTCCATCTCCGTCTTGCCCTCGAGCATGGACGGCGCCTGCGCGATCTCCTCGTCGGTGTAGGGGTGGCCCAAGGCACGAAGCGCCTTCATCTTGTCCTGGATGGCGTTGATGTCGCGCTGGCTGATCGGCCGGTCGAGCCAGGGGAAGGCCGGCATGTTGGACTCTGGCACGACGTCGCGCGGGTTGCGCAGGTGCGCGATGTGCCAGTTGTCCGAATAGCGGCCGCCCACACGGTGCAGATCGGGACCGGTACGTTTGGACCCCCACTGGAAGGGGCGGTCGTAGATGTACTCGCCCGCCACCGAGTAGTGGCCATAACGCTCGGTCTCGGCCCGGAAGGGACGCACCATCTGCGAATGACAGTTGTAGCAGCCTTCGCGGATGTAGATGTCGCGACCGGTGAGGCGCAGCGCGTCGTAGGGTTTGACATCGAGCGGATTACCCTGCCGGTCGATCGGCTTGGTGGTCGAATGCTGGAAGAACAGCGGCACGATCTCGACCAGGCCACCAATGCTCACCACCAGCAAGGTGGCGATGATGAGCAGCGTGACGCTACGCTCGAGGATTTCGTGTTTGGAATTGGCCATGATTCACTCTCCCTCACGCATGGGCCGGAGCCAGCACCGGCGCATCGACGGGCTTGGCGCCCGCGACGGTCTTGAACACGTTGTAGGCCATCACCAGCATCCCGGTCAGGAACAACAGCCCGCCGAGCACCCGGATGGTCCAGAAGGGGTAGGAGGCCTTCACCGCCTCGACGAAGGCATAGGTGAGCGTGCCGTCGGGGTTGGTGGCGCGCCACATCAGACCCTGCATCACGCCCGAGATCCACATCGAGGCGATGTAGAGCACGATGCCGATGGTAGCGATCCAGAAGTGCGCCGTGACCAGATCCTTCGAGTACATCTCGACCTTGCCGTAGAGCCGCGGGATCAGGTAGTAGAGCGAACCGATGGTCACC
>JALHJB010000016.1 GCA_022839745.1 Actinomycetes bacterium
CCCCTAGAACCGTCGAAAGGCCGGACAGAGACACGACCCGAACGGCGGGGGACGGCTATGCAGCCGTGGTGAATACCTATAAAACCGACATAAGATACATTATCGGGCGTACAGTGATGCAGGGCGGAGAGCGGCCTGTCCCTCTGGGTGTTCGGATGACTACCGTAGCCAGTGCACCTCGCGTGGATGCAGCGCCACCCGTGCGTGCTCGTGGCGCGTGTGCATGGCAATCGGACTCACGCCGCTGATATCACGGTGCTCTGCGTCAACAGCGCTGCCACGACGATGGCCACGTGTCTCTCACGCGCTTGTTCGCGAACCGGATGCACTACGAACGCTGTGCTGTGCGCGTCCACGCCTGACGGGCGGTTTCCGCTACCCTGGACATCACCTGCTGATCGTAGAGGCCTTAGAGGGCCTTGTATGGCTTCAGACCGCACCACACAGTGACTCCGTGCGCGGTGCCCTCGGGCCTTCCTGGCCCACCAGGTGCCGTGGTCATGGTCCCGGAAGATCTCAGTCGGCGGTACGCGGGGTTCTCCAGGTGCCCGGACCGTGCGGCTTGAACCAGCCTGCCGGCGTAGCGATCACCGTGATCACTGACATCTGGATCCAGTAGATCAGCGGGTACAGCACCGCCCATGGATAGAATCGCAGGACCTCCCGGTCGTAACGACTATCCATAAGTACACCCGTACCCAATTGGATCAGCGCGGCGGTCCCGATGATCATGCCCCACCACATCGGGAACGGAGTGGCGCCGAGGAGCGGTGCGCCGGCTGCCCAGGTGACGATCCACATGATGCTGAGCACCACGAAGCAGTAGGCCCAGAGGATAGATGCTGTGGCCTCGACGTACACCGGAAACAGCCGGCGGTTCTTCCAGCTCGTCCAGATCCGGAGATTGCGGTGCAGCACCTGTGCGAGTCCCCGGGCCCATCGTGCCCGCTGGTTCCAGAGTGCGCGGACGGTCGGCGGCACCTGCATCCGGACCATCGCGCGTGGCTCGTACCTGACGTCGTAGAACTTGGCCTGCAGCTCCCAGGACGTGGCGATGTCCTCGGTCGCGCAGTCGTGTACGAACAGCCCGACATCCTCGAGCGCGCTCTTGCGGTAGAGCGCCATCACTCCTGAGACGGTCATAACGCGTCCCCAGACGACCTGAGCGCGCTTCAGCAGCGAGATGATGGACGAGAACTCCACGGCCTGGATCTTGCCGAGCAGCCGGTCGGTATTGCGGACCCTTGGGTTGCCCGTCACGGCGGCAAGTCTGGGGTTGCGGACGAAGTGAGGTGCCATCCAGCGCAAAGCGTCTGGGTCAGGTGTGGAGTCGGCGTCAAGCACCATGATGAGTTCTCCGGTTGCGACCGCCATCGCGTCGTTAAGCGCCAGGGCCTTGCCCTCGTTCACGCGCTTGTCGATCAATGTGAGGCGCTCATCGTAGAGGAACTCACTCGCCCGCTCGACCGTCTCGTCGGTCGAGCCATCACTTATGACGATCACCTGCAGATGCGGGTAGTCCAGCGCCAGGACTCCAGTGATGGTGCGGTCGATCATCTCGCCTTCGCAATGCGCTGGCACGATCACCGTGACTGCGGGGAGTTCGGCGTCATCGACGCGATAGTAGTCGAGGTCGGCCTTGCGCTCACGCCTGAACGCGTAGATCACCGCTGTCATGGCCCACATGATCGAGGTGAACAGCGGGTACCACGCGAAGAACGCGGTGGCGATCAGGTAGAGCGGGCTGATGCTGATGGACTGAACGACCTCCAGCATCAGACAGACTCCATGCACGGCACGACAGCGGGGCGGGCGACCTTGCTGTGGGCGCTCCCCTCTCCGTGCGCCTCGAGAACGATGAACCGGTCACTCGAGGAGATTTCGTGACGTACCGGAACGCCCGAGCTGTCGCGATCGTACGCGTACTCGACGGCACGGCTGGAGCGCCTCGGTCCCTTGCGTCGCGTCAGCGCCACATTCCATCTGATCCAGAGCATGGTCATCACGATGGTCACCGCGTCGATGATCATCACGATGATGAGACCCATCATCTGCGACCTGCTCGGGCCGACGATAAGCGCATTGCACCACAACCACACGAACGCCAGCCACCCGAAGACCGCAAGCAGGATCTGGACGAGTTCATCCAGGGCGCGCTTCATGGGTCCCTCCCCCAAGATCAGTGCAGCAGAAGACAGCGAACACGAGCACATGCCGTCTGCACATTCAGATGTGATAAGCATCACACAATGGCAACCTGTGGATACAAGCTACAAGCGAAGAGGCCGCGCGTCAAGCTGCGCGGCCTCTGTTCATGGTGCGTTTTGAGCGAGGGGGGCTATGCTGTCGCGGCTTCCTCCTGTAGGTCGCCTGAGAAGTCAGGCGAGTCGACTGCAAGCCCCTTCGACTCCTTTGGGAGGATGAGGTTGAGCAGGATGCCAACGAATGTCGCGGTCGCCATGCCCGGCAGGACATAGTCGCCGAGCGGGATGGTCGTCCCGGTGGTCTCCATGCCGATGCCGATGACCAGAACAACGCTGGAGAGGATCAGGTTGCGGCTGTGGCTATAGTCGATCCCGCTCTCCACGAGCATCCGGAGACCCGAGCTGGCGATCAGCCCGAACAGCAGCAGGGATATGCCGCCCATGACGGGAGTCGGGATCGACTGGATGAGGAACTTGAGCTTCGGCACGAATCCACCGATCACGAACGCGAACGCACCCGCATACCAGAAGATCTGGGTCGCGTAGACCTTGGTGACCGCCATGACGCCGATGTTCTCCGCGTACGTGGTCGACGGCGAGCCGCCCACCATGGCGGAGAGCGCCGTTGCCAGGCCATCGCCAGCAAGCGACTCGGGCAGAAGCGGCGTGAAGTCCTTGCCCACGATCTCCTGAACCACGAGCAGATGGCCGATGTGCTCGATGATCACCACAAGCGCCACCGGCGCGATGATCAGGATGGCGCCGAGGTCGAACTCGGGGAACACGAGCGTGGGAAGTCCGATCCACGGAGCATCGAGCACGGGCTGGAAGTCCACCAGGCCCATGAATGCAGCGAAGACGTAGCCGACCACGACGCCAAGCAGCACCGGAATCGTGGACAGGAAGCCCTTGAAGTAGCTGGAGAAGACGATAGCGGCACCAAGGGTCACCAGTGCCACCAGCAGGAACTTGATGTCGAACGTGTCGCCACCTGCCTTGAGGGCCATGTTCACCGCCGTCCCCGCGAGTCCGAGGCCGATGACGATCACGACGGCGCCAACGAGCGCGGGAGGCAGCACATGGTTGAGCCAACCGCTCCCCACAGCCTTGATGATCAGTGCGACCACCACATAGAGCAGGCCACCGACCACCAGACCGCCGAGAGCCGCGGGGATGCCTTTGGTGCTCGCGACCGCGGCGATCGGGCCGATGAACGCGAACGAGGAGCCGAGATAGCTCGGAATCTTGTTCTTCGTGAGGATCAGGTACAGGATCGTGCCCGCGCCAGAGGTCATGATGGCAAGTGACGGGTCGAGCCCGGTCAGGATCGGCACCAGGACCGTTGCCCCGAACATCGCCATCAGGTGCTGGAGCGCAAGCGGGATCGCCTGCAGGACAGGCAGTTTCTCGTCAGTCTGAACTACGCGCTGTGCCACGTACGCCCCCTAGCCCACGAACTTCTGGATGACGGGCATGATGAAGTCGAGCACAAAGAGGCCGGCCGTGACGTACATCAGCCAGTGGACCTCCTTCGCCTTGCCGTGCAGCAGCTTGATGATCACGAAGCTGATGAAGCCGAGGCCGATGCCGTAGCTGATGCTGTAGGTCAGCGGCACGGCAACAATGGTGAGGAACGCGGGGAAGGCGTTCTCGAAGTCGGTCCAGTCGATGTCCTTGATGGCGGACATCATGAAGAAGCCGACGACGATCAGAGCGCCGGCAGTGATCGCGGGTGCATTCGCGACCATGCCGATCAGCGGTGAGAGGAACGCCGTGAGCGCGAACAGAATACCGGTGACGACCGGCGTGAGGCCGGTGCGGCCGCCCTCGGCGACGCCGGCGGCGGACTCGACGTAGGTGGTGATGGAGCTCGCACCGAAAAGCCCGCCAACGGCCGCGGCGATCGAGTCGACCGCAAGGATGTTGCGGACGCCCGGGACCTTGCCGTCGTCACCCACGAAACCCGCCTGCTCGCCAACGGAGATCACCGTGCCCATGGTGTCGAAGAAGTCCGTGAGCATGAGCGCGAACACGAAGAGCAGCATCGTCGGGGTGAACACCTGGAGGAGCGCCATCGAGCTGGTGCCCTCCGGGGTCTGGAACGGTGCGAAGAACGTGCGGAAGTCCAGCGGTGCGACTACGCCGCTGGGCAGCGCGGTGACCTTGAACAGCAGTGCGGCGACCGTGGCTACGACGATGCCCCACAGGATGCTGCCCTTCACCTGGAGCGCCATGAAGGCGAAAATGGCGACGAGGCCGATGAGGGTCACCCAGACCGCCGGCTGGCTGAAGTCGCCAAGGGTCAGCAGCGTGGCCTCGCTGGCCACGACCAGGCCGCCCGACTTCAGGCCGATGAACGTGATGAAGAGACCGATGCCAACGCCGATCGCCCGCTTGAGGTTGAGCGGGATGGCGTCCATGATCGCTTCGCGCAGGCCCGTCATCACAAGCAGCAGGATGATGAGGCCCTCGACGAAGACGACCGCCATGCCGACCTGCCATGGTACGCCCGCGCCCAGCACGATGCTGAATGCGACCACGGCGTTGAGCCCCATGCCGGACGCGAGCGCGAGCGGCCGGTTGGAGATGAGGCCCATGGCGATGCACATCAGGGCGGCGCCGAGTGCGGTGGCCGTGGTGAGTGCCGGGATCCAATCGGCTGCCGCATCACCGAACATCGCTGAGAGGATGCCGGGGTTGACGAAGATGATGTAGGCCATCGTCATGAAGGTGGTGATCCCTGCGAGGATCTCTACCTTCAGACTGGTCCCTCGCTCGTTGAACTTGAAGAACGTATCCATGCATCAGCCTTTCGTAGTCGTCGGTGATTGCGGGTGGCGCTCCAATGGGCGGGCGTGCCGTTGTTGGAGCAAGGCGTCATGCCGATGCGGCCATCCCCCCTCTCGCCGGTCCGGAGATGATCCGCTTCTGTGGATACAAAGGTATGGAGGCCGCGCATAACAGGCGGCCACTCCTCCCGGGATGGCGTCGGCTCTCACACACCGGTGCTGCCAAAGCCACGCTCCCCTCTCTCTGTGGGGTCAAGTGAGGTGACTTCGACCAGCTCCGCGCGCTCGACGCGTTGGATGACCAGTTGCGCCACCTTGTCGCCGCGCTCGATCCGGAGGGGTGTGACCGGGTCGAGGTTGATGGCGACGAGCTTGATCTCGCCCCGGTAATGACTGTCGATGAGCCCGGGCGTGTTGACGAAGGAGAGCCCGGCTCGGAGTGCGAGGCCGCTGCGTGGCTGCACGAAGCCCGCATACCCCGCTGGCAGCGCCACAGCCAACCCGGTGGGGACCAGTGCGCGTTCGAACGGAGCGAGGACAACGGATTCGGCGGCGAAGAGGTCGAGACCGGCGTCGCCCTCGTGCGCGTACGTGGGCAGCGGCAGCTCCGGGTCGAGCCGGGTGACGGCTACGGTGAGAGGCGAGGTTGCGTGACTCATCGTCAGTGTGCCAACACCGCGCGAAGGTCCGAGGCGTCGGGCGCCTCTCCGCGCCAGCCGACGACCTCGCGTCCGGATGAGTCCGTGACGACGATGGCGGGCGTCTCATCGACTCTTAGAGACGAGGCCTCCGCGTAGCCTGTGGGATCGGTGATGTCGTAGACGAACACATTGGCTACGCCATCAACCGCGCGTAAGGCAGCGGGACACTCAGGGCAGTCGTCCCGGATGAACAGCTTCACATCCACTCGGTAGTCCTTCGCCTAGTCGGTACTCGCAGCACGCCGTCGTCTGCCGCTCAAACGCGTGAGTTCTGCGGTGAAGCTATCCAGATCGTTGAACTCCTTGTACACCGATGCGAACCGGATGTACGCGACCTTGTCCAGGTCAAGGAGACGCATGAGCACCATGTCTCCCAGACGTTTGGCGGGTATCTCATACTGCATCGCGTTGTGCAGTTCGGTCTCGATGTCGTCGATGAGCGCTTCGAGGGCACTCGGTGATACTGGCCGCTTGGCGGTTGCGACAACGAGGCCCCGAAGGAGCTTGCCCCGGTCGAACGGCTCGGTCGATCCATCCTTCTTGACGACCATGAGCGGCATCTCTTCACGACGCTCGTACGTGGTGAAGCGCTTTGCGCAATCGAGGCACTCACGCCGGCGACGAATAGCGTCCTGGGACTCGGAGTCCCGGGAGTCGACGACCTTGGTCTCGTTGTGGCCGCAGAACGGGCACTTCATGAGAGCGTCCCCCACATCTTGGCTTGCGCAAAGACTAGCACACAAGATATGGGGCGACAATGCGCGAATGCGGAGCGGGAGACGGTCGCGAGGATCGCCTCCAGGCAGGCAATACGGCGCTGAAGGCGGGTCACGATCACCTGTGGATCAAGCGAGTGTCAGGTGGTGGTACGGCTATCGGGATGCGATCGCGACCGAACCATCGAACTGAGCGGGAACCTGTAGGATCTGCCCCTCGTGGATGGTGGCGGACCCTAGCGCGTTGGACTCCTTGATCAGCGCGACCGTTTCGGCGGTGCTGAGACCGGCAACGGGATAGCTCTGCGCCAGCGTCCAGAGCGTCGCTGCCTCAGAGACGATGACCGGGGTCCAGGCATCGGGCCGCGGCGGCGCAGGCTGCACCGCGCTGGAAAGCGCTATGACAACGGCGGCGCACGCGAGCAGGACGAAGAACGCGATCCTACCGAGACGCGCCACCTCGTAGCGACGAATCGAGGTTCGCCGGATGTGACCCGAACGTGTTTGCGGACGCGTGCCCGGGTGGTCGTGGTGGTCCGCGTGCGTCTGGAGTGCGAGTGTCGCTGCCATCGTGTCCTCCCTCGTGGTCTACGCGTCGACCCTACCGTGCGGGTCTGACATCGAAACGTGACCACGAACATGTGTTCGTACGCACATGATACCGAACACGTGTTCGCAACGCAAGCGGTGATACGAACGTGTGTTTGCACTGAGGTGAGCTCTGTCGTACACTGGCGTGGAATGAAGCGCCATGCCCGGCTGAAGGGACGCCTGATGGTCTACAAGCGTGAGCTCACATCACGGCAGCGGCAGATACTCGACTTCATCAGGGCTGAGATCCACCGGCGTGGCTTCCCGCCGTCTGTGCGTGAGATCGGCGAGGCCGTCGGCCTCTCCTCGTCCTCCACGGTGCACTCGCACCTTGCCGCGCTTGAGGCAAAAGGGCTGATCCGTCGTGACCCCTCCAAGCCTCGCGCACTCGAAGTCCTCGACTATCGCGACACCGAACGCGCTGTCGACTATGAGAACGTGCAAGCAGTGCCGCTGGTCGGGCAGGTGGCCGCGGGCGTCCCGATCCTGGCTGCCGAGAACATCGAGGCCACGCTCCCTCTCCCTGCGTCATTCGCCGGCGAGCAGACGTTCGTCTTGCGCGTGAAGGGCGAGAGCATGATCGAAGCCGGGATCCTCGACGGCGACTATGTGGTCGTGAAGCAGCAGCCTACCGCGACCAACGGTGAGATCGTCGTGGCCATGCTCAACGAGGAGGCCACTGTGAAGCGCTTCTACCGGGAGTCTGGCCGTGTGCGCTTGCAGCCGGAGAACCGGACCATGGAGCCGATCTTCGCCGACGAGCATGCCGACTTCGCGATCCTCGGCAAGGTCGTCGCCCTGTTCAGGCGCCTGTAGCGGCCAGCGGCCAGCGGTCAGCGCCGGCTCAGCACAGCAGGGGCGTTACGAGCGCTCCCAGTCTTCAGGCTCGGCGATCACGTGCGGCAGGAACTCGGCAAGCCGGCCCCGCACGGCCTCAGAGGCCACCACAGTGAGCCGCGTGCCCCCCGGCAGATGCTCCTCAGTGAGGATGTGCGCCTGCTCGTGCGCAAGCTGCACCAGCTCTCCCCTGTCGTACGGCACCGTGACCGTGAGCGGCACGTCGCTTTGCGCGGCGATCGTGGCGATGCGCTCCAGGAGCCCGTCCAGGCCCTCACGGACGGCCGCCGCGACAACGACGGCTCCCGGCTGCTGTGCGAGCCGCTCGCGCTCGAGCCCTGGCAGCAGGTCGGCCTTGTTGTAGACCACGAGCTGGGGCCTGTCGGCGGCGCCGATCTCATCGAGCACGACCTTCACCGCGCCCATCTGGGCGTCGCGGTTCGGGTGCGAGCCGTCCACGACGTGCAGCAGCAGATCGGCCTCGCGTACCTCATCCAGCGTGGACTTGAACGCCTCGACGAGCCCGTGAGGCAGCTTGTTGATGAAACCGACCGTATCGGTCAGCGTCACAGCGCGACCGTCAGGCAGGTCGAGCCGCCGGGTCGTGGCGTCGAGCGTGGCGAAGAGCTGGTCCTGGGCGAGCACGCCTGCATCGGTGAGAGCGTTGAGCAGCGTGGACTTCCCGGCGTTGGTGTATCCCACAAGCGCGATACGGAAGACGCCGGAGCGACCCCTGGCCGCGCGCTGCGTCTCGCGTGCCTGAGCGACTTGCTTGAGGTCGCGCTTCAACTCCGAGATGCGCTTGCGGGTCAACCGGCGGTCGGTCTCAAGCTGCGATTCACCGGCGCCGAATCGGGCGCCGCGACCGCCGCCGAGCCGCTCGGCCTCAAGGTGACCCCACATGCCGCGCAGCCTGGGGAGCACGTACTCGAGGCGCGCAAGCTCGACCTGGAGTTTACCCTCATGGCTCACTGCATGCTGGGCGAAGATGTCGAGGATCAGCTGCGTGCGGTCGATGACCCGCACGTTGGGCAGCAGTCCCTCAAGGTTGGCCTGCTGGCTGGGCGTCAGGTCGTCGTCGAAGATGACCATCGTGGCACGCTCGGTGGTAGCGAGCGCCTCGACCTCTTCAGCCTTGCCCGCGCCGATGAACGTACGCGGATTGGGTCGCTCAAGGCGCTGTGTGACCGTGCCGACGACCGTCGCGCCAGCGGTATCCACGAGGCGCTGCAGTTCGGCAAGGTCGTCTTCGAGCGTCCAGCCGTCCGAGCGGGGCCGGTCGATCCCCACGAGCACAGCCCGTTCTTCGGTATCGGTGATGACCTCGTATGCGGTATGCACCATGCGTGCGGTGGTCTCCTTCTAGAGTGCGTCGGCCATGCGCTGGAGTGCCTCGGCGAGGCGGTCGTCTGGCGTGGCGAGCGAGATGCGGACGTATCCTTCGCCATCCGGCCCGTACGCGCTGCCGGCGGGCATGATGACACCCGCCTTGTCGAGGACCAATCCGGCGTACTCCGCGGAGGTATACCCCTCAGGGATGCGGGCCCAGACGTAGATGGTGCCAGCCGAACGACGCGCGGACAGGCCGATCGACGGCAGCGTCTCGAGCACCATGTCGCGGCGGCGCTGGTAGATCTCGCGCATCTCGGCGACGTCGTCCTGCGGGCCGAGCATGGCTTCCATCGCGGCCTGCTGGATGGCGGTGAACTGTCCGGAGTCGACGTTGCTCTTCACGATGCCGAGCGTCTTGATCGCGTCAGCGTTACCGCAAGCGAAGGCGATACGCCAGCCTGTCATATTGTATGCCTTCGAACAGCTGAAGAACTCGATGGCCACATCACGGGCACCCGGGCGCTCCATGATGCTCGGCGGCATGTATCCATCGAATCCGATCTCCGAGTACGCGTTGTCGTGCACCAGCAGCAGGTCGTGCTCCTTGGCGAATGCGACAGCGCGGTCGAAGTACTCCACCGGGGCCGCAACGGCCGCGGGGTTGTTGGGATAGCTGATGAACATCATCTTGGCGCGGGCGAGCACCTCGGCGGGCGTGGACTCGAAGTCGGCCAGCCAGTCGTTCTCCTCGTTCATCGGCATGTAGTGCGTCTTGCCGCCGATGAGCACGCCGCCCGTGCTGTACACCGGGTAGCCCACGCCCGGCACGAGCGTGTAGTCGTCCACGTCGATGAACGCCGGGAAGAGGTGTGCGATGCCTTCCTTGGAACCGATGAGTCCGAGCACCTCGGTGTCGGGGTCGAGCTTCACCCCGAAACGCCGGTCCATCCATTCGGCACAGGCGGCACGGTACGGCCGAGAGCCCGCGTAGGCCGGGTACTGGTGGTTGGCCGGATCGGTGATAGCCGTGGCCATCGCATCGATGATCCGCTGCGGGGTCGGCATGTCAGGATCGCCGATGCCCAGTGAGATGACGTCGACGCCTTCGGCTTCTTTGAGGGCCTTCTTGCGGTCGATCTCGGCGAACAGATACGGCGGCAGATTGGCCATGCGTTGTGCGGTCCTCAACGTGCGTCATCCCCTCATCGGTGTGTCCGGATACCGCGTCATCGTAGCAGAGCGCTGACGTGATACGGACGTGTGCGTCAGACTTCGTCGGACAGCTCGATCGTTCCGGTGAACGAGACCGCCGCAGAGCCTGTCATGTAGACGTGGCCGTTCTCGTGCCAACGGACGAACAGGTCGCCGCCCGGGAGTTCGATGGTGGCCTCCCGGCCAACGCGGCACGACAAGGTGCCCGCTACCAGTACCGCGCATGCGCCGGTTCCGCAGGCAAGGGTCTCGCCAACGCCACGCTCCCACACGCGCATGCGGATCGTGGTGTTGTCGATGTGCTGCGCGAACTCGACGTTCGTGCCCTCGGGGAAGCGCTCGTGGGTCGCGATGAACGGCCCCACGGTCTCCACAGGAGCGGTCTGCACATCGTCCACCCATGTGATGACATGGGGGTTGCCCATGTTGACCGCGGTGAGGCCGAAAGTGCCGAAGGGTGTCTCCAGCGGGCAGTCGTAGATCTGCTCGCCATCGAAGAGCGCCGGGATGTCAGCGGGGGCGAGCGCGGGAGTGCCCATGTCCACGGTGGCCGACTCGAGCTTACCGGCCTCGTCGCGAACGAACGTCACGGGCTTGAGCCCGCCGAGGGTCTCGATCACCAACGATGCAGCATCAGCCGACACCATGCCGTTGTCCACGACGTACTTCGCGAAGCAGCGGGCCCCGTTTCCACACATCTCGGCGAGCGAGCCGTCCGCGTTGAAGTAGTGCATGTAGAAGTCGGCGTCCGCTGTGGTGGCCGGCCGCACAAGGATGAGTCCGTCGCCGCCGATTCCGAAGTGCCTGTCGCAGAACCACGCGACGGCTTCTGGCGACATCTCCAGCACCTCATCACGGTCATCGATCATGATGAAGTCGTTGCCGAGGCCGTTCATCTTCGTGAACGTGAGCTGCACGCGAACCTCCCTAGCCGTCGTGTCCGGACGATTCTACCAGGTCGAGCACGGCCTCGGCCGTCTGTGCAGCCGACAGCTCGGTGACGTCGATCCAGGTGATGCGGGCATCGGAACGGAACCACGTGAGCTGCCGCTTCGCGTAGCGCCGGGTCGCACGCTTGATGTCCTCGATCGCGTCCGACAGGTCGGCCTTGCCGGCGATCACGGGCACGAGCTCCTTGTAGCCGATCGCCTGCGTGGCGGTGAGCGCGGAGGCCAGTCCCCGGTCGAGCAGTGCGCGCACCTCCTCGACCAGTCCGGTGGCGATCATGGCGTCGACGCGCGCGTCCACCCGGCGATACAGCTCGGCTCGGTCCACCGTGAGCCCAACGAGCAGCGTGCGCGGATAGTGGAAGCCGCGCACGCGGAAGTTGGCCGCCTGCGTAGCGTACGACGTCCCTTCGGCGAGCATCTCGAGCGCGCGCACCACGCGCCGCGCGTTATTGGGATGCAGCAGCGCCGCCGAGGCCGGGTCGAGGCGCCGCAGTTCAGCGTAGAGCGCCTCGGCCCCCTCCAGTGCCAGGCGTGCCTCCAAGCGCTCCCGCTCCGGGCTCAGGACGTCCCCGGTGGGGAACTCCATATCGTCGAGCGCGGCCCGCACGTACAGGCCCGTTCCGCCGGTAAGCACCGCGGGTGTCCGGCTCGCGATGAGCGCGTCGATCGCGGTGCGCGCGTCACGCTGATACAGCGCGGCGGAGTACGGCGTACCGGGATCGACGAGATCGACGCAGTGATACGGCACCGGGCGTTCGGCGGGCGGCGTCTTCGCGGTGCCGATGTCCATGCCCCGGTAGACCTGCATGGAGTCTGCGCTGACGATCTCTCCGCCGAGCGCCACCGCCACGCGGTCGCTTGCAGCGCTCTTCCCTACGGCGGTGGGCCCGAGTATGCCGATGATGTCGTAGGCCCGCACGCTAGTGGTACCGATCGACCGCGAAGCGTTCGAGACGGACCCGTTCGCCCGGTCGGATCCCCGCCTTCTGGCGGGCGATAGCGACCTGTTGCTCGACGGTGTGCACGCCCTCGAGGTCCGGGAGCAGCAGTCCACGCCGCCAATCGGCCGAGACGATCACACCCCATACGCGAGGATCGAGGTCCTCGAGCGTCGCGGGCTCCGGCTCGTGCAGCACGTCGACCGAGATATCGAGACCCTCGAGCTCGTCGGCGGTCATGGCGGGGAACCGTGGGTCGGCGGTAGCCGCCTGGATCGCGTTATGCACGATCTCTTCGGCGAGCGTGGGTGCCGTGGGGGCGATGGTGCCGATGCAGCCTCGAAGCGCACCCTGCCGATGCAGGCTCACAAAGGCGCCGTGGCGCTCCGCGAGCAGACCTTCGGGTGCGGGAGGAGTGATGATGCGGCGCTCACGAAGGTACGCGGCGATCGCGCGACGCGCGAGCGCGACAGGCGCTGAGTCTCCGGCGGGCTGCGGCGCATCAGCGCTGTCGAGCATCGCCAGCAGCTCCGGTGAGGCGGCGACCCCGGTGGCATACCCAACGCCCCAGGGCCCTTCGTGCGACAGCACGCGCGTGTGCGCGTCGGTGCCGCCGAGGAACCCGCCGAGGGTCACGAACGAGCGCAGTCCGCACTCCCCCGCCTCCTCCACGAGCGTGGGGTCGAGGTGTTCGAGCGCAGGGTAGTCGCCGCGGTCGAGGGCTTCAACGAGCGCGTCATCGAACACCGCACCACGCGGCGTGTAGCCGGCCGGCGCATCGCGCGTGAGGCGGTGACTGCAGTCGCCGCTTGCGACGAACGCCACCCTCCTGCCGAGCGTTGCCGCTGCCGAAGCGATCGCCTCGCCGAAACGGCGGTGCGCCGACAGCGGGAGGAACGACAACGACACCTCCACGAGCGGAAACTCGCCCTTCCGGTCGAGGAAGCTCAACGGTACGAGCGCCCCATGGTCGAGCACTCCTGGTTCGAGCGCAGGGTGATCGAAGCGTGTGATCACCGCGAGATCGGCGTGGAACGCCGCATCGATGATCGCCTGAGCGAGCTCCGGATCACCGGCGGGAGCGATGCGGGCCTCGCGCGCTCCGAACTGTCCGAGGTCTCCGGTGTACCGATCCGAGGTGTCGACCACGAACGCGTCGCGCACGACCGGCGCATGTGGCGACATGAGCACGATGGTGTCGGGCGCAAACGCGTGCAGCAGACGCGCCGCCTTCCGCATCGACTCGATGGATGCCGACGTGACGCGCGCCCGTTCACCCCCCACCTCAGGGACCATGATGGGCGGGTGCGGTGCGATGATGCCGAGCGTGTTTCCGATCATGAGCGTCACCTCCGGGCCACCTGGAGCATTCCCGCAGCGGGGCGCACGCTAAACCGCTCCGGAGGCGAACTCCCCGGTGAGGAACCACGGGTGTGCACCGGTGATGCGGATCGGCTGGATCGAACCCGCGTACAGCGAGGCGGACCGGTCCACCGGAACCGGTACGTGCACCAGGCGGTTGTGCGGCGTACGAGCGGACAACACGCGCGGGTCGCGCCGCGAGGCGCCCTCGATGAGGCACTGGTCGACGCGCCCGACGGCGCGCCGATTGGAGGCGAAGGAAAGATCGCGGACGAGTTCGGCGAGCCGGTCGAACCGCATCTGTGAGACCTCGCGCGGCACGGTCTCGGTCAGCGACGCGGCGGGCGTGCCTTCCCGCGGCGAGTAGATGAACGTGAACGCGTGATCGAAGCCGACGCGATTCACAAGGCCCATCGTCTGCTCGAAGTCCTCGTCGGTCTCGCCGGGGAACCCGACGATGATGTCGGTGGAGAGCGCGATGCCGGGGACGGCGCCACGCAACCGATCGATGCGCTCGAAGTAGTTCTCGCGCGTGTAGCGGCGGTTCATCGCCGCAAGAATCGCGTTGGAGCCGTGCTGTACGGGCAGATGCAGGTACGGCATCAGCGAGGGCACGGAGGCAAGCGCGTCGATCGTGTCGTCGGAGAGGTCCTTCGGGTGGCTGGTGGCGAAGCGTATCCGCGGGATGCCGGTGTGCGCCACGGCGCGCAGCAACTCGGCGAAGCGCGGTTGCCCGTAGCGGTCGCGGCCGTACGAGTTCACGTTCTGCCCGAGGAGGGTCACCTCGAGCACTCCTTCGGCGACAAGACCGCTCACTTCGGCGACGATGTCCTCGAATACCCGGCTGCGCTCGGGGCCCCGTACGGCGGGGACGATGCAGTAGGCGCAGTGGTTGTCGCAGCCCACCGTGATGGGAACCCAGGCGTGCCAGGGATGCTCCCGGACAGTGGGAAGATCGCTCGCGAAGGCCTCCGTGCCGTCCAGGACGCGTGCCGTGGGCCTGCCCGCCGCGGCCGCCTCGATCAGTGACGGCAGGTCCGCGATGTTGTGCGTGCCGAAGACGACATCGACGTGAGGCAGGCGCCGAAGCATCTCCTCGCCATCACGCTGGCCCACACACCCGCCCACGGCGATGATCACGTCAGGACGACCCCCGGTCTTGATCGCCTTGAGCGACGCCACCTGCCCGTACATGCGGTCATCCGCGGTCTCGCGAACCGCGCACGTGTTGAAGACGATCACATCGGCCTCGTCATCGGAGCGCGCCGCGGTGTATCCGTGCGATTCGAGCAACCCCGCCATCCGCTCGGAGTCGTGCTTGTTCATCTGGCAGCCGAACGTATGGATGATGTAACGGTTCATCGTGAGCTTCTCGAGTGGGCGGCGGCTTCAGCGAGCGCTTCGAGCGCGCCATCTGGTGCGGCCGCACAGCCCATGTCGCCGCCCTCGCGTAGTGAGCCGTGGAAGTCCGACCCTCCGGTGGCGATCAGACCATAGCGGCCGGCAAGCGCGGCATAGCGACATGCTGTGTCTTCGGTGTGCGATCCGTGGAACGCCTCGATGCCGGCGATGCCCGCGTCCACGAGCGATGGCACCAGGTCGTCGATATCGTTCAGGCCCGGGTGTGCGAGCACCGCGACGCCGCCCGCCTCCCTGATCCACGCGATTGCGTCGGCCGGGACGAGCGGCTCCTTGGATGCGAAGTAGGGCGCATCCTCGCCTAGGAAGCGATCGAACGCATCGCGCATATCGTGCGCGTGGCCAGCGGCGATCAGCGCCCGCGCGATATGGGCGCGACCAACGGCGGCGCCCCTCTCCCCGGCGGGGTGCGACGGCGTCAGGTCGATCGCGATTCCCGCGGCGGAGAGCGCGTCGACGATCCGCTGTGCGCGCGAACGCCTGCTCTCCCGAAGCGCGGCGAGTCTGGCCAGGAGGGTCGGGTCGAGGTGATCGATGAAGTACCCAAGCATGTGGACGGTGCGGCCATGCACGCTTGCCGAGAGCTCCACCGCCGGCACCACGGTGAGGCCGCTGTCCCGGGCGGCCTGAAGTGCTGGCGCGACCGCGGCGACGCTGTCGTGATCGGCAATGGCGATCGCCGGAAGTCCAAGGGCGAGGGCACGCGTGACAAGGTCTTCGGGCGTGAGCAGCCCGTCGGAGAACGTGGAGTGCAGATGGAGGTCAGGGCCGGGCATGCGGATCAGGGGTGCAGCGGCGGACGCGGCTCCACGAGCAGGCGGATGGCCGTGCGCTCCTCGCCATTGATCTCGATGTCGGCGAAGGACGGGGTGCAGATGAGGTCGAGTCCCATCGGTGCGACGAAGCCGCGCGCGATGGCGATAGCCTTGATCGCCTGGTTGAGCGCTCCCGCTCCGACGGTCTGGATCTCGACCACGCCCTGCTCACGGATGACGCCGGCGAGCGCGCCTGCAACGGAGTTGGGGCTGGACTTGGTGGAAACCTTGAGAACCTCCACGGTGCCTCCTGCTGCGGAATCCTTGGTGGTGTCGTTGCTGTGGATGTGGTGTGACCGAGGTCTGCGTCTGGTGTGTATGCGCCGTGAATGGCGTGCGAGCAGTATAGCCCATCAGGTGCCCGCGAAGAACCACCGGAGAGCGCTGGAGCTCAGTCTTCCTTCTCGATGGCAAAGCGCACGGTGATCGCGTCGCGACCGACAGTCACCTTGGGCTCGCCTTTGAGGTTGAGATAGTACCGTTCGGCGAGCACGTCGAACGCGCGACTGAGTTCTGCGCGGAATGCCACAAGGTCGCCGTGATGTATGCGCAGGGAGCGCCTGTCGCGGTAGATGTCCGGAGTGGCCGGCGCAGCGGGCTCGTCTTCCACCGAGAGCGACGTGAGCAGTGACTCGAGCGGCGCGAGCTCGCCTGCGAGTATCCGATGCGACGTGCGCTCCGAGACCGGCAGCGCGATGGCCTCCGCGGTGGCCGTGAGCTCGGCGGCATCGGAGCACGCGGCAGGCCGCTGCCACACGCACAGACGATCGAGGTCATCGCAGAACATCAGGTCCGCGATGTCGAGCCGGTCGCGGCCAAGAGCATGGAGCGTGGCCAGGATCTCGGTAGGCGTGCCGAGGTAGATCTCCAGTTCGGGGTGCTCGCAGGCGAACTCCACAAGGCGACGGATGATGTTGTGGGGTCCGCGCGCCACGCGAAGCTTGCCGGACTCGTCCGGTTCTACAACGGGCCACGTCGACTGGTCGGCACGCTCGTTCAGCTGATCGGTGTCGACAACCACGCTGATCGAAGCGCCTTTGTGGGGCGCCGAGGAGGCGACCCGGGCGCTAGAGACGTTGGAGCGCACGGAGAAAAGCGCCATGCCGCGCCCGTGCACGCCCCAGCGGTCCATGACCATGGTCTCGAGCTTGGACGTGACCCGAGGCTCGAACACGGCCTCCTGAAGTGCGTGAGGAATGCCGACTCCATCATCGATCATCGTCAGCATCCTCGTGCTCCCCTCCCGGGTGGTGGCGACGAAGATGCGCTGCGCATGCGCGTCACGCGCGTTGCGCAGGAGTTCGATGATGACGTCCTCGATGCTGCGGATGTCGTGTTTGGCCTGGCGGCGCTCCGCTTCAGGCACGCGCAGCCGGACGTACCCGTCACCCAGGGTCTCCTCGACCTTGAGGTAACCGTCGCCGGACACCGAGGTGACGAAGTCTATGAGGGGATCGTGTTCACTCATCGCTGAGCCCAGGGTGCCACGCCTTACCCTCCTTCTCAAGAGTGAAGGGACCGCAGGCGGTCCCTTCACCGAGGTACAAGTCGATCACATGCACAGACACCGGGAGGACCCGCTACTTGGCGTACTCGACAGCACGGCTTTCACGGATGACCATGACCTTGATCTGGCCGGGATACTGCAGCTCTTCTTCGATCTGCTTGGCGATGTCACGAGCCATCAGCGTGGAGTCGGTGTCGGAGACCTCATCCGGCTTGACCATGACGCGGATCTCGCGGCCCGCCTGCATCGCGTACGACTTCTCGACGCCCTTGTGCGACTCCGCAAGCGCCTCGAGCTTCTCGAGCCTCTTGATATAGCTCTCGAGCGTCTCGCGGCGTGCGCCGGGGCGCGCGGCCGAGATGGCGTCGGCAGCCTGCACGATGACGGCCTCGACCGTCTGCGGTTCGACGTCACCGTGGTGGGCCTCGATGCAGTGCACGACCTCCTTGTTCTCGCCAAGACGGCGGGCAAGGTCGGCGCCGATGGTCGCGTGGGGGCCTTCGATCTCATGGTCGATGGCCTTGCCGAGGTCATGCAGCAGTCCAGCACGCTTCGCGAGCGCGGGGTCGAGACCAAGCTCGGCGGCCATGACCCCTGAGAGGTACGCGACTTCGAGTGAGTGGTTCAGTACGTTCTGACCGTAGCTCGTGCGATAGCGGAGACGGCCGAGCGTGCGGACAAGGTCGTGATGCAGGTTGTGCACGCCGGTGTCGAACACGGCCTGCTCTCCCGCTTCGAAGACCTGCTGGTCGACAAGGACCTCGGCCTTCTTGAACATCTCCTCGATGCGCGCGGGGTGGATGCGACCGTCCGCGATGAGGTTCTCCAGCGTGATACGGCCGACCTCGCGGCGTACCGGATCGAAGCTCGAGAGGATGACGGCCTCCGGGGTGTCATCGATGATGAGGTTGATGCCGGTGAGCTGCTCGAAGGCCCGGATGTTGCGGCCCTCACGGCCGATGATGCGGCCCTTGAGGTCGTCCGAGGGGATGTGGACGACCGAGACGGTCGACTCGGCGGTGTGGTCCGCGGCAACGCGGCCGATGGCGATACCGATGATGTTGCGCGCCTTGCGGTCGGCCTCTTCGCGGGCCCGCTGCTCGGCCTCACGCACGATCAGCGCGGCGTCATGGTCGACTTCCTGTCGGATACGATCGAGCAGCACGGACTTGGCCTGGTCCGATGTCATGCCGGCAAGGGACTCCAGGCGGTTCTTCTCCTCGGCGATGGCGTCTTCGAGGTCCTTCTCGCGCTTGGCGATCTGACCGGCCTGGCTGGAGAGCTGGTGCTCGCGCTTGTCGATCGACTCAGCGCGGCGCTCGATCGACTCCTCCCGCTGGAGGAGTCGGGTTTCGAGCGCGGTCAGCTCCTTGCGGCGCTGCTTGATCTCTTCATCAGCCTGCGCCTTCTGGTGGAAGATCTCGTCCTTGGCTTCGAGGAGCATTTCCTTGCGGGTCGTCTCGGCTTGCTTCTGGGCATCGGCGAGCATGCGCTCCGCGGCCTCACGGGCCTGGTTGGCTTTGCCTGCGATGATGAAGCGATTGATGACGATGCCGAGGACGACGCCGATGACGAGTCCGAGCAGTGCGGCGAGCAGTGGGTCCATCGGGCGTGCCCTCCCTTCCGGGTTCGTTGTGCGAAAGCAAGTCACAAAGCGGTGGCTGGCTGTGCGTTCGCCCGGACCCGGGAAGGGGTGGTTCTGTCCCTCTGAACCGGAAAGCCGGGCACCACGCGCCCGGCAAGTACGATCACTCTATCGGTTCGACACTGCGTATACGACGGAGCCACCACTCCGTCAGAAGCGGTGCCGCCCCTATCACGTTGTAGAACCACATACGAACCTGGGTCGACAACCCATCGGTTCGATCGTATTTGCCGTGCTTATCCTACCTGCGCGCAGCGTTAGTCGTCAAGCAGACGCCTATCCTGAGCAGCGGGAACCGACCCACCGCGCCGACTAAAGCGCGTCATCGTGATCATTGTGCGCCAGTTGCGAAGAGAGGACGGTGCGAGCGGCTGACAGCGCGTCGGTGACCGCGAACCCTCGTCTTACAAGGCGCGCGCCGAGGCGATCCACGGTGTCGCCGGGGCGTATCGCGCGCCGCGCCGCCTGAAGCGCCCTCTCGGGCTCGGCGTCTGCCGGCGCGTACGCATCGAGAGACTCGGTGGCAAGATCATCATCCAGGCCGGAGCGACGGAGCGAACGCAGCGCCCGGCCGCGTCCATAGCCGCGCCCTTCCACCAGGACCCGCGCGGTCTGCTCGGCATAGCGTCTGTCATCAAGTAGGCCCGTGTCGAGCAGTCGCGTGACGGTGCTGTCGACCGTGGCCGCCGAATAGCCGTCCTCCGTGAGGCGGCTGCGCATCTCGGCCTCTGTGCGTTCCCGGTATGCCAGGAGCCGGAGTGCCCGCTCACGGGCGGCCTGCGGCTCCGCTTCGGCTATCTGCGTCGCGAGGTCCTCGATGTCCACGTGGGCACCCGTGCTGAGTCCAAGGGCGCATACGACCGGACCGGGGACGAAGCGCCACGACACGCCATCGATCTCGATCTCACGTCGCTTCATCCCTCTGCGGGCACGGATGGCGGTTATCTCATGTTCGCCAGTCACGGACGGAAGCCCTGATCGCTACTTTGCGGCCTTCGGGGACTCCTTGCCACCGGCCGGGGCATCGGTCTCCTCCGCTCCGCCTGTGGCGCTCGCGACGCCGGCGCCACGGGCGCCCGCCAGCCCCAACTTCTCACGGATCTGCGCGTCGATGGTATCTCGCAGGTCGGCATGCTCGCGCAGAAAGTCCTTGGCGGCTTCGCGACCCTGCCCAAGGCGCTCGTCGCCGTAGTTGTACCAGGCACCGGACTTCTGGATGATTCCTTCCTCGACACCGAGGTCGAGAAGGCTGCCTTCTTTGGAGATGCCGTGTCCGTACATGATGTCGAACTCGGCCTGCCGAAATGGCGGCGCGACCTTGTTCTTGACGACCTTGGCGCGCACGCGGTTCCCGACGAGGTCCGTACCCTGCTTGATCGAATCGATGCGGCGGACGTCGATCCGGATGGAGGCGTAGAACTTGAGGGCGCGTCCGCCGGAGGTGGTCTCGGGGCTGCCGAACATCACGCCGACCTTCTCACGGAGCTGGTTTATGAAGATGCACGTGGTGTTGGACTTGTTGAGCGACCCTGCCAGTTTGCGCATCGCCTGGCTCATGAGCCTGGCCTGTAGACCGACGGTGACATCGCCCATCTCGCCCTCGAGCTCAGCGCGCGGCACGAGTGCCGCCACCGAGTCGATGACGATGACGTCGATAGCGCCCGATCGCACAAGCATGTCGGTGATCTCAAGCGCCTGCTCGCCGGTGTCCGGCTGCGAGATAAGGAGGTCTTCGATGTCGACACCGAGGCGTGCCGCGTACGAGGGGTCGAGCGCGTGCTCGGCGTCGACGAACGCCGCGACTCCCCCGGTGCGCTGGGCCTCAGCGACGATCTGGAGTGCGAGCGTGGTCTTGCCTGACGACTCGGGGCCGTAGATCTCGACGATCCGACCGCGGGGCACTCCGCCGATGCCGAGCGCGGCATCGAGCGCGAGCGAACCCGTGGGGATCGACTCGATCTGCTGGGTGGCCGCGCTCTCGCCGAGACGCATCAGAGAGCCCTTGCCGAACTTGCGCTCGATCTGCTCGCGCGTCAGGTCGAGTACCTTTTCCTTGTCCTGTTGCATCGGTGCCTGCTCCTTATCCGTATGCCGCGACCCCTGAAGGCTGCATCGAACGTACACGAACACGTGTTCGATGTCAATCAACCACCCAGGGACATCACGGCGATTCGCTCGTACACCGGACCCTCCGGTGTGAGTGTCGACGTGTAGAGCATAACCGTGCGCACTGACATCGAAGTCCGAGATCCGGGAGCCCCTGCGAGCGTGGCGTCCATCGCCTCTACGGAGTCCGGTCTGAGCCGTTTCGGACGCCTGGCGCGACAGAGCGTGACATGTGGCGAGAATCGCCGAGGGTCCGGTACCGCGCCTTCGCCTGCCACCGCGTCGTCGATCATCTTGGCGAGTCGCGTCGTGCGATCGGCGCCTGGCTCCGGGACTGCCCAGATCATCGACGCCGATCGCGTCTGGGGCACGACTCGGACGCGACCGATGCCGAGTTCGTACGGAGAGAACCCGCTCACAGCTACGCGGACCGCCTCAGCGTAGCGGCGAAGCGCCGCGTGCTCGGTGTCACCAAGGAACCGCAGTGTGAGGTGCAGGTTCTCCGGCGAGACCCACTTCTCCCCGGCCCACGAGGGGTCGGTCTCCGCACACGCGAGGCGGCAGTCTTGAAGCACGTCCGTGATCGCGGGCGCCAGTCCGATCGCGAAGAACGCGCGCGGCATCAGGAGTCCAGCATGGAACGTCTAAGCAGGTCGAGCGCGGTGGTTCGTGCCCGGTCCCGCACCATGGTGCGGTCGCCGCCATAGCGGTGCATCTCGGCGGTGGTACGACCTTCGGCGTGCGCGACGGCGAACCACACCGTACCGAGCGGTTTGTCGGGCGTTGCCCCGCCGGGTCCGGCGATCCCGGTGGTGGCCACCGCGAGCGTCGCGCCCGGTATCCGGAGCGCACCACGCGCCATGGCGACCGCTACGGCCTCGGAGACCGCGCCATGCGCCTCGATAAGGGCCGGATCGACCCCGAGCACCGCGGACTTCGTCTCATTGGCGTAGGCGACCACAGAGCCCCTGAACACCTGCGACGAGCCGGGGACGTCTGTGAGCGCTGCGGCTACGAGTCCACCCGTGCATGACTCGGCGGTGGCGAGGGACTCCTCGCGCTCGATCGCTATATCGATCACGGTGGCGGCGAGCGAAGAGCCGTCCGCGGAATAGCACGCGTCGCCGAGTGCGGTGCGAGCGGCGTGCGCCGCCGCGGTGAGCTCGACGTCATCGCCAGTGGTCGACACCAGGATGACATCGACCTCCCCTGGCCCGCCGAGCAGCGTGAGGTCCACTGTGGGATATGTTGTGAGCAGCGGCAACACGGCGTGGCCGGCATCGGACTCGGTGATCCCCACGCACTTGAGCGTGACCGGTGGTGCCGAGGCGACCCGGTCGCGAAGCACGTCGTGGAGCATCGGGCGCATCTCGTGCGGCGGTCCGGGCAGTATGACCAACGTGTGACCGGCGTACTCGATGAGCTGGCCCGGCGCCGTGCCGGTTGTGGCAGGCAGCACGCGCGCACCCTCGATGACATCGGCTTGATGGAGCAGCGAGATCGCTGACGCCGGGTCACGGTGCACCGAGACGCGTGCGCTCAACGCGGCCTCGACCGCCGGGTCGCGCATGAGCGTCCGTCCCACCACGAGCGCGGCTGCCTCGCGTGTGACATCATCGTGCGTGGGGCCGAGTCCGCCGGTGACGATGACGAGAGCGCGTCGCGACAGCAGTTCGGCAAGCACCGCCACGATCGCCTGAAGGTCGTCGGGCACGGAGACCATCTCGCGCACGGAGTACCCGGCGTTCACGAGCGCACGAGCGACCTCGGCCCCGTTGGTGTCAAGACGGTGGCCGGTCGTGAGCTCGGTCCCCACCGTGACGACTGCGGCGGTCTCGAGCGCGTGCACTTAGGCCTCCCGCTCCCACGGACCCGTGAGGATGTCCCGGGCGTGATAGAAATAGTCGACCATCGACCAGACGGTCATGAGCACCGCCGCACCCATCACCACCCAGGACACCGTTTGGAACGCGGTGGCCCAGGTCCCGAGCAGGTCGTTCAGAAGCGTCGTGTCCTTCAGAAGGAAGCACACGATCGCCACGATCTGGAGGATGGTCTTCACCTTGCCGTGCGACGACGCGGCGATGACTCGTCCCTCGGCGACGGCGACCATCCTAAGGCCGCTCACCACAAGCTCACGGCTGATGATCACGAGCGCGATCCATGAGGGGAGCTGCTCGAGGTCCACCAGTGCGATGAGGGCGGCGGTGACCAACAGCTTGTCCGCGAGCGGATCGATGAATTTGCCGAAGGTGGTCACCTGGTTGCGTGTGCGCGCAATGTGCCCGTCGACCGCGTCGGTGGCGGCCAGCACTGTGAAGATGGCGGCTGCTATCCATGGCTGCATCGTCCGCCACCATGAGGGCGGGTCGATGAACGCGGGCCACTCGCCGAGCAGCACGACCAGGAACACAGGGATGAACACCATCCGCAAGACAGTGATGCGGTTGGCAAGGTTCATGTCAGGCATCGGTCACCTCTCCGATCAGATCGTAGCCGAGCGAATCGGTGATCGCGAGCTCAACGAACTCCCCCACGGGTACCTCGGCATCCACGAGCGTGACGCCGTCAACCTCGGGAGCCTGGCCACATGTGCGGCCAAAGAGCTCGCCGTCCTCGTCGACGCCTTCGATCAGGACCCTCTGCCGGGTGCCTACGAACGCGGCGGCCCGCGCGAAGCCGATGGCGTCGGCTATGTCACGGACGCGCTGGGCGCGATCCTCGGCAACCGCGGGATCCACCTGGTCCGGGAGCGAGGCCGCCACGGTGCCCTCCTCGGCCGAGTAGGTGAAGACGCCCACATAGTTGAGCTCGGCCTCGGCGAGGAACTCCTCAAGAACGCGGGCGTCGTTCTCGGTCTCGCCCGGGAAGCCGGTCATGATGGTGGTACGGAGCACGGCGCCGGGAAGCGCAGACCGAACCCGCCTGATGAGCGCGAGATGCGAGGCCGCGTCTCCGGTGCGACCCATGGCATCAAGCACGGGCCCGGAGGCGTGTTGGAGCGGGAGGTCGAGGTACCGGCAGACGTGCGTGGCGCTTGCAAGCGTGTCGAGCAGCGCGTCGGTGACACCATCGGGCTGGACATACATCAAGCGGAGCCGGAAGTCCCCGTCGAGCGCGTCGAGGCGGCGCACGAGCGCCGCAAGGTCCTCCCCGGGCGACAGGTCCGCACCGTACGATGCGATGTCCTGGCCAACGAGGACGAGCTCGCGCGCACCGTGGTCGATCAGCCAACGGGCCTCATCAACGAGCGCATTCAGCGGAGCCGACACGAAGGGCCCACGGATCGCGGGGATGGTGCAGTAGGCGCACCTGCGGTCGCATCCCTCGCTCACCTTGAGGTACGCGGTGCTGCCGGGAACCAGGCGGCCGGGGCCCGGAGCGGGCTGGGCGGGGCTGCCGAGCAGGTCCTCGAGTGTGACGAGCAGCTCGCCCTCGGCGGTCACGGGCAGGAATGCATCGGCCTCGGAGAGCGCGTCGCGCAAGTCGTCGCCGTAGCGGGACGGAAGGCAGCCGGCCACGACGATGCGACGACCCTGGCGCGCCGGTCGCCACTCCGTGTGGAGCGCGAAGAACTCGGCGATGGCCTCCTCGGCAGCTGGCTGGATGAACGCGCACGTGTTCAGCACCACCGCATCGGCCTCGGCGACGTCGTCTACCAGGCGGTATGCGGAGGCCGAGACGGCCGCTGCCATGCGATCCGTGTCGACTTCGTTCTTGGGGCAGCCGAGCGTGACGAACGCGATGGCGGGAACCTCAGGCACCGCGCGCCTACCGGTAGTTCACGAACTGCAGCGGGATGCCGTAGTCGTGTTCCTTGAGGAAGGCGATGACCGCCTGCAGCTCATCGCGGCTGGCCGAGAACACCCGCACCTTGTCGCCCTCGATCTGCACCTTGACCTTGAACTTCTCGTCGCGGACTTCCTTGTTGATGCGACGTGCGATCTCGGCATCGATGCCGTTGACGATCGTGCCCACGACGCGGCTGCTGCCTCCCGAGCCGGTCTCGGTCTTGCCCCACGACACCGCCTTGAGGTCGATCGAGCGCCGGACGAGCTTTGACGCGAGGATGTCCCGCACCTGTCCGAGGACGAAGTCGCTTGGGGCGCTCACGCTCAGGGTGCCGGCCGCGCGGTCGAACGTGATGGTCGAGCCGGTGTCCTTCAGGTCGTAGCGCTGCGTCAGCTCCTTGACCGACTGCTGCACGGCGTTATCGACCTCCTGCATGTCCACCTGCGAGACGACGTCGAAACTCTGGTCTTTGGCCATCTGATGCTCCTATCGGTCGAGCGCCTACTCTTCAGTGGCGCTGAGGGTCACTTCGGCGATCCCGTCGGTAGCCGGGGGGAACTCGACGGTGTTTCCGTCCCGCGTCACCGTGACCGCGGTGGGCTTCCCGGCGCGGATGACCGCCGAGGTCCCGACGGTCCAGGACTTGGGCTCCCCACCGGGCAGCGTTCCCTCGTAGGCCACGAGCCCATCGACGAGGACCCGCACCCAGGAGGAATCGCCGGGTGCAACGGACACGGTCAGCGCGAACGCGCCTTCCGGCACGTCTATGGGTGTGTTCGTGGCCTCTCCGACGGCGGACGTTTCAGTGGAACCGCTGCCAGGAGCCACGGGCGTGGATGTGGTCTCCGGTGCCAGCGGCGGCGGTGTGTCGTCCCGGCCGGCGAGTGCGGAGATACCCCAGAGCGCAAGGACGACCAGAAGCACCGCGCCCACTACGGCGATGATCGCCTTGGAGGGGATCGCGTGGAGCTCGTGACGATGCGGCACGAGCTGCTGGTCCGGAATCTGGTGGGCGGGCATCCGTGCCACGGGAGACACGGCAGCGATATCCTTCTGGTACTCCTCAAGCAGCGGACCCGCGTCGATCCCGAGCACCTGGGCGTAGTTCTGGATGTAGCCCTTCACATACGGCGGCGCAGGCAGTTCTTCCCATCGCTCGTTCTCGAGGGCTTCGAGCATACGACCCATGATCTTGGTGGCGTCCACGATCTCGGCAAGCGTCTTGGCTTGCGATCGACGCTCAGCGGCAAGCTTCTTACCGACCGGCATGACGACACCCCATCGCTCTACTCATCATCGGCCCGCTCTTCGCGCTCGAAATGCTTCAGGGACTCGAGCTCGCCCACGTCCACGAGCACTTCACGTGGCCTGCTTCCGTCGGGCTGGCCCACGATGCCCTTCGCCTCGAGCATGTCCATGATGCGGCCGGCACGAGCATACCCGACCTTGAGCCGTCGTTGCAGCAGCGACGTGGATCCCATGCCGCTGGTGACCACGATGTCAGCGGCCTCCCACACGAGCGGGTCGTCGTCCGCGTCGCTGTCGAGCGACCCGGTGGAACCAGTCACCTTCAGGTGCAGGATCTCCTCGTGGTAGTCGGGTTCCGCTTGTGCCTTGACATGCTCGACAACGGCGTTGATCTCTTCCTCGGACACATATGCGCCCTGGATGCGGTGCGGTTTCGGCCAGGCGGGAGTGGAGAACAACATATCGCCCAATCCGATGAGCTTCTCGGCACCAGGCTGGTCCAGGATGACGCGGCTGTCGATGCCGGAGGACACGGCAAACGCGATTCGGTTGGTGATGTTCGCCTTGATGAGCCCCGTGATGATGTCTGTGGAGGGGCGCTGGGTGGCGACGATCAGATGGATGCCGGCCGCACGTGCGAGCTGCGCGATCCGGCAGATCGCGTCCTCGACCTCCTTGGCTGCGATCATCATGAGGTCAGCCAACTCGTCGATGATGATGACAAGGTACGGCAGCTCGGTCTCTCCCTCGGCGCCTTTGCCGTCCCTGATGGCCGCGTTGTACTGGGAGATGTTGCGCGCGCCGACCTTCTGAAGCTTCTTGAGGCGGTTCTCCATCTCTCCCACCGCCCAATGCAGTGCCGAGGCGGCCTCCTTCGCCTCGGTCACGACCGGGACGTACAGGTGCGGGACGCCGTTGTAGAGGTTGAGCTCGATGCGCTTGGGGTCGATGAGTATGAGCCTGACTTCGGCGGGAGTGGCCCGCATGAGGATCGACATGATGAGCGAGTTGATGCAGACGGACTTGCCGGTGCCGGTGGAGCCGGCGATCAACAGGTGCGGCATCGACGCCAGGTCGGCCGCGACGTTCTCGCCGGCCACGTCCTTGCCGATCGCGAGCATGAGCGGACGGGGATCGGCCACCAGGCCGCTGTGCAGCACGTCGCCGAGCGTGACGGTGGCACGACCGGCGTTGGGGACCTCGACACCCACGTAGCTCTTGCCGGGGATCGGCGCGAGTATGCGGATGGTGGGGGCGGCGAGCGACAGGGCGAGGTCGTCGGACAGCGAGGTGACGCGGTTCACCTTCACGCCCTTGGCGATCTCGACTTCGAACATCGTGACCGTGGGGCCTGGGATCCAGTTGACCACACGTGCGGGTATGTCGAAGGTGGCGAAGGTCTGCTCGATGAGGCTCGCGGTGTGCCGCAACTCCTTCTCCGATGCGCGATGCGCGGCCGCACTGTCGGGTGTGCGCCTGAGCTTGGCCAGCCCGGGGAGCTCGAAGCCCTCGAGCGCGCGCGGCGCCAGCGATGCCGGGGCCGGAAGCGTTGGCCGGGACGCCTGCGGGTCGGGCGCCTTGGCGCCACGCCTGGGCCGTTCGGCAGGCCGGGATGACGTGACCGGCTTGAGCCGGTCTTCGTCCTCGAAGTCCTGCAGCGGGATGGTCTTGGCGGCGCGACGCCGGTCAGCCGGCAGCACCGGCGCGGGCTCTTCCATCGGACGCCTGAAGAAGCCTCGCACGGAGTCGAGGATCTCGGTGATCGAGAGTCCGGCTACCACGAGGCCCACGAGTGCGAGCGCACCTGAGATCACGTAGGCGATGGGTGCGCCGAGCAGGCCGCGGAGCGCCCAGGCGACGGCGCCCCCCACGTATCCCCCGCTCGCGACGACGGTCTCATGCTCCCACTGGAGAGCGGGTTCATTGCCGATGGCGACCGCGCCGAGCACCGCGATGAGGAACAGGCCGAGGCCGAGTCCCACGCGCAGCTCGTCGATGCGGATCGAGCTCAGGAAGAACGTGACCGCCCAGAGGATGACCAGCACGGGTATCGCGTACGCGCCGATCCCGAAGCCCGCACGCAGGAGCCCGCTCACGGCTTCAGGGATGACGCCGGAGGTGCTCGTGTACACGGAGATGCCGAGCGCGACCGCGAACGCCGCCAGCAGGATGCCGACTATCTCGTGACGGCTATCGTCGTCGAGCACCGGCTGGGGTGCGGACGGTTGCTGGCGCGAGCGGGCACCGGTCTTCTTGGCCGGGGCGCCGCGTTGCGTCTTCCGTGTTGTGCGGCTCGGCATGCGGGTCTCCTCGTGAGCGCTAGAACAGGATGCGTGCGACCAGTATCGCGGTACCCACGACCGCGGTGTAGATGGCGAAGGCCGCCAGCGAGTGCTTCCGCACATAGGGTAGCAGGAGCGAGATGGCTCCGTAGCCCACGAGCGCCGTGGTGATCAGCCCCGCCGCGAGCGGGCCGGCGGGAGGCAGCGTCTCTCCGCCGACGATCACGTCGAGCAGGATCTTCTTGGAGGTCGCCGCAAAGATGATGGGGATCGACAGCAGGAACGAGAACCGGGCGGCCTCTTCGCGCTTGATCCCCAGACCCACGCCGGCAGCGATGGTCGTACCCGAGCGGGACAGCCCGGGTGCCACGGCAAACGCCTGGGCCACGCCGATCAAGAGCGCCTGCTTGAGCGGGATCTCCTCGGCGGTCTCCACCGAGTGCGTGCTGCGCCGGGCAAAGACCTCGGCAAGCGTGAGCAGGATAGCGGTGAGCACGAGAAACGCGCCGGTCACCGTGACCTGCGAGGACATCGGGAGCGTCTCCACGCCCTCCACGAGCGGCTCGAGCGCCAGCGCGATCAGGGCGCTCGGGATGGTGGCGGCGATGATGAGCCACGCCAACCGGCGTTCGCGCGCGAGCGCTTCGTCCTTTGAGAGCAGCCCTCGGGCGAGGCTCCACACGTCACGCCGGAAGTAGGTGACCGTTGCGAGCAGGGTCGCCGCATGCAGCACCACATCGAAGCCGAGGCCGAATCGCTGCCACCCGAACAGCCACGGCACGAGGATGAGGTGCCCGTCGCTTGAGATCGGGAGGAACTCGGTGATGCCCTGGGTGACGCCAAGGACTACCGCTTCAAGAATGCCCACTAGACCTCCATGACTATCGGGATGATCATCGGCCGGCGCCGGGCCGACTCCCAGATGTACTGCGACACCGCGTCGTGCAGCGCCTTCTTGACCACGCTGTTGTCGGTGACACCTTCAGATGCGGTGCGCTTGAGGACCTTCTCCACACGCCCGCGCACGGCGTTCAGCGCCTCGGCGGTGTCTGCGCCGAGCACGAGACCGCGCGTGACGAGCTCCACCTCGCCGGCGACCGCGCCGGTGCGCGAGTCGATCGCCACCACGATGAGCGCGAACCCGTCGCTCGAGAGCAGCTGGCGATCGCGAAGCACGACCTGGCTGAGATCGCCCACGGTCAGGCCATCGACATATACGACGCCGGAGGCCACCTGCTGACCGGGGTGAACGCCCGACTCGTCGATCTCCAGGCAGTCGCCGTTGTCGAGGACGAAGATGTTCTCATCGGGGATGCCCACCGCTCGGGCGAGGTCGCGATGTGCGTGCAGGTGGCGCATCTCACCATGGATCGGCATGACATACTGCGGCTTCACGAGGTTCAGCATGAGCTTGAGTTCCTCGGCTGCGGCGTGACCCGAGACGTGGACCCGCGCGACGCCCTTGTGGACCACCGTGGCGCCAGCCTTGTAGAGGCGATTCATCACCCGGCTGACGGCCTTCTCGTTGCCCGGGACCGGCGTGGCCGAGATCACCACGGTGTCCCCCGCCTCGATCTTGACGGTCTTGTGCCCGCCGTTCGCGATGCGTGCGAGCGCCGAGAGTGGTTCCCCCTGGCTCCCGGTGCACAGCACCACGACCTTGTCGGCGGGCAGATCGCCCATCGCATACGCGTCCACGATGTCGTCGTCTTTGATGTGCAGATAGCCGAGCTCGCGCGCGATCTTCGTGATGTTCACCATCGACCGGCCCGTGACCACGACTTTGCGGCCGCACGCTACCGCCGCGTCACAGACCTGCTGCACGCGGTGCACGTGCGAGGCGAACGACGCCACGATGATGCGCTGCTCGGCTGACGCGAAGATCGTGCGCAGCGAGGCGCCCACCTCGGCCTCCGACGGCGTATGGCCGGGGCTCTCGGCGCCCGTGGAGTCGCTCATCATGAGCGTGACGCCCTGCTTCGCGGCACGCGCGAGGCCGGCGTAGTCGGTGAACCTGCCATCGATGGGCGTCTGGTCGAGCTTGAAGTCGCCCGTGTGCAGCACCGAGCCGACGGGGGTGCGCACGTACACTGCCACGCCGTCGGGGATGGAGTGGTTCACGGCGAAGAAGTCGAGCCCGAACATGCCGAGATTCACATGCCCGCCGGGTCTGATCTCGCGCAGCTTCGGCCGCTTGATGCGGTGCTCCTCGAGCTTGCCCGCGATGATGCCGAGGGTGAGCTTGGTGCCGAGCACCGGTACCGGTGTGCCGAGATCCTTCAGGAGATACGGCAGGGCCCCGGTGTGGTCCTCGTGGCCGTGGGTGATGATGATGCCGCGCAGCTTCTCTTTGCGCTGCAGGATGTAGCTGTAGTCGGGCAGGATGAGATCGATGCCCGGGTGGTCGTCGTCGGGGAACATCAGTCCGGCGTCGATCACAAGCATGTCGTTCCCGAGCTCGAGAACGGTCATGTTCTTGCCGATGCCATCGAGTCCGCCGAGCGGGATGACGCGGAGGCGGTTCTTCTTGGAGGATGTCATACGCTGCTGTGTGTGCTCCTTATCGTGTCAGGGTACGTGTGGGGCGTGCGGGTGGTGCAACGCGGTCTCGAAAGAGCGCGCTTCAGTCGTTCAGGAGGCCAAGGTGACCGAGGATGCGGCTCATCTCGGCGGTCTGTTCGGGCGCTGCCGGGATGAGCGGCAGGCGGCATTCACCCACCGGGAACCCGACAAGCTCGAGCGCCTTCTTGACCATGATCGGGTTCGCGGTCATGAACAGCGCCTTGAAGAGCGGCATGAGCCCCAGATGGGTCTTGAGGGCCCGGGTGTGGTCGCCGGTCGCCTGCGCCGAGAGCATCTCAGCAAGCTGCGGGCCGGCGACGTGCGATGCGACCGAGATCACGCCAGTGGCGCCAAGGCCCATCATCGGCAGCGTGTCTTCGTCGTTGCCCGAGAGCACCTCGAAGCCGTGGGGCGCCCCGTCTATGATCGCAGCGATCTGCGTGAGGTTCGACGACGCTTCTTTGACAGCGACGATGTTCTCGAAATCGGCCGCGAGACGGAGCGTGGTGGATGCCTCGAGGTTCACGACCGAACGGCCCGGGATGTTGTACAGGATGACCGGCACATCCACGGCGCTGGCGATCGCCCCGAAGTGGCGGTACAGGCCTTCCTGCGGCGGCTTGTTGTAGTACGGCACCACGGCCATGACGCCGTCGACACCGAGGCCGACAACCTTGCGGGCGAACGCGACCGAATCGTCCGTGCAGTTGTCACCTGCGTTGGCGATGACCGGGGCCGAACCGTCGACCGCTTCGAGCACAGCTTCGAACAAGCGCATCTTGTCGTCGTAGTAGACCGTGGGCGATTCGCCGGTGGTGCCGCAAACGACGAGCGCTTCGGTGCCCTGGTCGAGCAGGCGAAGCGCGAGCTCCTGTGCGCGCGGCAGGTCGAGCTCACCCTCGGCGGTGAACGGCGTTACCATTGCGGTGAGGAGCCGCCCGAAGCGAGGCTCGGTCATGATGGGTCGCCCCCTAGCGTCAAAGGCGTTGTCCGGACGCCTGGATGTGTACGTGTCTATCCGCAGTATTGTGCCATATCGCGCCGACATTTCGGCACGTGGGTTACCGAGGGGTTGCCCCACCTCAGGCGTCGAGGCCGAATCCCTGGTGCAGCGCGGCCACGGCGGCGTGTGTCTCATCGGCGGGAACCAGGGCGGATATCGTGGTGTGGCTGTCCGCTGCCTGCAGGATATGCACACCGGCCCGCGCGAGATGTTCAGCCATCGCGGCCATCACACCGGGTACGCCGTGCATCCCCGCACCCACCAGTGTCACCTTGGCCAGCCCGTTGCGGACCGTGAACGGCATTCCAAGGCGCCGCAGCACCTCGGCGGCGGTAGAGACCCTGTCTTCGGCGACCGTGAACACGAGCGAGTCGCCGACCGGCGTGAACATGTCGAGCGATACGTCGGCCTGCGCCATGCTGCGGTAGACGTCGGTCTGCGCGCGCATGTGCTCCGCGGAGCCCTCAGCCCCGGGGAGCGTGGCCGTGAAGCGCGCGATGCCCTCTGAGTGGGATACGGCGGTGGCCACGCCCGCTGGCGCGTAGGTGCGCATGTCGGCGACCCGGGTACCGGCCCCGTCGCTGAACGTGTTCCTGACACGGAGGTCGAGACCGCTTTTCAGCGCGAACTCGGCGGCCGGCGTGTGCACGACCTTGCTGCCGTGCTGGGCCATCTGGAAGAGCTCCTCGGCCCCGATCTCCTGCAGCACGGCGGCGGCATCGCACGTTCGCGGGTCGGCGGACATGACGCCGTCCACGTCGGTGTAGATCTCCACGGCCGTGGCTCCGAGCGCAACGCCCAGGGCACACGCGCTGGTGTCGCTGCCGCCCCTGCCGAGCGTGGTGGTCGAGCCGTCGGGAGCGACTCCCTGGAATCCAGCGACGACCGGAACGTGGCCAGCGGCGACGGCGGCCGTGATCGCAGACGGGTCGACGCCGGTGATCCGGGCGCAACCGAAGTGGTCATCGGTATAGATGCCGGCTTGCGCGCCGGAAAACGACATCGCGTCCACGCCGGCCGCACGCAGGTGCGCGGCGACCACCACGGCCGAGATCAGTTCACCGGCGCTCGCGAGCAGGTCGCTCTCGCGCGGAGTCACCGGAAGCCCATCGAGCAGCGTCAGGAGCGTGTCGGTGGCGTACGGGGCCCCCTTTCGCCCCATGGCCGAGACGACCACCACGGGGGCGGACCCGAGCTCTTGCGCGGCCAGCACACGGCGCGCAAGCGCGGAGCGTCCCCGCTCGTCGGCGACCGATGTGCCGCCGAACTTCATCACGATGATGGGGCGCTCGCTCATCCCTGTTCCCCCATGAACCGCTCGAGGCCGATGACCAGGCCTGTGTGATGCACCACGTTGCGGATGGCGAGCACCACGCCGGGCATGAAGCTCGTGCGGTCGATGGAGTCGTGCCGGATGGAAAGCGTTTGCCCCTGACCGCCGAAGAGGACCTCCTGGTGCGCCACCAGGCCGGGGAGCCGTACCGAGTGAATCGTCACGTCCTCAACCAGCGCCCCGCGCGCGCCTTCGGCGATCTCGGTCTCCCGCCCGGGGGCCGCGGGCACCGTCGTGCGTGCATCGGCGATGAGCGACGCCGTGCGCAGCGCGGTCCCGCTCGGCGCGTCGGCCTTGCGGTCGTGGTGCAGTTCGATGATCTCGACGTGCGGCATGAAGCGCGCCGCTTCAGCGGCGAAACGCATCATCAGCACAGCGCCGATCGCGAAGTTAGGGGCCATGAACAGGCATGCACCGTCGCGAGCGTTTGACGCAAGCGCCTCCAGCTCGGCGATCGGCAGACCCGTTGTGCCGACGACGCAGTGCACCCCGTGCGCGAGCGCGGTCGCGATGGTGCCGCCCACGACCGACGGGTGCGTGAAGTCGACCATCACCTGTGGCCGCGTCGCCTCGATGGCCGAGGCGAGGTCGCTCTCGTAGGACAGCGTCGTCCCCTCTCCGATCGGCTGGCCGGAGTGTGCGGGGTCGACCGCAGCAACGAGCTCCAGGTCGTCCTCGGCGAGCACCGCCCGCACGACCTCGCTGCCCATGCGTCCGGCCGCACCGCTTACCAGGACCGTGATCATCAGTCTCCCCTTACATCAGATGCGCAACGGCATCTTCGCCAAAGGGGGCGATGATGGCCAGCGCGTGGTTGCCGTTGAAGACTTGCCCCGCGAGCCGGTGCACGTCATCGAGGGTGACGGCGTCGAGGCGCTCGATGATCTCGTCGAGCGACAGCAGCTCGCCGCCGGTGACCTCGGTCTTGCCGATGCGGGTCATGCGGCTGCGCGTGCTCTCAAGGCCGAGGATCATCTGACCCTTGATGGACTCGCGCACCCGGTCGAGCTCATCGGCGGTGGCGCCGTCGGTGGTGAGCTTGTCGACCTCGGTCTTGATGAGCTCGATCACCTGTACGGCGTTGTCCGGACGGGTCCCCGCATACACCGCGAACTCACCGGTGTCCTGGTAGTGGCTGTGGAACGAGTACACGGCGTAGGCCAGCCCGCGCTTCTCTCGGATCTCCTGGAACAGGCGCGAGGCCATGCCGCCGCCGAGCACACCGTCGAGCACCGTGAGGACGAACCGGTCCTCGTGACGCGCGGGCAGTCCGGTGACGCCCCACAGGATATGGGCCTGCTCGGTGTCTTTGGTGAGGACCGACAGCCGGGGCTCGGTCACAGGCGTCGCGTGGACGCGCTCATGGCGAGGGCCCTCCGGCACGGTGAGCCGCTCGCGCACCATATCCACGATCGCCTGGTGCTCGAGCGCACCGGACGCGGCGACGACGATGTTCCCGGTGGTGTAGTGCCGGCGGTGGAACGCGGCCGCGGCGTCGTGATCGAAGCCGCTCACGGTCTCCTTGCGGCCGATGACCGGCAGCCCGAGCGGGTGCGACGGCATGAGCGTGCTGGCGAAGAGCTCGTGCACCTGATCGTCGGGCTGGTCCTCGTAGCGCGAGATCTCCTCGAGCACGACCTCGCGCTCGGAAAGGCACGCGTCCTGGGCAAGCGACGCGTTCACGACCATATCGGAGAGGATCTCCACGGCTTCAGGCAGGTGCTGGTCGATAAGCCGTGCGTAGTAGCAGGTGTACTCCTTGCTGGTGAACGCGTTGAGTTCCGCGCCCAGGCGGTCGAACGACTCGGAGATCTGCGCGGCGGTGCGCGTGGGCGTGCCCTTGAACATCATGTGCTCGATGAAATGCGACATGCCCGCATCAGCCGGCGACTCATCCCTGCTTCCCACCGAGCACCAGATGCCGAGGGCGACCGAGCGCACCGTGTCCATGGGTTCGGTGATGACCGTGATGCCGTTATCGAGAACCGTCTTGTCGTAGAACATTCAGTCGCATCCTCTCGTATGGACAGACGGCCCGAGGCGCTCGCGCGCACCCGGGCCGTCGGATATCACCGTGTGTGACTACTGGCGGCGGCGGGGCTTGCGGTCGCCGCCGCGGTCGCTGCCACGATCTCCGCGATCGTGGTGGTGCGGCGCGGGGGCCTCGGCACCCTCTGGCACGTCGAACTTCTCGATGAGTTCGAGCGACACCTTGCCGCGGTCGTCGATCTCCTGGACCACGACCTCGACTTCATCGCCGATGTTCAGCACCGACTCGACGTGGGCGATGCGGCCCTTGGCCATCTTGGAGATGTGCAGCAGGCCGTCCTTGCCGGGGATGAGCTCGATGAACGCCCCGAACGGCTGGATCGAGACCACGCGGCCCTTGTACTTCTCGCCAGGCTCCACGTCGCGGACGATCGCCTTGATACGGTCGACCGCCTCGAGCCCACGCGCGTCGCGGCAGGCGACGTAGATGGTGCCGTCGTCATTGACGTCGATGTCAGCACCGGTCTCCTCAACGAGGCCCTTGATGACCTTGCCCCCGGGGCCGATGACGTCACGGATCTTGTCCGTTGGGATCTTGATGGTGATGATGCGCGGCGCGAACTCCTTGAGCTCGGCGCGGGGCTCATCGATAGCCTCGAGCATCTTGCCGAGGATGTGCGCGCGACCGGCCTTGGCCTGCGTGAGCGCCTCGGAGAGGATCTCCACCGAGAGACCCTTGGCCTTGTTGTCCATCTGCAGGGCGGTGATGCCTGCCTCGGTGCCCGCGACCTTGAAGTCCATGTCGCCGAGGAAGTCCTCGAGACCCTGGATATCGGAGAGGATCGCGTACCGATCGCCCTCTTTGATGAGACCCATGGCGATGCCGGAGACAGGTGCCTTGATCGGCACGCCGGCGTCCATCAGCGACATCGTGGAACCGCAGACCGAACCCATCGAGGACGAGCCGTTGGACTCGAGCACCTCGGAGACGATCCGGATGGTGTACGGGAACTCCTCCTCGGAGGGGACGACCGGCAGCAGCGCCCGCTCGGCGAGTGCGCCGTGGCCGATGTCGCGGCGCTTGGGGCCGCGCATGAACCCGGTCTCGCCGGTGGAGAACGGCGGGAAGTTGTAGTGGTGGATGTAGCGCTTGCCCTCCGACACGTCGATGGTGTCGATGCGCTGCCATTCGTTCAGCATGCCAAGCGTGAGGACCGACAGGACCTGCGTCTGGCCGCGGGTGAAGAGCCCGCTGCCGTGTGCGCGGGGCAGGTAGTCGACCGCACAGCTGATCGGGCGGATCTCGGTGACGGAGCGGCCGTCGGCGCGCTCCCCCTCATCGAGCACCATGTCGCGCATGGTCTTCTTCTCGAGCGCCTTGAGGAGGCCCTTGATGTGCTTCGCGTTGGCGGCGTACTCGGCATCGTCGAAGATCCCCTTGATCTCGTCCTTTACCGCCGTCACGGCGTCCATGCGGGCGTGCTTGTCGGGGTTGTGGAGCGCGGCGCGCATCTTCTCAGCGCCGGCACTGAAGATCCGGTCGCGGAGCTCGGCGGGAGCTTCATCGAACTTCACGTCCATCGGTGTGATGTCGAGCTTGGCGAGGAAGCGCTCCTGCACGGCGCAGAACTCGCCGATGGCCTCCTGCGCGAACGTGAGCGCTGCGAGCATGTCCTCCTCGGACACCTCGTTCGCGCCCGCCTCGACCATATAGATCGCGTCGCGGCTGCCGGCGACCACGAGGTCGAGGTCGGATGCCTCAGCGTCCTCGAACGTGGGGTTCACGAGGAACTCGCCGAACTCGTCGCGGCAGATGCGCACGCCGGCCAGCGGGCCCTCGAACGGGATGCCAGCCGCCATGAGCGCGGCTGACGCGCCCATGATAGAGATGACGTCGATCTGGTGCTCCTGGTCGGCCGAGAAGACCGTGGCGATCACCTGGACGTCGTTGCGGAACCCGTCGGCGAACGCCGAACGGATGGGGCGGTCGATCATGCGAGCGGTGAGCGTGGCCTTCTCGCTCGGGCGCGTCTCACGCTTGATGAAGCCGCCGGGAAGGCGCCCAGCGGCGTACATGCGCTCTTCGAAGTCCACCGTGAGCGGGAAGAAGTCGAGGTCTTTCGGCTCCTTGCTCGCGGTCGCGGTCACCAGGATGATGCTATCTCCCTGGCGGACCAGTACGGCGCCGCCGGCCTGCTTGGCCAGCTCGCCTGTTTCAAGCGTGTACTGCTGTCCGTACAGCTCAAAGGTCTCAGTTATCTTTCCCATCCTCGTCCTCTTCTCCGGCCGTCCGCCCCCATGGCGCCGGCCTCATCTGTGCGGGGCCTCGTGCCCCTACGTCAGTGAAGGCGGGACGCTGCCCGCCTTCACGTGGTGCCTCTGTTAGTTGCGGAGCCCCAGTTTCGCGACGATAGCGCGATAGCGCTCGATGTCGTTCTTCTTGAGGTAGTTCAGCAGCCTCCGGCGCTGACCGACGAGCTTGAGGAGCCCGCGACGGCAGTGGTGGTCGTGCGAATGGGTGCGGAGGTGCTCGGTGAGATCGCGGATGCGCTGGCTGAGCAGCGCGATCTGGACCTCGGCGGAACCGGTGTCGCCCTCGGTGCGGGCGTGCTCGGCGACGATCGCGGACTTGACGTCCTTCTGGAGTGCCATATTCTCTTTCACCTTTCGATTGAAGTCGCCCGGCGCCGAGACAGACGGTGGTGAGTCGTCATTCCAGGGACCGGGTCATCGAGACAACCAACGGAGTATAGCACACACGGTACCGGGTGTCGCCAGTGTTCCGCACCCCTGTCAGAGGGTGACGGTCTCGCGTGTACGCGCCACGAATCCGGCGATCGCGTGAGCGAGATCGTCCTCGGTGTCGTACAGTCGATGCTCACCGAGCCGTTCGACGAAGTCGACGCGGATGGTGGAGCCGTAGAGGTCGCCCGTGAAGTCGAGCAGGTGCGCCTCGAACAGCGACATCGCGTCCGGGTACGTGGGCGGAAGCCCGACCGAGACGGCGGCGCGATAGGCAGTGCTTCCGTGCAGCGCACGCGCGGCGTAGACGCCGGGACCGGGAAGCGCCATGCGTGCGTCGAACTCGAGATTCGCCGTGGGCGCACCGAGCCGTCGGCCACGTGAACGGCCCGGGGCGACGGTGCCGTGGAGCCGGTGCGGCCTGTCGAGCAGCCGTGCCGCCGCGGCGACATCGCCTGACGTGACGAGACCGCGTATCCGGGTGGAGGTCACCGGTGCGCCCTCCCTGGTGACAAGCTCATGGGCGACCACCTCGAACCCGTCCCTGGCGCCGCACGCACGCAGAGTCGCCACATCTCCCGCGGCATGGGCGCCGAAGTGGAAGTCCACGCCGACAAGCACCACGCGCGGTGTGAGCATGCGCAACAGCACATCGTCGATGAACGACTCGGGTGACACGGCCGCGAGGCGGGCGTCGAAGGGCACGACCAGGATCACATCCGGGCCGAGCTCGCCGATGAGCGCGAGCTTGTCCTCGAGCGTGGTGAGCTGCGGGGCAGCGTTGTCGGGGGTCACGATCTGGTCGGGATCGCGATCGAACGTGACCACGCAGCAGGACACGCCTTCGTTGGCGGCGGTCTCCACAGCATCGCGGATGAGCGTCTGGTGCCCTACGTGCACCCCGTCGAAGACACCGAGGGCAACGGCCGTTTCGCCGATACGCTCGTCGTCGCTGCTATGCCAGAGGATCCGTGTCACCGCGTCACCGCCGGGGAGAACACGGTTTCCGGAGCGAGGCCCCGCTCGGTGGTGCGGTAGATCGCCCCGAGCCCACCATCGACCAGAACGCTCACCCGGCCACCTGGAGCGATCGGAGGCGGGACGGCGGTCGTGAGCAAACGGCCGTCGAGCACCTCGGCCGCGTTCGCCGAAAGCGTGGGGAACCCGAGCACGGGCACCGGATCGGCGAATAGCGCGGGAAGTCCGCCCGCGAGGGCGGCGTCGCAGGCGGCATCGAGCGCATGCGCGGCCTCGATGCGGATCGGGCCGACACTGGTCCGGCGCAGGGCGGCGAGATGCGCCCCGGTGCCGGCCGCGCGCCCCACGTCACGTGCGAGGGAGCGGATGTACGTGCCCTTGGACACCGCGAAGTGCACGTCCCAGGAGGCTGTCTGAGCGTGGACGGACCGCAGCGCGGCCTCGTGAACGACGATGTCTCTCGGCGACATCTGCACCTCGACCCCGGCGCGTGCCAGCCGGTGAGCGGGCATCCCGTCGCGCTTGATCGCCGAGTAGGCAGGCGGCAACTGCGACTGCGGGCCGAGGAACCCCGAGAGCACCCGCGCCGCCGCGTCCGGGTCGAAAACCGAAGGCGGCACGGGGAGTGTGGCGGTGACGGCACCATCGGAGTCCAGGGTGTCCGTCTCGGCACCGAACACCAGCCGGGCATCGTAGGACTTGTCCTGTCCGGAAAGGTATCGTTCAAGCCGGGTGGCGGAGCCGATCAACACCGTGAGGACCCCGGTGGCAAGCGGGTCGAGCGTTCCCGCGTGCCCGATGCGTCGCTCCCCTGTCGCACGCCTGAGTCTGGCGATGACATCGTGGCTCGTCATCCCGGCGGGCTTGTCGATGATGAGCAGCCCCGAAAGCCCCGTTGCCCCCCGGCGTGGCGTCATTTGCCACCCCCCGGGAGCAGCGGCAGCAGCACGCCAAGGGCGGTCTCCAGGTCCCCTTTGATGGTGACGCCTGCGGCCGCGCGGTGTCCGCCGCCACCGAGTCCGCGGGCAACGGCGCTGACATCGGCGGCGCCCTTGGACCGGAGATTGACACGGGCGACGCCGCCGTTGGTCTTGACCAGCATGACGACCTCAACGCCCCCGAGCGCGCGCACATGGTCTATCAGGTTCTCGGCCTCGGCGGGAAGCGCTCCTGTCTCCGCGAAGTCGGCCTCGGTGACCCAGGAATACGCCACACGGCCATCGTTGGCCAACGCGGTTCTGCCGAGGGTGCGCGCGAGAAGGGCCTGCGCGCCGGCTGACCGGTTCTCGTACACGGCCGAGTAGATCTCGTTCGGGTGTGCTCCGGCATCGACCATGTCGGCCGCGATGCGCAGCGTGAACGCCGTGGTGTTGGAGTAGCTGAACCGCCCGGTATCGGTGAGCAGCGCCGTGTACAGACAGGTCGCGGCCTCGGCCCCCGGCTTCACACCGAGCGAATCGGCCAGCTGCCACACGAGGCATCCCGTGGCGGCGGCACGCGGTTCGAAGATGGCGATGTCCCCCTCGGCAACCGCATCCGGGTGGTGATCCACCATGATCAGCGTGCCTGCGGCACGTGCGAGGGGCTCAGAATCGGCAAGACGCCGCAGCGCGGGGCAGTCGAGGGAGACGAAGACGTCGGGAGCCTCCAGATCCTCCGCGTGGCGGTAGGCATCCGTGCCCGGCAGGAACGTGTAGGTGCGCGGCAACGGGGCCGTGGTGGGAAGCACGGGGATCGCCTCGATGCCAGCCTGGCGCAGCGCGAACAGCAGTCCGAGCGTCGATCCGATGGCGTCACCGTCGGGGTCGACGTGCGAGCCGATCACCACGGTACGTGCGCTGAGGAGCGCCTGCGCCGCCTGCTGCATGGCGCCGTTGGCGGGATCCGTGCCGCTGGGGCCGCCGCTCACCCTTCGTCACCATCACGGGTGAGCGAGGGCGGAACGTCTTTGAGTGCCTCGGTGATACGCATGCTCTGCTCGAGCGTGGTGTCGATGTGATAGTGCAGCTCGGGAACCACCCGCATCTGGACCCTGCGTGCGAGCCCCGCGCGGATACGCTTGTCAGCCGAGCGCAACCCTTCAAGCAGCGAGGCGTATTCGGCCTCGCCGCCGTGGGTGGTGACGTAGACGTTGGCAAGATTCAGGTCCGAGGAGACTTCGACCGACGTGATGGTCGCGAAATCGATCCGCGGGTCGGCGATGTCGTCCCTGAGGACCTCGGCAAGCGCCTCACGAACGTTCTCGCTGAGGCGCCTGGTCCGGGGGGTGCTCTTCATGTGCTACTCCTTGCGTGCGACCTCGACGATGCGGTACGACTCGATGATGTCGCCCACCTTGAGGTCCTGGAAGTTCTCGATGCCGATACCGCACTCGTAGCCCTGCTTGACCGACTTGACGTCGTCCTTGAAGCGGCGCAGGGAATGCAGCTTGCCATCGTGGATGATGGTGCCGTCGCGAACGATGCGAACCTGGTCGTCGCGCGTGATCTCGCCCTCCTGGACGAAACAGCCCGCGATGGTGCCGATCTTGGGGACCTTGAACAGGTCTCGTACCTCGATGCGCGCCGTATCGCGCTCCTCGATCGTGGGGGCAAGCATGCCCACGCGCGCGGCGTTGATCTCTTCGATCGCCTGGTAGATCACGCGGTACAGCCGCATGTCCACCTTCTCCTTCTCGGCGAGATCGCGAGCCACAGGCAGCGGGCGGACGTTGAAGCCGATGATGATGGCGTCGGACGCGGCGGCCAGCATGACGTCGGTCTCGGTGATGCCACCAACGCCAGAGTGGATGATGTTGATGCGGACCTCGGACTGGTCCATCTTGTCGAGCGCATCGCGCAGCGCCTCGATGGAGCCCTGGACGTCGGCCTTGACGACCAGGTTGAGGTCCCTCAGCTCGCCTTCCTTGATCCGCGCGAACAGGTCGTCAAGCGTCACACGGCTCTTGTGCTCGTGCTCGATCAGGCGCTGACGCAGCGCGCGGTCCTCGGCAAGGTTCCGCGCGTCGCGCTCGTCGGCGAAGACGCGGAACTCATCACCAGCGGAAGGAACGCTGGACAGGCCGAGGATCTCGACCGGATCGGCGGGGCCGGCGCTGTCCACGGTCTCGCCCTTGGGGTTCACCAGCGCGCGGACACGGCCGTGGCTCGTGCCTGCAACGACGGCATCGCCAACGTGCAGCGTGCCGCGACGTACCAGCACGGTGGCCACAGGTCCGCGGCCCTTGTCGAGCTTGGCCTCGATGACGACGCCCGACGCGAACGTGTCGGGGTTGGCGGCGAGTTCCAGCATGTCGGCCTGGAGCAGCACCATCTCGAGCAGCTCGTCGATGCCGATGCGCTTCTTGGCGGAGACGTTCTGGAAGATCGTCGAGCCGCCCCACTCCTCCGGCACGATCTCATGCTCGGTGAGCATCTGCTTGACCTGCTCGGGGTTGGCATTCTCCTTGTCGATCTTGTTGACCGCGACGATGATCGGAACTCCTGCGGCCTTGGCGTGGTGGATAGCCTCCACGGTCTGTGGCATGACGCCGTCGTCGGCTGCCACCACAAGGATGACGATGTCGGTGATGTTGGCACCGCGGGCACGCATGGCGGTGAATGCCTCGTGACCAGGCGTGTCGATGAACGTGATGAGGCGGCCGTTCTTCTCGACCACCGAGGCACCGATATGCTGGGTGATGCCACCGGCTTCCGTGGCGGCCACGCCCGACTCACGGATCGCGTCAAGGAGCGACGTCTTGCCATGGTCGACGTGACCCATGACGGTGACGACCGGCGGACGAGGCTTGAGGTCGGCGGGGTCGTCGACGAACGAGAACCCGGGCTCCTCCTCAGGAGTGACGATCTGCACCTCGACCTCGAGGTCCTCGGCGAGGATCTCCATCGCGTCGCGGCTCAGCGGCTGATTGATCGTATGCGGGTCGCCGAGCATGAACAGACGCTTCACGACCTCGCCGGGGGCGACGTCGAGGGCTTCGGCGAACTGAGCGACTGTGGAGTTGACGGGGATGGTGATGAGGGTGGTCTCAAGGTGCGGCTTCTCATCCGGCGAGATGTGCGGATGCGACGGCGCCTCGCGACGGCCGGACGGCTTCTTGGCCTTCTTCTTGCCGCGGCGGTCCTGAGCGCTCTGTACCATTTTCGCCGCATCTGCGATGAGGTTGGCCGCGGGCGCGGGTGCCTGAGCCGCCTCGGCATCCTTCGCCATCTGGCGGTACCGGGCCGTCTCGGCTGCTTCCGCGCGAGCGGCTTCGGCGGCAAGCGCGGCCGCGTCCGCCTCGGCCTTCTTCGCGGCTTCGATGCGTGCGGCTTCCTCGGCCTCGCGGCGTGCCCGCTCTTCGGCCTCGCGTGCGGCGGCCTCCGCCTCCGCTTGCTTCGTGGCGTCGTCGGCCGCCTTGCGAGCGGCCTCCGCCTCAGCACGCGCGGCCGCTTCGGCGGCCGCCTTTGCCGCTGCCTCGGCCTCACGCTGTGCCTGTTCGGCAGCGAGCTTCTCGGCCTCGGCGGCCGCCTTTGCCGCTGCCTCGGCCTCCATCTCCCGCTGCTTCACTTCGATCACGTCGTGAAGGTCCTTGCGGATCTTGTCGACGTACGCTTCCACGAGCGTTGACGCGTGGTTGCGGGCGGGTATCTTGAGCCGCTCGAGATGGTCGAGCAGCTCCTTTGAGGTCATTCCGAACTCCTTGGCGAGTTCGTGTACACGCATCGCAGGCATCAGCGTCACCGTCCAGTTCCTGGGGCGGAGGCTCCATCGTTCTGGAGCACGTCCTCGAATTCACGTCTCAGTCGCTCCACGTCTTCCTCGATCAGGCTTGCCCGGAGCGCGGATGCAAGCCTGTTCTTCGTGACGGCCGCCTCGAAACACGCGGACGTCGCGCACACCGATGCCCCGCGTCCGGGCGCTTTCCCGGAAGGATCCACGTGCACCTCGCCGTCAGCATCGCGGACGAAGCGGATGAACTCACGCTTGTCCGCCACGCGACGGCAGGCCACGCAGGTACGCTGGGGTCTCGGGCGCTGGGTCACGACTCGTCAGACGCCTCCTTCTCGTGCACGCCGCAGTACCGGCTGCCGGGCCGTGCCTGGTTGCGGCAGCGGATCCCGGTGCTGGTGACCGCGATGCAGCGGCCGTCTCCGTCGTCAAGGTCGCTCTCGCCACCGGAGATCTGTTCGGCAAGCCCTGTCGAGACGGCCTGTCCGAGGCTCTTGATGTCGATGCGCCACCCGGTGAGTTTCGCGGCGAGGCGGGCGTTCTGGCCCTCTTTGCCGATAGCCAGCGAGAGCTGGTCGTCGGGGACGATCACCGTTGCGGTGTGGGAGTCGTCAGAGACGATCACACGTGCGACCTTTGCGGGCGACAGCGCGTTGCCCACGAACGTGGCAGGATCGTCGGACCACGGCACCACATCGATACGCTCACCGCGCAGTTCGGCTACGACCATGCGCACTCGGCTGCCCTTGGGGCCGACGCACGCGCCCACAGGATCCAGGCCGGGCTCACGTGACGAGACGGCGATCTTGGAGCGCATCCCCGGTTCGCGGGCGACGCTCTTGATCTCGACGATGCCGTCGTAGATCTCCGGGACCTCGAGCTCGAACAGGCGCTTGAGCAGGTTCGGATGGGTGCGCGACACGACGATCGACGGCTCATTGGACGTCTTGCGGACGTCGATGACAAGAGCCTTCAGCCGCTGGTTGTGCTCGTAGCGCTCGTTCGGCGGCTGTTCGGCGTGCGGGAGCAGCGCCTCAACGCCTTCGCGGATCTTCACGAGCGTGTAGCGCGAGTCCGACTGCTGGACCGTGCCGGTGATGCTGTCACCGATGCGGTCGGCGTACTCCTCGAAGATCTGCTCGCGCTCCGCCTCGCGGATCGACTGTGTGATGACCTGTTTGGCCGCGGTCGCGGCATAGCGGGAGATGTCCGACGGCGTGACGTCTCGTGCCTCGAAGACGGGTTCTTCCTCGGTGCCCCCAACTGGTACGAGCTCGTACACATGGATACGGCCGCTCTCACGGTCGATCGTGACCGAGCAGTCGTTGTCGGTGTCGAGGATCCGCTTGTATGTGACAGCAAGCTGCTCTTCGAGCCGCTCGAGCATGACCGTCTCGTCGATGCTTTTCTCGCGGGCGAGTTCCCGCAGTGCGTCCATCAGCTCGGAGCTCATGAGTGTGTCCCGTCCCTTTCGCCAGCCATACCGAAGTCGGCTTTCAAGCGTGCGCGCTCGATGGCATCGAATGGCACGCGCATCTCCTGTGCGTCGATCACGAGAACGACGTCGTCACCCTCGAGGCGCTCGAGGCGCCCGGTGAACTTGGTCCGGCCGTCGATCGGCTTTCGCGTGTGCACTACCGCGTCGTGACCACTGAATCGCTCGAAATGCTCGCGGGTCCTCAACGGACGCTCGATCCCGGGTGATGAGACCTCGAGCGTGTACGGACCTGAGAGCCGATCGAGCGTGTCCAGCGCATCTGAGAGCCACGGATTGGCCTCGGCGATAGCCTCGATATCGATGCCGTTCTCACGGTCGAGGTACACCCGGACGACGCGGTGGCGTTGACCGCCTGCGACCTCGACGGTCACCAGCTCGAGCCCGTGCTGGATCGCGAGAGGCTCCACTATGGAGATGATCTCGTCAGCGAGCGTCATAGCGGGCGCCTCCTTCCAGAACAAAAGAAGCGGGGGTAAGCCCACTTCTCACACGGACGTTTGTCGTTCGGAGGGATTGTAGCACAGCGCATAGACGCGGCAAATGTTTCGAGGCGCAGCAGAAGCGACGCGTGGAAGCCACGGACTCCCGGCGTCGTGTTCGGCAGCGCTCCGAAGGCCCGCCTTCCTGTACGCCGCGGTCGCGGCGAGGCAGGGGCTAGCGCAGCGCGTCTCGCGCTTCCTGAACGAGTTTGGCCACAGCGCCTGGTGCATCGGCGATCGCTATGCTTTCGCGCAGGCCGCTGGCGCGGGTCTTGACCTCGACCACGCCTTCAGCAACACCACGCTTGCCCACAACCACCTGTACGGGCCACCCGATGAGGTCAGCGTCGGCGAACTTCACACCGGCGCGCTCGTCTCGATCGTCGATGATGGTCTCGATGTCCGCGGCAGCCAGTGCCCGCGCGATCTCTTCGGCAACAGGCGAGACGGTGTCGTCGCCCACCTGGAGCGGGAGCACGGCGACCTCGAGCGGCGCGATGGACATCGGCCATACGATGCCGTGCTCATCGTGGTGCTGCTCGATCACGGCCGCGAGCGACCGCGTTATGCCCACGCCGTAGCAGCCCATGACGAACGGATGCTCCGCCCCGGCCTCGTCCATGAACGTGGCGCCCATGGCCTCGGAGTACTTGGTACCGAGCTGGAAGACCTGCGAGACCTCGATGCCTCGCGCAGCCGAGAGGGCGCCGCCGCACGATGGGCACGCATCGCCGGGCTCAGCGACGATGAGGTCGGCCCACACGTCGACCGCGAAGTCGCGCTGGGGCATCGCGCCGGTGAGATGCGCGTCCACCTCGTTGGCGCCGACCGTCCAGGCGAGCTCCGCCTTCAGTGTGCGGTCAGCCACGATCAGCGTCCCCTCTGGTGCGCCGACCGGGCCGAGGAAGCCGCGATGGATCCCGTGCGCGGCGAAGTCGTCCTCCTCGAGCAGTTCGAGTCCGGGGACGATGTGCGAGGCCTTGAGCTCGTTGAGCTCACGGTTGCCGGGCAGCGCGAGGAACACCAGCGTGCCGGTCTCAGAGCGGGCGGCCATCGTCTTGACCGTGTGCGCTGGATCGACACCGAGGAACGCGGCCAGCTCGGCGATGGTCTTCACATCGGGCGTGTCGACACGCGTGAGCGGCTGTGAGGAGACCGCGATCGGCGTGTACGCGGCAACGGCCTCGGCGGCCTCCACGTTCGCCGCCCAGCCGCACGAGCAGTACACGAGCGCCGCTTCGCCGCTTTCCGCCAGTGCCATGAACTCGGTGGTCACCTTGCCGCCGATCTGTCCGGAGTCGGCCTCCACCGGGCGCCACTCGAGTCCCAGCCGGTCGCAGATGCGTCCGTACGCACCGGCCATCGCGTCGTAGTGCTCCTTGAGCGAGTCCTGGTCCGCGTGGAAGGAGTACGCGTCTTTCATGATGAACTCGCGCCCCCGCAGTAGGCCGAAGCGCGGGCGGATCTCATCGCGGAACTTCATGTTGATCTGATAGAGCGACACCGGCAGCTCCCGGTACGAGCGCAGCTCGTCGCGCACCGTGGCGGTGATGATCTCCTCATGCGTGGGGCCGAGGCAGAACTCCCTGCCCTGGCGGTCCTTGAGGCGGGCGAGCTCCGGTCCGTAGACGTCCCAGCGTCCCGACTGCTGCCAGAGCTCCGCCGGTTGCACGATCGGCATCAGCATCTCCTGGCTGCCGATAGCGTCCATCTCCTCACGCACGATCTGCTCGACCTTGCGCACCGAGCGCCAGCCGAGCGGCAGGAACGTGTAGATGCCGGCAGCGGCCCTGCGCATCATGCCCGCGCGGAGCAAGAGGCGGTGCGAGACGACCTCGGCGTCGACCGGGTCCTCCTTGAGCGTGGGCGCGTACAGTTCGGACATCCTCAGTGCGTCGGACATGGTGCTCCTTGGTGGTCGTGGGGTGTGCGTGAAGCGTTGGGCTACCCGATGCCGCGATCATCCGGATGCAGGCTCGGGGCGAGCGTGTCGGATCCTGAGGCAAGCGTCATGAGCAGTCGTGCGACCAGATCGTGCACGATGATGATGCTGCTGTTGCCCTGCGCGCGGAACGCCTCCTTGAGAGCGGGCTTGACTGAAGGGTCGCCGCTCACTTCGACGATGAGGTCGATCTCCTCGGCCATCGCACCGAGAACGCTCGCGAACTCGGTGAAGAAGATGTCATGCTCGCGGGCATAGACGGCCCCGGGGCTCTCGACGTCGGAGTCGGCAACGCCGACGATGCGCACGTACGGCAGGGCCGACAACGCTTCCAGCAGCGGTCCGCCGGTGCGGCCGCCCCCAACGAACGCGACTCTGACGATCTGGTCGGACATGAGTACCCCCGGTGTGTCGATGAATGTGGAACGTATGGGAGAAGATACAGCACCGGAACAGCACACGCGACAGGCAGACCGGCTACCCGAGAGCGTCGATCTCTTCGAACAGCGCGTCGATGATCTCCGCTTCAGCGACCTTGCGGACCGGCTGGCCGTGGCGGAACACGAGCCCCACGCCCTTGCCCGCGGCCACACCCACGTCGGCATCGCGGGCCTCGCCCGGCCCGTTCACCACACAGCCCATGACGGCGACCTTGATGGGCGTGTCCAGCTCGCGCAGGCGCCGGTCGACCTCGCCGGCGATGGGCACCAGGTCGACCTGGCAGCGGCCGCACGTGGGGCACGAGACCAGCTCGGGACCCCTGCGGCGGATATCGAGCGCCGCCAGGATCTCCCACGCCACATGGGCTTCCTCGGCCGGCGGGGCTGTGAGGGACACACGGAGCGTGTCGCCGATGCCCTGCTCGAGGAGCACGCCGAGCCCGACCGCGGACTTGACGGTGCCAGAGAACGCGGTGCCCGCTTCGGTCACGCCGATGTGGAGCGGATACGGCACCCTGTCGGCGAGCAGGCGGTATGCCTCGATCGTGGTACGCACTGACGACGCCTTGGCCGAGACGACGATGTCGGTGAATCCGCGCGACTCGAAGTGCTCGCAGAACGCCACGGCGCTCGCCGCGAGCTTCTCGGGGAGGGGCCAGTCGAGGTCGTGATACTCGGCGGCGAGGCTCCCGGCGTTCACGCCGATCCTGATGGGGATACCTGCCGCGCCGGCGGCGTCGATGACCGAGTCAACGCGCGATGTGTCGCCGATGTTGCCGGGGTTGATCCGGAGCTTTGCGGCTCCGAGGCGCGTGGCCTCGATGGCGAGCCGGTGGTCGAAGTGGATATCGGCGATCACCGGAAGCGGGCTCGATTCGCAGACGCGTGCGAACCCGTCGAGCGCGTCGGCGCGCGGGATGGCCACCCGGACGATCTCACAACCTGCTTCGGCGAGCTCGGCGATCTGGCCGAGCGTCGCCTCGGCGTCTTTGGTGTCGGTGTTGGTCATCGACTGCACACGGACGGGTGCGTCGCCACCGAGCGTGACGTCGCCGACGTTGACCTGTGTGCTGCTGCGCCGCATGAAGCCCCCCTACCCCGCGAGCCTGCCGATGTCCATGAACGTAAGATAGCCGATGAGCGAGAAGAGCAGCACAGCACCAACGGTGCTCAGCCCGAGCGAGACGTTACGGCTGAGGGGCCTCCCCGCGATGCGCTCCACGAACTCGAGCACGACCTTGCCGCCGTCGAGCGGCGGGAGGGGCAGGATGTTGATGATGCCGAGGGACAGCGAGACCGCGGCGATCAGGTAGGCGAAGTCGATCGGCCCGGCGTGTGCCGCCTGTTTGGCCTGATCGAACAGACCCACCGGGCCGGTGAACTTCTCCACCGTACCGGCGAAGCGCGACGGGTCGAACAGGCCGAGCACCACCACGAACGTGTCGCGCGACATCTCCAGGCTCTTGCCGAGGCTCTGAAGCACGGTGGGGTCGACCTTCACCGGACGCGGGCCGACACCGACGAATCCATGGCCCTCGCGGTCCGCGAGCGTGACATCGACCTCGATGACCTCGCCTGCCCGCTCAAGACCGAGCGTGATCGTCTGCGCCGGCTTGGTGGCGGCCATCGCGGTCTGGAACTCAACCCACGAGCCCACCTCATCGCCGTCCATCGTGATGAGGGTGTCTCCGGGCAGGATACCGGCCGCCTCGGCGGGAGTGCCCGGATCGACGTTGTCGATCGTGGTAGTGACCTCGTAGTAGCCCCAGACAGACAGGAAGACGGTGAACGTGAGAATGGCGGTGAGGAGGTTCACCAGCACGCCGGCCGACAGGATCGTCACACGCTTCCAGGTCGACTGGCCGCGGTACGTGACCGAGCGTGCGCGGTCAGCGAGCTCGGTGGCCGAGAGGGCGCTCGTATCGCCGTCGACGGAGAGCACGAGCCGGTCGTCGGTGTCGCGGGAGACCGCCTTCCAGTCTTCGACGGTGATCAGCAGGGCCTGGGCGCGATCCTCGTCAACGCCGAGGTAGCGGCCAAGAGCGTGCGGCTCCGAGATCCCGTGGTCGCGAACCGCCACGAGCGTCTCGCCGATGAGCGGGTCCTCGGGTCCGGGTTCCATGCCGGCGATGCGGACGTATCCGCCGAGCGGGACCGCCGTGATCCCCCAGTCCACGTCTTTGGCGCGGAAGCGCAGCGAGGGCCCGGGGAGGCCGATCATGAACTCGTGGACCTTCACGCCGAAGGCGCGGGCCGCAAGGAAGTGACCTCCCTCGTGCATCACAACGAGGATGGAGAAGGTGATGACGCCCCACATGACGGTGTCGAGCACCGAGAGCAGTCCGGACATGATGAGCTCCAATCGCCTGGCTGACACGGAGTCAAAGAGCAAGCCGTGCGCCATCGTTCTTACGTGTACAGCGACGCGGCCTCGGCCCGGGCCCACTGGTCAGCGGCCTCCACGGCGTCCAGCGTGTCGGCGCGGGTGACACTGTGCCGTTCGAGCACGCGCTCCACGATACCGGGAATCGCCTGGAAGGACACGCGCTCATCAAGGAACGCGGCAACGGCGACCTCGTTGGCGGCGTTCAGGACCGCCGGTGCGGTGCCCCCTGCCCTTCCGGCGGCGTAGGCGAGGTCCAGGCTCCTGAACGTGCGCACGTCAGGAGCCTCGAACTCAAGCGAGCCGAGGGTGCGGAAGTCCACCGGCGGCGCGGGTGGCCCCCAGCGTTCGGGATGGCTGAACGCGTACTGGATCGGCACGCGCATGTCGGTGGCGCCGAGGTGCGCTTTCACAGAACCATCCGAGAACTCCACCATCGAGTGGATACACGACTGCGGGTGCACCACGACATCGATGCGGTCGTAGTCCACGCCGAACAGATGGTGCGCCTCGATGACCTCCAGGCCCTTGTTCATGAGCGTGGCGGAGTCGATGGTGATCTTAGGCCCCATCGTCCAGCGGGGATGCGCCAACGCCTGCGCGGGCGTCACGCCCGTGAGTTCCTCAGTTGTCCGGCCGCGGAACGGCCCGCCAGAGGCGGTGAGCCACAGACGCGAGACCGCCTCGGCGGGCTCTCCGAGAAGACACTGGAAGATCGCCGAGTGCTCGCTGTCCACGGGGACCACGCGGTCCATGCCGAGCGCGGCGATGATATCGCCGCCGGCCACGAGCGATTCCTTGTTGGCGAGTGCCAGCGTGGCGCCCGACTCGAGCGTTGCGATCGATGCCCGAAGCCCGGCGGCGCCCACAAGCGCGTTGAGGACGATGTCGGCCTCGCCGGAGCCAGCGATATCCACCAGGGCGGACGGCCCGGCGCTTACAGGTATCCCGGTGCGGGTACGCGCCAGCTGGGCAGCGGCGGGATCGCCGAGCGCTAACCGGGTCGCCCCGGTGGCGCGCGCCTGCTCGAGCAGCAGATCGACGCTGGCATGTGCCGCGAGCGCGACGATCTCGATGCGCTCGGGAAACCGTGCGGCCACATCGAGCGCCTGCCGGCCGATCGATCCGGTGGACCCGAGTATCGCGACGCGCGTTCGGCTCATCGAACGCCCACCAGGAACAGCACGTAGTACGTGACGATAGCGACCATGATGAAGCTGTCGAACCGGTCGAGAAAGCCACCATGACCGGGCAGCAGCGTGCCGGAGTCTTTCACCCGCATCTCACGTTTGATGCGTGATTCCGCAAGATCGCCGATCACTGCGGCGACCGACGCGAGGAGGCCGATGGCCACAAGCGCGCCCCATCCCACCGGGAGATCGAAGAGCGATCCGGCGAGAAGCCACATCGCGACGGTGCCGATCGTGCCGGCAACGAGCCCCTCCCATGACTTCTTGGGAGAGATGCGCGGCGCCAGCGGGTGCTTCCCGATCGCTGATCCGACGAGATACGCGAAGACGTCGTTGGCCCAGACGCTTGCGATCGTTGCGAGCGCGAGGAACATGCCCGCTTCCATCTGCCGGATGAGGATAAGGTGGGACAGGGTGAAGCCGACGTAGACCGCGCCGAACACGGTGACCGCGGTGTCTATCAGCCTGATCTGGCGGATGAGCACGTGCCAGAAGAATGCGCTGATCACGAGTGCGCCCACAACGGCCGTAAGGCCGGTCGCGCCGTATCGTGCGGCCGCGAAGGGCATGAGAGCCACCGCGGAGAGGGCCACGAGCTCGTTGGGCGTCCTGCGCTCGCGACGCGACATCGCGAAGAACTCGACGCACGCGAGCACCGCGATGACCGACATCACGGCGGCGAGCCCCCACGTGCCTCCGAAGAAGAGCGCGCCGAGCATGGTGACGCCGAGCGCGAGCGCGCTGGCAGCACGGACGCCCAGGTCCTTGAGCGAACCGGCCATCAGCGCCCGCCGAACCGGCGTGAGCGCCGCTGGAAGTCGATCACGGCGCGCAGCAGGTCGCCACGTTTGAAGTCGGGCCAGAGCACGGAGGTGACCCACAGTTCGGAGTAGGCGATCTGCCAGAGCAGGAAGTTCGATACCCGCATCTCGCCACTGGTCCGGATGAGCAGATCGGGATCAGGGACGCCCGCTGTGTAGAGGCGCCCGGAGATCGTGTCCTCGGTGATGTCGTCGGGGGCGATCGTGCCCCGGGCCACGTCCTCGGCGATGGAGCGCACGGCGTCCGTGAGCTCCAGGCGTCCACCGTAGTTGAGGGCCACGAGCAGCGTGAGACGATCGTTGTCCGCGGTACGGCGCTCGGCGTCGCGGAAGGCGTTGAGGGTGGCTGTTGGCACACCGGTCTCACTGCCGATGAGGACGACGCGGACCCGTTTGGCCATCAGGTTGTCCATCTCGGCCGTGAGCACCTCGACGAACAGCGACATCAGGCCGTTGACCTCTTCGGCCGAGCGCCGCCAGTTCTCACTCGAGAACGAGTAGATGGTGAGGTACCGGATGCCGAGCTCGAGGCACGTCACGATCGATTCGCGGACCGCCTTCGCGCCTGCCCGGTGCCCGAACTGGCGCGCGAGTGCGCGCTTCGTGGCCCAGCGGCCGTTGCCGTCCATGATGATCGCGACATGACCGGGAACCTGTTCCGGGTCGAACCGGTGCAGGAGGTCCCGGTCGGCGCGCGTGGTGAAGAAGGCCTCGAGCGACCGCTTATCGGGAGTGACGGGCACTCAGACCTCCATGATCTCCGCTTCTTTGCGCTTGAGCATCTCATCGATCTCAGCGATGTGCGCGTCCGTGGCCTTCTGGATCTCGGTCTCGAGGTGCCGGAGCTCGTCCTGCGAGATCTCGTGCTCCTTCTCCTGGCGCTTGAAGTGTTCGTTGGCGTCGCGCCGGATGTTCCTCACGGCGATGCGGGTCTCCTCAGCGTACCCGCGGCAGAGCTTGACGAACTCCTTGCGGCGCTCCTCGGTGAGCGGCGGGAACGGCACACGGATGATCTGGCCATCGTTGGATGGGTTGAATCCGAGATCGGCCGAGCGGATGGCCTTCTCGATGGCACCGAGGGCCGACTTGTCGTACGGGCTCACAACGAGAAGCTGCGCCTCCGGCGCGCTCACTGATGCGATCTGGTTGAGCGGCGTGGGCGTGCCGTAGTACTCGACCTGGACCTTGTCGAGAATGCCTGCCGAGGCCCGCCCCGTGCGGACTCCGCTGAACTCATGACCGAGCGCCGCGAGCGCCTTGTCCATGCGCTCGCTCGCGTCCTTCACGCTGTGTGTGCTCATCAGGCGCCTCCTCGCACGACGGTACCAACGGGCTCGCCGAGCAGCGCCGCGGCGATATTGCCCTCACGTTCCATGTTGAACACGATGATCGGCAGATCGTTGTCCATGGCCAGGCTGATGGCGGTGTTGTCCATGACCTTCAGGCCGAGGTTCAGGACGTCGATGTACGTCAGTTCGTCGAACTTCTTCGCGGTGGGTACGAGCTTGGGGTCGGCGTCGTAGACACCGTCGACCTTCGTTGCCTTCATGATGCATTCGGCGTGGACCTCAAGCGCCCGAAGCGCGGCGGTGGTGTCGGTGGTGAAATACGGGTTGCCGGTGCCGGCCGCGAAGATCACCGTGCGGCCCTTCTCCATGTGACGGATCGCGCGGCGCCGGATGTACGGCTCGGCCACGTCCTTCATCTCGATGGCCGACATGACGCGAGTGAAGACGCCAGCCGCCTCGAGCGCGTCTTGCAGGGCGAGCGCGTTCATAACGGTGGCTAGCATGCCGATGTAGTCGGCCTGAGCGCGGTCCATCCCCGTTGCGGATGCTGCCACGCCGCGGAAGATGTTGCCGCCACCGACGACGATGGCGACCTGCACGCCGCCGTCGACGACTTGCTTGATCTGCTTCGAGAGGGACTCCAGGACCCGGGGGTCGATGCCGTAGCCGGCATCCCCCATCAGCGCTTCACCGGAAAGCTTCAACAGGACGCGCTCGTACCGGTATCCGGACATGGTCCTCCCTCGATCGCGACGAAACGGCCCGACGGGCAGTGATGATGATAGACCAACGGGGCGGTGCGCTGCACCGCCCCGTTACTGTGACGCCATCAGCAGCAGCAGGAGCTCTTGGGCTCAGGATTGGTCTCCCCGAGCACGAGACGCTCGAAGCGGACCACGTCGACCGGCGCGCCGGCTTCCTTGGCGGCCTGCTCGGCGTGCTGCTTGACGGTGATATCAGGATTCTTCACGAAGTCCTGCTCCATGAGGCAGAACTCCTTGAAGAACTTGTCGAGGCGGCCCTCAGCGATCTTCTGCTGGATGGCCTCGGGCTTGCCGGTCTCGCCAGCCTGGCTCCGGTAGATGGCGAGCTCGTGCTCGACCACATCGGCCGGGACCTCTTCGCGGCGCACCGAGATCGGAGCGGCCGCGGCGATCTGCATCGCCACGTCCTTGGCGAATCCGCGGACGACCTCGGACTGCGCGGCTTCAGCGGTACCGGCGCTGACCTCGACGAGCACCCCGATGTTGCCGATGCCGTGGATGTAGACGGCCATGCAGCCGGCAGCGGTCGAGAGCTCGTAGCGCTTGAAGCGCGCAATGCCCATGTTCTCGCCGAGCTTGCCCACGGCCTCACCGAGACGCTGCTCGACGGTGAGCTCCGGGCGCAGGACGAACGGCTGCGCGAGCAGTGCCTCGACGTCGGCGGGAGCCGACGCAAGCACCTGCTGTGCGAGCTCGTCCACGAGCTCCTTGAAGTTCGCGTTACGGGCAACGAAGTCGGTCTCGCAGTTGACCTCAAGGATCGACGCGGTCGCTGCGTCGGTCGAGACGAGACCGCCGATGAGGCCTTCGTTGGTGGCGCGGCCGGCCTTCTTGGCGAGGTCGGCAAGACCCTTGGTGCGCAGGATGTCGACAGCGGCATCCATATCGCCGTTGGCCTCGGTCAATGCCTTCTTGCAGTCCATCATGCCGGCGCCGGTGCTCTCGCGGAGCTCCTTCACCATGCTCGCAGTGATCTCCATGGTTCCTCCTCGTGCAGCGCTGTGGCCGCGATCGTGTGGTGGTGCGTAGCTCGGAAGCTACTCGGCGGGTGTCTCAGGGGCCGCCTCGTCCGCGGGCTCGACAGGAACCTCGACCGCTGGCTCAACGGCAGCCGGAGCGGCATCGGCTGCCACCGCGGCGACCGGAGCGGCATCGGGTGCGGCCTCGACCGCAGGCTCGCCCTCACCGGGAGTGGACAGCCCGGCGGCGCGACGTCCGTCGAGGGCGGCATCCGCTATCACGCGGCAGATGAGCGACACCGAGCGGATGGCGTCATCGTTGCCGGGGATCACGTAGTCGACCTCGTCCGGATCAGCGTTTGTGTCCACAAGGCCGATCAGCGGGATGCCGAGTCGGCGGGCCTCCTTGACAGCGATGGCTTCGCGCTTGGTGTCGACGACGAAGACCGCCTTGGGCAGGTCCGCCATGTCGCGGATACCGGTCAGATCGCGCTGCAGCTTCTCGAGCTCGCGGCGGAGCAGGATCGCTTCCTTCTTGGGGAGCAGCGCAAGCTGGCCGCTTTCCTCCATGGTCTCGAGCTCGATCATGCGCTTGATGCGGCCGCGGATGGTGACGAAGTTGGTGAGCATGCCGCCCAGCCAGCGCTGGTTCACGTACGGCATGCCGGCGCGTTCGGCTTCCCTGCGGATCGGGTCCTGTGCCTGCTTCTTGGTGCCCACGAGGAGCACGGAGCCACCGCGTGCGGTGAGGTCGCGCACGAAGCGGTACGTGCCATCGATCTCACGAAGGGTGCGCTGCAGGTCGAGGATGTAGATGCCGTTGCGCTCGGTGAAGATGTACGGCTTCATCTTCGGGTTCCAGCGGCGGGTCTGGTGACCGAAGTGCACGCCGGCCTCGAGCAGGTTCTTCATGGATACGGACATGGTGGTGCCTCCTTCTGGTTGTCGCCTCCGCCCGCTTCTTCTCCTGCCGCGACCGGACATGCCGGCACCTCGCGTAGGATCCACGGGCGTGTGAATTAAGAGCGCGCGTATGGTAGCACGAAACGGGCACTGTGTGACAACCGTGGAGCGTCGCTGCTGGCTACTGAAGGCCGGCGAACTCTCTGCCACACGACGGGCACGCGAAGTACGCGTCG
>JALHJB010000034.1 GCA_022839745.1 Actinomycetes bacterium
CGGAAACGCGCGTCGAACCAGCCCCAGCCACGGGGCTCTCGATGGCAGACGGCGCAGAGCCCGGCACGGACGTAAGGCATGGGGCGAACCTGTAGGCGGTAATTTCGGTGAAGCGGCCCGCGGGGCGGACAGCGATCTCGGTGGGGCAGCGCAGCCGGTCCACCAGCAGGAGCGCCTCGTCGACGGACTCGGGCACGTCCATCTCGGGCGCCCGTTCGCGCCACCAGCTCGCGGCCTTCCGGCGCGGATAGCCGTCGTGCTCGAAGCAGACCCATTCCGTGTGGAAGGCGAGACCGCAGCGATAGGTGACCTTCAGCGAGACCCGCCCGCCGCGTTTCTCGTGGCGGCTGAAGGTGACGTCGGTGACGCCGACCCACTGCGGCTTGCCGGTGGACAGCACCTCCAGCGTCGAGGCGGTCGGCTCGAGCTTCACCTCGCGGCCAGGGAACTCGAAGCCGCAGCAGGGGCATTCGAGGGCGGCAATGGCCACGATGGTCCCGCATTCGGGGCAGATCTTGGTGGGCGGCGGCCCGTCGCCCGGACCACCCGGCCGTTTCGGCCGCACGAGATCGATGGGGCCATGCCGGCGGACATTCCCCGCGAAATCGAGAACCAGGCAGTTCTCCTTGCCCTCGGCAAGCCGCGTGCCCCGTCCGGCCATCTGGACATAGAGCCCGGCCGACTTGGTGGGCCGCAGCATGGCGATCAGGTCCACGGCCGGCGCGTTGAAGCCCGTCGTCAGCACCCCCATGGAGGCCAGCGCCCTGATCTCGCCGCGCTTGAAGGCGGCGATGATCGCGTCACGCTCGTCCTTCGGCGTCTTGCCGAAGATCGTCGCGCAGCTGACCCCGCGGCGGCGGAACTCCTCGGCGACATGGGTGGCGTGGCGGACGCCCGAGCAGAACGCGAGCCAGGACCGGCGCGTCTCGCCATGGGCGATCACCTCGGCCACGGCCGCGCGTGTGATGGCGTCCTGATCGACCGCGTCCTCGAGGTCGCGCGCGATGAACTCGCCGCCCCGCGATCCCACGCCCGTCACGTCGAGGCGGGTCTTCGTCTGTTTCGAGATGAGCGGGGAGAGATAGCCCTGATCGATCAGGTCGCGGACCGACACCTCGTAGGCGATGTCGGTGAAGAGCGCGTTCTCGCCCTCGTGCAGCATGCCGCTGTCGAGCCGGAAGGGCGTCGCCGTCAGCCCGATCACCTTCAGCGCGGGGTTGATCGCCTGCAGGTCATTGAGGAAGCGGCGGTACATGGTGTTCGACCGGCCGGGGATCAGATGGGCCTCGTCGATCAGCACCAGATCGGCATGGCCGATGCGCGTCGCCTTGTCGTGGATCGACTGGATGCCGGCGAAGAGGATCCGGGCCCGAGCGTCGCGGCGGCCGAGCCCGGCCGAGTAGATGCCCACCGGCGCCTCGGGCCAGAGCCCCAGCATCTCGGCATGGTTCTGCGCGATCAGCTCGCGGACATGGGTGACGACCAGCACGCGCTGGTCGGGCCAGGCCTTGAGAACGCCGTCGATGAAGGCGGCCATGACGAGGCTCTTGCCGCCGGCCGTGGGGATCACGACGAGCGGGTTGCCGCTCTCCTTCTCGAAATAGCCGTAGATCGAGGCGATCGCGGCCTGCTGGTAGGGGCGCAGGGTCAGCATGCGGCGGCCTCCTTTTTGCGGGCGTCGTTGGTCCAGGCCGAGCCGTCGCGCATGCGGTAGGAGACGAAGTCCTCGCCTGCGTCGCTCACCTCGCCGGGGACGAGATCGGGGATGAACAGGTGCCGGCCGCAGGCGCGACGCTGGTCGGCAGGGTCGAGCAACCGGTCGTGGCGCGCGCAGTGCCAACCGCCCTCGACCGGTGTCGAATGCAGGCAGGACCGGCAGGTGACCGCCGCGGCGTCCTCACCGTGGCAGAGCCCGTGGTGGTCGCAGAACCGGCACTCGAACCAGGCGGGATCCGCGCTGATCCGCTCAGGCGGATGCTGGGCGAAGATGATCCGCCCCGCCTTCTCGAGCAGGCGTTCGCCCATTTCTGGGTCGGCCGGGACGCGCTCGATGTGGAGCGCGTCGGTGTCCTTGCAGACCGCGACGTAGAGCGCCCGCGTGATGCCGGTCAGGTGCATGTAGATTTGCATCTGCGCGGCGTGCTGGGGTTTGGAGAGCGCGACGCCCTTGCCGACGAGCTCGGCGAAGCTCTTCGCCGAATGGGTCTTGAACTCGACGACGTGCCAGGTCTTCGGCGCTTCGAGCAGACCGAGGGCGACACCGTCGAGCGAGCCGCCGAAATGCCCGCCATGCGCCTCGACGCGGAACTGCCGCCCGGTATCGGGATCGACCTCCAGCACCGTCGCGCCGGTGGCGCGCAGGTCGCGGACGAGCCGGGCCTCTTCCAGCTGGCCGGTCTCGAACAGCCGCAGGATGCGGCCGGTGTGCCGCGAAGTTGTCGCCCAGCGGAAATCGTACCAGAGCGCACGGGCACAGGACTTGCCGATCAGCGAGGCGCCGAGGTGGTCGCGGAAACCGTCGCCCTGCCGGGCCTCGTAGGAGGCATAGATCGCGGACAGGGTCGGCGTCGGGGCTTCGGGGAGCTCGGCCATCAGCACGCCTCCTCCCGCTCGAGCCGCGCCCGCGCTTCTGCCAGCACAGCGGCCCAGGCGGCGCTGTCGTGGCGCTCGCGCAGGACTGCGATGATCATGTCCTTGAGCCGTTCGCGCCGGCGGCGGCCGCCCTGACGGGCGACGATCTCGGCGCGCTCGCGATTGAGGTGGCGCAGCGCCGTGCGCGCCCGGTGAAACCAGTCGGGGTCGATCGGCCTGGCCGTCCGCTGCCGCGTCAGATCGGCGGTCGCGATCTGCGTGCGGATCTTCGCGATGGCGTCCTCGATCTCGATCAGGCGACGGGTGTCGTCGGGCAAGCCGGGGGCGTTCGCGGCCACGCAGGCCGCGTCGGTGATGTTGGTCATGATCTGTCTCTCGGGTCTGGCGATGTCCTGGCCGCCGCAGGTCTCAACCCGCGGCGGCCGAGGGCGTCAGCTCTTGCGGTTCCAGGGCGCGGTGGCCGGGCGGGCGGGCGCCGACTGCGCGGGCGCGCTGGCCGGCTGCATCGCGGCGGGCTTGGGCGGGTTCGCCTGCGCCGGGGCCTCCGGCACCAGGTAGCGGATCGTGTTGCGCTCGCCGTAGCCGTCCTTCGGGGGCTTCACGCCGACCTGGATCGTCATCGGGATCAGGTGCAGCTCCTCGCTGTCGTTCACCTGCAGCTTGCCCGTGGCGTGGCAGATCGCCGACAGCGTGCGCTGCGCGATCTCCACCGTGGTCGGGTTGGCGTTCACCAGGTTCAGCTGGTCGAAGACCTTGCGGCCCTGCTGCGGCCCCTCGAGAATGTCGAGCATCAGCCAGAGATACTTCCCCATCCCGTTCTTGGTGACGCGCATCTCGCTCTCGACGATCTGGGCGCGATACTTGCCCGCGGGCAGGATCTCGTATGCGGTGGTGGGCTCGATGCCGGCGGCGTCAAAGGCGTTGTCGAAACGTGCCATCGTGCTGTCCTTTCAGTCGTAATCAGGCGGATTGGGGCATGGCGGCCAGGAACTCCGACCACTCGAGAGGGAGGGTTTCCGGCAGGCCGTAGCGGTTCTTGGCGAGGAAGGCGGGGCGCTCCTCGGTGTGCATGACGCGCGCACCGGACCCGAGCGCCCGGGTCACCTTCTTGTTGAAGCCGACGTCGGACTTGCTGACCGAGATCCGGTAGTTGGCGAACAACACCACGTCCGAGTGCTCCTGCAGCAGCGCGGAGGCGCGTGCCTGCAGCTTGATCACGTACCGGTCGTAGGGTTCGTGCTCGGGGCTGTCGAAGCGCTTGATGTCGGTGTGGGCGATCTGGATGACCGCCATGCCCTTCCGGTCGCGGAGCGCGTTCAGCTTGTCGATGTATTCGCGCCAGATGGTCAGCGCCTCGGCGTAGCCCTTGCCGAAGCCGGGGCTTTCGATCGACTGCCAGCCGTTGCGCCGGCAGGCTTCGGCCCAGATCAGCGGCTCCAGCCAGTCCACGCTGTCGACAACGACCGTGGAATAGGCGTGGTCCTCGTCGAGCAGGGCGCCGAGCGCCTCGGCGACCTCGGCGTAGCTCGTCGCCAGCGGGAAGTGGAGCACCTGGAGCTTGCCGAGACCGTCCTCGGTGAGGACGAACACCGGCGCGTCGGCGGACGCGGCGAAGGTGGATTTGCCGATGCCGGCGACGCCGTGGATCAGCACGCGCGGCGGACGCAGCACCGTCGAGGTTTGCAGGGATGCGAGCGAGATGGCCATCAGCGCGCCTCCTCGCCGAGCAGCAGCCGGAACTTGGGCTTGCCGGTGCGGACCGTGCGCGCGGGCTCGAACTCCTGGCGGATGTCCGTGGGCCAGGCGGTGTACTTGCGCTCGGGGACGCTGAGCGTGATGTCCACGTACTCGGCGGGATCGGCGCCATCCGCCCGGATGCGCTCGACGAGACCGGCGAGCATCGCCTGATCCCAATCAACGCGCTTCGGCAGCTCGGCGACCACGGTGACCGGACCATCCTGCAGCCGGACGGTGCCGGTGTCCTTGCTCTCCGCGCGGTGCGCCTCCTGCGCCTTGTCGCCGTACTTCAGCGCGATGGCGCCATCGAGCCAGTCGCAGAGGGTCTTCGCGGAGCGCAGCCGTTCATCAGCGTCCTGCTTCAGGAGCACCAGCTGGTCGCCCGGCAGCGCGGCGATCTCACCGACCGGCATGGTGGGAAGGTCGTCGAGGGTGATGCGGTTGGGGATCGTCATGGCCACCCCCTCACGCCAGCTTCACGGCGGGCTTGTCGGCGGTGCTCGAGCAGTGCCGGTTGGCCTCGTAGGCCTCGACATCCTCGAGCCGGTACACGACACGGCCGCCGATCTTGATGAAGGCGGGGCCCTCACCGGTCCAACGCCAGCGCTCCAGCGTGCGCGGGCTGATCTTCCAACGAGCTGCCAGCTCGACCTGGTTGAGATGCGTGACTGACATCGTCGTCTCCTTCGCGATTGGCCGAATGCCTGCGAACGAGACTGGGGTGTGTGGGGGGAGGAGAGCGGGAGGGCGGAGGGAGGGGAGACGGGAGGAATGCAGATCGGGGCCCCCGAAAACGAAAAAGGCCGCCCCGAAGGACGCCCTGATCGTCGCGATTTTGGTGGCGTCACACCTCGAGCCAGGCGCTGGAGCCGCTCTCCCGGATGACCTCCTGCCACGTAGGGTGCCCGTCGAAGAGATTCTTCAGTCGCTTCACGGAGGGGCCGCACTCGGCCTCCTCGAGGACGCGCGCGACGGGCAGCACCGGATCCCCGTCAAGCCTTGCCTCGGCGAGCATGGCGACGGCGATCTTCTGCTTGCCGCCGGTGAACTCGTGCCACTTGCCATGCACGATCAGCACGCCGCCGTCGCCGGAGACCCAGACGGGTTCCTTGTGCGACGGGCCCTTCAGCAGGCGAGCGGTCAGGACCTCCGGGGCGACTGCAAGACCATCTTCATGATCGACCACGTCTGCCAACGCGACGAACTCATGGCCCCGGATGAAGCGGAAGCGATGCCGATCCGGAGGGTCGAGAAAGAGGACCACACGAAGCCCGTCGGCCGGGCGGCGCGCAACGAGCTGGCGGAACTCCTCGAACACGGCCGGTGTCGTCAGACGGCGAGCGACCCAGATCCCGACACGTGCCCTTCGCTTCGGCAGTCGCGCTGTCCCGAAGTCCAGCACCGCGCCGTCGAGGTAAGGCACCGGGTCTTTTCCGAGCGAGCAGTCGAGGCGGGCGACCACCCGCCGAGCTGCTGCTCCCATGTCCAGCGCATAGACCCGGCGGCGGGCGCTCGCCTGTTCGTCGTGCCAGGCCGCGTTGCCGAGATGCCCATGCTGGTCGGTGATCGGGTGGGCGATGACGGACGTCGGGGTGTCGTCCAGATCGTCCTCGGCAACGACGGACATCGCGCCGCCGCGCTGCACGAGCAGTCCGGTATCCATCAGTGTCTTTCCGGCGCCGCGCATATGCGCCAGCGCCATGGCCGAGACCCGCGCATCGCGGGTCCCGGCGATGGACGAGAGCAGCCGGCGGGCGGCGAGATCAATCCTCGAAGAGCTGCAGGTCATCGACCAGGATCCCCCAGCGCCGCAGGTACTTCTCGCCGATCATCTGCTCGGTGGCCGTCCGATCCTTCAGGTCGCAGCCGTGGGGCCAGGTGATCGACAGCGTGAGTGTGCGCCGGCGGTCGCCCCCTGGGCGCTTGGCAAGCTTCACCGCCAGTTTGGTCCGCGTGATGACGAAACCGTCGCGCAAGGGCGTGCGCTCCTGGAACATCTCGTCCGCCATAGACCAGATGGTACCGTCCGCGCGGGCCATGTTCTCCAGTGTGACCCTTCGGCTGCTGTCGTCGATCGGCATGAGGCGCAGCTCGCGCACCTCGACACCTTCGATCCCGTCCTCCGGGTCGACCGGGAAGTCGTACGGCGTCAGCAGCACGGAGAGGTCGTAGCACCGAAGCGGCAGACGGTTCTCCTTGAACGCGATGCCGAGGAGGTGCGTGACCGTCGCCTTCACGATCTCGCCCCGCGTCGCCTTGTCGTTGGCGATCACTTCGATGCCGCCGGTCGCGGGCTCATAGGTTACCGCGGCCTCGAACACGGGACGATAGGCCTGCCGCACGAGAGACCCCTTGTCGTCGAAGCGCAGCAAATCGTCGGGCCGTCCCTCGCGGTAGATCGTCACCTGCACGAGGTCGCATTCGTCGCCCTCATGGGTCGTCCTAACTCGGTCGAAGATGTCGACATGGGCATGGGCGGCGCCCGAGAACTCCTTGATCGCGGAGATGAAGGCGTGACGGGCCGATGCATCGCGCTGCACGGTGCAGCCCGCGTCGGTCATGTAGCCGGCCCACATCCGACCGCGCCGGCGGTCCTCCGTGAACCGGACTTCCTCGGCATGGCGGAAGCGGTCCTGGGCGTTGAGGAACATCCAGAGCGATCGCGCGTGCGGGTTCGCAAGCCCATCGAGGAACGCGGGATCCTCCGCGACGCTGTAGATCGCGGCCTGCCCCGGCTCATCGGACAGGCCATGGACGCGCTCGGCGTCGTTCGAGATGCGGTCACGCTGAACGCGGGACATCTTCTCGATAGCGCCGAGAAGCGGCCTCGACAGCTCGGCCTCCGGCACGCTCCAGTCGAACTCGGTGGGCAGGCCGATCTCCGGCCGGTCGAAGTATTCGCGCAGCCCCTCGCCGGGCGTCTTGCGAAGGAAGGCAGACAGTGCAGTCACCGTGATCTCCTTTCTGGTGATTCCATGTATCGGCTGATCTGCTAATCAGCGTATATCGCGCCAGTGGGGAGTCAATCGAAAAAATACGCAGTTCCGCGGATTCGCGATCAGCGACCGAAGAGCGAGGCCTGTCCGTGCGTCGAAGTGATCAGGTTCAGCTTCAACAGCCTGATGCGGGCGGCCTCTTCGGAAACCGCGAACCGCTCCATGACCATCTGGATCAGCTGCGCGGCATGCTCCGTCGAAACGTGGATATCGCCGTGCAGCTCGCGCGGGCCGCAGTAGTCGGAAACGAGGCGACGGAGCGGCGTAACCGGCATCAGCAGCGCGCCGCTGATATAGCCGGCCTGCCATTCCATCCAGTCGGACTGCGGGGCGTCCAGGATGTAGTCACGCTTGGAGATCGCCTTGTTCGCATTCACCCCGCGCTCGAGCAGGTCGCCGTTGGCGAACTTCTGCGCCCAGAGAGGCCCGTGGAACTTCACATGCCCGAACTCATGGGTGAGCGTGGTGCGGAAACGATTCTCGCGCCGCTCGTCGGCCGCGATGCGTTCCGAGATGGAGACCTTGGGCCCCCGGTCGGGGAAGAACTCGGTGACCCCTTCGACATCGGCGCCGTACGCTGACAGGTCGGCGTAAGGGTCGAGGTCCGCATCGTGCATCTCGATCAGCACGGTCAGGTCGTCGGTCGCCACGGGATAGTCGACCTGACCGTGGCGCTTCAGCAGGAGGTCCCGGATCAGCCGCTCGCATTCGTTGTCGAGATCCCGCGCCGCGTAGAAGGGTCGCTCGGCAAAGCGGCCCGTGTTGTCACGGATCATCTTCACCATGCCAACCTCCTTACTCCTTCAACGTCTTCCTGAAATTGGCGAAGGCCTCGACGACCTTGTCCGGGGTGGAAGCATCCGGCCGCAGATCATCCGGCAGCCGTCCTGCGAGTGCGTATAGGTAGTCCTCCGGGATGTTCAGGATGCCGGAGAACTGGCGGATCAGGTGCCCCGAGCTGGGGCTGCGTCGATCGTGCTCGATGTCGTTGAGATACTGCGGGGATATCGACCCGCCGCCCTCTTCCTTCATCACGCGCGCTGCGAGCTCCTTCTGGCTGAGACCGAGTGCCTTGCGGGCCTTCGAAATCGCCTGGCCGAAGGTCACACCGTCGGCGGACATGGCCGGTTCATCGCTTGCTCTCCCTGTCAATCCGCTTGTTCGCGGATATGCGAACTGTTACGCCTTATCCCCAGGGTGATCAACAGCTAAGCGGAACAGCCCCTCCGGGGAGCGGCTCCACATGACGAAGGCAGGATGAACGCGTGACTGATCGGGCTGCCGCTCTCGAACTCCTCAGGCTCGCCCTCGGCGATGCCGCCGCCGAGTTCCGCGATGGGCAGTGGGAGGCCATTGATGCATTGGTGAACCAGCGAGAGCGGCTTCTTGTCGTCCAGCGGACCGGGTGGGGCAAGAGCTCCGTCTACTTCATCTCGACACGCATCCTTCGGGACCGCGGACGCGGACCAACCCTCATCGTGTCCCCGCTCCTAGCTTTGATGCGCAACCAGATCGAAGCCGCAGAGCGGCTAGGTGTCCGCGCGCGCACCGTCAACTCGACCAACCGAGACGATTGGCCTGGCATCGAGCGTGCCGTCCGGAGGAACGAAGTAGATGCGCTGCTGGTGTCGCCTGAGCGCCTCGCCAATGAGGAATTCGTGGAGAAGGTTTTGCTGCCTATAGCTGAGCGGATCGGTCTGCTCGTGGTAGATGAGGCGCATTGCATATCCGACTGGGGTC
>JALHJB010000068.1 GCA_022839745.1 Actinomycetes bacterium
GGCATGGAGCGGACGGTGGCAATCGACTCCGGCGTGACCGTTGTCGCCGAGCGCGGCGGTGTGGTCGACCGTGTCGACGCCGCCCGTATCGTGGTGCGGGTCAACGACGACGAAACCCGGCCTGGCGAGTCTGGTGCCGATATCTATAACCTCACCAAGTACACCCGTTCCAACCAGAACACCTGCATTAACCAGCGGCCGCTGGTGAAGCCGGGTGATGTGATCACCCGCGGCTCGGTGCTGGCGGACGGGCCGAGCACGGACCTGGGCGAGCTGGCGCTGGGCCAGAACATGCTGGTCGCCTTCATGCCGTGGAACGGCTACAACTTCGAGGACTCCATCCTCATTTCCGAACGGGTGGTGCAGGAGGATCGCTTTACCACGATCCACATCGAAGAGCTGACCTGCGTGGCCCGTGACACCAAGCTGGGCGCAGAAGAAATCACCGCCGATATTCCCAACGTCGGCGAAGCTGCGCTGTCTAAGCTGGACGAGTCCGGCATTGTCTATATCGGTGCGGAAGTGAAGGCGGGCGACATTCTCGTCGGCAAGGTCACGCCCAAGGGCGAGACCCAGCTGACGCCGGAAGAGAAGCTGCTGCGGGCGATCTTCGGCGAGAAGGCCTCGGACGTGAAGGACACCTCGCTGCGTGTCCCGTCCGGTATGGACGGCACCGTGATCGACGTGCAGGTGTTCACCCGCGATGGCATCGAGAAGGACGCGCGCGCGTTGTCGATCGAGGCTGACGCACTGGCGGCAATCCGCAAGGACTTGAACGATACCTACCGTATCTTCGAGGACGACGCCTTTGCCCGCCTGCAGCGGATCCTGGTCGACAAGACCGCCGAGGGCGGCCCCAAGGGCCTGAAGGCTGGCGCCAAGATCACCGAGGCCTATCTCGAGGAGCTGCCGCGCGAGCAGTGGTTCGACGTGCGGGTGCGCGACGAAGACACTAACAAGCAGTTGGAAAAGGTACAGGCGCAGCTGAAGGCGCAGCGAGAGGCCTTCGATCGCAAGTTCGAGGAGAAGCGCATCAAGATCACCGCCGGTGACGATCTGGCGCCTGGCGTGCTGAAGATGGTCAAGGTGTACCTGGCGGTGAAGCGCCGCGTGCAGCCGGGCGACACGGTGCTCATCGCTCCCGGCGAATACCACCACCCCATCGCCCCGCTCTGCAGCGGCACGGCCGACCGTCGCATCACCTACCGGCGCGAGGGCGACGGCGTCGCCATGGTCGACGCAATGGGCGTCATCGCGCCACTGGTCGAGTTGCCCGGCCGCAACTTCATAACCGTCGAGGGGCTCACGTTCGACCGCCTGCCGCCGGAGGTCTTTACCGAGGTCTACCA
>JALHJB010000069.1 GCA_022839745.1 Actinomycetes bacterium
AAAGTGCTCATCTCCGCGCCCGGGGGCGACGACGTCGACGCCACCATCGTCTATGGCGTGAACCACCAGATCCTACGCCCCGAGATGCAAGTCGTCTCGAACGCCTCTTGCACCACCAACTGCCTTGCGCCGGTGGCCAAGGTGCTCCATGAACACATCGGCATCGAACGCGGCCTGATGACCACGGCGCACGCCTACACGCTCGATCAGCAGCTCATCGACGCGCGCCACAAGGACCTGCGCCGGGCCCGCGCCGCGGCGATGAACATCATCCCCACCAAGACGGGCGCGGCCAAGGCCGTCGGCCTGGTGCTGCCGGCGCTCGCGGGCAAATTCGATGGCTTCGCGCTACGCGTGCCCACCCTCAACGTCTCACTCGTCGATCTCACCTTCACCGCGAGCCGCCCCACGAGCAAGGACGAGATCAACGAGCTGATGCGCCAGGCCGCCGCCGGTCCGCTCAAGGGCATCCTCGCGGTGAACGACGACCCGCTCGTGTCCTGCGACTTCAATCACGACAGCCACTCCTCCATTTTCGACGCGACGCAAACCCGCCTCATAGAGGGCACGCTCGTCAAGGTGCTCGCTTGGTACGACAACGAATGGGGCTATTCCTGCCGCATGCTCGACGCCGCCAAGGCGCTCGCCACCTGCGCCTGAGGAGCCTGCCATGCGCGTCAAGACCCTCAAGGACGTCGATCTGCGCGGCAAGCGCGTCTTCATCCGCGCCGACCTCAACGTGCCGCAAGACGAAACCGGGCGCATCGTCGACGACACCCGCATCCGCGCCTCCATCCCGACGATCGAATACTGCCTGCAGCAAGGCGCCGAGGTCATGGTCACCTCCCACCTCGGCCGACCCAAGGAAGGCGCCTGTACGCCGGAAGACTCACTCGCTCCCATCGCGGAGCGGCTCTCCGAACTCCTCGGCCGTCCGGTACCGCTCATCGAGCACTGGGTCGATGGCGGCTTCACCGTTCAGCCGGGCGAAGTAGTGCTGCTCGAAAACGTGCGCTGCAACGTCGGCGAGAAGAAGAACGACGAGGAACTCGCACGCAAGTACGCTGCCCTGTGCGACGTCTATGTGAACGACGCCTTCGGCACTGCGCACCGGGCGGAAGCGAGCACGGTGGGCATCGCCCGTTTCGCTCCCGTGGCCTGCGCCGGGCTTCTCATGGCCGCCGAAATCGAGGCCCTCTCGCGCGCCCTCGAACATCCCAAGCGTCCGCTCGTGGCCATCGTTGGTGGCGCCAAGGTCTCGACCAAACTGGACCTGTTGTCGAACCTGATCCGCAAGGTCGATCATCTGGTGATCGGCGGCGGCATGGCCAACACCTTTCTGGTG
>JALHJB010000070.1 GCA_022839745.1 Actinomycetes bacterium
GCCCCGCCGCCGGTGGGGCGCAGGCCGCCGGAGTGGGCGATGGGCCGGTCATAGAAGGCCTTGACGTAGTGGACCTCGGGGTTGAGGATCAGCGGCCCGACGAGACCGTACACGAATCGCGGGTGGATGTTGGCGATGTCCGTATCGACGTACACGATAATGTCGCCGCGCAGCAGGTAGAGGGCCTTCCACAAGTTCTCGCCCTTGCCGCGGTGGTGCCCGTGCTCGGCGAGGTGCTCGGCGGAGATGTAGACGTCGGCCCCGAACTCGGCGGCGATCTGGCAGGTTTTGTCCTTGCTGCCGGAGTCGATCACGGCGATCTCGTCCAACAGGGGGAACCGATCCATCAACTCGGCCTTGAAGATGACGATCTCCTGGCCGATGGTCTTCTCCTCGTTGAGCGTGGGGAGGCACAGGGAGATCGACAGCCCGTGCTGCTCCTTCTGCTGCACGAGCCACTTGATGTCCCAGAAGTTCGTGTGGTGGAAGGTCCGCCGGTGCAGCCAGTCGTCAGACGGCATCGCAGGACCCTCCGTCGATGGCCAACAGCGTGCCGACCACCTGGGCCACGCCCCGCAGGATCGGCTCGATGAGCACGTAGTCCGGCTTTCGCTTGCGGTTCTTCCGCCCGTAGCTGATGCCCAGGGTGACGGCGGGGATGTCGCGGGCGATCATCTCGGAGACCTCGGAAGGGCTGTGCTTCTGGTCCGGCTCGATGCCCAGCCTGCGCATCACGCCGACCACGCCGTTGACGAGCGGGTGGGCGAAGGGGATGCCGCCGGCGCGCGTGCGGAAGAAGACGTCGAGCCGGGCGTTGACGGCGTGCCGGGCCGACATCTCGAAGCAGACGGCCTCGATCTCCCGCTGGATGCGGTCCACCTGGTCGTCGTCGTGGCTGATGATCTCCAGGCCCAGGAGCGCGTGGTCGGGCTCGACGTCGTAGGTCACGCCCGCCCGCAGCTTGCCCATGCGGATCACGGTGTAGGGGCGCACGGGGACGGGGATGCCGAGGATGCGGTTGATGATCTGGTTGAGCACCACCAGGGCGCTTTCCGAGCCGTAGCCGCGGGGGGAGTTGCCGTTGCGGACCTCGCAGGTCAGGTCGGCGCGGGCGGTGGCGATGGAGAAGAAGTTGAGCCGGCCCAGCTCGATCCCTTCGACGCAGATGCCGAAGTCGACGTCGTCGGGATACTGGTCGAGGAAGGCCCGGATGCCCTGGTGGTTGCCGCGCCCGAGCGACTGGATGGAGCCGAGCAGCACGAGGTGCGAGTCGAGCGCGATCTGGAGATGGTCGAGCACGGCGGGGAGCATGGAGACCACGGCCGCGCCCAGGGCGTT
>JALHJB010000071.1 GCA_022839745.1 Actinomycetes bacterium
CCGGGCTCTCCGACGTGGAACTTAAGGTGTTGGCTCTGTTTGCCGATCGCCCGAACACTGCGGACCTGTACACCCAGAGCCAGCAACAGGGGTTCTTCGTTGGCATGACCCCACGGCTCAAGCATGCTGAGCTCGTCCATGAGCGATCGCGTCACATCGTACGTCGGCAGCGCTGCGTCTATCTCGAGCGTTGGCCGCAGGTCGGCGCCATCGAGGCGCGCCGCTGCCACGGCGGAGAACCGCTCCCTGAACTGCTCGAGGTCGGCGGTCGGTATGCTGAAACCCGCCGCGTACGCATGTCCGCCGAACTCATGGAGCAGGGGAGCGCACTCGGACAGCGCCGCGTGAAGATCGAATGCGGGAATGCTGCGTCCTGATCCGCGCCCCATACCTGTTTCGGTGTCTGTGGCCACCAGGAGAGCCGGCCGACCATGACGCTCGCACAGGCGGTTGGCGACCACGCCGATGACCCCCGGATGCCACGACGGATCGTCGAGCACGATGCATGGAGCTCCGTTGTGTCCCGTCTCGCCGAGAGCGGCTTCGGCTTCACTGAGAATACGAGCCTCTTCCTTCCTCCGGTCCATGTTGGCCTGCTCGAGCTCGGCCGCCAACGCGGCAGCTTCGTCGGTATCTGCGGTGAGCAGGAGGTCGAGCGCCTGACGTGGATCTGCGATGCGGCCAACCGCATTGATCCGCGGGCCGAGAACAAAGCCGACCTGATGGCTCGATATGGCTCGACACCCGCCAAGCCCCGCCTGAGCCATGAGGGCGCGCAGCCCTGCGCGGCGGTGGCTTCTTTGGCGCGATCCTGCCCACCGTCAACCAGGTGATCGCCCTCGCCGAGCGACTCTACGACGGCCCCTGGTACTTCCTGGAGATCGAAGAGATCATCCGCCGCACCTACAAGACCATCCCCCAGCGCATCCGCCCCGACGACCAGATGGTTGGGCACACGGGCTTTCTGATCTTCGCCCGCGCCGTCGAGCGCGAGGAGCGAGGTGAGCGGGACGATAGCGGGGAGTCCGGGCCGGACGACGATCTCGACGCGGACGCACCAGACGAATGAGCCGGGACGGAAAAGACAGCAGGAGCCGCTGAGCGACCCCTGCCCCATGTCTGATACGTTTCGTCGAGCGCAGGCGAGGCTAGTCTTCCTCTTCCTCTTCGCGGCGGCGGATCAGTTCAGGCTCGGCAGAGACCTCGGCCTCAACCTCTCCTTCTTCCGCTGCGGTCAGGTACGACGTGGAAACGAGCACATCCCCGCTGTCCACCAGGTAGGCCACGCCGGGCAGCACCGGCAGCGCCGAAGCCAGAATGCTGTCGCCCACTTCCTT
>JALHJB010000072.1 GCA_022839745.1 Actinomycetes bacterium
AACTCGCCGACCAATACAAGGTCGCCCTGGTCACCAAGCGCACCTTGATGGAGAGCGCCAGCGCCTATGCCCAAGGGGGCATCGCGGCGGTGCTCGACGACGCCGACAGCATCGAAGCGCACGTGCGCGACACGCTCGTAGCCGGCGCAGGGCTGTGCGACCCGAAAGCCGTGCGCTTCGTGGTCGAACGCGGCAAGAAAGCCATCGACTGGCTCATCGCCCAAGGGGTGCCGTTCTCGCGCGACGAGCGCGGCCAGTACCATCTCACCCGCGAGGGCGGACACTCGCAGCGGCGCATCATCCACGCGGCGGATGCCACCGGTGCGGCCGTGCAGCAGACGCTCACCGCCAAGGTGAAGGCGCACCCGAACATCCAGGTGTTCGAGCACCACATCGCGATCGACCTCATCACCGGCGCGAAGATCGGTCGGCCCGAACTGGGGTGCCTCGGCGCTTATGTCTTCGACCGGCAGGCCGGACACGTGCGCACCTTCTCCGCCGGGCACACGGTGCTCGCCACCGGCGGCGCGGGCAAGGTCTACCTCTATTCGACCAACCCGGACACCGCCACGGGCGATGGCATCGCCATGGCCTGGCGTGCCGGCTGCCGCGTGGCAAACATGGAGTTCATCCAGTTCCATCCCACCTGCCTCTATCACCCGCACGCCAAGTCTTTCCTCATCAGCGAGGCAGTGCGCGGCGAAGGCGGCATCTTGCGGCTGCCCAATGGCGAGCGCTTCATGCCAAAACACGACCCGCGCGCCGAACTCGCGCCGCGCGACATCGTGGCGCGCGCCATCGACTACGAAATGAAGCGGCTCGGCATCGAGTGCGTCTATCTCGACATCACGCACAAGGATGCGGACTGGATCCGCAGCCATTTTCCCAACATCTACGCGCGCTGCCTGGAACTGGGCATCGACATCACCAAGCAGCCGATCCCGGTGGTGCCGGCGGCGCACTATACCTGCGGCGGCGTCAAGGTGGATCTGGCTTCCCGCACCGATCTGCCGCACCTCTACGCGGTGGGCGAGTCGACCTGCACGGGGCTGCACGGCGCCAATCGCCTGGCGAGCAATTCGCTGCTCGAGTGCCTCGTCTTCGGGGAAGCCGCGGTGCAGGACATGCTGGCGCAGCCTCGGCGCGCGCCCCTGCCGCTGCCCGACTGGGACGAGAGCCGCGTGACCGACGCCGACGAGGAAGTGGTGATCGCGCACAACTGGGACGAGCTGCGCCGCTTCATGTGGGACTATGTGGGGATTGTTCGGACGAACAAGCGCCTGCAGCGGGCAAAACGACGCATCGATCTGCTGCAAATGGAAATCCGGGAG
>JALHJB010000073.1 GCA_022839745.1 Actinomycetes bacterium
GTCGAGGATCCTGACGGCGATGGACAGACCCGTGGGGGGCATGGCTGGCGCCGGAACCGAAAGCCGCTCCAGCGTCTGACCGGATCTGAACCGGAGCGGCGCTCGGCGACTCGTGCCGGCAGAGCCGTCGAAGCCCACTTCGACAGCGCCGCTGAATGGCGCTCCGGCCGGGTTCTCGACGGTGATCTGCGCTCGGCCGCCGATGGGAGGTTCCATCTCCACAACGAGCGGATTCGAGACTACGACGTGTGTAGCCTGAACGATGGGCGCACATTGGTCTATCTTCAGTGCGAGCTGTGTCTCGATCGGCTCTGCCGAGCGGCTCAGCGCGACCGTCTTGCTCGCGGTACGCGGGCCTCCGGCCCATGCGGGGAGCCTGGCCTGTACGGTGAGCGTACGACGGTATGCGGTCACGATTTCGGGCGGCAGAGCCTCCCAGGCGCCGGCTGCCTCGAGCGCACGGTTACGTCCCTCCGGCACGATGTACGCCGGTGCATCAGTCAGTCTGAGCCGAGCTCCCGGACCCGCCGCGGTTACGGGCGGCAGCGATTTGCCGAGGTGATCGGTCAGCTTCAGTGAACCCGGGCTAGCGGGCAGCACGATCTCGCTTCCTCCCGCCAGCGTTGTCCATGCGGCAACACGAACCTCCCGTCCCCGTTTGAAGAGCAGGACGCGGTTCTCGGGTGGACCAACCACCAGGCGCTTGTCGAATCGGAATCCTCGCAGGACCGAGGCGAGCGTCCGGGCCGCGATGTAGGCCGGTTTTGGATCGTAGACCGGCGTCCGATCCTTGAGGTATGGGTGCAGCACGGTACCGAAGTGGTGCTCGGGTTCTTTCGGATCTGGGCCGTCATCGTGCCAGTCGTACCAGATGGATAGCGGCACGCCGCATGCTATGTTGGTCAGCCACTGGCGCGGCAACATCTTGCCTTGCTTGTCCGCATCCATCCCGCCCCACGCCGCGGAGTAGCCCCACTCGCCCGAGATGATGGGAATGCGTTTGCCCTTCGGCGCGTACCGGCGGATCAACGCCCTCAGACGGGCATACTCGGGAATGACCGTCTCGGGCGGCGTCGGCCGATACGGGTGGACCGAAACGGCGTCCCAGAGCTCAAGCAGCCCTCCGCGGAAGCACTCTTCGAGGAAACGCCAGTCTATCGTCGAGGTGGCCGGTCCGATATATGCTTCCTTAGGCGCAGCGGCCCGAATGGCCTTTCCCGTGGCGGTGGCCAGGCGTATGTAGTCCTGTACGTTGACCGTGGGGCGCCAGAAGGGCGTGATGTTGGGCTCGTTGTACATCTCCCAGAGCACCCCGCGGCCC